>CAWILB010000054.1:0-3835 GCA_963836635.1 uncultured Acidobacteriaceae bacterium | reverse complement strand
GGGGTTTTCGTGGTTTGCGATGGCATGGGCGGAGCCGCAGCCGGTGAGATTGCCAGCTCGCTCGCAGTAGAAGAGATGATGCGCTTGCTGACGACGGAAGAACCCGGCATTCCCTCACCCGAACAGGCCGAGAAGGCTATTTGCACCGCCAACCAGGCCGTCTTCGTCCGCTCCCAGCGCAATCCCAAGCTCGCGGGCATGGGCACCACTCTGGTGGCTCTCATTGCCGGAGAGCGCAACGTGTGGATTCTGAATGTGGGCGACAGCCGAGCCTATCGCTTGCGCAGCGGCGCTCTTGCGCAGGTCACGCTCGACCACTCGCTGGTTGAGGAGCAGGTGCGCATGGGGCGCATGAATCGAAGCGAGGCGCAACGCTCGCCCCTGCGCAATGTGATTACGCGGGCGCTTGGCACCCAACCGCACGTCACTCCCGACATCTTTGCCTTGGAGGCGGAGCCGGGCGATATCTACCTGCTTTGTTCCGATGGGCTTACGCGCGAACTCTCCGACCCGCTCATCGAATCCATCTTACGTCTCGACCTGCCCCTCGACGAGCTTTGCGCGCGCCTGGTAAGCGCGGCCAACAAAGCCGGCGGCCACGACAACATCACATGTCTGCTGGTAAAGGCAGGGTGAAGTCGGGTGGTCAGAGGTAAGCGATTGACTACCAGCTGCGGTGCCCTATTCCCTATTGCCTATTGCCTGCTTTTCAGTACCCCTCCAGCACATCGGCTACAAGCTGCCGCGCGAATGCACGCGAAAGTCGTTGCACTGCTGCGGGGTCCTCCTGCAGAAATGTGGGCAGGTCGACGGTCGACTGGTACGGCTCGCGAAACGTGTAGTTGTCGTTCTTGTAAAGCACCCTTCCGTCGCGCGCGTTCAGCGATACCGCAACCACAATCGTGATGACAAAGCTCGACGACTGCTGAGTATTCGAGTTGTAGGTAAGCGGCGTGACTACCTGCTTAAGAATGGTGCCATGCAGCACGGCGTCGGCGTGGGAGTCAGCCGCGGGAGTCACCTTGAATCCTGTTCGCGCGGCAAACTCACGGATCACGGCATCGGTCATTACGGTCTCGGTTCGGTTAGTCTCTGTGCGCGTGGCAAATACTGGAACCGAGAGCGTTCTCACATCGGGAGGCAGATGCGTGGCCGCGCCCACGGCGTGATAGCCGCAACCGCCGAGGGCAAGCACAAGAAACGCGGCTGCTGCCCCAACAAACCGGCTGTAAGAAGACAGGCGCATAGAACAATCTTATCTCTCTACTTCCACGCAGTAGCCAGCAAGCCCGCTCCCGCGCGCGGCATTGCAAGCCCATCGCCTCGCCCTTCAAAATACATTGCGTTCAACTCGCCCGGAGTGCGAATCTCCACCCGCGTGAATCCTGCTTGGCGCAGCTCATGCTCGAGCTGTTCAGGCGTAAAGAACAGCCGGAACGGCTCGCCGGCCGCAGCCACCCGCGCAGCAAGCGCGCTGAAAACCTCGCGATACTCAGGCTGGATCGATTCAATCGGCTGGGCGAAGTCAAAGCATACGCCCGAGCCCGTGGGCAGTCGGCCGATTGTCTCAATCGTCGACCGAAATGCCGGCTGGCTGAGATAAGGCACCACGCCGAGCCAGCCAAAGAACGCAGGAAGGGCTGAGTCGAATCCGGCAGAGGCCAGGCCCTCAGCCATCGTCCCATGCTCAAAATCGAGCGGGACGAAGGTGAGATTTGCGAGCACCGGGATTGACGCGGCGGCAAGCAGCGAGCGCTTCCACTCTTGCGTCGCGGGAAAATCCACCTCGAAGACGCGGAGCTGCGGAAAGGGATTGCGATAGGCGAAGGTATCCAGCCCTGCGCCGAGCACAACGTACTGGCTCAGGCCCTGCGCGACGGCCTTCGCGAGTTCGTCCTCGGCCAACCGGCTGCGCGCCACCATAAAGGCGCGAAAAGCGCGGGCGAAGCGGCTCGACTCATTCTCTGGATCGAACTTGAACTCGCTGCCCAAGAGCGGAACGGCGATGGGGTCGTTGAGGACGGGCGGCTGGTCGAGCACCTGGTGGATGGCGCGGCGCTGGGCTACGCGGAGGGCAGTGCGGCTGGGCCGGCCGGTCTCCATAGCTCGAGTTTATCAATTCGAAGGCGCCGTGAAGTCTGCGCCGCAATTTGGCGCGGCGAGGCTACCATGTTCCCATGAGCGCGTAGCATGTTTCCATGAGTTGGATTGGATATGCATTGCTATCGGCGCTGTTTGCCGCGGCCACTGCGCTGCTGGCCAAGGTGGGCGTGGCGCACGTGGACTCAAACCTGGCCACGGCGGTTCGCACCACTGTGGTAGTTTTCTTTGCCTGGGGAATCGCGCTGGCCCTCGGAAAACACGGCGAACTCCGCACCCTCGACCGCCGGACGGTGTTGTACCTGGCGCTCTCGGGGCTCGCCACGGGCCTTTCGTGGCTGTGCTACTTTCGCGCTCTGCAACTGGGGCCGGCGTCGCGCGTGGCTCCGCTCGACAAGCTCTCAGTGCCGCTGGTGATGATCTTTGCATGGCTGTTGCTTGGCGAAAAGCTGAACGCCGCTGCTCTGGTCGGTGGTGCGCTCATCACGGTGGGCGCGATGGTGATGGTGTTCGGATAAGTCAGTGAATGAAGTGAAGAAGTGAATGAGTGAAGCGAAGATCCGGACAGTGTGTTTGATTTTTTCACTGTTTCACTTCTTCACTCCTTCACTGCATCACTGCCCTCCCCGCTCCCTATACTAATGAGAATGACCTCGGCCATTCACGATCGGAAATTCGCCACCGCGCCAATCAAGCGCATCGTGCTTACCGGCTTCATGGGCTCGGGCAAAAGCACCGTAGGTCCGCTGGTTGCGGCACGTTTGGGATGGCGTTTCGTCGACGCGGACAATGTGATCGAGGCCGAAGCCGGCTGTACGATTGCCGAAATGTTTGTGCGCCATGGCGAAGCGGCCTTCCGCGACCTGGAGCACGCGACCATTGCACGTTTGGCCGCGAACGGCAACCTGGTTCTCGCACTCGGCGGCGGCGCAATCGAGCGCGCTGAAACGCGCGCGCTGCTGCTTACCGGCGAGGGCACGCTGCTGGTCCATCTCGAAGTGGCGCTTGAAACTACGCTGGCCCGCTGTGGCGGCACCGAGCGCAAGCGCCCCGTGCTGGCCGACCGCGCCAACCTCGAGAGCAGGTATGCGCGGCGCCTGCCGCTCTACCGCACCGCCCATGTATCCGTCGCAGCCGACGCGCTCACGCCCGATGAAGTTGCAGAAGCGGTGCTGGTTGCGGCGGGGTTCAGCAGGGCGTAAAAGGCCGCCGGGCCTGAAGGCCTCGATTTCCCGCAAGCTTTCAGGGGGTTGAAACCTCCTGCTCCATCAGAAAAGGCGACCTGCAACTAGAACGGTCTTGCGCGGTTTTCGCAGTGTTCACATTGCTAACCTGCTGATAGGGAAATATTTATGCCTGTGCGCGTGGTTGCGGCTGTTCATTTTCCTCGAACTGCGCCGAGCACTTTCCAGCTATTCCAGGTCCGGAAGATTCTCGCGTGCAAGCAGTAGGCGGATGGATCGTCCTTGCCCGGGAACCCGCTCAATGAAGCCGTTGGCTTCCAGTGTAAGGACCATCTGGTGCACAGACGGTGGGCTCACGCGAAAGTATCTCTGCATGTCGGCCTCAGCGGGCGGACGGCCGTTGATCCTGCTGTAGTAATGGATGAAAGCGAGATACTGCCCCTGTTTGTGCGTAAAGGGTTTTGTAGGCACGAAGGAAGTGTACCGTTTTCGATATGCACTTAAGAACGGCGGAATTGCTTGCGTACGCCGTTCATGTTCGAACCCGCGCG
>CAWILB010000053.1:0-37964 GCA_963836635.1 uncultured Acidobacteriaceae bacterium | reverse complement strand
GTGTTGGCTTCTACTCCGATCAAATTGATCCTGCCCAGGCCGAGGCTTACGCGCGCCAGCAGCGGGCCGGCGGCGGGCGCGGTCCGGTGGACTACGGCGGCTTCGACTTCTCAGGGTTCTCGGGCGGCGCGCAGCCCGGTGCGCAGCCGGGTGGCAACTCCCCCAGTTGGGGCAGCTTCAAAGACATTTTCTCGGGAATCTTTTCCGGAGCGCATCAACCCGAGCATCCGCGCGGCCCGCAGCCGGGCTCCGATCTCGAGTACCAGGCCACGGTCGATTTCTGGACCGCGATCCGCGGCGGCCAGGCGCGCATCCAAATTCATCGCCAGGAGACATGCCCCACCTGCCACGGCCAGGCCTCCACCGGCAGGCCCATCACCTGCCCGGAGTGCAACGGCACCGGCCAGGTAACGCAGATGGGCGGGCAGATGAAGTTCAACATCACATGTCCGAGCTGCAATGGGACTGGGAAAATCTCGAACGCCTGCGCCACATGCAACGGCGAGGGTGTTGTCGATCGCGCTGAGTCGGTCGAGTTCCGCATCAAGCCCGGCACGCGCGACGGCCAGCGGATACGGCTGCAGGGCAAAGGCAACGCCGGGCTCAACGGCGGGCCGGCCGGGCGATTTGTACCTGATCGTCCGCACCAGCGAGCATCCGGTATTTAGCCGTATCGGCGACGACATTCAGATTCAAGCGTGCCGGTGACGGTGGCCGAGGCCTCGCTGGGCGCCAAGGTTGACGTGCCGACCATCGACGGCCGCGCGCAGTTGAAGATTCCTCCCGGAACGCAGAGCGGACAAAAGCTGCGCATGCGCGAACGCGGCGTAGAGAGCGCGTCGCATCGCCGGCCAGCGCGGCGACCAGATTGTGACGGTGGAAGTGGTGGTGCCGCACCTGAACGACGAGCGCAGCCGCGAGATTATGCGCGAGCTGGCAAGCTGAATCCGCAGGACCCGCGGGAATCGCTGTTCAGCAAGATATAGGCGCATTTCGGAGGGATTTAAATGAGAGGATTCGTACTGAATCTGAACCGGCCGACCGTTGAGAATCCGTTGTTTTCAGTTTGGCGCGTGTCATTCCTGATCGCTTTCGCCTTGTTTCCTGGCGCTGTACGCATACACGCCCAATGCCCTGACAATGGACAAACTAAAGTCTTCAATTCCAAGCAAGGTACCGGATACTACTTTTACAAGTTCCTGGGAGATAGCAGTTTTCGCTATTTCCTGGAGGGCAAGACTTTCTCGTACAACGACAAAGACGATCCAGGCAGAACCTTTGCTCTCATCGATGGCATGGCTTACGAGTTGATCATTGAAGACAGAGCTGATTTTGCGAAATACATCAAAGGCTCGAAGCCCCAGGATATTCTTCTCGCTCAGGCAAGATATGAACAGGACCACTACAAAGAGTTGGTTCCTTCGATAGTGATCACGGATTATGGACCGCCTTCGAGTTCAAACGATGGCGGCAACGACCGTCCGTTTTATCTCTGGAAGAAGGAGAATCCGCCGGGCAAGGATGCCGCAACGCAATATTTGGTTTCGACGCTGGTCAAAGATAAGGTGGTCCTTTTGTCTATCATGTTAGTGAAAGCAACAGTTACTGAAAAAGATGTGTTCCGTCAGCTCGAAACATACACCGGCCATTTCGATTTGATATCGGGCGAGCAATGCGCGAGCGTGCTTTCAATGCCGGCTGCACCTTAAATCACTCGATGATTTGAACTGGTGGATTGATGGCGACGAAGAAGAAATCCAAAGGCGCGTACATGATCTCGGCCGTCGCCGAGATGTACGAGATCCATCCCCAGACCCTGCGCCTCTACGAGCGCGAGGGGCTGCTCAAGCCTTCGCGCACCGAGGGCAACACGCGGCTCTATACCGACGAGGACCTGGAGCGGCTCGAGTTCATCCTCAACCTGGCCCGCGATCTGGGCGTGAACATCGCCGGCATGGCCATCATTCTGCAGATGCGCGAGCGCATGGAAGAGATGAACCGCCAGATGCAGAGCTTTGTGGAGTACGTGCGTTCTGAGATGTTGACGCGCATGCAGCAGGCTTCGCAGGGCACTACCGGCGCCATTGTCCCCATTCGCCGGCCCGTGACCCCGCCCAAACCCGCGTCGCCGCGCAAGAACGGCTGAAATCATCTGTCGCATTGTCGCTGTCCAGCTTCTGCACCTGCAATCATACGAGCCGCGCACTCTTTCCGCTGCCGCTCTATCGCCGCTTCGCACTCGGGGACGGTATGCTGTAACGGGTATGCCGTACATCGTTATTGGGTTGGCCGTCTTTGGCCTCATCACCTCCACGGTTTTTACCGCGATGGTGCTGGTGGCCGCGGCGGGTTATCTGCGCGAGCGCCGCGCGCAGGCGACCAAGCAGGCGGCGGGCGGGTTCACCCCTCCGCTGAGCCTGCTCAAGCCGCTGGCCGGAGCCGAGCCCGACCTTGAGGCGCACCTCGCGACTTTTTTCGAACAGGACTATCCCGAGTTCGAGATTCTGTTCTGCGCGCGAGCGGCCGATGACCCGGGACTTGATTCGGCCCGGAACGTGGCGGCGCGGTTTCCTCACATTCCGGCAAAGTTTCTCTCCACCGGCGGTGCAACCGCCCTATATCAACGCCAAGGCCGCATCGATGGAGCTGATGGAAGCCGCGGCTTCACATCAGATTCTCGTCATCAGTGACAGCGACGTCCGCGTCACGCCCGATTACCTGCGCGCCGTGGCCGCGCCCTTTGCCGACAAGCGTGTAGGCGGCATGTGCTGCCCGTATCGCGGAGTAGCCGGCCAGAGCGGAATCTGGGCGCGCCTCGAGGCTGTCGGCATGAGCGTGGAAATGACCTCAGGCGTGCTGGTGGCGCGCATGATGGAGGGCATGCAGTTCACACTCGGACCAACCATGGCGTTTCGGCGAGAGACAATCAGGAAGATGGGCGGATTCAAGGTTACGGCCGACTTCTGCGCCGACGATTTCGTGCTCGGCAACGAAACTCACAAGCTGGGCGAAACCGTGATTCTGAGCCATCACCCCATCGACCATATGGTGCTGAACTCGCGCTTTCTCGATTCAATGAAGCACCAGATTCGCTGGATGAAGTCGACGCGCTTTTCGCGGCCCAAGGGGCACTTCGGCACCGCGCTTACCTTCAGCATGCCGTTTGCAATGCTGGCGTGGGCCGGGGCTGCGTGGTTTCATCACCCATGGCTGGGCCTTGCGCTGTTTGCTTGGGGAGTGGCCACGCGGCTCGTGCTTGCCATGGTTGTAGGGCGCAAAGTTGTGCGCGATCCAAGCTGGTTTGGCCTGCTTGTGCATTACCCCATCCGCGACCTGATGGGATTTTTCTTCTGGGCGGCGAGCTATACCGGCCGCAAAATTCTGTGGCGCGGCAAAGTGTATGAACTGCTCCCCGGCGGCAGAATGCGCGCGGCGGAGTAGAGCGGGCCAAACACGCTATTAAGGAGACGATGCGATGACCAGAGAGCGGATGGATGGCCTGCAGATTGTACTCTTCGGCGCAGTGCTGCTCCTTCTTGTGAGCGCAATCATCGCGCAGGTCAACTTCTATGGCATGTCCGATTTCAAGCAGTTCTACTACGCTTCGCGCTGTCTCATCGAACATCATGATCCCTATAACGAGCGCGAGTTGTGGGCGGTTTATATGGCCGAGGCAAAGCCTGTGCCGACCGATCCCGGCACAATCAAGTGGCTGCATGAGATTCTGCTTTGCCCCAACATGCCCACTACGTTTCTCGCCGTGGCCCCGGTGGCGCTGCTGCCTTGGAAAGCGGCCTCCTGGTTGTGGTTGCTCATCACTGGAGCCAGTTTCATTGGCGCTTCGTATTTGATTTGGAAATGGTGCGCCGATGCGGCGCCGCGATATGCAGCCACGCTGGTATTTCTTATTCTCGTTACCAGCAGCGTGATGCTTTCCGGCGGCAACACAGCAGCTCTGGTTATAGGCCTTACGGTGATTGCCGTGTGGTGCTTCGTGAGCGAGCGTCTGGCATGGGCCGGCATCGTCTGCCTGGCGGTGAGCCTCGCCATTAAGCCGCACGACGCGGGATTCGTCTGGCTCTACTTTCTGCTTGCCGGCGGCGTGGCGCGTAAGCGGGCGTTGCAAACACTCGCGGTAACCGCTTTGATCGCGCTGCCCGCAGTGCTTTGGATATCGCACGCAGTTCCGCACTGGCCGCAGGAGCTGAGCGCCAACCTGCACGCCATCACTGCACGCGGAGGCCAGGACGACCCCGGGCCGCAGAGCGGCGGCGCATTGGGAGTGATGATGATGGTGAGCCTGCAGACCATATTCAGCCGCTTTCGCGACGACCCCGGCTTCTACAACCCCGCGACCTATGTATTTTGCGTTGTCCCCGTTGCCATTTGGACCGTCAAAACTCTGCGCACACGCTACTCACCTGTTCAGGCGTGGTACGCGCTGGCCGCGATTGTTCCGTTTTCAATGCTGGTGGTCTATCACCGCTGCTACGATTGCCGCCTGCTGCTTCTGGCGGTGCCAGCCTGCGTCGATCTGTGGCTCTCGCGCAGCCCGGCGCGATGGTGGGCATTATCTCTGACGCTGGCGGGAATCATCGTCACCGGCGACCTGCTGTGGATCGTGGTATTCCAATTCACGAAATACTCGCGCCCGTCGCTCTCGGCGGGAATGATTCCCGGGCCAATCGTGCTTGCCGCGCTGGGTTCGTTCTATCTATGGATCTACGTGAAGCGGCCCGACGCAGATGAGCCGCACACTGCGTCCGAGTCAATGACCCCAGCCTGAACCGCATTCGCGCTCGGCACGGCGCCGCCCCTGCACCCTGATGTCTGCGCCCTGAGCCCTGATCCCTGGCATTAATTCAGCGGCCGGTCAGTCCAGAGCGCCTTGTCAGCAATTGAGCCGGCAGGATAAAGCTTCCCAGCCAGTATCTGCTCTACCTTCGACTGGCTCACGTCTTCGGCGAAGATCCACTTGCGTTCACCCGTGCCCCACATCTTCGCAAGCTCATCGTCGTTAAGAAAGATATTAGGCGCGTCGGGATAGCAGGAACCCCACAGCAGTGTCGTGCCTTCGCCGTTTTGTCCGCAGCGCGGCAATACCAGCAGGGCGGGGCGATGGTTGAAGAAGCGGTCGGTGTAGAAGATAACCGAAGAGCCCGACGACTGCTCGCCGTAAATGATGAACGTATCGCTCGGCGAGCCTTTGGTCGTGATGACATCGGCCAGTTGCTTTGAGCTCAGCATTGGTTCAAAGCGCGCAAATGCGATATGCGCGGCGATGAAGAATACGGTCATGGTGAGCGCAACGCTAATGGTCGCGGCCATGTGCTTGCGCTTGAGCCGCAGGACCAGGCCGGCCAGCGGGCCAATCAGAAGCGCCACTCCAGCAAGAATCGCGGGAAGACGCAGCGCGGCGAACGATGGTGCCGTCAGATCGAAGAGGTGCGACATTGAAAGCGTGTAATCGCCCACGCCGCGATGCGCCAGCAGTGTGCCGATGTCGGCAACAAAGGGCAGGTTGCGCGACTCCCATAACCCCCAGCCGAGCGCGATTGCCGAAAGAACGCCGATGGCGGCGAAGGCGGCATGCGCGCCGGTGAGCCATTTGCTCGAGAGCCGCGGAGTTTCACCGTCGACGCCGCGCCGCTCCTCGATGCCCGCCATCACGCCTGCCGTAAGAATAAACAGCGGCGGCCACACCGGAAAGGTGTAGTATTCCTGATTCGTCGAGATCGAGAAAAACAAGAGCGTCCATGCCGTAAACAGGCTCAGCAGCCAGATAGTGCGCACGCGGAATTTAAGCCGCAGAACATACGTGGCGACGTCTTCGCGCAGCGCATTGTCGAGATAGAAATCGACGGTTTGGCCCGCGTCATGCCTCAGATGCTGGAGCCAGCTGCGCCGTGTCTTCCATGCGACCGCAATTGCCGCGGGCAGAAACAGGCTCCAGGGGAAAAGCCACACGATGTGGCCCATCCAATAAAGCGATCCGGGCATTTTGTTGTAGTCGTGCGGATAGCGCATGCCGAAAAAACGCAGAAAATGTTCGTTGACGAAGTAGAAGTAAAAGAAACCGTGCACGTTGCCGATCGTGGGATGGTTGCCCACCGGATGGCCCTGGTCCGGATTGCGCAGGCCGCACAGAATATGCCACGGCGCGGCAATGGCGAGGAACAGCAGAAATCCGGTAACCGGCTTGAGCGAACGCCAGCGGCGCCACTGGCCGGTGAGCGCGAGGTAGGGAATCGCAGCGCCTGCAAAGAAGACGGGCGCAATCAATCCCTTGGTGAGCAGGGCAAGCGCCACGCAGGCCCATGCCCAATACATAAGGTTGGAGCGTCCGGTTTCGAGGCTGACGATGAAAGCATAGAGCGCGGCCAGCAGAAAAAACGCCAGGATGGACTCCGGAATGATGAATCGCGTGAAAAGAAATGGCCCTACCGACGTAAGCGCCGCCAGCCCCGCATATAGGCCGGCTCTCGGACCCCACGCGCGGCGGCCCCACAGCCAGCTGATCCACGTGAGCGCTAGCATAGCGAGCGCGTTGGGCAGATGCGTGGTGAACGCGTCTTCCACGCCCGTCACGCGATAGATGGCGGCAATCATCCAGTAAGGCAACGGCGGTTTTTCAATGTAACGAATGCCGTCGGTCCTGGGGCTCACCCAGTCGCCGGTTCGCGCAATGTACTGCGCTGCCTCGGCATGCGATGAATCCACATCGTCGAGCAGCGGGGGAGTAAACAGTGAAGCAAAGTAAACCGCAATGAAGATAACAGAAAAAAGCAGCCAGACAGCGCGCGCCGAGGGCTTTTGCTGCGGGCGATAGTATGTGTTCGTGCTGTTCATTGTCGTTCCTGTAGTCATTTCTTCAAGGATATCAGCCGCACAGATGGCGCGTTTCAGCAGGTAACGTTGTGTTAAGGCACAATTCCGCCGGGAACTTAACGAAAAGAACAGACGTAACGGCATAGGGTTACCGGAGTCTACTGGCGTGAGGATTCGACGGTACATTCCGTGGCTTGCGGCATTGGCGATCATTTTTATCGCGCTTCAATGCGGCCTTGGAATTGTTTTGATCAAGAATTCGCTGCACACGCCGCGCCGGCCCATCACCTGGCAGGATGTGGCCTGGGCGCACTTCATCGCCGATCATAGCCATGCAGCGTTGACCGAGGTTTCAATCTCCGCGGCCGATGGAGTGACTTTGCGAGCATGGATCTTTGCGCCACGCAACGGCAATGGCGATGCGGTAATTGTGGCGCACGGTCAGGGCGACAATCGCGTGGGCACGCTCAGCTACGACGACTTGCTTTTGCGTCACGGCTACGTAGTGCTTGCACCGGACTCTCGCGCGGCCGGCACGAGCGGCGGCGCGTTTCATACGTATGGCGTAAAAGAGGCCAGCGATTTTGAAGGTTGGTATAAATGGTTGAATGTGAACCAGGCTCCGCGCTGCATCTACGCAATCGGCAACTCAATGGGCGCGGCCACCGTGCTTGAGGCTGCGTCTCGCGAGTCGGGGTTCTGCGCGGTTGCGGCTGAGAGCGGCTTCTCAAGCTTTCGCGACGCAGCTTACCTCAGGATGGGCCAGATGTTCGGAACAGGCCCATGGCTCGGCCGAACCTTGCTGCGGCCCACGGTCGAGGCGGGCTTGTTGTATGCGCAACTCAGATACAAAGTCGACCTCGCCAGCTCGTCGCCGATTCAGGCTGCCGCGCACACGCATGTGCCGATATTGCTGATTCACGGTCTTGCGGATGATAATCTTCCGCCCATTAACTCAGAGCGGATCAAGGCCGTAGATCCGAGCGCGCAGTTGTGGGAGCCGGCCGGCGCGAGCCACTGCGGCGCAATCTCAACGGCGCCCGAGGAGTACGAACGCCGTGTGGTTGGCTGGTTTGAGAGCCACGATCGAGGCGGCGCCGCAATGAGTGTGCATTGAGTCTGTGCACGGCAAGCCGCGCCGCTTCGCTCGCGAAGCCTCGTCGTGTATCTTGGCCAAGAGTCGACTCTCACACATTGGAGCGCAACGCACGCCGATATGCCCACCTTTGCCGCCATCGATATCGGTTCCAACTCATGCAGGATGAAGATCGCGCGCGTTGTGGCGCACCAGTTGAAGACCTTGGCCGAGGACCGCGAAGTGACGCGGCTGGGCGCCAGCGTCTTCGAGTCGGGCCTGGTATCTCCCGAGGCCATGGCAGCCACGCTGCGTGCGCTCAAACGCTTTCAGCGCGCGGTGCAATCGCACGGCGTCGATCAGATCCGCGTCGTGGCCACTTCAGCCATGCGCGATGCGCGCAACGGACCAGCGTTCCAGGGTTGGGTGAAGGCTGAGACAGGCTGGAACCTCGAAATCATCTCAGGTCTTGAAGAGGGCCGGCTGATTCACCTCGGCGTGATGAGCAACGAGCCGGGCGCAAGCGGCCGCGTTATCCTGCTCGACCTTGGCGGCGGCAGTTGCGAAATCACGCTCTCAGAACGCAAGCGCATTGTTGAAACCATTAGCCTGCCGCTGGGCGCGGTGCGGCTTACTGAGCAATTCCTGGGCGCCGATCCCGCCCCGGCCGACGGCCTCGCTCGCATGCGGCAGTTAATTGGGCGGGAACTGCGCAGAGCGCATCGCAGAATTAATCCTGTTCGGGTCCCACTGGTGATTGCCACATCGGGCACGGCAGCCGCGCTTTCCGATGCGTGGATGGCCGGCGCCATCGCCGGCAAGTCCGCAGGCCGTTGGGCAAGCAAGTCGTCAGGCCAGCGGCGGGCAAAGGCAGCCGGCATCGTTCCCGCGGGCGCAGTGCGCAAGCTGGCCAATAAGCTGGCAAAAATGGCTCTGCCTGAGCGTGAAGCAGTCCAGGGCATTGGCCCGCGCCGTGCGGAGATCATTGTTGCCGGCACACAGGTCTACGCGGAATTGCTTGAGAGCTTTGGACTTGCCGGCTTCCGTTACTCGCCGCTCGGTCTGCGCGACGGCATCCTGGCGCAGATGCTGGCCGGGCAGGATGCGCGCGCCAAGGCGCATCGCGAGTTTGAGCACGAACGCTGGGAGTCCGTGCTGGCCACGGCCAAGCGATACGGCGTCGACACGCGACAGGCTGAACCGGTGCGCGCCCACGCGCTGCAACTCTTTCGCGAGCTCAGGCATCTGCACGATCTGCCGCCCGAATACGAGAATTGGATTGCAGCCGCGGCGATCCTGCGCGATACCGGCAAATTCATCAACCACCAGGGCCATCACCGGCACACGCAATACATTGTTTCCAGCACCGAGATTTACGGCTACACGCAGTTGCAGCGGACGATCGTTTCGGCTATCGCGCGCTACCTGGGCAAGAGCCGCCCGCAGCCCGGCGACCGCGCGTTGCGCAATATTCCGGCCCAGGAGCACCTGAATGTGGATCGGGCAGTTGTGTTGCTGCGGCTGGCCGTGGCGCTCAACCAGGATCGCGCCAGCGACGTGCTGCGCGTAGCGGTGAAAGTCTACCCGAAGCGGGCTTATCTTGAAGTGGAACCGGGGCGCACGGGCGCGGAACTTGAAGTCTGGTCGCTGCGCCGCGAGGCGGGTTACTTTCGCGATGTCTTTGGCCGCGAGCTCTTTGTAACGCTTGCGTAGATGGCGCGCGCCGAGCGCGGATCGATGAGCCACTGCAGCCGGGGCGGGTGGTGGTCCATGTCAACCCGGGCAATTGAGCCCTTGCGCATGCGGATGGCCGCGCCGCCATTGCCGGTAATCATGTGACCCAGAAACTGGAACAGATTGGGATTGTGGCCCACTACCAGCACGCCGTCGCGATCGGCATGCTTTGCCAGCAGCGCCTGGAAATCGGCATAGCTGGCATTGAGCCCAAGCGCGGGGCTGACATCGACCTTGAAATCGTAGCCTAGCTCAGTGCTTACGAATTGCGCCGTTTGCAGAGCGCGTTTCAGCGGGCTCGACACAATCACGTCCACTTGGATTTTGAGAGCGCTCAGAACCCTCGCCATTAACATGCACTGATCCTTGCCCTCCTTCACCAGGCCGCGTTTGGCGTCAAGGAGAGGATTGCCGCGAGCGATTCCGGCACTTGCGTGGCGCATCAGGTAGAGGATCATGGCTGTCTTTCGGCGGGACTAAAGGAGGAGTGCCGAGGTTACTTCAGTTTCGATTTTAACAGATTTGTAACATTGCCTGAGTGACTGGCGCTGGGGTCGCAGAGAAACGGACGGACGATTGCCCAAGATGGAACGTATCGAAATTTCGGGAAGGCTGCTTTATCTGGCGCATCAGCAGCTTGATTTTGATTCTAACCATCTTAATATTAATTGTTTATGTCGCTTGCCCAGATTTCGCTCAGCAGCAGCCCCCAAAGCCGCCTTCGCCGGCGAAGGAGCCGGAAACCGGCATCCCCGAGCGCGGATGGGTGGTTCGGCAAACTCCGGATTTTGAGGCCAGTCAGTAGCCCAAAAGCTTGGTAAAGCGCGGCGACCAGCGGCCGTGCGACAATCTGTCCGAATAATGAGCGTGGCACAGCGAAGTCAGAGACAACCCAGAGCGCATTGGAGATCGAAGCCGAACGAATCCTACCGGCAAGCGACCGGATTTCATCGGTCGTCAGGCAGTCGAGGAAAAAATGAGTCACGACCAGGTCATAGGCTTCGGTGCTCTTTGGCACCCATACGCGTGCGTCGGCAACCTCGGTCCGCACTCGTTCCGCATTCCGGCCGGCTCTGCGCGCCAGTACTTCGAGCATCGCCGGACTCGCGTCGATAGCGTCAACACGGATCGACAGGTTTGTCTCGAGCAGCCGAGAAGTAAACCGCCCGTCGCCGTCGCCAATCAGCAGTGCGTTGCGGCAGTGCTTCAGTTCGGCCAGGAACTCGGCGCGGCATCGCCGCAGCGCTGGACCAAAGCTCAGATACTCCATCCAGCGATAAGCGCTCGCCAGCCTATCGAAATCCGGCACTCCGTGCTTTTGCGTTTTGGAAGAGAATTGTGGCGCCGAAGCGGCCATCATCGCACCAGCCCTTCAAATGGGATGAGCAGCGCCGGCGCAAGCAGCACAAGATCGGCCGCGGCCCGCAGCGTAACTGGATTCAGCCGTGCTCTTGATTTATCGAGCAGAGCAATCAGCAAAGCGCTTATCGTTCCCGCGACAAGCAGCAGCGCCGGCCGCGGATGCGCGAAACAAAGCAAGAGTGCGCCAACCGCGCCGAATGCAGCCAGCCCGAATGCAATGCGTCGCAGCGGCTGATGGGATCCACATTCCGCTCCCGACTCCCAGCGGTCGATCGCGAGGCAGTTGAGCCATGCAAGCAAAGCAAAGAACGCGACGCAGCCGATCAACCCCCAGCATGTTGCCGGCAGCGCGGCCCACGCCGTTCCTAGCGAGGGCAGCGCGCATCCCACGGCAAAAAGCACGCCCACCAAAAGTTCTTTTGTCACTAACGGAGAAAAGGACGGCCGCGCGCGCTCTACCGGTGCAAGCTGGCTCGAATGAACGCGCGCAAAGTAGGCGAGCGAGACCGCGGCCAATACCGAATCACGTTCGCGGGCAACTATCGGAATGCATGCCAGCACCAGGACCGCAGTGATTGCGCTAACCACAACGGCGATCGGCACGAGAAGCCGCCTGTGGTGCCAATGAAAGTAATGTCGCTCACGCAACCGACGCTCGGCATGAGAACCCAGGCTGGCGCGCGCGTCAAGCAACCGGTCGCCTACGTAGATCGTCCAGACGGAGAGGAAGACGACTACAGCCGCCGGCAGCGGTAGATTGTTTCCCGCGACCCACGCAAAACTCGACGCCCACACCAGCGCGACGGTTGGCGCATCAAGGCTTGCGAGATGCCACAAATGCAGAGGCGTAAGCACAGCCCCGGTCGCGCTTGCTCTTCGGCTGCGTTGTGCTGTGCAGTCCTGGGTCGTATTTTCTGGGAAAGAAGGCGGCACTTGATCAATTCTAAAAGATATTGTGTGGAGCGTTGTTGCAGTGCCGAGTTCAATCCGCTGCTTTTGCCCTTTTTGCGGCTGATTTTGCCGCCGACTTACCTGCCGGTTTTTCCTCGCGCGGCGGAGGAATCGCATCCAGATCGATCTTGCATTCGGCGAGCTGCATCAAAAAATCCTGGCTCGAAAACACCGGCGCATCCTTGAAGAGCGTGCTGGCGTGCAAGTACGTCCCATCGGGCTGTTGCACTCGCGCTTTCACGGTGTCGGCAAGGTAGGCGGGAAGAATCTCATTGTGAATGCGGTTGACCGCCGCCGGGTCGCGCACCGGGAAGACAACTTCACAGCGCTCGAAAAGGTTGCGCGGCATCCAGTCGGCCGAACCCAGGTAGAACTCGTCGTCGCCGCCGTTGGCAAAGTGGAAGATTCGCGAGTGCTCCAGAAACCGGCCCACGACGGACCGCACGCGGATGTTCTCACTCAATCCCTTTACGCCGGGGCGCAGGATGGAGAGCCCGCGCACAATGAGATCAATTTGGACGCCGGCCTGCGAGGCTTGGTAGAGTGCATCAATCACCGAGGGCTCGAGCAGCGCATTCATCTTGGCCACAATGTGCGCGGGCCTTCCGGCAGTTGCATGTTCGGCCTCGCGGCGGATGAGCCGCAGAAAGCTCTCCGCCATAGTGAGCGGCGCAACCAGGAGTGGGCTGTAGTCGTCGATCTCGGCATGCGCGGTGAGGTAGTTAAACACCATGTGCACGCGCTCGGTAATTTGCGGATCGCAGGTGAGCAGGCTCAGGTCAGTGTAGAAGCGCGCAGTCACCGGGTTGTAATTGCCGGTGCCCAGGTGGCAGTAGCGGCGCGTCAGGCCGTCTTCGTCGCGGCGGACCAGCATTGCCAGCTTGCAGTGCGTCTTCAGGCCCACGACTCCGTGGAAGACCTGCACGCCGGCGTCTTCCATCGAGCGGGCCCAGCGAATGTTCGACGCCTCATCGAACCGAGCCATCAGCTCCACCACCACGGTGGCTTCTTTGGTGGCACCGGCTTCAGTCAGCGCCTGGAACATGGGAGAGTCGTGGCTGGTGCGGTAGAGCGTCTGCTTCATGGTCACCACGGCTGGATCCTGCGCGCCTTGCTGCACAAAATCCACCACCGGCTCATAGGAGTCGTAGGGGTGGTGCAGCAGAATGTCGTGGTGGCGCAGCTCGTCGAATATGCCTGTCGATTTGCGGCTCAACAGCAGCGGCTTTGGCGTGAAGGGCTGGAATTTGAGATCGGGCCTCTTCACATCTTCGTAGAAAAACATGACGCGCGAAAGGTTCACAGGGCCTTCGCCGCGAAAGACCTGGTCTTCGTCGAGCTCGAAGTTTACGCGCAGCCGCTCCACAATCTCCGGGTCGGCGCCGGTCTCGATCTCCAGCCGCACCGGCGTCGCCCTTGCGGCGATTGTGCAGCTCAAAGCGAATGGTCTCGAGCAGCGACCGCGCCTCTTCTTCCTCGAAGTAGAGGTTCGAGTTGCGCGTGACGCGGAAGGCGGCGTGGGCCAGCACCTCGTAGCCGCGGTACATTCCTGCCAGGTGCTGCGCAATCAGGTCCTGCAGCAGCAGATAGTCGTACGCGCCTTCGGCTGCCGGCAGGCGTACAAACCGCGGCAGAGCGCGCGGCACCGTTACAACACCCAGCACCTGCGGACCCGAGCTGCGCCGCTTGGCGCGCAGCAGCAGCGCCAGGCACAGCGCCTTGTTCAGCACCCGCGGAAAGGGGTGCGCCGGGTCGATCGAAATCGGCGTCAACAGCGGATCGACTTCACGCTGAAAATATCCTCGCGCGAACTCGCGGGCCTCGTCGCTCAACTCGTCCCACTCCAGCAGTCGGATGCCTTGTTTGCGCAACTCGGGCAGCAGCTTCGAGTTCCAGCAGCGATATTGCGCGGCCACAAAGTCGTGGATGTCGGCAGTAAGGATGGCGAGCGATTCATCGGGGCGCAGGCCGTCATAGCCCTGCTCGCGGTAGCCGTCCTCAATGCGCTGCAGCAGTCCTGCCTGGCGAATCTCAACGTATTCGTCAAGGTTCGATCCCGTAATGGCCAAAAACTTTACCCGTTCCAGAAGCGGATTGGCGGGGTCTTCAGCCTCCTCAAGCACGCGGCGATTGAACTGCATCCACGAGTAGTCGCGACCATTGAAGAGTTTTTGTTTTTGCGAAGCTTTGGCCATGGTGTCTTCCGGTGCCGTGTTGGAAGTCTATCGCGTTTGCTCGGGATGTGGCACGTCCGCGCGGCGGATGGGGGGAAACCGGCCTCCCATCTTGATCTCATACAACATAAGGGGCTTGCGCGGTGTTAAGGGGCTGCAAAAAGCTGCGCGCACGCAGTTTGAAACCGGGAGCCAGGCTTCCAACGTATTGCTTGGTGCGCCGTCACACGTGTGCGCGGCGGTCACCGGAGTTTTCCTCCGGTTGACGCGACGCCCGAGTCGGTTGAGGATAAAGATGGACGACCGCATCTCACAACAGGAGATTTCGCAATGTCTGAGACGCATATTGACGAGCAAGTGAGCCTGATTCCTCCCAAACCCATGCCCGAGGGCGCGGCGGCCTTTACCCGGAGTGTGCAAGGCCTGCTCGACGGCCGCGCCAAAGACGACACCGAGGTTTGCCAGGCGCTCACTGGCCTTGACGAGATGCTGGACCTCATCGCAGCCGGGCTCTATACCCTGGCCTCGATGCTGGTGGGCGAGGGCGAAGAGAGCGTTCGTTTGGTGGAGCACACCGTTTCCACCGCCGAGGTGGCCGATTGCAGCGACCATATTGCGGCGCGGCAAAGCAGCCGGCTGGCGCTGGCCGAAGCTGCGCTTGAGACGATCTCGCGCCGTGAGCCTGGTGGCCTGGCCGCACCTGAAGGCGCCAATGGCCCGGTGACCTGCATTGATGACGACGATCTGGATTCCGCCGGCGAGTCGGCGCAGGAACTGGAGCGAATGATGGCCGGCCCCGATCGCGACCGTGTTCGCGAATGGCTCAGGAACCTCTCCACCCCGGTGCGCACCGTGTTTGTCCTGAGAGCCGTGGCCGGATTCACGTCCACCGAGACGGCACAGTTGATGGCCGCGCATGGCGGCGCAGACGCCGCAGGCTGGACCTCCAGCTCGGTTCGCGACGTCTTTCGCCAGGGACTCTGCTCGTTGGCCTCGCAGCTGATTCATGAAACGGCGGGGCGCTGACTCGCTGAACTGCTATTTTTCCCACTCCGAAAACCACAGCCTGACTCGTGTGTCCGCCAACAGCTACCTGTGCTTACCCGGTTCGATACACTACTTTTAAGAAGCGTCTCGTATTGCGTGCGCATCCATTTACTTAGCAATAATTCTTGGCGGATTTTTTGCCGCTCGCTGGGCAAGGTTGAATTTGCACAAGTACATCCAAAAGAACGTAATCCTTTCCTGTCTGGCCGTTTTTCCGTTAAGTCTCACGCTTCTTGAAGTCCCGGAAGCCGCGGGACAGACGGCGCCGCAGGCTGCCGCACCCACGGCAAGCTCGTTTCAGGGCAGCGTGGTGAAGGGTGAGGTTTCGCCTGAGCCCGTAGGGCTGTCGCTCGACGACGCCATGCAGCGGGGATTGACGGCGAACCTCGGAATCATTTTGAGCGGGAATCAGGCGGATACCGCGCGGGCCCAGCGCCTGAGCCAGCTCCAGTCGCTGCTGCCCGGTGTGGATTTTGCTGCAAAAGAAACGGTGGCCCAGGTTGACCTGCCGGCCCAGGGGCTGCGGCTGCCGAACTTCCCCACAATTATCGGGCCGTTTGGTTACACCGATGTCCGCGCCTCTTTGAGTTGGTCGGTGGTCGATGTTCCGTCTCTCAGGAATTACATGTCGGCGCGGCACAACTTTGCCGCGGCCGGGCTCACGGCGCAGGACGCGCGCGACCTGGTGGTGCTGACGGTGGGCAACGCATATTTTCTGGTGCTTGCCGATCAGACCGCGGTTGAAAGCGCCCAGGCGCAGGTGGATACGTCGCAGGTCTCACTCAACCAGGCGGTTGCGAATCACGAAGCCGGCACGGCGCCCAAGCTGGACGAGTTGCGGGCCCGGGTCGACTATCAGCAGCAGGAGCAGTATCTGATCTCGGCGCAGACCTCGCTCGCGAAAGACAAGCTGGCGCTGGCCCGCACCATCGGGCTGCCGCTTGAACAAAAGTTCACTCTGACCGACCAGGCGCCGTACTCGGCCTTTGACGAGGTGGATGTGAACGCTCTGATCGCGCAGGCCCAGGCCAACCGCAAAGATCTTGGCGGCACTGGTGCAGCAGGCGACGGCCGCCGTCGATCAACGCAAAGCAGCAACCGCCGAACGGCTGCCCACTTTCAAGGCCACTGCGGATTACGGCGACATCGGCACCACGCTCAGCCACTCGCACGGCACGGTGGATGCATCGGGAACGGTGAGTTTTCCAGTGTTCAAAGAGTTTGGGCTGCGCGGCGACGCCGAAGCAGGCGCAGGCGCAACTCGATACGGCACAGGCGCAGCTTGAGCGACAAGAAGAGCCCAGATCGACGCCGATGTGCGCGACGCGCTGCTGGATATTCAGGCGGCGCAGAAGCAGGTTGAAGTGGCGCGATCCAGCGTCGACTTGGCCGGCGAGGCTTTGCACGAGGCGCAGGAGCATTACGCCAACGGCGTAAGCGACAACCTGGCCGTGAGCCAGGCGCAGCAGTCGGTGGCCCAGGCCAATGCAGCAGTATGTTGCCAGCCTTTACCGGCACAACGTGGCCAAGCTGAGCCTGGCGCGTGCGCTGGGGGCCGGCGAGAACTACAGGAATTATGTGAAGCAAACCCAGTAGCAGGCGCGCCGCGGTTTAGAGCGCGCGCGGTTTTCCATCTGAGGGCCGAGGCTTCTAGGCAATCAATCGCTGGATTTGCAATTGGAGGGAAGGAACGTGGCGGAGACGAATCAAAAAGCGGCGCAAGCCGAACCGGTAGAAGAGACTGAAGTCACACCGGCGCCCAAGCGCCGCAGGGGCTTTGTCATTGCGGTGGTAGTGCTGTTGGTGCTGTTGGGGCTGGAGCTCTGGTGGCGCTCGACTTACAGCGAAGACACTGACGACGCGCAGGTGAACGGTCACCTGATCCAGGTGAGCGCGCGCATCTCGGGCCAGGTCGTCAAGGTCGACGTGGAAGAGAACCAGCTGGTGAAGAAGGGCGACCTGATCGCCGAGCTCGACCCCGGCGACTACCAGGTGGCGGTTGAAAATGCGCAGGCGGCTCTCGATAGCGCCAAGGCGAACGCCCAGGCAGCGGGCGTGAACGTGCCCATCACCGAGATCAATACGGGCAGCAACATTACCTCGGCGAATGCCGATGTGAGCGGGGCGCATGCCTCAGTGCAGCAGGCCCAGAAGCAACTTGCCGCGGCCAAAGCGCGCGTGGCGCAGGCCAGTTGCCAACAACGAACAAGGCGCAGGCCGATCTGAATCGCTACACGCCGCTGGTTGAGAAAGACGTGATCAGCAAGCTGCAATACGACGCGGCGGTTGCTGCGGCCAAGTCCAATGCGGCCGCGCTGGCCGATGCGCAGGCCAGCGAGCAGGCCGCCGAAGACGGCATGCGCGTGGCGCGCGAGCGCGAGGCGCAGGCCCAGGCCTCGCAGAAATACGCGCTGACCGGGCCGCAGCAGGTTGCGGCGCAAACCGCCCGCTACAAACAGGCGCAGGCGCAGGTGGAGCAGGCGCAGGCCGCGCTCGACCAGGCCAAGCTGAACCTGGGCTACACCAAAATCGTCGCGCCCGAAGACGGAATCATCACGCGCAAGAGCGTTGAGATCAACCAGAACGTTTCGCCGGGACAGAACCTGCTTACGCTGGTTTCGCTTCGAGGATTTGTGGGTGACGGCGAACTTCAAGGAGACGCAGCTCAGGCACATGCTGGCCGGGCCAGAAAGTCGACATCCATGTGGACTCCACGGGCAAGGACTACAGCGGCAAGGTGACGCAGATCGGCGGCGCCACCGGCTCGGTGCTTTCGCTTTTCCCACCTGAGAACGCGACCGGCAACTACGTGAAAGTGGTGCAGCGCGTGCCTGTGCGCATCGACTTTACCAACCTCGCCAGTGAAGACCCGAACCACGAGCTGCGGCCGGGATTGAGCGTTGAGCCGAAGGTGTGGGTGAAGTAAGACAGTAGTCAGTGATCAGTGATCAGTGATCAGCTATCAGTTATCAGTCCCCGGCCTAGGAGTGGTGGCTGGGGGCTTGATTTGTTTTATCCTCCATCGTCTGAAAAGCGGTTCGACCCCCCGCATCACCTCGCGCCAACGATTTAAAGTGGATGGAGCGCATCCATGAAAGATTCCATCTACGTTTCGAAGGAGAATTACCTCAAGGCCATTCTCGAGGCCGAGGCGGAGGGCCGCGAGGTGATTCCCGCGCTGCTGGCGCACTGGCTTGAGGTTTCGCCGCCGGCCGTGACCATGGCGATCAAGCGGCTCAAGCGCGATGGCCTCGTCAAAGTGGGCGAGGACGGTATCGTTCGCCTCACCGAGCCCGGCCGCGAGACGGCCTACCACACCGCGCTGCGTCATCACCTTATCGAACGCATGCTGAGCGAGGTCTTCGGCATGGCGTGGTATGAGATCCACGAAGAGGCCGAGCGGCTGGAGCACGCGGTTTCGCCAGCCTTCGAAGCCAAGCTGCGCGAGAAGCTGGGCGAGGGCGGCGCCTGTCCCCATGGCAACGCTGTGCTGCCCGAACGGCCCGAAGAGCGCAAGCGGCGGGGCGAAACGCCTCTCTCTGAGGCCACGGAGGGGCGCTCGTATACAGTGGCCAGCCTGCAGGAGCGCGACACAAAGCTGCTTCTTTTCCTGCATCGCGCCGGTATTGACCCCGGTGAGCGGCTCAAGGTTGTAAGCCAGAACTACGACCAGACCGTCTCCATCGAGCTCAAGTCAGGCAATTCGATTCTTGGCCGTCCTGCGGCAGAGGCAGTGTGGCTTAAGGATCTGAACTAGCCTTTGTGGGGCACCCCCTCCTCCCCCCGATATGGGGTTAAGTATCACTTTTTAATGCACTTATACCTGCCTTTTTCTGCCATGACTGGCCGCAAAATACTGCGAACAAAAGAGTTATATCGTAAAATCCTCATGGATAAGGAGTTACGAGCTGGCTTTTGGGGCTTGTTATTCCTTACTCCTGTCCTGGTCCTGTTCCCTTGTTTTGAATGTAGCGCAGGAAGTTGGAATTATCCGCAAGAGTGAGCGCAAAACTCCGAACAGTGGAATCATTGCTAAAACAACTGATGACTGCCGGTCCAAGCAAAGCCTTGCCGCGTTCGAGATCCCTCGAATCAAAGAAACTGTAAACGCACGATCTGGGATTTGCAGGCAAGGGCGTGCCAATTTTCTATGCAATGGCCGCATTTTGCCGGAGAATCACCGATTTGCAATGTTTACTGATCTATAACTTCCGGATTGGCGACAAACCGGGACCTGAAGAACCTAACCCCAGGCAAGCTCGGTATTCGCCTCTTCCTATCATCAAGAACCGGCTCATGGAATCGGGAGTCGACCCGTCTGATGAAATGGGCTCTTGAGCGGTAGCGGGATTTTCAAAGTTGTTGTTTCCCTTCGCACCTCAAGGACAACGGTAGTTCCGGCTTTGCGCAGGGCATCTGATACTTTCCAGAGAGGAACGTCGCCGACCCCATCGACCGACAAGATCTCATCGCCTGCTTCCAATCCTGCCAGAGCCGCTGGCGAATTGGGAAGCACGCTGTCGATCACAACCGCTTGATATTTCGGACCGGGAGATAAAAGGTGTGTTCCGCTGGCATCGGTCTCAAATGGTGCTTCCAGCCCACTGTTGGGCAGAAGGAACATGAGTGAATGAGTGTAATCCCAGGTTACGGTGAAGCGTCTGAGGATTCCCGCACCGATGAAGCCGGCAATATTTGCTTTCGCCAGAACACCGGAACTTTCATCCGGAACGACCGCTACAACTTCAGATAAATGAATCGGTCCGAGGATGAGATGAGGGACTCTGGCCAGCTTCGAATGGATGATGCCGCCGACGGCTGTTACCGCCGGAGCGTCGACAAGATGTGCCTCGGCGATAAGACCCGGATGTGCATTCAGAAATGTCTTACTCAGAATCATCGCCCCTTTTGCGTCGGCGGTGCCACTGTCTAAAAGAAAAAGTCCCGTCAGTGCCTTTCCATTTTCGCCCTCGATGATTGCTTCAACATAAGGCACGTTGCTCATGATCTTGATCGGGAATGGAATTCCAGGAGGCGCTGGCCCGGAACCGGGAGGCGCAAAAGTGGTTGTCTCGCGCTCATAGTCAGTGGTTATTGTGTAATGCAAGAACAGGTTGCTTCCGAAGAAGGCATCCGCGCGCACTCCCAGCCCAGCCGATACATAGTCGATGAGTATGCTGGCACCCTGTTGATGCAGAAGGTGGAGTTCTCCTGGGTGATTTCCCCATTGAAGCTCACAATCGTCAAGTATTTGAAGCGTCTGACTCGAACCTTTTCCGATGCCCGCAGCCTCCACCGTGTGGTTGGAGCCAATACCAGCAGCCTGCACCACGGAGGGGCTAACAATGGTTTCTGAAGAACCGGTGTCGAGGACCACGCTGAGAGGTACCGAATTATTCACTTCGCCCTGCATGAAGACGAGCCCAAGGCGGATTGGCGTGGGAACCGTTACCGGTGAAGGACTCTGCTGTCCGGCGCAGGTTGAGCACAGGAATCCAACCAGGAACAGATTGGCGATATATCTATGGGTGAGCGGTGGACAGATCATGCTAAGGATGATTACAGACATGACCCAGTATTGGGAGAAACGGCCATTTGCGGTTTTGTGCTCGGGCTGCGTGTGGTCAAGGAAAGATGGCGTGTGCCTAAACAACAAGCCGATACGACTTAACGCCCCCTACGGCCCACCGAGTCGAATATTGCCAGATCATTGAGGAATTCCGCTTGCCTCTCAAACGGGGAGATTCCCCGCGTCTCGGAGTTCTGGGTGAGTCACCGGCTATGCGGAAATAACTACTTGGTTACTGACGGATTGCCGACAAACCAGGAACTACCCGATCCGCAGATACTGGTACGCTGATGAGGACCAATCCCAGCCGGGCGACTCGAATCTGCCGGAAATCGGCTGGACGAGTGGTTTGGGTGCTCTTCTCATCAACTGACACCCAAATTCCGGAATTCCGCGTCAGACCGGAATCAGGTCAAACGTTGGTAACGTTTTTACGTCGCAGACTAAAATACCGAACTGGATGACCGGCGTCACGGTCTTGCGAAAGAGGCTACTAATCTGCGCAACTCACTCTGTATAGTGCATCCAAAGGGTCCCTTGTTAGAGGTCGTGCAATGGAACGACGCTTCCGCTCCTCTTTCGCGTGGCTAGTACTTTCATTCTGCGCTGTTCTGCCTACGGCCCGGCCGGTCGAGCTGCCGCAGGCTCGTCGGCACAGTCTGATAGCGCCCTGCACATCGCTCTCGGCCAATCCGTGATTCCGCTCAACGGGCCGTGGAGGTTTTCAGTCGGCGATTCGCCAATCGATCCCGCAACCCGGACGCCTCTGTGGGCAGAACCGGGCTTCGACGACTCGAAATGGGAAACCGTAGACCTGACGCCGAAGCGGGGGGCAATTGATCCGATCGCTGGTCTTTCGGGCTTTGTGCCGGGCTGGACAGCCAGGGGCCATCGCGGCTACTGGGGCTATGCGTGGTACCGCATCCGCGTTCTGCTGCAAGCCAGGCAGGATAACAAGCTATCCCTGGCCGGGCCGTCCAATGTGGACGACATTTACCAGGCGTTCGACAACGGCAAGTTAGTGGGCCAGCTTTGGCGATTTTTCGAAGAGACCTCCAACGGTCTACTTCACCCAGCCGATGATGTTCCAGCTTCCTCCATCGGAGAGTGAAAGCGCGCGCGCGTCCACGCACGTGCTGGCGATCCGCGTGTGGATGCAGCCGGGCACCCTGGCCGAGAGCGACGTAGTTGGCGGCTTGCACACGGCGCCGCTGCTGGGCCAGACGGAGGCAATTTCCGCCCAGCATCAGATGCGCTGGGAAAGAGTTAATACGCGCGTATGCAGGGTGGCTCATAGAAGGCTTTTTGTCTTCGGCCTCCTCGGCGTCGTGGCGTTGAGCCTCACACTATTCGATCGATCCGACCGGGTTTACTTGTGGATAGGGGCGCTGCTGCTGTCGATTGCGGCGAGTTCCTATCTCGTCGTTGTCGCCAGCCTGGACGCAACGGATTGGCGGAAACGTGCTTTTGGCGGCACGGGATGGCTTCTTGTCCCCACTGGTTTTTGCCGGCTGGGTCATGGTGTGGCGGATCTGGTTCCGGCTTCGGCGTCCGGCGTGGATCCCATGGGTTCTCGCCGGGCTGGTGCCTCTGCTGATCGCGTCGAATCTTCTGGCCCTGAATTTGTGGTTCACCGTCGTCCCGCCGCGGTTGAGCCATGCCTTTGCGCTGGTCTCTCTTTCTCTTCGTGTGGTGCTGGCTGTCCTGATGCTGGTCACCGCCTTCCAGGGAATCCGCGACCATGGGCTGGAAGGTTGGGCGGCACTGCCCGCAGTCGTGCTGGCGGGCATCTCCAGTTCTATAGGGAGTTGAATTTTCTACACATCCTGAATTTCTGGTTTCCTTTCGGCATACAGATCACCACGCGCCAACTCGCGGATCTGTTGCTGGTGGCGGTTCTTGCTGTGCTGCTGCTGCGACGGTTGATCCTGTCGGTTCGCCGCCAGCGGCAGATGGCGCTGGATGTGAAGCAGGCGCAGGAAGTGCAGCAAGTCATCCTGCCCGAGGCGCGTCTCACCCTGCCGGGCCTCACCATCGAGAGCGAATACCGGCCGGCGCGCGAGGTAGGCGGCGACTTCTTCCAGATCATTCCCCACAAATCCGACGGCAGCGTGCTGATTGTAGCCGGAGACGTGACCGGCAAAGGCCTGAAGGCGGGCATGCTGGTGGCAGCTGCTGGTCGGCGCGATCCGCAATCAGGCGCGAACACAACTCCGACCCATTGTCTCTGCTGCGTGCCCTGAACCGGCGTCTACTGGGCCGCAACGATGCTCAGGCCACGTGTCTCGCACTGCGCATTGCTTCCGATGGCGCAATCGACGCTGGCCAACGCCGGACACATCGCGCCCTATCTCAATGGAGAACCGATCGCGATGGAAGGCGCGCTGCCGCTGGGCATGATGGAAAGCGCGGAGTTCTCCGTGATGCATTTCCAATTGAAAGACGGTGACCGGCTGGTGCTGCTCTCCGACGGCATCGTGGAAGCCACCGATCGCAAACGGCAATCTCTTTGGCTTCGATCGCGTTCACGACCTGCTGCGCTCCGCCACCAACGCCGCCGAAATCGCCAACGCCGCACAGGACTTCGGCCAGGAAGACGACATCAGCGTCATCTCCGTTACGCGGACCGCGGTGCGGGAACCTGTCGCCGCATGAGGAAGCAGTGAGGTAGTTGCATCGACTGGCTGTGCCTGGATCACCGGCTATGCGGAAATAACTACGGCCAAAAAGGAGTGAGTTGTGGATTAACGACCATTCACCAAATTAGGCGCATTGAGCGAACTAAGTGCCGATTATTGCCACCTTGCTCTCATCTCTATAACCAGCACCAATAGCCGGGGTTCATCACAATTTGCACACGAGGATGCAAATCTTTCAGTCGTCCGGCGTCATTTCTTACATTCAGTTCGAGGGTGAAATTACCATTTCTCTTGCCCTCGAAATCACCAAGAAAGCAACTGGTTGATGTTTCACTCCATGCGTCGGCTCTGATCGACGGGCTGGCCAATTCTTAACCAACGTCGTTCCATCGAAAACCCTCCACTCCAGGTCGAGCAGAGGCGGTGTGTGGCACAGATATCCAGGACGAGGCGCGGTGCAAAAAGGGCGGTACATCATCCGGTGCTACAAATTGGCGATAATTTAATATAAGAAAATTAATTAACTACAGTTAATAATCTGTGGCATACTGTCGTTGAGGGAGTACTGCGTTCTCTTCCTCCAATCTTCCTATGTCCAACGGCACCATTACCCAGCTTGTTACCGCGCAGCCCTCATTGCCCGAGGTGCATTCGAGCGTTCAGATCTCGCACTCGCGGCTCTACTGGCGCCGCGTGCTCGGCTTCCTGGGCCCCGGCTTTCTCATCTCGGTTGGCTACATGGACCCCGGCAACTGGGCCACTGACATCGCCGGCGGATCGCGTTTCGGCTACACGCTGCTGTTCGTCATCATGGCCTCGAACCTGATGGCAATCCTGTTGCAGAGCCTGTCGCTCAAGCTGGGCATAGCTACCGAGCGAGACCTGGCTCAGCTTTGCCGCGAGCGTTATGGACCACGGACCAGCTTCGCGCTGTGGATTCTCGCCGAGGTCGGGATTGCCGCCTGCGACCTGGCCGAAGTGATCGGCTCAGCCATCGCGCTTGAGCTGCTCTTTCACATCCCGCTCTTCTACGGCGTTTTGATCACCAGTCTCGATGTGCTGCTGATTCTGATGCTGCAGCGCTGGGGATTCCGCTACGTTGAGTCGCTGGTGATCGTGCTCATCGGCACCATCATCGTGATGTTCGGCTTGCAGATGTTCTTCTCGCGGCCCGACTACCTGCCTGTCCTGCGCTCGTTGTTCATTCCGTCGCCTTCCATTGTTACCAACCCCGACATGCTGTACATCGCCATCGGCATTCTGGGCGCAACGGTGATGCCGCATAACTTGTATCTGCACTCGTCCATTGTGCAGAGCCGCAACTACAAGCGCACACCCGCGGGCAAACGCGAGGCCGTGGTCATGGCGAATGTGGATTCAGCACTGGCGCTCACCGTTGCCCTGTTTGTGAACGCGGCCATTCTTATCGTCGCCGCGGCAGTCTTTTATCGCAGCGGCCACTTTGAGGTTGCAGCCATTCAGGATGCATACAAGCTGCTCAGCCCGATGATGGGTGCGGCCGGCGCCAGCACACTTTTCGCTGTTGCGTTGCTCGCTTCCGGGCAGAACTCCTCCATTACCGGCACGCTCGCCGGCCAGGTAGTCATGGAGGGGTTCATCCACATTCGCCTCGCGCCGTGGCTGCGCCGGCTCATCACGCGCTCGCTCGCCATTATTCCCACCATCATCGTTGTTGCCATCACCGGCGAAGCAGGCACTGAGAAGCTGCTCATCCTCAGCCAGGTGATTCTCTCGCTGCAACTGAGCTTTGCGGTTGTTCCCCTGGTTATGTTTACCAACGACCGTGCCTTGATGGGCCAGTTTACGAACGGCCGCGGCCTGAAGATGCTGGCCTGGTTGACGGCGATACTGATTGCCGTGCTGAATGCGTGGCTGCTGGTGGAAACCGCGCTCGGCCGCTGAAGCTTTCCCGTTTTCCCCCTCGGAGGTCACTCCAATGCGCAACGCAGGAATCGGGTGGAAGTATCTCGTTCTCCTTGTATTAACCGCAGTTAACGCGATACTTTTGCCGGCGCAAAGCGGGACCTCCTGCGCCATCTCGGTTACAGTGATCGATGCGACCGGCGCGGCAATCGAAGATGTGGATGTGACCGCAACCGACGTAGCGACCCGTGCGACGCGCACCGCGAAAACCGATGAGAATGGGCGCGTACTTTTCTCCGAATTGAATCCGGGCGAGTACACCGTTGCAGCAGAGGCGCGCGGTTTTACGGTCCAAAGCTCCAGTCCCATTACCGTCCAAGTGGGCCGCACGGTCACGCTTAACTTCAGGCTCGCGGTCTCATCAGCCACGCAGACCGTGGAAGTGACTGCCAATCAATCCCTGCTGAGCCTCGACAACCCCAACACCACCTCTACGCTTGAGTCAAAGACCATCGCGAACCTGCCCAATGCGGGCCAGGATTTGACTTTCATCACGCAGTTCGCGCCGGGCGCGCTGATGAATACCGCCGGCTCTTCCAACGACGCGAAAGCTCCAGGCGGATATGGGAACGTGGAGTTCAACGGCTTGCCGGCCACATCGAACGGCTACATCCTGGACGGCTTCGACAGCAACGATCCGTGGCTGGGATTGAATATTGGCCTTTCAACGAATCTGGTCATCGGCCTCGACGCGCTCGCTGAGTCAACGGTCAACACCAACTCCTATTCCGTCGATCAAGGCCGCTACGGCGCGTCGCAGGTGAATTACTTCACCAAGTCGGGCTCGAATGCGTTTCACGGCGATGCATACTGGGTTTGGAATGGCTCCGCATTGAATGCGGAGAATTACTTTCTCCACGCCAACGATACATCGGGCAATGTCACTCTCAAGCCGCATTCCAATGTTAACGAGTTCGGCGTGAGCCTGGGTGGACCGTTGCGGAAGAACGAGCTCTTCTTCTTCGCCCACTACGAGGGAGTTCGAATCGATTTGCCGCTTGTGGAGCAGCTTGTGGCTCCGACGGTTGCCTACCAGCAATACGTGCTCAGCCAGTTGCCGCAAGGAGGCACCGACCCAATCACCGGCGCGACGCTGCCTGCTGAACCGGGCGAGGTTGCGCTTTACAAGTCGATCTTCGGCCTTTATCGAAGCACGGCAGGGACACCGGTCGCGATCAGCACTTGTCCGTTCGATGCAAGCGGCGCGCCACTGCCGGGCGCGCAGAGCAGCGGAAACCTCTTTGACGGCAGCGGCTGCGCCAACCAATTCAGGAGTCGCTGAATAACAGCGACAACGAGAATCTGATCGTGCTCAAGATCGATCACACCATCGATACGAATAACAGCGTCTGGTACCGGTTCCAGCAGGACACTGGTTTGCAGGCGGCGTATACCGATCCGGTAAACCGCAATCTTCAACTCATATTCGCCGCAGCCGCAGCGCACGCTGGTGGCCGGTTATACGCACGTGTTCAGCCCGAACCTGGTGAACCAATTCAACCCCGGAGCAAGCTGGTACAGCAGCATCTTTGAGCCCAACAACTTCTCCGCAGTGCTGGCCCAGATTCCAATCGTGCTCGCCGCCGGCACCAACAGCGCCCCCTTTACCAACATCGGCGGCAATGACAATACCTATCCCCAGGGCCGCAAGGTCACGCAATGGCAAGATCAACGACGACTTGATGTGGAAGCATGCCGGCGCGACACCTTCAAGTTTGGCGTGAACTCGCGCCGCGTCGACACCAGCGACTACGACCTGGGTGAGGGAATTGTGCCGGCAGCCAGTTTACAACGACCTGGCCGAATTCACCTACGGCGCCGCCTACCTGCTCAGCCAGACTTTTCCAGCATCGCTCAAAGAGCGAGTCGCGGAAGGCAATCTGGATCTTTACGCGATGGACACGCACAAGCCGTCGACGCATCTCACCATCACGGCCGGAGTGCGCACGACATGGAACACCGACCCCGTCAACCAAAAGCGGTTGTTTGCAAGGCCTGCAGGTTCGTTCCTCGATCTCGATCACGACCCTGACCAGCCGCTGAATCAGGCCATTGAAACGGACGTGCGCACGCTGTTCCCGGCCACGCCGGTTCTGGTATGGCAGCCGCGCATTTCGCTAGCCGATCAGGTTACTGGAGGCACGGTGCTCCACGCCGGATTCGGTGTCTTCAACGACATCATTCCAGCGCAGGTGGCAGATCTGGCGGCAACCAATCCTCCCTATTCGCCAACCTTTGCGGGCGGCATCGGCGGCCAGGCGGGTGGCGTGGGAATCCTGGACGCGATGAATGCGGCCGCCAACGCCGACCGAGGTTTTCAATCGGCGTTCAACGTGGGCGCGGCTCCCTGCACGGGAATTCAACCCGGCGCGCCAACCTGCCCGCTGGCGGTCGGTCTAAACACGTTTCCCACCGGCACACTCAAGACGCCGTATTACTACCAGTTCAGCCTGGGGCTTGAGCGGCAGACCGGCTCGCACGGCTCAGTGAAGGCGGACTATGTGGGAACGCGAGGATTACACGAACCCTTCCAGGTGGAGTTGAACGGCTACCAGACGGTGTGCGTTGGGTGCTTTTCGCCTTACCCTTTCGCAAAGCCGCTCGACCAGCGCTTCGGCTCCGTCAGCGAGTTCCAAACCGGCGCAGGCAGCAATTACAACGGACTGCAAACCGAAGTGAACGAGAAATTCGGCGGGTTGCTCATACGCGCCAATTACACGCTGAGCCATTGTCTCGACGAGGTGTCGAATGGCGGCCTGCTCCCGTTCTCGAGTCTCGGCATTCTGTCGCCGCTGCCCGGCGAACTTCGCCGCGAGCACGGAAACTGCGATTACGACGTGCGCCACAACGTCTCCGCCTTCGGCATCTACCAGATTCCCTTTTCGTCACCCCACCGCGCGCTGCGCGTATTCCTTGCGGGGTGGTCGCTCTCTGAGACGGCGATTCTGCACAGCGGTTTGCCATTCACCGTTCTGAGCCAGCCCTACACCGCAAAGGGCAACGGGATATTCCAGAGCAGCGGGCCTCAATTCGCGCGCCGCGTTCCGGGAGTTCCGGTCTATCTCAAGACGCCCTATCCGGGAGTGACCGTGGCGGGCACGCGGCAATGGCTTAACCCCGCTGCGTTTGTCTCCGTGGTCGACCCCACTACCGGCGCCTGCACCGGCGGCGATTCGCCCGCCAACTGCCAGTTTGGCAATTCGGGTAGGAACACCGTGCGCGGCCCCCACTTTACTGATTCCGACATGTATCTCACCAGGAAGTTCGCTGTGCGCGAAGGTCTGTCGCTGCGGCTCGATGCTCAGCTCTTTAACGCCTTCAATCACCCCAACTTCGCATTGCCCGCGAACGTTCAGGCCGGCGTCCCCGGCGAAAACGTGCCGGCAAAGTTCGGTACCCTTGAAAGCACGATCTCGCCGCCGACCGGACTCCTGGGCGTGGGTCTTGGCGGAGATAGTTCGCCGCGCATGATTGCGTTTCAGGCGCGAATTGAATTTTGAGGGACCGGTCGAAACATGCGACCATCATCGCTCGTTTCCTGCGCTTCCATCTTGCCACATTGCACTCAGCGTGTTTCAATGTGATTGGTTGGAACTTGCTAGTAACTTGCCCGCGGTCTCACAGTTCAGTTAATAGCAGGCCTTACCGGCGGTTCAAAGTCTCCGGACTTCAGAGTTCCAGCGCGTCTGCGCCTTTTCGGAGCTCCCCTCGTGTAAAGTTTTCGAACTGCCACCCGGAGAAGAATCCCAGGTGATCTTTGATGAGCGAAGAGCACGAGCGAGAGACAGAAGAACACGACGAGGCCGAAGAGCCGCGCGATGAAAAACCTCGCTATGAGTATGTGCCCTACGAGACCACGCCTGAGGATGAGCTTTATGCCTTCCGCGAGGCGCTGAGCTCGCCGGTTCAACCGCAGATCAAGCTGTCCAACGAGGATGTCCTTGGCATTCCGGTGGCGCCACCGGATAACAAGCGGCGGAAATACCTGATCGCTTTGGCCGCAGTTGGTGGCCTGGTAGTGGCCATGCTCGTCGTCGTGTTGCTCAATCAGGGGCTTGCGCCGCCGCCCATTGTCGATCTGGGCCCAAGCGAAGTTATGGACTCCGGCCTGAGCGGAGACTTCGTGGCGCGCTGGGCAGGCAAACCGGGCTACGTTTTTTATGTCAATCCGATTTCTGCCGACAATCTGGCGGGTTTTGCGGCGGTTGCCGCAAATCCTCCGCGCCAGATCTCATTCAATATTCATTTGAAAGACGGTTCGGGAGTCACGGTTTGCGAGAAAGAAATTATCTTTCCTTTCAAGGCGCCGGTTGACGGCAGCGCCGTGCCCACGGAGGGCCCGCCGGAGCGGACCATGGATGGAGAAGAGATCAGTTACGAACGGGGCGACCAGGGCAAGATTGCGCGCCTCGAGATGCAGGGCCCCATGAACTGCCCCAAGGACCTCTACCAACGCATTGCCGCGTGGGACTTTGCAAGCACCTATCCGATTAAGGCCGACCAGCAAGACTGGTTATTGAATCTGGAGCGCGGCGGTGGGAAAAGCCAGCCGAGCTCGATTCGAAAGCGGCAGGCTTCTGCTCCGCAAAAATTGAGTGGTCCCATCGACGGCGACGATGTGATTGTGGGTGACAACCCGTCCCACGGCACCGTTTTAACGAGCGCCGGACGGGAGTTTTTTGTGGGACCGGGCGGCTTGAGCTCGCACGGGCAAGGCTGGGGATTCTTTCCGGCCCCAATTCACTTCCACTGTGACGTTAAGGCTAGTTGTACCCTCACGCGCCCTGGCGCCGTCAACGCGGTTCCTGCTCGTCTGATCAAATAAAGCTATGCAGGTTCTTTCAGCTGCCGAAATGCAGGCGTGCGATCGCGCTAACACGGAGCGCTCAGGCACGCCGTCGTTTGAGCTCATGCGCAACGCCGCGGCTGCGGTTGCTGCCGTTGTGCGCTGTGAATTCCCTGAAGCGCGGCGGATCGCGGTGTTGTGCGGCCGTGGCAATAATGGCGGCGATGGCATGGCTGCGGCAAGGCTGCTGCACCAGGCGGGGCTCGAAACAACAACCATTTTGCTGGGCGCAAGCGAAGGCCTGAAAGGCGACGCAGTCGAGGCCTGGCGCGAGCTTACTGCAGTTCCAGGGGTATCAATTCATATTGTCGAGACTGCGGCTGATTTGGCGGGACTTGGCCCGGCTCGCGACGCGGACCTGGTGATTGATGCCGTGCTTGGTACTGGATTCAAGCCGCCGATCAAGGGGCTTGCGCTGGCTGCGCTTGAGTGGATCAAACCGCGGTGCGGCCCGGTGCTTGCTATCGATCTGCCCTCCGGCTGGCCGGCCGACTCGACCAGCGCCACCGTCGACACGCCGGTCTTTCCCGCCGATGCGGTCGTTACTTTTACCGCGCCCAAGCCCGCGCATGTTTTTGGCGCGTTGACGCGATCGTGGGATCAGCCCATAGTGGTTGCGCCCATCGGCTCGCCGGACGAACTCATTGTTTCGGAATTGAATCTCGACTGGGCAGGCTCGTCGCTCGATCTTGTTCGCACACCCCGAGCCGCTGCTGCCAACAAAGGCAACTTTGGGCATGTGCTAGTGGTGGGAGGATCGATTGGGAAATCGGGTGCGCCGGCTATGACCTCGCTCGGCGCCTTGCGCGTGGGTGCGGGACTGGTGACGGCGGCGGTGCCGGCTCCGGTGATGGCGCAGGTGGCCGCATTCGCGCCGGAACTGATGACTATTCCGTTGCAGCTCGGCGCGGAGGCAGAAGCGTCGAAGCAGTGGGCCGCTCCCGCCTTCTTCGATTCGCTCACCAAGGGCATAACCGTTCTGGCCATTGGCCCTGGTCTCGGCCAGAGCCCCGAGACCGCGAAATTCACTGCCGATTTGCTCTCATCGACTGAGCTTCCCGCCGTGCTCGACGCCGACGCGCTCAATATTCTGGCTGCCAAGCCGGTGCTGCTGGCCAAGCTGGCGCGCATGGGCCGGCGCACATTAGTACTTACGCCCCACCCCGGCGAAATGGCGCGCCTGGCCGGAATCACGATTGCGCAAGTTCAGACCAATCGCTTGCATGCAGCGCGCAGCTTCGCTATAAAGGTCGGCGTAACCCTCGTGTTGAAAGGCGCGCGAACCCTCATCGCCCATCCCGACGGCCGCGTGGCCATCAACACTACCGGCAATCCCGGAATGGCCAAGGGCGGCAGCGGCGATCTGTTGACTGGCATGATCGCCGGCCTACTGGCGCAGTACCCCAGCGACTCCGCTCGCGCCGTCGAGGCTGCCGTCTACCTGCACGGGCTGGCCGCAGACCTCGCCGTTCGCGAGCAGGATGAACACACGTTACTTGCCACTGATTCCCTTCGTCATCTTTCACAGGCTTTTCGCTTTCAATCCCGCGGCTTAAACGGTTATGTTTGGATACAGGGCGCACAAACGAGCAGCGCCGCGCGAGGCTGAGCTGATGACCACCGCCGCTTCCACCGCCGCAGGCAAGACTCACGAGTTCACGACGACGAGCGGTCCCGGCACCATTGAGGTGGGGCGCAAATTGGTAAAGCTGCTCAAGCCGCCGCAGCTTTTGCTTCTGCGCGGCGATCTGGGCACCGGCAAAACCACCTTGGTGAAGGGAATTGCGCAGGCGCTCGATGCGGCCGAGCCCGACGAGGTCACCAGCCCCACCTTCACTCTGATTCACGAGTACGACGGCACTCGCGAAGGCAAGCCGGTAAAGCTCTTCCATCTGGATGTGTACCGGCTCGAGGGCGAGCGCCAGCTTGAGACTCTCGGCATTGAAGAGCTGCTCACTTCCGATTCGCTGGTTCTGGTTGAGTGGGGCGACAAGTTCAAAAGCATCCGCAAGCGCGCCACCGGCGAGATTGTCATCACCTCAGAAGGCGGCGACGCGCGGAAGATCACGGTCACGCTGAAGGATTAGCGGCGCCCAACATGAGGCCAACGTCAATAACAAGTTGTTATGCTGAGTGGAGTCTGCAGCAGGCGGACGGAGTCGAAAGCCTGCCCTGAGCTGAGATTCTCCGCTGCTGCGGACGATCGACGTCGAACGGGGACCCGCGGTTGTTTGTCAACGACGTTCCGCTATCCTGAATCCATGGACCTGCGGTCTTTTCCCAAGATCGAGCTTCATCTGCATTTGGACTGCTCGCTGAGCTACAAGGCCGTCTCGCGTCTTGCGCCCGCAGTCACGCGCCAGGATTACGATCGCGATTTTGTTGGCCCCGTGCGATGCACCAATCTCGCCGACTTCCTGTCCCGCGCGCCGATGGGCTTTCGACTGATGCAGAGTGAAGACTCGCTGCGGCTGGTTGTCGAAGACATATTCGAGCAGCTTGCGGCAGACGGCGTCATCTATGCCGAACTTCGTTTTGCGCCGCTGCTGCACACGATGAACGGACTGAGCCCCGAGCGGGTCTGCGAAGTTGTCGAATGCGCAATTGAAGAGCAGAGCCGCGCGACTGGAGTCGAGGCTCGCGCGATCCTCTGCACCCTGCGCCATTTCTCTGCGGACGAAAGCATGCTAACCGCGGAACTTGTGGAGATTTTCCGCGGGAGCCGCGTCGCAGCGCTCGATATTGCAGGCGATGAAGCAGGCTTTCCGCTCGACGCGCATGTCGCCGCATACCGCTACGCACGCGAGCACGGCCTCTATCGCACAGCCCACGCTGGCGAAGCCTGCGGACCTGAAAGCGTTTGGGAGACGCTGCGATTGCTCGAGCCGGAGCGCATCGGCCACGGCACGCGCAGTTACGAGGATGAGGAACTGGTGGAACATTTGCGCCGAGAGCGGATTCACCTCGAGCTTTGCCCGTCTTCGAACGTGCAGATTATTCTGTCGATTGAGAACTGGGCCAGCCACCCCATCGACAGGCTCTACCGCGCCGGAGTTTCGTTGAATGTAAACACCGACACCCGCATGTTGACGCCCACAAACCTTACCCAGGAGTACGAGGGGCTGTGCCATACGTTTGGCTGGAGCGAAGAGGATTTTCTAAGCACCAATCTGATGGGCCTCGACGCGGCATTCGTCGAAGCGCCAGTCAAAGAGCGGCTTAAGAAGCGCCTGGCGGAGTCGTATGGCGCGCTGGCCCGGGCACTTTGACTCTCAGTGATGCAATTCGATTATGTGTTCAACCGCTTGACCTTGTTCGAAAGTGGGTGCCCCATCCCTGCGGCGTATTTGTACTTGCCGCAAGGGTGGGAAAGCACGAAATCATACGATCGGCGAACTGAATCGGGCATTGAAACCACGGAGACGCCCTTACAGAACGGCCCGGCCCTCGTCGCGCTATGCTGGCATTTATGAGCAGTTCCAACCATACCGCCATCATCGCCGGCCAGTTCCGCGCCGCTCTCGCCATGCTGAGGCATACGGTCGAAAACTGCCCTGAAGCCCTGTGGACCGATGAGAGTTATCACAACAGGTTCTGGCATATCGCCTATCACTCGGTCTTCTATACGCATTTTTATCTGCATCCGACGGAACAAAGCTTTGTGCCTTGGGCAAAGCATCGGCCCAAATCGCAATCTTTGGGACCGAAGCCAGAGCAATCGGCGGAAGTGCGCGTCATTCCCGCACCCTATTCGCGCGAAGAGGTACTGGAGTTCCTCGCGTTGTGCTACGAGGAGGTTGAAGCCAGGGTCGAAGGCGTTTCGCTCGACGCACCCTCAGGGTTCGACTGGCTGCCGTTCAACCGGTTTGGCGTGCATCTCTACAATCTGCGGCACCTCGCTCATCACACCGGGCAACTGAGCGATCGGCTCAGGGAAGAGTGCAAAGTTGGGGTCCCATGGGTGCGCCTGCAATAGGCCCGACCCCGTCAACTCGTCACAAACATCCGCGCTGATTCACCCATCACCCGCGTTCATCGTTTAACATTACCCAATCTTCCTTGGAGGCTCGCATGTCTGCGATCCGGATTACCCCCGCCCGAATTCTCTCCGCCTTCATTGTTCCGGCTTGCGCCCTCATGGCCGCGCTTGCCGCTCACGCCGCCACCGGACCGCACATCTTCCAGCGCCCGGCAATCAGCAATGACATGATCGCCTTCGGATATGCCGACGATCTGTGGGTTGTGCCGCGCGCGGGCGGCCGCGCCATGCGGCTTACCGTCGGCGTAGGTATTGAAACTGCTCCGGTCTTCTCACTCGACGGCCAGACCATCGCCTTCACCGGCCAGTACGACGGCAACTACGATGTCTTCACCATTCCCGTCACCGGCGGCGTGCCCTTCCGCGTTACCTATCACCCATCGGCCGATTTCGCAGTGGGCTGGACCCCCGACGGCAAAGAGATACTCTTCCGCTCTGACCGCCAGTCTTCAAGCCGCTACACGCAGCTCTACAGCATTCCCGCACAGGGCGGATTCGCGAAAGTTTTGCCGCTGCCCATGGCCTATCAAGGCCAGTACTCGCCGGACGGCAAAGAGATCGCCTACTCGCCGCTGCCGCTGGCCTTCGGCTTCGGCTACACGTCGTACGTTTCGTGGGGCAACTATCACGGCGGCCGCGCCAGCACTATCTGGATCACTACGCTTCCCGGTCTCGATTCCACCGAGATTCCGCATGAAAAGGCATCGGACTTCGACCCGGTTTATGCCGGCGGCATAATCTACTTCCTCTCCGGCCGCGATGGGCCCATCACCATCTTCAAATACGATCCCGCAACGAAAGCTGTCACCAAGGTTCTCGACAACGGCCACGGGCCCGACATCCACACCCTCTCCGGGAATGGCGACACGCTGGTATACGATCAGCTCGGCGAGATCCACACCTTCAACACCTCGACCGGCAAAGACAGCATCGTGCCCATCGATGTGGATGCCGACCTTCAAGAGGTGCGTGCGCGCATTCAGAGTGTAGCCGGCGAGGTGCAGAGCGTATCCGTGTCGCCGACCGGCGTGCGCGTTGCAGTCGAGGCGCACGGCGAGATTCTGACCGTCGCCACCAAACACGGTCCCACGCGCGACATCACCAACACGCCGGGCATTGAAGAGCGCTCGCCTATCTGGTCACCTGACGGCATGTCGATCGCATACTTCTCCGACGAGTCGGGCCTCTACGCAATTCACGTTGCGCCCCAAACCGGCGATGCCGTTGCCGGCGCGGCGCCGATAAAAAAGTTCCCTCTTTCAACCGACCCCTCCTACTACTTCAATCCCAAGTGGTCGCCCGATTCCAAGCTCATCGTCTACAACGACAATCGCAACAAGGTTTGGATGCTCGATATCACCAACAGCAAAGTGACGTTGGTCTGCGACCAGAACGAGTACGGCGGATTCTCGAATATCTCGTTCAACTTTGCGTGGTCGCCGGACTCAAAGTGGCTGGCCTACGAGCGCTCGCTTTCCAACCACTTGCACGCCGTCTTTCTTTATTCGGTCGATACCGGCAAGTCAACGCAGATTACCGACGAGATGGCCGACGCCGACAACCCTGCCTTTGACCGCGACGGCAAGTACCTCTACTTTACGGCTAGCACCAACGGCGGAGCCGTGTCAGACGGCCTCGACATGACCAGCGATCTCTACATCGAAACTTCAAAAGTGTACGCCGCAGTGTTGCAGGCCGATGGCGCGTCTCCGCTGGCGCCCGAGCTGGGCGATGAAAAGCCGGCCGACAAAAAGGACGACAAGAAGGACGAGAAGAAGGACGACAAAAAAGACACCACCGCGGCGGGCGCGACCGATAATAAGCCCGACGCGAAAGACTCCGACGAGAGCACTTCAAAGCCGGCTGAGCCCAAGCCGGTAAAGATCGATCTCGACGGCATCCAGTCACGCATTGTCGCCATGCCGATGCCCGATGAGATTTATCTGGCGATTGGCACGGGCCTGAAAGGGAGCCTCTATTACTTGTCGGCATCGGCCTCGCGCGAGTTTAACGGCTCAGGCGCGCTCAGCCGATGGACCCCTGAAGAACGCAAGACCGACAAGCTCGCAGACAACGTGACCGCATTCGACATTTCCGCCGACGGCAACAAGATGCTGCTCACGCTCGGCGGCGGAGGCGGACCAGGCGGCCCCGGAGGTCCGCAGTCCTGGATCGTTGTGCCGGCCGACCAGCCCGTCAAACCCGGCGACGGCGCGCTCAATTTCTCCGAGCTTAAAGTGCGCGTCGAGCCCAAGGCCGAGTGGGCGCAGATGTACCACGAGGTGTGGCGCATCGAGCGCGCTTTCTTCTACGATGCGAACTTCCACGGCACAAACACTGTCGCCGACGAAAAGAAATACGAGCCTTACATTGGCGCCATCGCCGCGCGCGCTGACCTCAACTACATCTTCCAGGAGATGCTGGGCGCATTCTCGGTCGGCCATCTGCGCGGATTCGGCGGCCACATTCCCGAAGCGGAGCACGTGGCCGGCGGATTGCTCGGCGCAGACTACGAAATCAAGAACAATCGCTACTGCTTCACCAAAATCTACACCGGCGAAGACTTTAACCCGGAGATTAAAGCGCCTCTTGCGCAGCCCGGCCTCAATGTGTCGAGTGGAGACTGCATCCTTGCCGTCAACGGAGCGGACCTGACCGCGGCCACCGACATTCAGCAGCCGCTGGATGGTACGGCGGGTCAGGTGATCAGCTTGCGCATCGCCTCTGCCGACGGCAAGAATCCCCACGATATTTCAGTGGTGCCGGAGGCAAGCGAGGCCCCGCTGCGCAACGTTGACTGGATCGAGAACAATCGCCGCAAGGTCGACAGACTTTCAAACGGCCAGCTCGCATACGTCTATCTACCCGACACCGGCGGCGGCGGATTCACCAACTTCAACCGCTACTACTTTTCGCAGACTGAAAAGAAGGGCGCCATTGTCGACGAGCGATTCAACGGCGGCGGGCAGGTGGCCGACTACTTTATTGAAGTGATGAAGCGCCAGATTGAGAGCTACTGGCCGCCGCGTTATGGGGTAGTGGAGCACTCACCCAACGCAGCTATCTTCGGCCCCAAGGTTATGATCGCCAACGAGTACTCCGGCTCTGGCGGCGACGCGCTGCCGTGGCTCTTCAAAGAGGCCAAGCTCGGCCCGCTGGTGGGCAAGCGCACCTGGGGCGGGCTGGTCGGCATCGGGCCGATTCCATTGTTGATGGACGGCGGCCAGGTAACCTCGCCCAGCGTCGCATTCTTCTCGCCAAAAGGCGAATGGGATGTGGAGAATCACGGCGTCGATCCCGACTACGTTGTGGAGCAGGACCCGAAACTGGTAAGCGAAGGCCATGATCCGCAGCTCGAGAAGGCTGTCGATCTTGCCTTGCAGGAGCTGAAGGCGCACCCGCAAACCCAGCCCGAAAAGCCGGCATACCCGAACTACCACGGAACCTTTTGAGGAGCGATGGCAACCGCCATCCCCAACCTTAATTGTCATTCATCAGTTGTCAGTTTCGAAACGGGGCACGAAACTCCGTGCCCCGCCTGACCCCTGCTCCCTGAGCCCTGCTTTGTTAGCATCCACCTATGCTCGCAGGCACTTCCTGGACGTGGTGGATTGGATTTCATTTAGCGGTAGCGCTATTGCTCGTGGCCGATTCATTCATGCCCGGCCATCGACACCGGGCCCGCCATCCATCGGCATCCGCATGGCTCGGCGCGGCAGCATTCGTCGTCGTCGCCGCCGCCTTCGCTCTATGGAT
>CAWILB010000052.1:0-63914 GCA_963836635.1 uncultured Acidobacteriaceae bacterium | reverse complement strand
CGACAACATGGATCACTCGGCGATGCCGGGAATGGACATGAACTCGATGCCGGGAATGAATTCGCCGGCAAAATAGCCGCGATTTAGTGCGAAAACAAGAAAACCAGCGTCGTTACAAATGCGCTGTAAATTGTCTTGGTTCAGTTGGTTATGACGAAAATGCAGGAACATGAAAAAACGCGCATTCGTGCACAAAAAGAAGGGCACGTGGCTTATAAGTCTTTTAGAACGCAAATTAGTCCGCAACAAATGTAACGGCTTATTTGTTACATTTTGTGGACTAACTCTATTTGTTGTCATTTACTTATGATTGACACCACCCTATTTACTTTCTGAGCACCCTGGGGGTGGGGAGGGGTGCGTTTTTTTTTGCTTTGAGCGGGAGTTTTCGGTTTGTGCACGGATGCACGGAAGACATCCCCATCTCGGAATGAATTGGGATCGGCGACAGGTTGTCTTCAGCGGTCTGCATAACTCCATCGTGCGCGCATTGCGAATAATTAAATGCAATAGGCAGGCAATAAAACTTTGGCTCTGAGATCTCGGTGCCGGCAATGGATGAATGCTGCCGTCGGTTCCAGCGTTGATCCGCCACTTGAGGAGCCTCTTGTTACGGAAATAATCTGCGGTTCCGAACCGGGCACCCGACCTGATACTGAACTGTTTACTGATATATGACTTCCGGGTAGGCGACCATCCGCCCGGAACTCGAACTAAACTGTTGTTCATGGCCGAACTGACACCATTCACGTACGGGGATGAGGTGCGCGTCATCGATGGCGAGCACAAGGGCAGGGCGGGCGCTATTGTGGGAATGAACGATCCCGACTTGTCTTCAATCTTCACCATCGAATTCGGCGACGGAAGTGATGCGGAAGTGCCCATGGGGTTTCTAGAGAAGCTTTATGAGCCATGAAGGCGGTGCTTATATGTAAGCATTGTGGGCACCCAATCGGCTATCACTGGCTGGAAGGTGAGAGGTGTACAGTGAAGGACTGCCAGTGCCCGGGCTACGAACCAGCGGAGGGAGAACACGACGCACTGCCCGCACCTGAATGACGCCTTTCGAGTGTGTCACAGGCAATCCGCACCTTACCCCCTCCACGGCGGGGTTATTTCCGGATTGTCGACCATCCGCCCGGAACAACTAAGGGAAGGCCCTGAAGGTGCGTGTCGGTCTCATTGGCGGAGCCAGCAGATACACTCTTCAGGATTGGCGTCGATTCCCATGTGTGCCACCTCGATCAGGCCAAGGGGAACCCAACTTATCAGTGCGCCATCAGAAAACGAGACCCACAAATCCCACGGTGGAACATTGTTAGAGTCAAAGAAGCCGCCAGAAGAAAAATCAGCCGCACCGTCTGCGAGATTCTCGTGCGGAAAATATGCAAGCAACCGACCTGAACTGGCGGAAACGGACTCATCCCCCGCTGGCGGAGTCTGTTTGTTTTCCGCACTCCTTTTGTTCACCACCTCGGAAACGGCCTGAAACCAATCCGCATCGGTTCTGAGTTCATCAATAGCCTTGCTTGGCGTCAAGCCAGGGCTACGTAAACGGCTTTCAAGTGAACCCATGGATTCGCGGATCTGTGACAGCAGAACCAATGCTTGCTTCCACTCGTCGGTTTCCAGAACACTTCGACTCATGCGAGCCTTCTCGACTAGTCGGAACGCCATTTCGCATTGATTCCGACGGAATGCTGCTTCCTTCGAGTCACGCATCAACGTGCTGTGGTGTATTGCACACCAATCAATGACATCGCGGAGTGAGGAATTGAACTGCTCAGAATCAACAGCCATCACGCTGCCATTCTAGCCCGCCATTCTTTCCTGCGGTTCGGATCGTATCACCGGCAATCCGGACGTTACCCCGAAAAGACAGTATCTAAGTTTGATTTCGATTGTCCTTGCGGCGACGCAACAGCATCAAGCCAAGCAGGATCAATAGGAAGGGTACAGCGAGTAGGACTGACTCCGGATTCCAGCGAATACCGACAATGAACATATGGGGGAACGACAGCATAAACTCGATGACGGCCACGACAGCCAGAACTAGGCCAGTGCCCAACCCTACAAGAAGGAAACCCAGTTCTCGCCTCGTCATATTGCAAATAGTACACCGGTGAGCGGATTGCTCCTGAATCACCGGCAACCCGGAACTTACCTTTTCGGCAGCATTCCCGCACGGCTTCGGCGTGGATGAGGTCTCGCATATCCCCAGGGCAAGTGTCCGGTGGGTGTCCAGACCTTCTGGAGACGCCTGGCGGCGGGGACGCCGCCGGTACAGCCGGTCTGGAGACCGGCGCTACGTTCCGTTCCCAATTTACGAATGAGGCCTAAAGTCGTGCCCTTTTACAAGGACACTTGATTATGGATTCGTCAGACACTCCCTAGTTGCTTCCGCCCTGCGCATCGGCGTAGTAGCCGGTCTTGTTGCGCACGTTGTATACATCCGCCGCGGCACGGGGAATAGTAATCGAGATGCGGTGAAAGTCCCTTCCGGGCTCCTGATTCTTTGGATAATAGCCAATCACATATTGTGTGCGTAGATCGTCGCTCACCTGAGCGAAGGCCTTGTCGAGCCCGCCCTCGCCAACGTAGAAATGCTTTCCGCCGGTCTGCTCGGCGAGCGTGATGAGCGCATGTTCGCCGCCCAGGTCGCGGCCCGCGCTGGCCTCAATCGGCACGTCGATCAGCGAGTAGATAGTGACCTCGTTGCGCAGCGCCGCCTCAAGCGCGTCGGCATAGGTCGAGTCCTTGACCGTGTCGTCGCCGTCTGAAACCACCACCAGAATCTTGCGCCCCTGGACCGCGCCCAGTTTTCGCGAGCCCTCGACAATGGCGTCATAAAGCGCCGTGGCAAAGTCACTGTGAAGCTGCGCCAATCCGCGATCGATCTGCGAAAGGTTGTTGGTGAAGGGCGTAAGCTGCCGCACCTCGGTGGCGAACTCAACGACGCTCATCTGATCCTGCTTGCGCAGCAACGCATGCGAGAACCGGTGTGCTGCGGAGGCCTCCTCTGTCAGGTCCTTGCGCACGCTGCCCGAGGTGTCGATGGCCAGCACCAGGTTCAGTGGAAGCTCCGACTGGCGCTCGAACACCGCGATCTGCTGCGGCCGGCCGTCTTCGAAAACAGCAAAATCTTCGCGATTGAGACCGCCTACAATCGCGCCGTTGGCGTCGGTCACGTTGACGAATATGTTCACCAGCTTTACGTCAACGTGAAACGTGGTGTCCTGGGCGACGGCGATGGGTGCAAAGAGAAGTGCTGCGGCGAGGACTGCACCTCCCCACCCTTTTCGCAAAGAACGCGAAAAGGATTGGGCAACCAGCGCTCCCCACCCTAGCCGCAAAAACAAGAACGCGGCGAGGGTGGGGCACCCCTGGATCGAAACCGGGAGGCTACGATTCACGCTTCGCCTCCGCGGGGGAGATTTGAAGCTCTGCCGGAAACGGCTCGCCGTCAGCCCACACAGCGCCGTCGGCAAACGTCTCCTTCTTCCAGATGGGCACCGTCTGCTTGAGCGTGTCGATGAGCCAGCGGCAGGCGTCGAAAGCCTGCGCGCGATGCGCTGAGGCAACCATGATCAGCACGCTGGTCTCGCCTATCTCGAGCCTGCCCAGCCGGTGAACCATCGTCACATGGCGCACGCCGAAGCGCTGCCGCGCCGTTGTCGCCAGCTCCCGCATCTGGGCCAGCGCCATCTCCTGATACGCCTCGTAGTCTAGGCAGAGCGTCGCGCGACCGCGCGAGTTGTTGCGCACAATGCCATCGAAAATGACAACCGCGCCATCTTCGCCGCTCTTGACTTCGCCGATCAGTTTTTCAGAATCGATGCAATCGCAAGTGAGAGAGATATTCGATTCCCCTGAACCATCGTCCGAAACGCTCGCCGGACGCGCAGTCCCCGTGCGCGCGGCACCGCCGGAGACGGGCGGCAGCAGCGCCACTTCGTCGCCGTCGTGCAGAACATGCGTAGCGGTCGCGTATTCGGCGTTCACCCCCACGGCAATGCCCGAAAGCTGAAGCGAAAGCCTGGCGCCGCGGCTCGGATCGCTGACAAGCCTCTCGATAAGATCGGCAATTGTTGCTCCTTCCTCAAGCTCAACTTGAGCCGCCTCGGAGCCCAGCCAATCCTTCAACATCCCAAAGGAAATAACTTTGACGTGCATCGCTGACAAGAAGAATACCGCCTTCAAGGGTTAGACGGAGAATGACAGAGATCAGGGGTCAGAGGTCAGGGATCAGTACCAGACACTCTCGCGAGCGCCAGCAGAAAAGGCCGGCAGGTTCGCCGGCCTTCGTTGGTGATCTGTTGACGGATTTAAGCCGCCTGTCCGCCCACTACGAGCTCAGGCGAACGGTTCGCTTCAACCGGCTTCTTGAGGCCGGGCAGGGCCACCGCCAGCACGTCTTCAATGCGCCGGGCGTAATGCACGGTCACGCCTTCCATCATCTCCGGCGTCAGGTCCTCTTCAACGTTCTGCCGGTTCTCGGCGGGCAGGATGATGGTTTCCACTCCAGCCCGGCGCGCGGCCAGGAATTTCTCCTTGATTCCGCCCACCGGCAGCACATTGCCGCTGAGCGTGATCTCGCCGGTCATCGCGGTAAGCGGACGAACGGGAGTCTCGGTCAAGAGCGACGCCAGTACCGTCGCCATGGTCACGCCCGCCGAAGGGCCGTCCTTGGGAATGGCGCCCGCGGGAACGTGAATGTGCAGGTCGAGGTCCTTGTTGAAGTCCTCGGTCAGACCCAGGCTCGGCGCATTTGAACGCACCCAGGTCAGTGCGGCCTGCATCGATTCCTGCATCACCTCGCCAATCTGTCCGGTCATGGTAAAGCTGCCCTTCCCCTTCATCTTGTTGGCTTCGATAAAGAGGATGTCGCCGCCTGCCGGGGTCCACGCAAGACCGACTGCAACGCCCGGGCGCTTGACGCGCTCGGCTACCTCGGTGTCAACGCGTACCTGGATACCGCCCAGGAAATCCTTGATGACATCGCGGGTTACCACCAGCATTTCTGTGTGGCCTTCCACCACGCGCCTCGCCCGCTTGCGGCAAACCGTGCCGATGTTCTGCTCCAGCTTTCTAACGCCCGCTTCCCTCGTGTAGTGGCGCACAATGTAGCGCACCGCATCCTCGGGAAACTCGATCTGCTCAGCCGTAATGCCGTTAGCCAAGATCTGGCGCGGGATCAGGTAGCGGTTGGCGATGTGCACCTTCTCCTCTTCGCTGTATCCCTGCAGCGGAATCAGCTCCATGCGGTCGAGCAGCGGCGGCGGCACCGTGTCAAGCATGTTGGCGGTGCAGATGAACAGTACCTTCGAAAGATCGAATGGGACGTCGAGATAGTTGTCGCGGAACGTATTGTTCTGCTCTGGATCGAGTGCCTCAAGCAGCGCCGACGCGGGGTCGCCGCGGAAGTCGCGCCCCAGCTTGTCCACCTCGTCCAGCATGATCACCGGGTCGTTGGTTTCAGCCCGGCGAATGCTCTGGATGATCTGGCCGGGCATCGCGCCGATATAGGTGCGCCGGTGGCCGCGAATCTCGGCCTCGTCGTGCATGCCGCCCAGGGAGACGCGCTGAAACTTGCGGCCCAGGGCGCGCGCGATGGAACGGCCCAGCGAGGTTTTGCCCACTCCCGGAGGTCCGACGAAGCAAAGGATCGGCCCCTTCATGTCGGGCTTGAGTTCCAGAACGCTCAGGTAGTCCAGAATCCTGTCCTTGACCTTGCGCAGCTCGTAGTGATCCTCGTCGAGAATCTCCCGGGCTTTGGAGATATCGATTTTCGAGCCCGAGCTCTTGGCCCACGGCAGCAGCGCCAGCCACTCAATGTAGTTGCGCGTGAGTGAGTAGTCGGCCGCCATGGGAGACATGCGCGACAACCGCGTCAGCTCCTTGAGCGCTTCCTTCTTCACATCCTCGGGCATTCCGGCCGCTTCGATTTTCGCCCGCAGTTCTTCAGTCTCGCGCTGGCCATCGTCCTGATCGCCCAACTCCTTCTGGATGGCCTTGAGTTGCTCGCGCAAGTAGTAGTCGCGCTGCGATTGCTGCACCTGGTCCTGCACCTCGGTCTGGATCTTGGCGCGCAGTTGCTGCACCTCGATCTCCTTGGCCAGCAGCTTGTTCAGCTGGTCAAGCCGGTCGTAGACCTCTGGCGTCTCGAGCAGCCGCTGCTTCTCTTCCGTGGTGAGGAAGGGCAACGAGGAGGCAACAAAATCCACCAGCCGCGCAGGTTCTTCGATGTTTGCGGCAATCGTGCGCAACTCGTCTGAGAGCGTCGGCGACTCCGAGACAATCTGCTGGAACTGCGCCACCACATTGCGCACCAGTGCTTCGGAACCCGAAGATGCGGCAGGCTCCACATCCTCAAGGGCCTCAATTTCGGCCACCATGAATGGTTCAGTCTGGGTGTAGCGCACCACCTTTACGCGGCCCACACCTTCGGTAAATACGAAGCGGCTCTGGTTGGGCATGCGCACCACTTTGTGCACCGTTGCAATGCGTGCCAACGGCGTGCATGTCCTCGGGCTTCGGCTGGTCCTGGCGCGGGTCCATCTGCGCAAGCACCAGGATTGTCCGTTCCTCGCCCAGCGATTCAATCAACTGGATGGAGCTCTCGCGACCCACCGTCAACGGCAGCACCGCATGGGGAAAAAGAACCGTCTCTCGTACCGGAAGCACCGGGATCCTGCGATTGGCGGCCGCGATCTTCCCGGCAGATTCCCGGGAGTGGGGCGGGTTCGAAGGCTGGTTTGGCATTGAGTGTCCTCTTATCAGCTTTTCTTCATTAGATCACGAAGATATCAAAAAGTTGCATCTTTTGGTTCGTCTTCGCTGACTCCTTTTCCTCCAAACTGCCCTGCTTCTCTTGTTTGGGTACGCTTGAATGCCGCAAACAGTTCCTGGCAATGGGTTTCGGGGTTCTCGCTGACAGCCGACGCTAAACTTCCTCATGCCAACACGCGGCACCCTCGATCTTCCCGCTCGAATGGTCTATCGGCTGAAGAGCCCGGAAAATGAGAAAGGGACGGTCGCCCGTCCCGTCCCAGTCATTGAAAAATACAACGCATTAGAAGTGGACCGGCCGCTCACTACCCGGCACTCTTCTCCGGCTCTGTTCCGTGATCTTCTTCGCCGTCCGCCACGAACCCTCCCTCACTCTTGAGCGCGGACTCGATTTTGTCCCACAACTTGGGAGGCGGATCTTCAATCGGGAACAGTTGCCGAGCGGCCTCGGCTATGGTTTCAAGGTCGTCCAGCAATGCCTGGCAAAGTTGGCAGTTTTTCAGGTGCGCGTTGTCCGCAGAAACCTTGCCCGAACCGATGAGCTCAGGCAGTTGCGACTGGAACTCCTGGCAGCTCATATCTCCCGGTCGATCGGTCATAAACGCGCCTCCTGCTGGGGATTGGTCCTCAACGCATCGCGCAACTTGAGACGCGCCTTGTGCAACTGGGACTTACTGTTCCCGATCGAGCAATCCAGCATCGCGGCAATCTCATTGTGTTCGAATCCCTCAACATCGTGAAGAATAAAGATAAGCCTGTATCCGGCCGGAAGGCTAGCCACGGACCGCTCCAGCGCCAGCCGGTCGATGGCGCCTGAGAGCATAAGATCGGGCGCACCGAAGCTGCGTCCCGGTCCCTCTTCGGGAGCCGGCTCCATCGCCTCATCGAGCGAGATCACCGACAGACCCTTCTTTCTCAACTGCATGAGCACCACATTGATCGCCAGCCGGTGCAGCCACGTTGAGAATGCCGAATCTCCCCGGAAAGTAGCGATTTTGCGATGGAGCTGCAGGAACGCCTCCTGGGTGAGATCTTCAGCTTCGGCTACGTTGCCCACCATGCGCAGGCAAAGAGAATAGATGCGCCGTTTGTGCAACGAGTAGAGTTGCGAGAAGGCCACATGGTCGCCTTGCTGCGCGCGGGCCAGCACTTCGGCCTCGCCAGGATCGGGCGGGTTAGCACGCTGCCTTACGGTTGGTGCGCTCTCGCCGGCGGCCTTGTAGCGACCACCGTTCCCGGGCGCAGGAGAGGGGGAAGTGGGGGATGTGGAATCGGGCATTCGCTTCCTTCACGTTCGTTGCTGGAACTCGCTTCCGTGCGCTTGGCTTCCAACCTCGTTAGTATAAGGGGGAAGTAGTTATCGAACTGCGGTGCTGCTTGGTTCTGAGGTCTTTACCTCCGGCATGGTTGCCTCGAATTCCTGTTTTCGGCTTCGAATTGTGCTTTTTCTGTCGCGGCTTGCCCCGAACTTCCGTTTGCGCAACCCGGTGCGCGAGTTCGGGTTAACAGATTCGCGGATTTCAGGAGTTGGATGACCCGGAGCGGCTGAGCAGCTTATCTTGGCTCAAGCGCCATGCGCGCGGGCTACGGCGATTTTTTGGGGAATCAACTTGTCGGTTCCCCGCTGGTTGGGAGAATAAGGTCTTGCGGAGAAAGCGGGAGGGCAAGCTCGGCCACTATCGCCGCCTGCGGGAACATCCTCCTGCAGCCATCCAATACACTGCTTTGCTGGCTTGCATCCTGGCTTTTTCCACGGCTTCGATCTTCGCCGCGCAAGCTCCGCCCAAATCACCGCCGATACCAGCTTCGGCCGCGGATTCATCGGCCTCCGCCGATCCACGCCAATCTTCTCAGCCGCCGATTCCAGGCTTTGCCCCTGCACGGCCGCTCGCAACCCCCGCTCCCGACGCCCTTCTCCCGTTCGCCGGCCTCACCGTTACGCGCGTCTCCTTCACCGGCGTCCCTGTGGATCGCGTCAAAACCATCGCCGGCCATCTCGCCCAGGCCGCGGGCCGGCCCCTCGATGCCGAAAACGTCCGGCGCAGCCTTCGCGAACTCTATCGCTCCGGGCTCTACAACGATATCGAGGTCGAAGCCAATCGCGTTCCGGGCGGCGTGGAGCTTATCTTCGACGGCACTCAACGCGTGTTCATCGGCACGGTCGGTGTGTATGGAGCGTTGGGCGCAACCATGAATACACAGCTTGAACGCGCCAGCCAGCTCACCGCCGGCACGCGGCTCACTCGCGAAAAACTCACCCGCGCTCTCGACCAGATGCGCGCCACACTCGCCGACAACGGATTCCACCAGCCGGCGATCGACCAGCAGATAACGCCGCATCCTGAAGATCAGCTCGCCGATATCGTCTTTCATGTCACCTCTGGGCCTCAGGCGCGCGTGGGCAAGGTGGAAGTCACCGGCGACTCCGGACTCAGCCTGGAGGAGTTCCGGCACTACGCGCACCTCAGGACCGGCGCGCACGTCGACCACGACACCGTGAATCGCGCTCTCGACGGCGTTCAGCGCCACTACCAACGTGAGGACCGTCTTGAAGCCGACGTCAAGCTCGAGTCGGCCATTTACGATCCCGCTTCGCGACAAGTAAACTTCAGCTTCTCCGCCGTCCGCGGACCGCTGGTGAAAGTGAGTGTCAAAGGCGCAAGCGTGGGACCGGAGCGCATCAAGCGCCTGGTCCCGGTTTACCAGGAGGGCGCCGTCGACGAAGATTTGCTGAACGAAGGCGGACGCCGCTTGCGCGATTACTTCCAGCGGCTCGGCTATTTCGACGCCAAGGTAACGCACGAGCAGCAGTCCGTTGCTGTGCCCGCCTCACCGAACGCTGAGCTCAGCATTGTTTTTACCGTTGTGCCCGGCCCACGCCGCCGCGTGGAGCACGTCCTCATCAAGGGCAATCGCTACTTCGACCGCGAAACCTTGATGGAACTACTCAGCGTGCATGCGGCGAGCCCGCTCGATCCGCACGGCGCCTACAGCCAGGCGCTTGCTGCAACAGATATCGGAGCTATCGAAAACGTCTACCAGAACAACGGATTTGCCAACGTGAAGGTTACCGTGGAAACCAACACACCCGAGACCGTTTTGGCGGACCGCCCCCCCGTGACGCCAGCCAACGCCGCCCGCAATTCCACGCCTCTCACCGTTACTTACAACGTTGACGAAGGGCAGCAGATGAAGGTAGGCGCGGTGCACATTGAAGGCAACAAGCACATAGAAACCGATAAGCTTACGCCGCTGCTCAATACCATCCCCGACCAGTTGCTTTCACCGCAGAATCTCGCGGGTGACCGAGATGCTCTGCTCAACTCCTACCTCTCTCATGGTTTCGAGCAGGTGAATGTTGAGATCAGCCAGACTATCGAGCCTGCTGACGCGCACAAGGTGGACGTCGCATTCCACGTTAATGAAGGGGAACAGGTGTTTGTCCGCAAGGTGCTTACGTCCGGCTTCACCTTTACGCGGCCGGCGACAATCGCGCGTGCCATTACCATCCACGCCGGCGACCCGCTCGACCAGTCGGCGCTGCTCGACACGCAGCGTAACCTTTACAACTATGCGCTCTTCAACGAGGTCAACACGGCCATTGAGAACCCGAATGGCGCGGAGCCGGAAAAGACCGTCCTGCTACAACTCAGCGAGGCTCGCCGCTGGACGCTCACCTACGGCTTCGGCTTTGAGGCACAGACCGGCCGGCCGCAGACCAACTGTGCAGGAGCCATCGCCGGCGGCGTGAGCTGCAATCCGAACGGCAAAACCGGCGTCAGCCCGCGCGTGATCGCCAACATTACCCGAACCGGACTGTTCGGCCGCGAACAATCGGCTTCGCTGCAGGGCACCTACGGCCTGCTCGAGCAAAGCATCCAGTTCCTCTACCAGATTCCGCACTTTCAAGGCATCAAGAACTTCGGTTTCGGCTTTTCGGCCGGCTACGCGAACAGCGAAGACGTCTCAACTTACGTGGCTTCGCGCCTTGAAGGCGCCTTCCGCGGCACCGAAAACTTCAGCCACTCGGGCTGGCTCTTTTCAAAAGCTAACACCTTCATCTATGAACTCGATTTTCGGCGCGTTCAAGTAGCTGCGAGCACTCTGCAGGTCTTTCCCGCCGAAATCTCAGAGCTGGCCACAGCCACGCGCGTCGCGGGGCCGTCCTTCACCTGGATTCGCGACACCCGCGATCAGCCCATGGATGCGCACCGAGGAACCTACACCAGCTTTCAGGAGTTTTTCTCTGACCGCGACTTTGGCGCCCAGGCTGAGTTCAACCGCATCGACACCACCAACTCCAGCTACTACAGCTTCGATAAGGGCGCGTTTGTGATCGCGCGCAGTACACACTACGGCCAGTTGCGCGCATTCGGCCAGGGAACGAGCGGCATTATCCCGCTGCCTGAGCGGCTGTTCTCGGGTGGCCCCACGTCACTGCGCGGATTCTCGTTTAACGCGGCCGGCCCGCGCGATCCTGAGACCGGATTCCCCATTGGCGGCGCAGGCGCGCTGGCCAACAGCACCGAACTGCGGTTGCCTCCACCCAATCTGCCCTGGTTCGGCACGGCGCTCAGCTTTGTACTCTTCCACGACATGGGCAACGTTTTTACCAATGCCGCCGACGCATGGCAAAGCGCCATTCGCATCCACCAGCCTGACCGCGATGCGTGCAAGACGCTGGCCGATCCGGCTCAATATCTCAATCCCAAATATACGGGTTACACTCCCCAAGGCCCAATACACATCTACCGGCCGGCTGGGCGCCTGCAGCTTCAACTACTTCTCACATGCACCCGGCATTGGACTGCGCTATCACACCCCGGTCGGGCCCATCCGTCTGGATTTCAGTTATAACCTCAATCCGCCCATTTATCCGGTCAACATCGACTACTCGATCGCGACGCCTCCAGGCGGCTCAATTCCCGGTTTCGCAACCGATCCCCATCTCGGTTCGGCGCCGCACTTCAACTTCTTTTTTTCACTGGGGCAGGCCTTCTGATGCCAACACTGCCGCCAATCCGGATGAAATGCGTTCTGTTCGCCTGCGCTGTGTGCGCGCTTGCGTATTTTTGCGCTTCTGCTGCAAGTCGGGCACAGACTTCGGCCCCGGCCGCGGCGCAATCGGCGCCGGTCGCACTCGATCGCGTGGTCGCGGTCGTCAACCAGCGCATCATTCTGGCCAGCGACCTCGACGACGAAATCCGTCTCTCTGTGCTCGACCCCAACAACGTGGGCCAGGGCGTGCTCACCCGCCAGCGCGCGCTCGAACAACTCATCAGCCGTTCACTGGTCGAGCAGCAGATTCGGCAGGAAGATGAGCGGGCCGTGGAACCTTCGCAAACCGAAGTCGATGCGCGGCTTGCGGAAATCCGCAAAGAGCTTCCGGAGTGCGTTCACCAGAACTGCGCCACCGATGCGGGATGGAACGCATTTCTGGCCGCGCACAATTTGACGCCCGAACGCGTTGTCGCGTATCTGCGTTACCGGCTCGAGATTCTGCGTTTCATTGAGCAGCGGTTCCGCCAGGGCATTGGCATCTCTCGCGATCAGATTGCGGATTACTACAACAAAACGCTTCTTCCCCAGTACAAGCCGGGCGACACCATTCCGCCGCTCGATCAGGTTGCGCCGCGCATCCAGGAAATTCTTCTTGAGCAGCAGGTAAACGTGATCTTCGACAGCTGGCTGGCCAATCTGCGCCAGCAGGGTGACGTTGAGATCCTTGACCCCACTCTTGAAATGCCGGCTGAAGCCGGGGCGGGAGGCGGCGGCCAATGAGCACTGAGCCCAACACTCCGGCCACGCCGCGCGTCACCAGCCGGCTGCGCCGCTTCTTTACGCGCCATGTACCTCTTACCTTCGCCGGCGCGATGGTTCTGCTCATCGCCGCCGCGATTGGCGCGTATTTCTATCTCAGCTCCGCATATTTTGAGAACACGATGCGCGGCCGCGTGGCGCGCTCCATTCAGAATCTGACGGGCGGGCGCGTCGAGATTGGCTCCTTCCGCTGGCGGCTCATGGACCTCGAAGCCGACGTCGGCGGCCTTGTGATTCATGGCCTTGAATCGCCCGATGAAGTTCCTTATGCGCGCGTGGAGCATCTTCACATCGGCCTCAGTGTGCTCGGAATCGAGAACCCCCGCGTTCTGCTGCGCGACTTGGACATCGCCCAGCCTGAGTTCCATCTCATCGTCTACCCCGACGGCACAACCAACCAGCCACACCCGCAACGCCAAACCAGCAACCAGCACCCTCTCGACCAGCTCTTCGATCTCGAGGCCGGCCGCCTCACCGTCGAGCGCGGATTTCTTCACTACGACGATCGTGCAGCCGGTTTCGATTTCCAAAACCGTTGGGCACCGCTCGACTTTACGGCCCGCGACGTTTCGCTGCGCATGAGCTATGTTGCCGCCAAACCAGGATCGCCGGAGAGCTATCACGTCGAACTCGGCGCAACTGACCTCAATCTCGCGCGAACTATTCCCAAAGCCAAAGTCCCGGCGGTGCACGGCTTCTTGCAAGCCACATTCGACCTCACCCGCAACGCAGCCTACTTGCGCAGCCTTCGAGTTACGGCGCACAGCCGCGACGGCAAAGATCACGCGATACAAATCACCGGCGAACTCGACGACTTCACGCGCTTCAACTGGCGGTCGAGCGTCAAAGGCGATCTCGACCTGCGCCTGCTCGATCCCATCACCGGCTTCCCTTCCGCGCCCGAGGGGTTCGCGAGGCTCGATCTCACCGCCGTGGGACAGGCCGGACAATACCGCTTCGAGGGACCTGTCCACATCGACAATGGCGCCTACGTCGGCCCAGGGGTTGAGGAGCACGGCATCACCCTCGACTGCAAGGTTCATGGAACTCAGGATCGAATATTGATTGATTCGATCGCTGCGCGCCTGCCGCAAGGCGGCGAGATTGATGGATCGATCGATCTCACGCCGTGGCTTCCCGGGCCTCAGAGGCCGAATCCTCCGCCGGCTCAACATGTGAAGTCGTCAGTCTTGTTCCAAGAACCGAATAAAGACAAGGCACAGAGTCCAGCCATCAAGAGTGCAACCAGCCTCCCCATGTTCGCCGCGGTCCATCCACCACCCCCATTCGTTCCCGTCAGTGGCAAAGTCACTGCCGAGTTTCACAACGTCGCGCTCGACACGATTCTCGACATCGTGAGTCAGCCGCCATTCAAGCGGCTTGGTCTTGACTCCCGCGTGAATGGAACGGCCCACGCTGCGTGGGCCCACGGCGAGAACAGCAGCGTTGTCGTCGATTCGAACCTGACGCTGTCGGCTCCGGAGCCCGGCTCTCCGCCAACCGCCAATGAAGTGCCAACCACGGGGGTGATCGACGCTACTTACACGCAGCGCGACGGAGCGGTCGCCGTCCGCAACCTCGACCTCCGCCTTCCCGAGAGCGATCTTGCGGCGCACGGTCAACTCGGCGCTTACCCGCTCAGCAGCCCCACCAATCTCTCTGTCGAAGTGCACACCCGCAATCTCGCCGAGTTCGATACCGTGCTGCGCGCTCTCGATCTCAACCGCAACGGCCGCTCCGGCGCTTCAGCTTTGCCTGTCTCGCTTGGCGGCGAAGCCGACTTTAGCGGCTCGTGGACCGGCTCGCTGGTTAACCCGCGCTTAGCAGGCAATTTGAAGGCAACCAACTTCCAGGCCGAGATGCCCTCGACAGGAAACTCCGATGCCCAGCCGCGCCTTATTCATTTCGATTCGCTCGAGGCCGACGGCAGCTACGCCGCCGCACGCATTGCGGTACTTCATGCCGTCGCAGTTCGTGGCAAGTCACGCATCGTTTTCAGCGGTTCGCTCGATGCGGATCTCGCTGCTTCCGAAAGCGCAGGGCCCAACTTCAATCGCGATTCCAACCTCCATCTCCGCGTCCAGGCCAACGGCGTCGCATTCGATGACATCGCTCCGCTCCTGCCGGCCAATCTTCCCGTCGCCGGAACACTCGATGCAAGTATTAAAGCCGACGGCCCGCTCCACGAGCCACACGGCTCAGGAACAATCGAACTCGGCAACGGAACTTTCTATGGCGAGCCCCTCAAGCGGCTGCGAATTGCAGGTTCATTGGCCGGCGGCACCGTCACCGTCTCCTCCGCAACCATGGCCATTGATGCCGGCACAATCACCGCCTCAGGCAGCTACAACCTGCAAGAAAAGACGCTCGACGGCCAGGCTCACGTCGCCGATCTTGATATGAGCCGCGTTGCCTGGCTCCGCGGCCACGACGTCGATGCCGCAGGCCGGCTCACTGCCTCTCTGGCTCTTGCGGGCACGTCACAGGAACCGCGGATTGAAGCGCAGGCATCGCTCACTGGCCTAACCCTCAGCGGCCAGAATATAGGCAGCCTCAGCCTGAAGGCTCACACCTCGGGCGGCGTTGTCAGCTACGAAGTAGCCTCACAGCTGCAGGGCGCCGAGCTTGCCCTTAACGGCAAAACCAATCTTTCGGGCGATTACGACACGCAGGCGCAGGCAAGCTTCTCGCAATTCAACATTGGCGCGGTCCTCAAGCTCGCTCATCTCGAATCAATCGGCGGCGAGTCTTCGTTGGCCGGCGCCATCACCGTCGAAGGTCCGCTCGGCGACCCTTCGAAGCTGCGCGGCGAAGTCCGCCTGCAGCAGCTCTCCGTCATCCTCGCCGGCGTGCATCTCGAGAGCCAGGGCGGAGTTCATGCCACGCTCGCCGATTCACGCATTCATCTTGACCCGCTGCATGTCACCGGCGAAAACACCGACCTGCGCGCCGAAGGCCAGCTCAACATCCAGGGCACGCGCCAACTCGATCTTGCCGCCAACGGCTCCATCAACATGAAGCTTGCCGAGACGCTCGACCCCGATCTCACCGCCAGCGGCACAACCACATTTGAGGTTGAGGCGCACGGGCCTCTCCATCATCCCGGCCTGAACGGCCGCATCCAATTTGAAAACTGCTCGCTTTCGCTCGAAGACCTGCCCAACGGCCTCAGCCAGCTCCATGGCACGCTCGAATTCAACCAGAACCGGCTTGAAGTTCGCTCGCTCACGGCCATGAGCGGCGGCGGCCTGCTCAGCGTGGGCGGCTCGCTCGCCTATCAGCACGGAATTTATTCGAACTTCACCGTCACCGGCAAAAACATCCGCATTCGCTATCCGCAAGGCGTCAGTTCACTGGCCGATGCCTCGCTGCGCCTCGACGGCTCGCAGTCCAGCCTGCTGCTTTCAGGCGATGTTACGATCACACGTTTTGCCGCCAGTGCCGACCTGGATATTGCGGCCCTCGCCCAGCAAGCTAACGCCGTTCAGGCCATCACCTCGCCCGACGCCCCGTCGAATCACATTCGCCTCGATGTGCGAATCGTCTCCTCGCCGCAGCTCAACTTCCAGAATGCCTTTGCCAAGCTGGCCGGCGACGTGGACCTGCGCGTGCGCGGCACCGTCGCCTCGCCCTCGCTGCTTGGCCGCGTCAACATCACCCAGGGCAGCGCCATGATCGCAGGAACCCGCTATGAGCTGCAGCGCGGCGCCGTCTCATTTACCAACCCGGTGCGAATTGAGCCGGTCATCGATTTCACCGCGACGGCCCACGTTGAGGACTACGACATTACGCTCGGCCTCCTCGGCACACCCAGCCGCCTCGCAGTCACCTATCGCAGCGATCCACCGCTCCCCGAGGCTGACGTAGTCTCACTGCTTGCCCTCGGCCACACCGAGAACCAGCAACGCCTCTACACCCAGCAGCAGGAACAAGCCGTCTCAGGCGAGAGCACCGATGCCCTGCTGGGCGGCGCCCTCAACGCCACGGTCAGCAGTCGCGTGCAAAGACTCTTCGGCGCGGGCTCAGTCAAGGTCGATCCCAACTACCTCGGCCCCTTCGGCAATTCCACATCGCGCATCACCGTGCAGGAACAACTCGGACGCAATGTGACACTTACCTATGCAACCGACGTCAACACCACCGGCCAGCAGCTTCTCCAGGCCGAGGTCGCAATTAACCGCCATGTCTCGCTGGTGGTCGCCCGCGACGAGTCCGGTGTCTTCTCAATGGTGGTCAAGGCTACGCGCCGTTACAGGTAGTTTGTTTGAAGGTTGAAACGTTCCAGGTTACGGACGCGGGATTGATGCAACCAGCTCCAGTCCCTCCCCCGTTTTCACCTCAACCCAACCGTTGCCACCGGCAATCCTGTTTCCGGTGAGTTTTGTGGCATGGCGTCGGCATTGGGCGCGACTGAAACGCCTTTGAAGCTTGTGGGCGCAACAGAATCATTCCATCCATCTACAACAACCAGCGCGTCTTCGCCGTTGAAATAGCTCGTTGCAGCCTGGATGGTGATGGTTTTCGATTCGCCTGGTATGAGTGAAACGTAGTTGTCACTGTAATAGACGGGGAGAACTCGCTCGCCCGACTTGCGCCTCAGTTGCAGGTGCGCCATGAGTGCCACGCTGGTTGACGGGTTGGTGAGAGTCACCGTCACGGTGCGATTGCCGTCGGCATCGGCGCTCTTCGCCTGCGCGTTGAGTGTGACGGCCGGCAACTGGTTGAGCGCTGTCAGGTCATCGGGGTGGTCGGGCAGCGCGCGCCAGTAAAAGTTGCTGGAGACGAGTTTGCCGTCGGAGCCGAGAAGATCGAGCTTGATAAATTGAACCGCCGAAATATTCGCCGGAATATCGATTGGCCCGATGCTGGTAGCGGCCTCAGGCGCGGCCGTAAGCTTGGTGTCATGCGTGGTTGCAACGGTGCCGTCGAGGTTGTAAACAGTAACGCGCGTCGTGAGGTTGTCGAGCGGCCGCGGAAAATTGTTAATCACTTGGACTTCGTCGGTCGTTTGGTTGAACTGGATATGGACGAGCTCGGCAGCATGCATCACGGCGAAGAACGACGACATGGGATCGAGATCGTAGTGATAGATTTGCCATACAAAGCTGGGTTGCGCCGGATTGCTCATCCAGGTAATGACGGCCGTGGTGGGATGGAACATGACCGCGTTGCGTCCCTCGTACATGGCGCGGAATGCCTCGTAGTTGGCGAGCTGCGCCTTGCGCACAAAGTCAGCCAGGTTGCGAATCGGTCCATAGCGCTCCGCCATTTCCTGCGGGTAGTTTTGTGAGCCCGAGTTGCCGCGGGCAAAGTCGTGCTCGGCCCAGGCATCATCGATCTGTTCCCAGTCTTTCTTCGGCAACATGCCGTGAATCGACTCGAGCGTGGGCACGCTCACTGTTCCTGTCTCGGTCTTGAAGTAGTCGTCGGTGATCCTGTAGAACGCGCTTGGCGCGCGCCATGCGTAAGGGCCGCCCGATCGCACGCCTGCGCCGTCAGTTGAGCTCGGTTGATAGCGGCGCGTCGGTTCAAGTTCGGCGAGCACCTTGCGCAACCCGGCGTCAATCTCCGGCGGAGGAAAGCCTTCGTTGCGCGCGCACCACAATACGATCGACGGATGGTTGCGGAAGCGAAGCACCTTGTCGCGCACGTTCGCGATGTAAGTGTCAATGTCGGTGGGATTGGGCCCGTCGCCGGGGTTGGGCTGGAAAAACTCATCCCAAACCATGAGTCCGTATTTGTCGCACAGCTCGTAGAACTGCTCGCTGGTGCTTTGCCCTACCCAGTTGCGAATCAGGTTGAGGTTGGCCAACTGGTGATAGCGAATCTCGGCCTCCATGCGGTCCAATGGAATTCGCTTCATCCCCTCGTCCAGGCCCCAGTCGCCGCCGCGAATAAACACCGGCACGCCATTTACTGAAATGGTGAGCGTATCGGTGCCGGGGACCGCGTAGGAGATTTTGCGAACGCCGAAATCGAGATCGTTCCCATCGGAGACACTCTGGTCGACGACGAATTCGAGATGCAGGCGGTATAGACTCTGCGCTCCATATCCGTTCGGCCACCACAGCCGCGGATTCGCAATGTGCAGCGCTGCCGTGTTTGAAGGGTTGAAAGTAACCTGCTGCTTTGCGTGCGCAGGCAATTCAACAGGCTGCTCGAATTTGATGTCTTCTATCGTGCCCTGCAGCACGCCCTTCACCGGCTGGTCGGTGATGTTTTCAACGGTGGCCTGAACGGCAACGTCAGAGGAGTCGGTCTTAGGCAGCGGCAGATCGGTGGTCACCAGCGGGTCTTTGATGAGGACCGGGCCTGAAGCCGAAAGATAGACCTTTTGCCAGATGCCCGAGTCGCGATCGCGCATAGCCGGAAGCCAATCCCAGCCGAGGGTGCACAGGAATGTAGGTCCGTCAATGGCGCTGATGCCTCCATTGCCGCCGATGCCGTCACGGATGGTGTGCTCATGCGGAACGCCGGGGTTCGGCTGCGGAGTGATAAGCACGGCAATCACGGCCTTCTTCCCCGGCTGCACCAGCGGCGAGATGTCGAAGTTGCCGCGGATAAATGCGCCCTTGATCGAGCCCACCTGGGTACCATTCACCCAGACGGCGGCCGAGTAGTTGATGCCGTCAAAGTTGAGCCAAACATGGCGGTTCTTGTAGTCGCGCGGAATCTGCACAACGGTGCGATACCAGTACGACGTATGGACGAGCGACTCGGGAATTACCTCGGGGCGGTCGTTCTCACCGTAAAGCGGCTCAGGATAGACGCGATTGTTCACCAGAGTGGTGAGAACCGTGCCGGGCACCGCGGCCGTGTACCAGCCGTTCGGCTTGTAGGCGGCCGAAGCAATCTGGGTGGCGGCCTCAGGCGCCTTGGTAACGTCCTGCAACTGCCAGCCGGAGTCGAGCACAACCGGCGCCGGCACTGGGATTGATGCGGCGCGAATGGGCATTGCAGCGCCGAAAATTGATAGCGATACCATTCCAAGAGCAAGAAGGCGGCTTTCAAGCTTATTCAAAGGATTCACCTGAACCTTATTTGAGATTGTCGACGGCCCCGAACAGCCGAACACACGGATTATAGTGGCTCTAGAGGGCGCAGTGAATTGCACGCTCGCCTGACGACGAGGTCACGATGGAATTCGAGCGCTCAGCCGGAGTTCTACTTCACATCAGTTCCCTGCCATCCCGCGGTCCTATCGGCGACCTGGGCCCGGCCGCGCACGAGTTTCTGCGCTTTCTGGCCGCGGGCAAGCAGCATTTGTGGCAGGTTCTACCGCTCAGTCCAACCGGCTACGGCAACTCGCCCTATGCGGCTTCATCGGCATTTGCCGGCAATCCCTATCTCATCAGCCTTGAAGTTCTGCGCGAACGGGGATGGATCGGCGACCAACAAGTGAGCGCGCTCGCCGACCAACCCGGCGCAGTGAACTTTGACGCTGCCGAATCAGTAAAGCTGCCGTTGCTCTACGAAGCAGCGCGCAGTTTTATCGATCGCGCGCTCGACGACCCCAAGACCGAAGAGCAGTGGGAGCAATTCGAAGAGTTCTGCCGAGACGAGGCGGCGTGGCTCAACGACTATGCGTATTATGCGGTGCTGCGCCGCGAATTCAAGACCGGCGCGTGGACAGCGTGGCCTGAGCCGCTCAAGCGCCGCGACCCGCAGGCCCTGCAACAGTTTGGCGCCGCGCACGGTCGCGAGCTGGTGGAGGAACAGGTGCTGCAGTTTGCGTTCTCGCTCCAATGGGATGCGCTGCGGCAAGCAGCCGAGCTCGTTGGCATCAGGATCCTGGGCGACATTGCGATCTTCGTGAATATGGACTCGGCCGACGTTTGGGTGCATCCCGAGCTGTTCGAACTCGACGAGCAGTTGAGCCCGGTGCGCGTTGCCGGAGTGCCGCCTGACTATTTTTCCATGACGGGTCAGCGCTGGGGTAATCCGCTTTACAAGTGGGACGTGCTGAAGGAGCGAGGCTTCGACTGGTGGATCGATCGCATCCGCCGCGCAACGGAGCTCTACGATATTATGCGACTCGACCACTTTCGCGGATTCGAGGCCTACTGGGCGATTCCCGCCGAAGAAGAGACCGCGGTGAAAGGTGAGTGGATGAAAGGCCCGGGCGTTGAGCTGTTCAAGGCGCTCGAAGGAGCGCTTGGGGCCCTGCCTTTGGTGGCTGAAGACCTGGGCATGATTACGCCGGAGGTGGAAGTGCTGCGCCACGCTACCGGGATGCCGGGGATGAAAGTGATGCAGTTCGGGTTCGGCGACAAGGGAGCCCATCCGCACCTGCCGCACCGCTATACGCTCGACACCGTCGCCTACACTGGCACGCACGATAACGACACAACCCGCGGCTGGTGGCAGACAGCGAACGAGAAGGAACGCGCCGCGGTCGAAGCCTACGTTGGGACGGTCGGTGAGCAGCCGGTGTGGGCGCTTATTCGCGCCGCGCAGGCAAGCGTGGCGCAACTCGTGGTGATTCCTGCACAGGACCTGCTCGAGCTCGGCTCTGGGGCGCGCATGAATACGCCGTCAGTGCCGGCCGGCAACTGGAGCTGGCGCGCACCCGCCGGCGCGTGGAGCGCTCAGATTGCCGAGCGTCTGGCTGCGCTGGCCGAAGTTACAGACCGCGACAACGATCCGCTGGGCCAAGCGGAGGACCAACACCAAGAAAATGGTAAAGGATAGAGTTAGTATCCATTCCCATCTCTCACTCAGCCATCAAGTACTAGGGCGAGCCGAAGAGGCGGATCGGCGCATGCCTTGTCAAGAATTCAGCAAAAAAAGCATGACGGCGATCACTTGAATATGATTCCATGGGCTCAGCGAGGCTCAATTCATGGCACTTGATACCTTTGGGGGCATCCGATCGATCTCAGTTCCCACCTGGCTCAAACTGCTGATCTTTCTCATCGTGCTGGCCGCGCTGACGGCGGATCTGGCAATTGCCATGATTGCCCTCACAAACCCGCGGCACCAGGACTGGTTCTCCGTCTCGATGCAACTTGTGGGCTCGTTGCTTCCCTTGCTTCTGGTCATTCTGCTGCTGGCGTTTTCAAACCGCGGCCCAGAGGCTATTCGACGAAAGACCTCGTATCTGCTTCTGCGTCTCGTGCCTGAAACCATCGAATGTTCGCTCACCTGGAGCCCCGACATCGACGCCATCAAGAAGTCGCAGTGGGACAAAACGCGCCAGGAAATAATACAAATCGAAGTCGGTCACCGGCGGGGAGATTTTTGCTGCATCTACAGGATCTCTTTCCCCGAACTTCACTCCGTGCCCGCCAGAGTGCGGGTTGTTTTTCTGGTCGTCGAGCTTAAGGTGCGCCAGGCGAATATGCACCTGTGCGTACCACGAAAAGCGTTCGACGATTTCTGCAGCAAAACCGGGTTGGCGGGATTCGATGCCTTCAGAAAGGCATTCCAGCTGACCCTGGGCGGCGCAGAAACAGCCGGATGCAAAGTCAATCCTGCAATTTACCAGTTTCCCTATTCGCAGGACACCTTTCAGACCGGAGTTGTGGTCTATCGCAACCTGAGCGACGATTTTTTTACAGATCCCTCAGAACAGTTGTTCTGGGCGCAGGACATGGTCACCATGCTCAAGGGGTTCGTCGAGGAGGGCCTTGCCGCTTCGCAGCCCGCGCCGTGGTTTCCTGAGGCGACTCATCAGCCAAAGTCACGGTGACGGTGGAACTCAAGCTCGTGCCTATTACCAAGCCCCTCACCTGCGGGCTTTTTTCCCCAACTGCAATGTCGTGCCGCTTCAACTTGTGAGTCGAGTAGCAACTCCCGCCAACTCGTCTCTTGCAAACGCCTCAATTACCATAAAAGAATGGCGGTTTCGCAAACCATCTCAAAGCGGCATATCACGCGGCGTAGATTCCTGAAAGGCAGCCTGGTTGCCGCTGCGGGACTTGCGGTCTACTCCGGCGAAATCGAACGCCATCTCATCAGCGTTACGCGCCACGAAGTTCGAATTCCCGGGCTTCCCTCGGCATTTGAAGGTGTGCGCATCGCGCAGCTCAGCGACATTCACATGGACGAGTACACCGAGCCGCTCTTCCTCAAGCACGCAATCAAACTTGTCAACGATCTGAATCCGGACTACGTTTTTCTCACCGGCGATTACATCACCAACGGCATTGCGCCCCACAAATTTGCCGTTGGCTCGGCCTGGCAGTGTGCCAACATTCTTCGCAACCTCAAGTGTCCGCAGCGATACGCGGTCCTGGGTAATCACGACGTCACGGTGAGCCAGGAGGAGGTGACCGCCGCGCTGCTTGATAACGGGACGCCGGTGCTTGTAAACTCGTGCGTTGCGCTCGAGCGGCAGGGTGGCAGGATCTGGCTTTCAGGCGTCAACGATCCGTGTGAAGGCCGGCCCAATATACGCGCGACTATTCCGCCACGAATTCACGGCATTGCCAATGAGCCGATTGTGCTGCTGTGCCACGCGCCCGACTGGGTCGATAATGTGGTCCGAAAGCCGGAAGGGCAGTTTGTATCGCTGATGCTGTGCGGACACACCCACGGCGGCCAGGTGCGGCTGCCGTTCATCGGCGCCACCTATCTACCTGAGTGCGGCAAGAAATACGTAGAGGGCTGGTTCCGTTTCAACCGGTTGCAGCTCTACGTCAATCGCGGCCTGGGAACGGTTGGAGTTCCCTTCCGCTTTCAATGCCCGCCTGAAATCTCACTGTTTACGCTGCGCAATGCGGAAATGGCCGCTTAGATGGCGTCAACTCTCTGCGCGCGAGAACGCACTTGATATGATCGAGAGAGGCGATCCGCGCGCCTCGGTTTCTTCCTGTTTACGTGATCAACCCCGTTCCCGATGACTCCCGCCTCACAAAACGCAACTTCGGCAGATGTGAGTCCGATCGCGCACTCGCACGACGTCCATACGCACACGCTCCACGCACCGCGCGCAGGAGCCACGGCAACCTTCATTCACGACCTGCGCGAGCTCTTCAAGGTAAAGGTCGTGGGGCTGGTGCTCGTTACCGGGTGGGGCGGATTCTATCTCGGCTCGCTGGCCTCGGGCGTTTCAAGCATGCAGCGCGGGCTTATCGATACGCTGATCGGCATCGGGCTGGTTTCGGCCGGCGCGGGAGCTCTAAACCAGGTACTGGAGCGCACCACCGATGCAAAGATGATTCGCACCGCGGACCGTCCGCTCGCGTCCGGCAGATTTCCGCTCTGGGTTGGCCTGGCCGCCGGCATGGGAGCCATCGCACTGGGCGCTTACTGGTTGCTGATCTACACCAACCTGCTCACGGTTTCGCTGGCGCTGCTGACGGCCTTCACTTACGTCGCCATTTACACGCCGCTCAAGCGCGTCACCTCACTGGCCACGTTTATTGGCGCATTTCCCGGCGCCATGGGCCCGCTGCTGGGCTGGACCGCGGCGCGCCCGCAGATAGACTGGCACGCAGTCGCGCTGTTCGGAATTCTCTTTGTATGGCAGTTCCCGCATTTCATGTCGATCGCGTGGCTGTACCGCGACGATTATGCGCGCGCCGGCATCCGCATGTTGCCGGTAGTGCAACCCGATGGCTGGTCGACCGTGGTCGAAGCCGTCTTCTACGCCATCCTTATGATCCCGGTCAGCCTGGTGCCGTGGCGGCTGGGAATGGCGAGCACTGCATACGCAATCACCGCCATCGTGCTGGGGCTTGTGTATCTCGGCTATACCCTTCGCTTTGCCCGCATCCTTAAAGCGCGCAGCCAGGAGGAAAGCCGCATGCTGGCCCGCGATCTGCTCAAAGTAAGCGTGCTTTATCTGCCGCTCCTGTTTACGGCGCTCATGATCTGCGCGATTGGAAAGCATTAGAACTGAAATGACCATTGCATCCACTACATCGAAGCCAAGGTCGGGCACGGGCCGCGCCATTGCGGCCATTCTCGCCATCAGCGCGGCGGCCACGCTGTTTCTCTTCTGGCTTATCTACATACATCCCGCCTCGGCCTCGAGCACCGAGTACGCATTTCTGCCGGCGCTCAACGCCATCCTGAACGGCTGCGCCGCAATCTCCCTGCTGGTCGGCTATACGTTCATCCGCTCCAAACGCATCAAGCAGCACCGCGCCGCAATGATCACGGCGTTTGGTTTCTCAACGCTGTTTCTGGTCAGCTACATCCTTCACCACGCGTTGCACGGCGACGTGCGTTATCCGCTTCACGCTGCCGGCCGCATGGTCTATCTGCCGCTGCTGGCGAGCCACATCGTCCTGGCCGTAGTGGCGCTGCCACTGGTGCTGGTCACTTTCTTCTTCTCGCTCTCGGGCCGCATTCCGCAGCACCGCAAAGTGGCGCGATGGACATTTCCATTGTGGCTCTACGTCTCCGTCACCGGCGTCATAACCTACGTAATGCTGCGTCTGGCGCAAGGATAGGCAATGGGTGCCCCATCCTCGCCGCGTCTCTGTCTTTGCGGCTCGGGTGGGATTGAAAAACGCAGATTCACCGTCGAACTTTTGCAGATGCCATGAACTCCTCGATTCAGTCCGATCCCAACCCGATGCCCGACGACGGAACGAGGCAACTATTGCAATGGGGCGGCGCCATCGTGGGCACCGGTGTTTTAGCCGGGGTTCTGCTCGAGACGCTCTTCGGCGGCTTCTCCCGCACCGGCGCCAGCACCAACACAGGCTGGTTTGCACTTATTCTGGTGTTGGGGTGTCTTCCATTTGGGAGCATGCTGCTGGCCCTTGGCGTGGCCAAGTGGCTGCGCAACCGGCGACTGGGGCGGGGATAGGATCTTCTCCGCGGCGTAAGCCGCGACGCAATTCTGAGGGAACAATGCATGAAAATCGGCATCACATGCTATCCGACTTACGGCGGCTCGGGAGTGGTTGCAACCGAACTGGGCATTGAGCTGGCCGCGCTCGGCCACGAAGTCCACTTCATCAGCTACTCGCAGCCCTTCCGCCTTACCGGGCGCGACGAGGGCATCTTTTATCACGAGGTCCCGGTCTCAAGTTACCCGCTATTCGAGTTTCCTCCCTACGACCTGGCGCTGGCCTCGCGCATGGCCGAGGCAGCCCTGCTCTACAATCTCGACCTGCTGCACGTGCACTACGCGATTCCTCACTCGGTGAGCGCGCTGCTGGCCCGCCAGATGCTCGCCGAGCAGGGACGCCGCCTGCCTTTTGTCACCACTCTGCACGGTACCGATATCACGCTGGTGGGCCTCGACCGCAGCTACCTGCCCATCACCCGCCACGCCATCCAGCAGAGCGACGGCGTCACCAGCATCTCTGACTACCTGAAGAAAAAGACCCTCGAAGACTTCAAGATCACGCGGCACATTGAGACCATTACGAACTTTGTGAACTGCGATGTGTATGCGCCCTTCAAAGACGAAGACCGGCGCCGCGAGGCACGCAAGCGCTACGCGCCGCGCGGCGAGGCCCTGCTGATGCACCTTTCGAACTTCAGGCCCGTGAAGCGCGTGCTGGATGCGGTGAAGGTGTTTGCCGGAGTGGCGCGCGAGATGCCCGCACAGCTTGTGCTTGCGGGCGACGGGCCCGACCGCTCGGCCGCCGAGTGGCTGGCCCACGATCTCGGCATTCAATGCAGCGTGCACTTCCTCGGCAAGCAGGAGCGTGTGAATGAGCTTCTGCCCCTGGCCGATTTGATGCTGATGCCCAGCCAGCTTGAGTCCTTCGGCCTGGCCGCGCTTGAAGCCATGGCGTGCAAGGTGCCCTCGATTGCAACGCGCGTGGGCGGTGTACCCGAGTTGGTGGACGACGGCGAAACCGGCCTGCTCTACGAGGTGGGAGACGTCGACGGAATGGCGCAGGGAGCCCTGGCCCTGCTACGCGATCCAGCGCAGCTCAACGCCATGCGCGAGGCCGGCCGCAAGACCGCGCAGAAACGCTTCTGCTCCTCGCTGGTTGTGCCGCAGTATGTAAAGTTCTACGAGCGAGTGATGGACGGGCGGGAGTAGGGTCCGAATTTAGAGTTCAGTGCTTAGCTCTTCCGTTGCGAATCCGAGGCGCTGCCAGAAGCCGCGCACCAGCGCTATGGATTCCGTCGCCGTCGCCGAACAAATTCTTAAATGGATAGCCGCCCCCGGCTCGAGATGCGCCAGCGCCTGTGGCTCGGCAGCGATAGCGATGCACTTTTCAGGGCGGTAGGTGCAGGATGCCAGATCGGCGATGGAGAGCCGCGCGGTGGGCGTGGCAAAGACGGTATGCGGCGGGGCCATGCGGTCGAGCAGCCACAGGATCTCGAGCTTCGATTCCAGCTCGTCAGGCACGCAGTCGATCACAAGGTCCGCAGTGCGCACTGCGTCTTCCACGCTGGTAACAAACATCACGGACGGCAATGCCTCGGCGCCTAGCTCCCGCCGGATGAACTCCTGCGCGTGGTGGAGCGTTGACGGCATCACGTCCTCGAGCAGCACACGAAAACCGGCGCGCGCGGCGCGCAATGCCAGCGAGCGGCCCAACGGGCCGGCTCCAATGATCGCAACTGTCGGGCTGCTTTCCAAGGCGTATCTTTCGATAGAGCCGCCTCTGCTCTCGTCCAAAGAGTTAATGCGCGGAGCGCGTCAATGAGCGGCGCTCTCGGTGAGGGCTTTGGCCACGTCGGCGCTGTTGGGCTGCGCCTGCGAAAGATGCTCGGCGACGCGGGCCCGCTCTTCATCGGAGAGCAACGGGACGGCGGCCAGCACGCGGCGCAGCGTAACGGCAACGTCGTCAATGTAATTCATAAGGCGAATGGCTTCTCCTGAGAGCGGCATAAAGGGTTCCCTCGTGGTTTGATCCAGCTTTCATTGTAGGCGGTGGGACCGGGTGGGCGACAACCAGTCGCATTGTGGCAAAGATTCTCGCGCCAACTTTACGCCCCTTCGCCGATAATGCTGAATACAAGCTGCACAACTTCGGCACCTGACGGAGGGAAGATCGTCGATGGGAGTCTCGAGGCGGGAGTTTCTTGCGCGTGTGGGTCAGGCAGGCGGCTTCAGTGCCGCATTCGTCGCCATGCAGGGCCTGGGTTTGATGCCAGCGCGCGCGCTGCCCTCGCCCGCGCTTGCGGTTGCTCCCGGCTCCGGCAAAGGCATAAGAGTCGTAATTCTGGGTGCGGGTATTGCGGGACTTGTCGCCGCGTACGAGATGAGGGCTCTCGGTTTCGACTGCACGGTGCTCGAAGCGCGGCATCGACCCGGTGGTCGCAGTTGGACCGTTCGGCCGGGCGACGACGTCACGTTTCTTGACGGATCTGTACAGCATTGCAACTGGCAACCCGGCCATTACCAGAACTTCGGTCCCGCGCGCCTGCCGTCGATACACACCACCATGCTGGGCTACTGCCGAAAGTTCGGCGTCGCGATGGAGGTCGAGGTCAACTCGAGTCGCTCCTCGATGTTACAGAACGACGCGGCCAACGGCGGCAAAGCAGTGGTGCAGCGGCAGGCAGTGAACGACACCCGCGGCCATGTGAGCGAGCTGCTTTCGAAGTGCATCGCCAAGGGCGCGCTCAACGAAGAACTTACGGCCGAAGACCGCGACCGCATGATGAGCTTTCTGCGCATGTATGGGCCGCTCGACGACGCCGGCAAGTACGCGGGCTCAGACCGGGCGGGATTCAAAATCAAGGCTGGCGCGGGCAATGACGTGGGCACGTTCTCGAGCCCCATCGACATGGACACCTTGCTCGATGAGAATTTCTGGGACGCGATCCTGTTCGAAGAGGCGTTCGACATGCAGGCCACCATGTTCCAGCCGGTGGGCGGGATGGATCGCATCGCCTACGCCTTTGCCAAACAGCTCGGCTCGACCGTGCAGTATGGCGCGGAGGTCAGAGAGATTCGCAAGACAGCATCGGGCGCGCGCGTAGCGTACAGCGAAGGCGGCGTGCGGAAGACGATTGACGCCGACTACTGCCTTTGCGGAATGCCGTTGCAGATTCTCAAGAAGATTCCCAACGACTTCAGCGCGCCGGTGAAAAGCATCATCGAGCAGTGCACCTATGCGCACGCATACAAAATTGCTTGGGAGAGCCGTCGCTTCTGGGAGCAGGACTACAACATCTACGGCGGGCTTGAGTTCGTAAGAAACGGCCCGAGCCCAATCTGGCTGCCCTCGGGCGGCATGTTCAGCGAGCGCGGCGTATTGGTGAGCGGGTACGGATTCGACTCCGACCCCGCGTTTGAGAAACTCACCCTGCAGAAGAAATTCGATGCGTCGCGCGCGTCGGTTGAGAAGCTTCATCCGGGCCACGGCAAGGAACTCGAGAAACCCGTCTATGTGAACTGGGGGATGGTTCCCTTCAACGAGGGCTCATGGGTCAACGACTACGTGCCGGGAGACAATGCCTACACCAACACAGGCTCCCCGGCTTACGAGACACTCATCGTGCCCGACGGCCCTATCTACTTTGTCGGCGACCACACCAGCCACATCCTCGGCTGGCAAGAGGGCGCGGCGCTCAGTTCTCTGCGCGCCATCCAGATGATCGGAGAGCGCGAGCGGGCGAAGCACGCCTGAAGGCCAGAGCACTGGGTAGCGCGACTGCGCCGATGACGAGCCAATCAGGAAGTTGATGGTTATGAATTCATAGGAAAAACCGCAGAGGCGAGTATGAATCAGACAGTTAGAATACGGCCAAGCTTGTGGCACTGCCTTTGGGGAGTGCCTTTCTTCCTCATAGGAGGTGGGTTCTTCGGCTACACGTTACTCCACGGGCTCATGCACGTCACAGATTCCCTGACCCAGATTGTGGTTCCAGGCAAGACGGAATTGAACCTGCAGCGGGGGCGATATTCCGTGTTTCTCGAAGAACAATCGATGGTAGATGGCAAGATCTATTCCACCACTCAGTCGATTGCTGGGTTGGAATGTCGTGTGACTTCCGTTCAGAGCGGCTTGGCAGTTCCGATCAAAAAAGCAAGCATGAACACCACGTATTCAGTCAATGGACGGTCCGGACATTCGGTTCTCGAGTTTCCAATCCAACAAGGTGGAAGGTACGCCTTCGCGTGCGACTACGGTGAAAACTCGAAGGGCCCCGAGGTAGTGGTGGCAGTCGGCTCCGGCGTCGGCGAAGCCATCACAACCACGGTCATCGGAGGGCTCGCGTCTTTCTTTTGTGGAATCGGCGCTGGAGTAGTCGTCGTTGTCGTGGTTGTGCTCAGGCGGGAGCGCAACAAGAAGCGACTTTGGCAATCTCGACAGACGCAGATCTAGGTGCGATGCAACAAGACGACGAGTTCGTCCCACTTTTTTCACTCACAAATTCAAATTTCCTGAAACTTTGCCCGCCCATTCCGCGTTATAGTAAGAGTAGTTTACTAACCGGTTAGTTAAAAACATGACCCCTGGCCGCTCCATCACGAACTCAAGCCGACCGCGCCGACCAGTCCCGCGCGCGCATTCTTGAAGCCGCGATCGTTGAATTCAGCGAAAACGGCCTGGCCGGAGCGCGCACTGAGCAGATTGCCGAAGCCGCCGGCGTGAATAAAGCCCTTCTCTACTATTACTTCCAGGGCAAAGAGGCGCTCTACGCCGCCGCAATTGAGAGTGTCGCCGAGCAGGTAGTTGCCAGCAGCATGGCATCCATGTCGGGCGAGCGCTCGGCCGGCGAACGCCTGGTCAATTTCGTGCTGAATCACTTTGACCGCATCCACTCGCAGCGCACTTTTCAGAGCCTGATGCAGCAGGACATGATGCGGCTGCGCCAGGGCGAGGCAAGCGCGCTCGACCCTCTCGTCGAAAAAGTCTTCCGCCCGATGATGTTCGCGGTGAAAGCATTTGCTCGCGGAGGGCATGCGTAGCGGTGAATTGATTCGCGTGGACGAGTGGCAAATGATGTATGCCGCGCTGGGCGCGAATGTGTTTTATTTTCTTTCCGGCCCGGTGATGGGCCTGTTAATCGGCAGCGATCCCCTGGAGCCCAAAGCATTAAGGGTGCGGCGCAAGGCTGCCATCGAGTATCTGGGGCAAACAGTTTTTTCTGATCGCCGGCATGGCGCGCGTGTGGCAGAACGGGTTCTCGCCCGCACGCCCATGCCTAAAGCGGACCAATGCTGAATCGATTTGAAGTGAGGACGAAGTGAACGCACGCAATCGAGTCTTTCTTATTCTCGGGCTGCTTACGGTGGGGTCGCTGATCTGGTATCTGGCCACCACCCGCCACAGTAGCGACCTGCAACTAATCGGCACCGTCGACGCCAACGAGGTTGTGGTGAGCTCCAAGATTCCCGGTCGCATTCAAACGCTTACTGTTCAGGAAGGCGAAACAGTTAAGGCCGGCCAGTTGATCGCCACCATCGAGAGCAATGACCTGCAGGCCGCGCTGAACGCTGCCGAGGCCACGGCCGCGAGCGAGCAATCGAAACTGGGCGGAGCGGTGGACACCGTACGTGAGAACCGCGGCGAAACCGACAGCGCCACGCTGAGCGCCGAGGCGCAGGTGCGTGCCGCGCAGGCGCAACTGGAGCAAGCGCAGGCGAATTACGATCACCAGAAGGCCGACACCACGCCGCACTGTCGCGCTTGGCCCAGCAAGGCATTATGAGCGAGCAGGCGCGCGACGAACAGGCCACAGCATTGAGTGCGACACAAGCCGCTGTGGATGCGGCCCGCGACAATCTTGCCGCGGCACAGGCGCAACTGAAGCAGGCGCGAGCGCATGAATTGCTGACTGCGGTCTCAGCGCAGACGGTGGACCAGACCCGCGCCGAGGCAGCCAACGCCAGGGCGCTGGCTCAGCAGGCGCGCGTTGAAGAGAGCTATGCGCACGTCATCGCGCCCATCGACGGCATGATTAACGTGTGGGCCGCTCGCCAAGGCGAAGTGGTTACGGAAGGCGCGCCCATCGTTTCAATCATGGACCTGACGCAGACCTGGGTTTACGCGCCGCTGCCCGAGACACAGGCCGACGCCGTTCAGCTCGGCGACAGTTTGCGAGTGGTGATGCCCAGCGGAGACACCATGCAAGGCAAGGTGATCGCCAAGCTCGCCATGGGCGATTTTGCCACGCAACGCGACGTGAACAGCATGAAGCGCGACATCAAGACCATTCAGATCAAGCTGCTCATTCCTAACCCGGAAGAAAAATTTGTGCCCGGCATGACCGCCGAGGTTTACGTCCCCAGAGCGAAACTGGTGAATAAATGAGCTCGACTACTAACGCCGCGGTGACGCGGCCAACCGCCATCGCCGTTGAAAACATTGTCAAACGCTACGGAACATTCGAGGCCGTAAAGGGCGTGAACTTCGCGGTTGCCGAAGGCGAGATCTTCGGCCTGCTCGGACCAAACGGCGCCGGCAAGAGCACCCTCATTCGCATGATGACCACGCTCATCCCGGTCACTTCGGGCAAGGCCCTGGTCGGCGGGTATGACGTAAGCAAGAATCCCGATGACGTGCGACGCGCCATCGGCGTCATTCCCCAGGCACTCACCAGCGACCAGGATCTGTCGGTCGAAGAGAACCTGTCTATTTACGCCAAGCTCTACAGCGTGCCCCGCGAGCAGCGCAAGAAGAACATCGAGGCGGTGCTTGAAGCCGTGGATCTGACCAAGTGGCGCGGAGCGCAGACCAAGACACTTTCAGGCGGTATGCGGCGCCGCCTTGAAATCGCGCGCGGCCTGGTGCATAACCCGCGCATCTTCTTTCTCGACGAGCCCACCACCGGCCTCGACCCCGTCTCCCGCATAGCGGTGTGGGAGATGCTGAACAACCTCAAGAGCACGCGCAACCTCACCATGCTCATCACCACGCATTACATGGACGAGGCGGACAAGCTATGCGACCGCATTGCCATTGTGGATCACGGTACGCTGGTGGCGATGGGCACGCCGGCGGAGCTGAAGAAAAGTGTGGCCGGCGCCAACGTGGTTGAAGTGCACTTCGACCGCGAGGACGAAGAGTGGCGAGGACGGCTGGAAAAGATGGAAGGCGTGACCGCCGTGAATCCCGAAGGCTCGGGATTCTACCGCGTCATCACACAGTCGGGATCGAAAACCACCATGGAGATTGTAGGCCTGGCCACGAGCCTGGGCGAGACGCTCACCTCGCTCAGCGTGCAAAACACCACGCTCGACGACGTTTTTATTCACTACACCGGGCGACAGTTACGCGACGAGCAAGTCAAGGCCGTGTTCAGCATGCCGCCGCGGCCGGGGGCCCAGCCATGAACAGAATGATGGCCATTGTGGAGCGCGAGATGCGGAAGTTCTTCCGCTCGCCCATGCTGATGATCATGTCGCTGATGATGCCCATTCTGCAGCTGATCATCATCGGAAACGCGTTCGGGGGCAAGATTGTGGGCACGCATGTGGCTGTGGTGGACTACGACCACGGGCCGCAGGCCGTTAGAGTGCGCGAGGCCTTCGACGCCGTCGCTGCCAACATCAAAACCTTCTCCACCACCAACTACACCGACGAGGTGCAGGCGCGTGAAGACGTGCGCACCGGCAAAATCGACGCCGCGGTCATCATTCCCGCGCAATATTCACGGCGCGTCTATGCGCAGGATGCGCCCAAGCTCGGTTTCGTTGTTGACAACTCCGATTTGTTCACGTCATCGGCGCTTGAAGGAGAAATGCAGTCGCTCGTGGACGCCATGAACGCGCCGCAGATTCAGGACAGGCTGGCAAAGACCATCGCACTCGAAGTCGTCGAGCTTTACCCGTATGTGAATTATCTGAAGTATCTTCTGCCGATGACGGTGGCGCTCGCGATGTATATCTCGGTGATGATTGGCGGCGGTATGCTGTACATCGACGACAAAGCGCGCGGCGTGCACGAGGGCTATCTGGTCACGCCCATCACCAAGTTTGAGCTCGTCTTCGGCCTCAACATCGCCGGTGCCATCAAGGCGGTGTTGAGCGGGGTCTGCCTTACCGTGATCGGGTCGCTCATCTCCGGGCTGGGCATTGTCTTTCATCCCATGATCATGTTGCAGATGTTGTGCCTTATCGTCGCAGGATCCATCGCCTTTAACGGCATGATGTTCCTGCTCATGGTCCGTGTCGACGATCCGTTGGTGCCGCGCGCAATGTTTGGCATCCTCAATGTCCTCCTCTTATATCCCTCGGGCGCCATGTATCCTACTTCGTCCTTCCCCAGGTGGATGCAGGCCATTGGCGTGATCGATCCTTTCACCTATGTGATCCATGGCTTCAAGGCGGTTATGCTCAAGAACGGCGGCTGGGTCGCCATCGAATATGACCTCCTCTTTCTTATGGTCTTCGGCATCGGCACACTGCTCATCGCGACGCCGCTGTTCAAAAGGTCGCTGTAGAAATGCAGCGCAAATAGCGATGCCGTCAGAGTCAGCGATGTTTACGGCGCCTGGTGCGGCCCGGGGTCACGCGAAATAATTCACACCCGACGAATTCTGTGCAGCCTCGTTCTCATTCTCGTCAACCAGATCGAAGTCGTCGTCATCTTCTTCGGCGCCGGCAGCTTTGCTTGCGCGTATGCCGGCAGCACCGTCGCCCATCTTGCTGAGAGCATCGATATCGAAGGCAGGGGAGAGATCGGAGTCAGGCCGCGGCGTCCTGTTCGCTGCAATGGCGCGGATTCCGGGAATCGGTGCGATCTCCATGGCGGCGCCTCCTGCTGCTTATCCATCGGCGCTCGTACGAGAATCTTTAATCTTTCCGGTCAGATTGGTGTCCGGAATCTGGACACGCTCAGGATTCGCTTCAACCCGCCGAGCCCGCTACCGACTCATCGCCAGCGAGGAGCGCATCGCTTTTGAATTCGACGCCGCTTCATTACTCTCAAGCATCGTAATCCCCTGCGCCACGCTCATGCCGGCGGGCACCGCCTCGAATCCGCCGCGTGTTTCGCTAGTCTCACGCGCAAAACTTGTCATCAGCAGCGCACGAACGTTCAAGTGCATCTCGAGCTTGTCCGTCTTCCAATCCGTCGCGCTCACGCGCACCCGATCGAGTTTGAACCATCCACCTTTGTAGATCCGTCCCAGAATTCCGAATCCGAAGTCGACATTCTGATCGATGTGTCCTTCAAGGCCCGCGAGTCGCTTGAAACGCGCGTCCATCGTGAGTTCCCCGCTCATGGAGTGAAAGATGCGCGCTTCAATCGAGCGCAAGGGGTAGTTCGGGTTGGGATAAAACCGCAACCGATAGAAGCCGTTTTCTTCGCTGTCGTATTGGTACAGAAATGCATCCGGCAGCATGGCCACAATGCGCCCGATGCGCTCTTCGTCCTTGCAGTAATCGCGCGAGTGCCGCTGCTGCTCCTGCGGCGATGTGAGCAGCCGATCGAGGCGCTCCTGTGCTTCTTCGCGCGCATTCCCGCTCAGTGGCCGCCCATTGCCTCCGGTCTCCCAGGTCACGGGCCCGTCAGCCGTCTCCACCTGTTCTTCGGTTGCAGTTCCGCTAGCTGTACGACGCTCGATCCAGTACCGCCAAAATCCGTGATGGTCGTGATCGTGGAGTTCGTTGTATACAACTTCGCGCACCAGTTGCGTTGCAGGTTCAGGCAATTGCGCCGTCTGCGCCGCCGCGCATTGAGTTTCGCACACCACCAGCGCCAGCGCGATGCCAAATTGCAGCATGCTCATTTGCTCTTCACCTCGAGTCTCAGGAATGAGTAAAAGAGTTTGTTGCTGGCTGTAGTTTCGCCTATCTTCGTTGAACGCATGGGAAGATTCCCGTGAAAAACCGGCGAAATCACGTCAATTGCCGGAGGAGTAAACACCGGCGCTGGCGCTTCGCCGGTCTTGCTAAACTTAGGCCATGCAGGATGAGCAGGAGTTTCGACGTGTTGCGGAAGCGTCGCTCGAGGACCTCAAGCAGCATTTGATTGAGCGCGAGGAATCGGAAGATGCGGGCTTTGAAGTGGAAGAACAGGCCGGCGCATTGAATGTACTGTTTGAAGACGCAGGCGCAAAATTCGTTATTACGCCTAACACGCCTGTGCGGCAGATCTGGATCTCGGCGCTCTCCACCAGCTTCAAGCTCGACTGGGATGCCGCGAGCAGGCATTTCGTGCTGCCGCGCACAGGCGAGCAGCTTATCCCGCTTCTTGACCGGCTTATATCCGAGCACACCGGCGCATAATTTTCTTCGCGAAATCGGAAAGGGCCCAGCAGGTTCGCCAGGCCCTCTGCGGTTCTCTAAACGCCTCTCATTACTGGGGAAGCGCGTAGATGGTATTGAGAACCTTGCTCGCCACGCTCTCAGGAAGCGGCGCATACGACAGCGACGAAACCTCACCCTCGCCGTCCTTGACGATCCAGCTCAGCATGTCGCGGATGACTTTCTCTTTTGCCGGATCTGCAAGTTGGGGGTTGATGAGCAGGTAGGTGAAGCTCGAGATGGGATAGGCATCCGCTCCGGGAGCGTTGGTGATGGAAACGCGATAGTCGGCAGGCATATTGATGCCGGCCGCAGCCGCGGTCACGCTGGGAATCGACGCTGTGATCCAGTTGCCCGCCGCGTTCTGAACAGCGCCGAAGCTCATATGATTCTGCAGCGCATAGATTAACTCAACGTATCCGATGGTTCCTGGAACCTGGCGCACCAGACCGGCCACGCCTTCGTTGCCCTTACCGGCAACGCCTACCGGCCAACCGACCGAGGTACCTTTTCCTGGGCCATCGGCCCACGATTTGCTGACCTTGCTGAGAAAGTCCGTCCAGATAAATGTCGTGCCGCTACCGTCGGACCGGTGCACCACGATGATCTTCAGGTCAGGAAGACTCACGCCGGGATTGTCCTTGGCGATCGCCGGATCGTTCCACATTGTCACCTTACCGAGAAAGATGTCGGATAGCAGCGGACCGCTGAAGCGGAGATTGGTGATGCCCGGCACGTTGAAAGTCGGCACATCCGCGCCAAGCACAGTAGGAATATGCACCAGCTTTACTTTGCAATCCTTGATGAGTTGATCGGTCATTGGCATATCGGAGGCGCCGAAGTCTACCAGGCCCGAGCAGAACTGCTTGATGCCGCCACCCGAACCAATCGATTGATAGTTGATTTCAACGCCCGAATGCGCGGCGCTGTACTCGGTGAACCACTTGGAATAGATGGGGTAGGGGAAAGTGGCTCCCGCCGCAGTAAGCTTCTGGGCATTGGCCACACTCATCGCCAAAACAAGACACGCAACAACAGCTAGAGTTCTTTTCACGTTTGCTCCCTCGCAATAGGACTACCGGGATTTATTCTCTACATCAATTGTTACGGAATGTTGAATTGATCTTATTTTCAAGGAGTTCGGCCTCGGCAAACGGCCGATTCCGGGGTCTGAGGGATTATCGAGAGGGTAAACATCGGCCTCTCGCGCCGATAAGCAAACACCATCCCTTTTTAAATGCGAATGTTAGCGCCCAGGCGTGTTTCAAACGACACCCGAACCCACGTCCGGCTACTCCGCAGGAGCCCTGCCGCGCTACGATAATCTTTGACGCGGCGTACGGGTGCGCTCGGCCCTAGCATCCAAAAACAGAACATACAAAAGACATGCCATCCAAAAAGAAATCGGCGAAGCTGCTCCACTGCCCCACCTGCGGCATGCTGGTGCGCCTTGAAGACGAGGATTTCCCTTTTTGCAGCGATCGCTGCCGCAAGATCGACCTCGGCAAGTGGGCCTCAGGAGTTTACAAGATTAGTTCGCCGATTCTTGATCCTGAAGTCCTCGAAGACCTGGGCAACCCAGGCGCCAATCGCGGCGGAGAGTCGGATGAGAGCTGAGAGCTCCGCCTCCGCACTCGTTCAAAAGGCTCGCCACACGAAGTGGGCGTTCGCGGTTGCCACTTTCTTCGGCGCTGGCTACCTGAAGCCCGGCCCCGGCACTTGGGGATCAGTGGGCGCTATGCTTGTCTGGGCAGCGTTTGCTATGGGCGCGCATCCCTCCAGGCAGACTCTTCTCTCCACTCTCATCGCAGCCATTGCGGTGGTCATCGCCGTAGGTGTGCCCGCGGCAACCATCGCCGAGCGCGAAGCAGGCCGCACCGATCCCGGCTTCGTCGTAATCGACGAGGTCGCCGGCCAGTGGATTACCCTGCTCTTTTGCCCGCCCGACTGGGCTCATGCGCTGATCGCGCTTATTCTTTTTCGCATTTTCGATATCACCAAGCCGTTTCCGGTGCGTCGATTGGAGAGGCTTCCCGCAGGGTGGGGCATCGTCTTCGACGACGTAGCCGCCGGGCTGTATGCTTTGGGTATATCGTCTCTGGTGCGCATCTGGTACTAGGGCCTGTTGTCGACATTCGTTTTCGCAGGCGTCGGACCGAAAGAAAAAAATGCCAAGGACCTCTTCCCAATCCGCTTTTGCTGCCGTCCCGGCTCCGCGCATCGACAAGGTCTCGCCTGCCGCCGCCATGCCGCTTGCCGAGGTGGAGTTGATCGGTTTGAACCTGGGTCCGCGGGACTTTGGTCCGCCGGTTGTGCTGGTTGACGGTGAAACAGCGCACCTGCTCATGAGCCGTCCCTCGCGGCTTATTTTTCGCGTCCCTGAGGACGCTGCCACCGGCCTCATTGAGGTGCGCAACCCCGCGGGCGCAGGCAATCAGGTGCCGCTTCGCATTGCACACCAGCTCAGCGACGGACTGCACCCGGTCACCAGCCCCGCAGTGAGCCGCTCAGGCATGATCTACGCCACCATCAGCGGGCAGCGCGGCAATCAGACGCCGGTCTCGGTTGTGCGCATCAGCACCGACGGCCGTGCCACGCCCCTGGTCACCGGCATCCTGAACGCTACCGGCCTCGCCATTTCACCTGACGGCGACCTTTATGTAACTTCGCGCGCCGAGGGCAACGTCTACCGCATCGACTCAAGCGGCGAATTCACGGTCTACGCTGAAGGCATGGGCGTGGCCACCGGAGCGGCCTTCGACGCTGAAGGCAACCTCTTTGTCGGCGACCGCAGCGGCACCATCTTCAAGATCAATCCCGACCGCCAGATTTTTGTGCACGCCACGCTTGAGCCCTCGGTATCGGCTTATCATCTTGCGGTCGACGCCGCCGGAACGCTCTACGTCACCGGCCCCTCGCTCTCGTCGAACGAGGCGGTCTTCGCCATCGATTCCCATGGCGAGACCCGCGTCTTCTATCGAGGGCTCGGCCGGCCGCAGGGCATGGCCATTTCGAGCGATGGAGATGTCTACGTCTGCGCAGGCCTGCACGGGCACCGCGGCCTGGTGCGCATCACGGGCAAGGGCGAAGCCACGCTGGCGCTCGCCGGAGCGAACCTGGTCGGGGTGGCCTTCTCGCCGCTCGGCACCACCATCCTCGCCACCAATGAAGCCGTGTACGAGGTTGACCTGGGAGTTGAGGGGCTGATGTTATAGCAGCCTGAATTTCTGACCGGAGGGCGGCCGGATCGGGAACAAGTTTCGCAGAAGACAGCGAAAGTTTGACAGGAAACACGCAAAGTTTCACAGACAGACTGTGAAACTTGGGGTGTTTTCGTCACTGCTTCACAGTCAAACTGTGAAACTGCACAGTGTGTGGCGCGCCAAGTTGTTGATTCAATTGGAGAGGTCCACAGTTTTGCAGTTTCTGTGTGCCTTGAAGAAAAAAACAGCCCGTTGCACAAGCGCCGGTTATGGATTGGCCCATGAGTGTGATTGAGGGAATGCGGTTTTTCATATTCCGTGACCTATCCTTTCCTATCTAAGATTGTGCGCCGGAGGGATTTAATTAACTGCAGCGTAAACAGGCGCTAAACGCTTGAAATCAAAGGTCGCAAACCGCGCCCCTATTGACATTTTCCTGGGGTGCACCCCTCGAGTGAGACAGTTTGTAAATCGACAGTTCGCCGTTGGTTGAAAAATGGTGTTCCGGGCCGCGCGCGGTTTCGGGTGAATGTCAATCGGAGAGGTTTTGGTTCATGATCTTTCGCCCCCTTTCGGGGGCTTGGCTGCGAATTATATGCTGATTCCCCAGGCTTGCGCCTGGGGCTACCGTCTATTGCCCGCTTCGCGGGCTTTGAAGCCCTGGCCAAACATGTCCATTGCAAACTTCGCGGGCTTTGAAGCCCTGGCCAAACATGTCCATTGCAAACTTCGCGGGCTTTGAAGCCCTGGCCAAACATCTCCATTGCAAACTTCGCGGGCTTTGAAGCCCTGGCCAAACATGTCCATTGCAAACTTCGCGGGCTTTGAAGCCCTGGCCAAACATGTCCATTGCAAACTTCGCGGGCTTTGAAGCCCTGGCCAAACATGTCCATTGCAAACTTCGCGGGCTTTGAAGCCCTGGCCAAACATGTCCATTGCAAACTTCGCGGGCTTTGAAGCGCTGGCCAAACATCTCCATTGCAGGCTTCGCGGGCTTTGAAGACCTGGCGAAACACAGTGGCTGGGATCAATGGCGCATTATAGGAGGGCATTCCTCCACGACGCGGCGAGGGTCGGCGCAGGGGTGAGGCGGGCGCATTCAGACCTTTGAGAGAAATACTCCACTGTATTGATCGAGGCGGGAACCGCTGACATAAAGGAAAATGGCGGGGCAGCTTAAAGCTGCCCCGCCATTCAAGTTGATTCAGGTTAAGAGAGTTCCTAGAAGCTGAACTTGGCCTCTCCCTGGACGATACGATGTCCAACCTTGTATTCGGCGTAGCCGAAGGGTACACCTCCAACGTTCTGGATGGCGCCGTTCTGGTCGAAGTTCAGGGTCAGGCTTGGATCGCCATTGCCGTTGAAGGAGCGGACCGGGTGGTTGAGGAAGTTGTAGCCGGAGAACCGGAACTGCAGCTTCTTGCTCTCGGAGGCGCCGAAGACGAAGTTCTTGAACGCCGACAGATCGCTGTTGATGAATCCCGGACCATGAAGGGTCGGGAAGATGTAGTTTCCCTGCGAGCCGACAGTCACAAACGGAGAGAAGCACGATCCGTTTACGAACTGATTGGCATGCAGGCCCTTGCGCGGATTGCAGGTGAGGTGCGGCATCAAGGTGATGTCATTCGTACCGATCGTATTCCCGTTGCTCGCCTTGATCGCCGTTGCTGTCGGTCCTGATCCCAGGTAGGACGTGCCCGCCGGAATATACGCGGAGTAGCCGAAGTTGGAGGTTACCGCCGCCTGAAGATCGACGCCGGTCTGGTATTGGGTAATGCCCGAAAGTTGCCACCCGTTCACAGCCCCCTTCAGGATTGCATTGCCTTTATTGATGCTCGGGAACTGGTAGACGTACGCAGCATTGAAGATGTTGGTACGGTCGTTGGGCAGGGTTCCGTAGTCATTCCTTACGTTGATGGGATCGCCGGGCGTGCCGCCGTTTTCACCGCGGACACCGAGCGCCTTGGAGAAGGTGTAGTTGACCATGTAGATCAAGTGGCCTTGTTGCTTGTTCCACGTAACCTGCAGGGCGTTGTAGTTCGAGTACATCTTGTGATTGATGATCTTGATCGTACCGTAGGCGTTGATACGGACGAGCAGCCTGTGCTTGCTCATCGACGGTGCAGTACGGGAGTGTGTCTGAAGGTACTACATTGGCTGTGCCAGTGACCTCTGTGAAGTTGCCGCCCGTGGCCCCGTCAGTTGGAATTACCTGGGTAGCGGAAGGATCGCAGTTCGGCAACCAGCCGCACGCCACGTCGCCGACAGCTTGCCGGGTTGCTGGTACGGGTGATCGAGTCACCAGCGCAAATGGTTGCCGAGAACAGCGCTCCCACCGGAAGGTCGTTGATGGTGTTAATGGCAGTTGTTGTAGTTGCTCAGGTAGTCAGACCTGTTGCCGACATAGGAGACTTCGACGAGGCTCTTCCAGGGAGTGCGTTGAGCCACACTGAAGCTCCAGTCCTGGGTCTGGGGCTGCTGACTGTCGTTCGGATCGAGCGTCAGTGACGCCGCTTGGAATCGACAAGCTGGCGGTGGCGCCGCCCGTGGGGTTGGAAAGGACGGACTAAACAGTTAATGCTCGGCGAACTGAACGAGCCGCGGACGATGCTATAAGCAGGGCCCTGCACGTTTTGCTCGTCGTGGTAGTGGTAGATGCCGTAGCCGCCGCGCACAATAGTGTTGCCCGTTCCGACCAGGTCCTAGGCAAACCCGACGCGCGGGTTATAGCAACAGAACCTGCTCGACGACCCCGGAAGCGGTGTGGACGACTTCTGCCGCATGCCATTCGACGCCCGGGAACGTGGCCCCGGCGGTCGTGCCACCCTTGCCCGCAGCAGTATAGGGCCGGGTAGAAGCCGCGAAACCATAGCCGGTAAGGTCGATCCAGGGTCCGAGGTGAGAGAGACGCAAGCCGAGATCGAGCGTGAACTTTCCTCGAAACCTTCCACGAATCCTGGCAAAGAACTCGGCTGGTGATGTAGCGGAAGGCCGGAATCGGGTCGAAGTTCTGTCTCGCAATACTCCGTCATCTGGCCGAGGAGCATATCGGCATATGCGTTGCCGGACTCGTTGCCATCCCAGTTGCTGAACGTCGCTGAACCGTTCACCGAGCCATGGCCGGCTGCGAGTTCCAGGTGCGCTCCCAGTAGAAGCCGAACTTGGCGGTATGCGTCTTCCACACCTTCGATACGTTGTCAGCCAGGGAAGGCAGAGTTTTCTTGGCGAACACGGTGCCGCTGTCCAGCTCGAATCCTGTGTTGAGCTGGTTGGAGATACCATCGCCCCAGCCATCATTTGGGGATAGATGATTTTTGTCGGGTCAATACCGGTGTGCGGGAACAGCAAGTCTGTAGTCGATTCCAAGAGTGCCGCGCGTCAACCTTGGCTCGGATCATGGAAATTGTTGGGCAGGTTCAGATACACCCAGTTGAAGATGACTTCGTTGGTGAGTGTGGGGGTGAACACCTTGGTCATGTTCGCGGTAATCACCTCGGAGTCAGAGCAATCTCGCCGATGGGAGACGGATACGGAGTGGTGGGAGATAACCCAGCTCTGGGCATTGCCTGTCCACAGAGTATCGAGGCTCTCTTCAGCATTGTCGTTCTGGTGGTTGTATTGAACGTACAGCTTGGTGGAGTTGTTGATGCTGTAGTCCAGGCGTCCGCGATACTGATTCATGTTCGAGAAGCGCGTTGGCGGAGACGTAGTTGAAGCCCTGGTTGGCCATAGGATCACCCGTTGGCAGCGGATAAACATCGACCAGAGCCTGGCCCGTGCCGGTGGGGTCGCCGGCGCCCGGATTGAGGGTGCCATGGTTGTATGCGTTTAGATTGGGTCCGCCGTTATTCGGTACGTTGTTGTTCGCGTAGCCGGCCAGTCTACTGAGGTAAACGCTATCGGTGAAATCCCCGGCGCGCATGTTCATGGTGGTGGCGGGGGCGTTGGCGCCGGTCGGGACCACGGCGTGGTAGAGTGCCGTTATCGACATGCTGCCGGTACAGCTCGATTCCGAAGAAGAAGAACAGCTTGTCGTGGTTGTGGTTGAAGCCCGTTTTGGGGAATAATCACCGGGCCGCCGAAGTTAACGCCCGGGATACAGTGTACTTGGTATCGGGACGGGCCACGCTAGCGGAACGGAGTTGTTGTCCAACCAGTCGTTGGCATTCAGCGTATAGTAGCGGGCATACATGTACGCTTCGCCGTGGAACTGCTGGGTGCCACCCGATTTGCCGACGGCGTTGATTGTGACAGGCCCCTTGGCGCTGTCGGCGCCGAAGTTGGAAGTCTGCACCGTCACTTCCTGGGTCATGTCGACGTTGGTGTTTTCAGCCTGGCCGCAGTTGCAGCCGGGGTCAACGATATGCGCGCCGTCAGAGGTGATATCGAGAGCGGCCATGCGCTGGCCGTTGGCGGAGAAGCTTCCCACCGGACCGTTGCCTGTGCGCTCGTTGGCGGCTGCATACGAGCTCTGGTTGGTTGCACTGGCGCCCATGGCCATGCCGGGCATGATCTTGATGAACTCGGCAGCGTTCTGGCCGATGATGGCCACGTTCTGCATGATGTTCTGGCCGATGGTGAACGACTTTTCGCCAGAATCGGTGGGTGTGATCTGAGTGTCGCTGGCTTCAACTACGACAGTGTCGCTCCTGGCGCCGACTTGCATCTTGATTCCCGCAACGCCGCGGGTCTCGCCGGAGTTAACGTTGATGTCTTTGGCTTGCCAGTTTTTGAAACCCTGCCTTGATACGATGACCGAGTAGGTGCCGGGGGAACTGCAGCGAAGTTGAAGAAACCATCGCCGTTGCTGATTACGGTGCGTTCGTCGCCGCTGGCCTGATTCTTAAGCGTAACGCTTGCATCGGGAACAACTGCGCCTGAAGTATCGAGTACCGTTCCATTGACGGTTGCGCTACTTGACTGAGCTTTCGCGTTGGGCGCCGCAAAAACTAATGCAGCGACTAATGCGAGCACCGGCCATAGCGATAACCAGCCTTTGGACACGGCCGTCGGCTGTTTGAATGTATTCATACCCGTGCCTCCTGAAAGGTGATTTTGCATTTCGTTTAGTGCCTCCTTGCGGAGCCGATTTTTCGGCTCCAGCCTCGAATCGGACTGCCTGGAAAACGATTTCCAATTGCCACTTGGAAACGCTGCACTCGCGCGCTCTCGACTCCACATAGGACCACCCCAAAACCGTCCAGTGCGGTAAATCGAATTAATTCGAATGCCCAAGCGTTATACACCGCACGAAAGAGGCCTGTCAACATAAAGTATGAGACGGCTATAGACAATTTGAATGACAGAATGTAAATCCATATTTTGCAACGCTTTACATGCACCTCAGAGATTAAATGCCGGGGTCTGAAGCGGCCTTGAATGCCCTCTTTCAGGTGCAAAATCAGCCGGACCTGTGCGAATTCGGACATACGTTTCAGGATCGACGAACAGTGCAATTGGGGGAGAATTGCGGATGGGGATTTTGACGCGGGTGCAGGCGCGGCGGACTGCGGAAAACCTCATCTGGCTGAATGAGATCATCCAAAAGCATTTTTCAGGGGCTGAAGCCCCGATTATTTTATGGGTGTTATCGGCACGACTGAAGTCGTGCCCTGACACTTCGGGCTTCTCTGTTGAGATTTCCGCAGCTTGCTAACGTGGTGCCTCAGAAGTTGGTGTCAGATAGAACGCAAAGAACAACCGCGGATTCTTCGCTTACCACCCCCAAATTGAAGTACATTTGGGGCCCCGTGCACTCAGAATGACAACGGCGGTTTTGTCAAGAATCTCTGGGACACCACACCCGGGCCAGTTCGGCTCCGCGCTATGGCCAGTTCTGCTCCGCACTTTTGAGCCGCTCGTACTCCTGCTGCTCGCGCCGCATGTCGTCCACCCGGCCAACGGCCCGGTATGCATTCAAAAGATAGAGCCGGACTTTGACGCTATCGGGATCAAGCCGCTCCGCAGCCTGGTAGGCGGCAAGCGCGTTCTTATCGTCGCCGCTGGCCCGCAGAGCCTCACCCAGGGCCAATTGCGAACCTACTGAATCGGGACTGAGCGCAACCGCTTCGCGCGCATATTTCAGGGCATTGGCCGAATCTCCTTCGGCAATGTAACGAAGTGCAAGTTGAACCCGAGCCGGCACGTTGCCAGGATCAACCTTCAGTTCCTCAAGAAACTCCGGAGCGCTCACCTCGGGATGATGGGCGCTGAGGTACTCTCCATAAAAATAGTGCACATTAGGAAACTTCGGATAGGCCGCAACCAATGCCTTGAAGTCCGCTTCAGCCTTCTCGGGAGGCTCGATGATCAGATCCCAGAAGGCCTTCCCGGCCATGCTCACAACTTCAATCTGATTTTTAGGGACTTCGGAGGGCAGGATGGGCATGCGCAGCGAAGCAACGCCCGAGGCGAAGATTCCCGCCTGGTTATTCGGATTTTTGAGCGCAACCTGCACAAATATCTCCTGCGCGAGCTCGAATGCTCCCTGCCGCGTAAGAAGCACGGCGAGGTGGTAGTTGGCAATATCGAGCAACTGTCCGCCGGCGTTCTTCACCGGAACCATCATGTGCGCTTTCTTCAGGTGATCAAACGCCAGATCGTATTGTTTGGTATTGAACTCGCACAAGCCGAGCAGAGCAAATCCGGGCGCGGCCGACGCATCCAGCGCCACCATGCGGGTGAGCGCATCGCGGCACTCCGGATAACGATCGTGCTGGTACTCGATCATCCCGATCGCCCACCAACCCTGGGCCCAGTCCGGCTTCAACTCCACAGCCTGGGAGAAAAGCCGCACCGCCTCATCGTCGCTATGGGCGTCATAGGCCTGCTGTGCCGACTGGCTCAACTCTTCAAAGGATTGAGGCGCAGTCTGGCCTGCCGCCAGGGAAGCGAGCGACAGCAGGATTCCCCATGCCAGTTTCACTTGGTCAACGTCCGTCCCTTCTCCAGGTCCCGCTTCTGAATTGCGGCGTTCATGTCCCGGGCGATTTGTCTTTCACGCTTGCCATCGTCGGCGCGGCCCAGACGAAAGTAAATGGTGGCCAGAGTGGAATGCGCCTCAGTGTATTCAGGATGATCGCGGACGAGGGACTCGAGCATCTCCGCTGCGCGCTTGTCGTTGCCTTCACCAGAGCACAGGAGGGCATACTGGTAACGGGTGCGCATCTCGCCCGGCTGCAACTGGAGCGCGTGCGTCAGATCTTTCTCCGACTCCGGAAACCTTCCCTCTTCGCGAAGCAGAATCCCCAGCCATAACAATGAATCGAATTCATTGGGATCCAGAGCCAGAGCTTGGCGAAACGACGCCTCGGCGCCCTTGATATCCGATTCCAGATATCTCAGCCGGCCACGAAGGCTGTATGCCTCGGGCAAATTCGGATTCAATGCGATGGCCTGGTTGACTTCGGTCAGAGCCTTCTCCTTATCGGGAACCTGAGACCAGGTGTAGGCCATCAACATGTGGGCTTCGGCGGTATCGCCGTTGGCCAGCAGGCGCTGAATCAATTGTGCGCCGCGATCGGTCTGGCCGTCGTGAAGCAGGGCCGTGCCCAGTATGTAGTCAAGCGCGTGATCGTTGGGGTTTGCGGCTTCAATCGGATCGAGAACCGCCAACACCCGCTTGTTTTCTCCGAAGCGCAAATAGCACTCCGCCATCAGCAGCGCCACACGCTCGTGATTGGGATCGCTGGCCGGCTGCGCCGCATATACGGCTTCAAATTCGTGGACAGCCTTGGCCATGTTGCCTGACTTGTACAGCGCCAGGCCCAGGTTCAAGCGGATGCCGTAATTCGACGGATCGGCCTGGAGCGCCAGCGTGTACTGCTGAATGGCCTCGCTGAACCGGCCCTCATGAGCCAGTGCGGCGCCCAGGTTGGAACGAACCGGGGCTGCTTCGGGATGAATTTTGAGAAACGAACTGATAGTCGTTGATCGCCTCGGCGTAGTGGCCGGTCTGCTGCAGCTCTATCGCGTGGCGAAGCGTCTGCTGGGCGGGATCATTCTGCGCCAACGCGATTCCTGTCGTCAGCAGGATCAGAAATGTCGACCGCCGCAACACGTGTACTTTCGCACCCTTCGCCCGGGCATGACACAAGTCACGCCCGGACTTCTTACTTCTTACTTCTTACTGCACCTGGAAACTTACGTCCTGTTCCGCAGTGGCAGAGCCCTGGGTAACGCCGAGCTTGATTTTGTAGGAGCCCGGTGTAAACGCCTGTCCAGGAAGATCCGCAATATACGCAATCCGCCCGTCTGCCGAGGCTGCCGGTAGCGCAATTGGAGCCTGGCCGAGAAGCTGCCCATCCTTATAGAAGGACATCGTCGCCTGGGGCGCATCCTTGACGGAAGGATCGGTGTATACGTTGAAGTAGAACGGCAGGACGTTCCCTGCGCCGCCCTTGAGCGTGCTGTCCAGCGTCGGCACCACCTTGCCACCCGGATAGCCGGGGCCAGCGGGATAATAAAACGGATCGGCCATCTGGGTGTCTTTGAGCTGTTCGGTCTTGTGAACGATTACCACATCGCTGATTGCGAGCTTGGGATTTGGCTGCGGGACGGTAAACGTGCTCTTGCTGACGCCAATCTTGTTGTTTTTCCGGTCCATCACCACAGCTTCGAGCGAATAGGTCCCCGGATCCAGTTCGGTCTTGTACGATTGAATCAGGTTGCCTTCCTTGAATTGATCCACTTTAGCCGCATCAACGCTGACCGCAAAATCCTTGCTGAACTTGGCAACAATGTTTCCGCCGGAGTCCTTTATCACCGCAATCATTGGTGCATCCACAAGAGCGGTTTTGCCGTCAGGCTGTGGCGCAAAGGTGAGCTCCTTGAGCGGCGCTTCGATCGTCACCATGTACTCAATTTTGGGCCCGCGCTCGTTGAAACGGTCGGCGGCCACCGTGAATGGGACATCGGTCGGCGCCTGTGCAGCACTCAGCGCATTCAGAAGCGGCACCTCGTAAGCGAAAACCTGCTGACCACCGCCAACTTGAGGAAGGGCAAAGTAGCCGCTGCGGGTGTGAACTTCAACGTTTGGGCGGTCAATATTGACCTTGATCTTTCTGAACTTGCCGTCGAATGAAGTGATTTGTGGGTCGTACGTGGCTTCATAGTAGGTTCGCACCTCGTCCATCACCGACCTCAGGGGCGCGCTCAGGTCGTTGGTATTGCCAATGGAGACGCCGCCCGTCTCCGACGCCAGATCCCGCAGCCACAGTTCCGGATTGGCGCGCAAGCCGCCTTCCGCAGTTTCCTGCGCCTGGGCCTGGGAGGTTGAAACCTCGCCGACGCCCCCGCTCTGGGACAAATTGCGGGTTTCACCGGCAGCGCCGCCGACCATGCCTACTCCGCCCGCCCCCTGGTCCCAGGTAACCAGTCCCTTGGGATCGACCGTGTAGAAGGTGATATTGGCGCGATTGGCCGCGCTGATCATGAAGTGGTACTGCTCCAGCGCCTCGTCTGGAATATTGAGCCAGGGATTGAAATAGAGGATCACCTTGCGGCCGGGCAGCGACGACTCGGCCTTCACGATGGAAAGCAAAGCATCGATCGAGGCGCGGGCGCTGACTTCCCGATCAGCGGCATCGGCTTGTTGCAGCATGTCGTACTGAATCTTTGCCATGCGGAAGTTGACCGCATTCGAAATGGCGCCGGAACTCGGCGCGGACGTTCCGTTCCCGGTTATGACCGGGGCCATCGCCGCATCGCCTGAAACTGCGCTCTGCGCGTCGGATTCTCCATTGGTCAGCGTCGTCCTAAGCTGACCCTCGATTGCGGCTGAAGCCGCCCAGTACTGAGGCGTCGTCCACATCATCGACTTGTCCACAGCTCTTAACAGTTGGGCGCGATCATTGGTGAACGGCTGAATCATATTCAGCTTCTGGTCGGTCACCATAATCGAGAAGTACAGGTTCTGTTCGGGAGCGATCTTCAGCACATCTGCCAGCGCCTGGCGGAAGAACCGCTTGCCGTCCTGGTCGAGACCTTCAAAAACCAGTGTGACCAGCCGCAATTCCCTCATGGGGTCTACCGGAATCCCGCCGGAGGTGGGCGCCGCCGTGGTGGTCGGAGCCTGATTCAATGACCCTTCGGCGAACCTGAAAGAGCTGAGATGCTGTTCAACACCATCCTCGAAGACATGGAGCTCTTCGGGCTTGATATCGTCAATCGGCTTGCCCTTCTTGTCGGTGAAGGTCATGTCGAGGGTGACTTCATTGGTGTTCACTTTTAGAGTCGATGAGGCGGGAACGTTCGCAGCCGTCTGCTGTGGCGCCGGCGTCTGGGCAGCAAGGCTGCCTGTATACAAAAGCGTCGCAAAGGCCAGTGTGATAACTGAGGATTTCATGGTTCAGTCTCCTTCAGGAGAGTTGGTGTCCAAAGAAATTGGCGAAACGAATTATATACTACATTGTGAAGGGTTAGCTGACTCCAAAAGGAACCGCTCACGCGCACCGAACGCATACGATACCTGTTGCGGTTCAGCGCCAGTGAAGGGCGCAACTCTCTGTTTGGATCGCATTGAAAGCAAATGGCGAGCGAAAGAACTTTGAGGAGAGCGAAAGTTATTTCAATGACCGGTTCAGGTGGGATTACCTGCCCGTTCCACAAACGTCAATCAAGGTCGGGGAATGTGCTCGAAAAACCTCATCAGGTGAGTTGCTGCCGCGGAAGGAAAATGCTCCTTGGCCCGCTCGTTTTGTGCGGGTTAACGCTGTGCGCGGCGGCGGTTTTCCAGGGCGGCAGCGCCTGCGCCCAGGGAACCAGCGGCGCAAAGCCCGAGACGTTCGAACAACTGGCCGCGCGCGCACAGGCAGCGATGGACGCAAACCGCACCCCGGAGGCGATCCACCTCTACGAGCAGGCCGTGGCGCTGCAGCCCTCATGGTCAGAGGGGTGGTGGGAGCTGGGCACGACATTTTTCGATGCGGGCGAGTTTGCCAAGGCCAACGACGCCTTCCTTCACTTCGTTACGGTCGAACACCGGCAGCCGGGTCCGGGATTCGGAATGCTCGGCCTGACTGACTATGAGTTGAAGGATTACCCGCGGGCGCTGATGGCTCTGGAGCGCGGCGTGCAACTCGGACTCGGCGACAACGCTCCATTTGTTCAACGTGTTCTGTATGAAGACGGCATACTGAACAACTACTTTGGACATCCAGAGATGGCGTTCCTGCGGCTTAAGCTGATCGCCAACCAGATTGCCGCCGGAAATCCCGTCGCCTCAAAGGAAGATGCCGTTCTTGCCGACACTGAGTTGATTGACGCCCTCGGCCTTACTGCGCTGCGCATGCGCAAGCTGCCTTCTGAAATAACCGCAGAGAACGACCCTCTCATTCGCGAAGCCGGCAACGCCGATGCCTTCATCGCAATGCTTGACGACGTGAAGGCGGGTGAAGAGTTGAAGCAACTCGTGGCGCTGCATCCTGACGCGCCCGGCGTTCATTACATGTACGGTGTGTTTCTTCTCAAAGCGGATCCGCCCGCCGCAATCGGCGAATTCCAGCGAGAGATCGAGATCTCACCGAAAAATGCCGATGCGCGCATCCAACTCGCCCTTGAGTTCCTTGAAACGAGCGACTATAAACAGGGTTTGAAGTATGCCCAGGAAGCGATCGCGCTGGAGCCCGGTAATTTTGTCGCCCATGTCGCGTGCGGCAGACTCTGGCTCGGCGATGGGAACACCGATAATGCTCTTAAAGAGCTGCGCATTGCAGTCAAACTATCTCCGGGCAGCCCGGACGCTCACTTTGCTCTGTCGCGAGCACTCGCCCAGGCTGGACAAAGCCGCGAAGCCGCAAAGGAACGCGCGGAGTTTGAACGCCTGAAGGCCCTGGTGAACGCTGCCGATCTACAACGTTAAGAAAAGGAACTCAAGAGAAAATGTTGACTGAGAGAAGCAGCCGCTGCGACGAGAATGCGCGCCAAGGCCGGGGACGGCCTGAAGCCGATTTTTCCCGCGCTTTGGCGGAACACCCGTCCGGTACTCTGCGCGCCGTGGCCCGGCAGGCCTGAATCGATGAAAAATAATCCATTCAACAGGCGCGATTTTCTTCAATACTTCGGCGTGCTGAGTTCAGGGTTGCTGCTCCCACGCGGACTTCACGGCGCCGCGCCGGCCGGCCTCTTGCGCATGGATTGGACGCCGGCGCCCGGCAGCAGCACCATTCATTTCGAAGACATCACCATCAAGTCCGGTGTGGATTTCACCACCAACAGCTGCCTGACACCAAATAAGAACCAGCCTGAAACCATGGTCGGTGGCGTGGCCATGATTGACTACGACAACGACGGGTACCTGGACCTTTTCTTCGTCAATGGCGCGGATATTCCGTCGCTGACCAAAAACTCGCCCAAATATTACAACCGCCTCTTCCACAACAATCACGACGGCACATTCACCGATGTGACCGATAAATCCGGTCTACAGGGCGAAGGCTACGACATGGGCATTGCGGTGGGCGATTTTGACAACGATGGCTGGCCCGACATTTTTGTTGCCAGCGTCACCAAAAATCGACTCTATAAAAACAACCACGACGGCACCTTTACCGACGTAACCGACCATGCCGGCGTCGGCATGCCCATGTACAAGAACCAGAAGATGTGGAGCGCCGCGGCCGCGTGGGTGGATTACGACAACGACGGCAAGCTCGACCTCTTCGTTTCGAATTACTGCGTCTGGCATGTGAACGGGGACCCGGTGTGCATGAGCGGAGGCCGCGAGCGGGCATATTGTCATCCCAAGTTTTACGAGCCGCTGCCCTGCTCGCTCTATCACAACAACGGCGACGGCACCTTTACCGACGTCTCCGACCAGACCGGCATTTCGAAGGTCCTTGGCAAGGGAATGGGCGTGGGGCTCAACGATTACGATGGCGACGGCTTCATCGACATCTTTGTGGCCAACGACAACATGCCTAATTCGCTCTTCCACAATCTCAAGGGCAAGGCCTTTGAAGAGGTCGCGCTCGATGTGGGCGTGGCCTACGCTGAAACCGGCAAGGCAGTCTCAGGCATGGGCTGCGAGTTTCGCGATCTCGACAATGACGGCCTGCCCGACATCTGGCACACGGCCACCGAGCTCGAGACCTTTCCGCTCTTCCGCAACATCGGCAACGGCATGTTTGTGGACTTCACCGGCCGCAGCGGCCTGGCGCGCTACACGCTTGAGATGTCGGGATGGGGCAATGGCGTAGGCGACTTTGATAACGACGGCCTCAAAGACCTGATGGTCGCTCGCGGCAATGTTCTCGACAACATCTCCGATTTTTCCGAACGCAATTTCAGCGAACCGCTCTCGATCTTCCGCAACCTGGGCAGCATGAAGTTCGAAGAAGTATCGTCACAGAAAGGTTCGCCGACACAAGTGGCAATGCCTTACCGCGGCTGCGTCATCGGGGACCTGTTCAACAGCGGCAAGCTCGATATTGTCACTTCAGCGCTCAACAACAAGGCGCGCATACTTCGCAACGCAAGCACAAACCAAAATAACTGGATAAAGTTTCAACTGGTGGGCACGAGGAGCAACAAGACGGCGATCGGCGCGCAGTTAAAGCTGACCACCGACGATGGCAGCAACCAATACGATGTTGTCTCAACCAGCGCCGGCTACCAGGCCTCGCGCGATCCACGCGCGCACTTCGGCCTGGGCCCCTTCAAAACCGCCAAAGAGCTCGAGATCAAATGGCCGAGCGGCATTCGCCAGGTCGTAAAAGATCTGCCGGGCAACCAGATTCACAAGATCGAAGAAGCATAGGGACTGGCGCACGCCCGTTAGTCGATGCGCAGCGCCGTCATAGGGTCCAGCCTTGACGCTCGCACTGCCGGCAACCAGGTGGCCGCCAGTGCAACCAGGCTGAGGACGACCGGAACGCAGACGAATACCATCGGGTCCCAACTCTTTACGCCATAGAGCGAACTGGCGATAAGACGCGTGAGGCCGAAGGCCGCGCCAATGCCCAGAACGACGCCGGCAAAGGTAAGGCGCATGCCCTGCCAAACTACCATGCGGCGAATATGACGGCGGTCTGCGCCAAGAGCCATGCGAATGCCGATTTCGCGCACGCGCTGTTGGACGCTGTAGGCCATAAGGCCATAGATGCCGATAGCGGCGAGCAGCAGCGCAGAGAACCCGAAGATCGAAAGCAGCAGCATATTAAAGTCCTGGCGCGCGGTGGAGCTTGCCACAATTTCGTCCATGGTGCGAATGTGCGCCACCGGGAATCCTCCGCTGGCAATGCGCATTTGCTCGGTGACCGCGTTGATGATTTGATGGGGGTCGGCCTGGGTGCGGATGATCCATGTAAGCGGCGCCACATGGGAGTTGAGCAGGGTGAGACCGTCGGTCATCTGCGCGAGCGGAATAATCATGACCTGATCGGCGGGATGATCGAGGCTGCCGTCGCGAACATCGCCGACGACCCCCACAATGGTGCGAGAGGGCTCTTCAAATTCGGGGCCAACGCCATGGCCAATCACGATCTGCTGACCAACCGGGTTCTCGCCTTTCTTCCAGGCCTCTTTGGCAAACGCATCGCTTATGAGAGCTACCAGAGGCGCGCCCGCAACGTCGTTCTGAGTAAAGTCGCGCCCGCGAAGAATTGGAATGCGAAGGGAGTTGAAGTAGCCCGGTGAGACCGCTTTCCACTCCGCACCGTTATTCGAGGAATCTGTGACTGGCCGGCCAACCACGGAGTACGGAAGGCCGAATCCGCCAACCAGCGGCAGAGAATTCGTGACCCCGACTTCTTCAACACCCGGAACGGCATGAATACGTTCGCGGCTGTCATGGATGAGCTGCGCAACCCCGCTGGTGGCCGCGTATCGCTGGCCGGTAAGCGCCATCTCCATGGTGATCACGTTGTGTGAGTCGAAACCGGGCTTGACCATGCGAAGCGCGACGAATGTGCGAATGAACAGCGCCGCTCCCACCAGAAGAACGAGAGCGAGGCCAACCTCAGTCACTATGAGCAGCGAGCGAGCCTTGCTTTGGCGATAACCGAAACCGCTGCGGCTGCCGCCCTCGTTCATGGTGGATGCGAGATTTGGACGCGATGCGCCGAAGGCCGGAATCAAGCCGAAGAGGACCCCGGTCAGGATCGAGATGCCGATCGTGAAAAGGGCGACGCGCCAATCGATCGAGACGCCTGCGCCGTTTTCGCCCACTCGCGGAATGTCGCCGGGGCGGACGGAAAGCAGCCAACGCACTCCGGCGAAACCCAGACCGAGTCCCAACCCGCCGCCGACGAGCGCAAGCAGAATGCTTTCGGTGAGCAACTGGCGGATCATGCGCGCGCGGCGCGCTCCCAATGCGGCGCGAATGGCGAACTCGCGCTTGCGGCCTGCGGCGCGCGCCATCAGCAAATTGGCCACGTTGGCGCATGCGATGAGAAGGACCATGCTGACCGCGCCAATCAGCACCAGGAGCGATGAGCGGACATCGCCAACGATGGAGTCCTTCAACGGTTCGGCGCTGAAGGATGCTTTCGGGTCCGAGTCGGGATAGCGTCGCCTGAATTCGTTATAGGCAAGCTTGAGCTGGGCCTTGGCCTGGTCAAGTGTTACGCCAGGCTTGAGGCGACCGGCAGCTCTGAAGTAGTGAGCCTGATCAGCGGAATTCGGCGGGAACTGGAACGGCAGCCAAACATCGGCCACCGGGTCGGCATCGAAGCCGACATCGGTGACACCGAGAATCGTATAGGGCTCGCCGCTGAGAGAGATGGTGCGGCCGACAATGTTGGGGTCGGCGCCGAATTTCCGCTTCCAGAAGCCGTAGCTCAGGACGACAAGATTGCCGCCGTGCGGCAGGTCTTCCTGCGGAGTGAAAGTGCGGCCTCGATTCATCCGCGCGCCGAAGAGGCGAAAGTACGCTTCTGTGACGTGGACGCCTTGGACCTGCTCGGGGATGGTTCCGGTGAGGTTGAGTCCCTTTGCGCTGAAGTCGTAGGCAGCAACGTCCTGCAAGACGCTGGTTTGCTCCTGCCAGATATGAAACTTGGTTGCCGACGCGCCGGGGAATTGCCCATCCGGGGAGGTATTCAGAAACTGGACGATACGGTCCGGCTCAGGATAGGTGAGCGGTTTGAGGAGAACCGCGTCGATCACCGAGAAGATGGCAGTGTCGGCTCCGATGCCGAGCGCCAGCGCGGCAAGAACAGCAAGGGTGAATGCCGGGCTCTTCCAGAACATTCTGACAGCGTGACGGATGTCGGTAAGGAGATCGGCCATGAACGCACTCCTGTTTCAAATCGCACCCCGGCGGGATGGGGAAGTTCCGCCTGGTAGGTCACTCTTGTGGAATACGGCAGCTGCGGCAGAAACGATCCCGGAAAATGATCGTTCCTCAATCGGACTGGAGCAAACCTGAATCGTGAGCGAGCATAGTTGTTAATCTCTACGGTGCGGGTGGCCCAGCCGACCAAAATCTGGGTGCCCCGTCCTAGCTTTGCTAGGGCGGGAATGCGATGACCGGTCCGGTCCGCACCACGGACCGGAGGCCCATCTTCTCCCGCCTCTGTGCGGTCCACTCTGATTCGATCTCCACCAGTCCCTCCACTCCCGTCGCGTAATGGCGGAAGCTCGACCACGCCCAATCCTCAGGGCGCGCCACTAACCCACGCGTAACCGGATTGCGATGAATGTACCGCAGCTTCTCAATGCGTTTGCGCTCCGTCCAGACGTTGAAGTCATAGTACCGCGCCTGCCGGAACGGCTCGCTGTGGCGCAACGCGAGCCTGCGTGAGACTGACTGCTTGAGTGATTGCAGCGCGGTGGCCAGCAGTGCCGTTTCAGGTTCGCTCAGCAACAGATGAACATGCTCCGGCATCACCACGTAGCCGATCACGCATAGTCCATAGTCGAGACGAGTCCGCTCCAGCGCGCGCACGAAGACAGCCTTCGCGGAGGCCGCGCCGAGCTTTGGCTTTCGGCTGTAGCAACTGAAGGTGACGAAATGAAGGTCTTTCGTCTTTTGATATCGGTTGAGACCGGTGGGCACATGGAGAGCACGAAAGCATCCACGGCGGCTTGTCTGTGATCTTGGTGACTCGCGCTCCCTCCCGCCCTAACAAAGTTAGGACGGGGCACCCCATTTTGTGGTAGGGTGGGCCACCTGCCTGCCACTACCGCGTTAGGATTTTGGGGGAATATGTATCATGTCCCCCTATTCCCCCTATTCCCCCTATTCCCCCGAAGTAGTCGTTGCCGGATTCTGTATCCCGTTCTTTGCCGGTGAACAGAGATGGGCCGAAAACGTACGAACGCACAAAAGGTTCACCGTAGTCATACACCAACCCATGTTGGATCGTAGCGATGAACGCTCCCTGTTCAAGTGGCGACACCGAGATGGATCGTTAATTCCTTTGCCGAATGTTTGTTGATGCGCACCCGAAGCTCGTAAATGTCCATACCCGGTCCGGACACCCGAATGTAGAACAGCGTTCCCCCCTTCGGTGGTTCAAGGGAGAAATGCCCGTTCGCATCGGTTTTCGTTGACGCGAGCACAGTCTTCCAGTCAGAGCTACGCAGTTCAACTGTCACTCCGTCTGCTGGTTCGTCTGTTCCTTTAACAAGAACTTGTCCCGCCAACGCGCGACTCACGGAGATTTCCCTTTGCACAACAAGCGTCGTCGCGTACCCGGTCTGCCCCGCCAAGAAGAAGACCAGCGCCAGAAATACAAGCTGCTTGAGGATTCTCATATTCATTTCTTGATGATGATCTTCCCTTCAGGATTTGGAGAGTTCGCTGGTCCTCCAGCGCCGGTGTTATACCCCTTGAGGTAAGGACGTTGATCCCTTAACTTCAGCTCTCGTTGCAGAGCCGCGTTGTGACCGTCCTCGTAGCTCCCGCCCTTTCCACCGTCGGGAAATAGGGGGACATGATACCTATTCACCTTGCAGTGCTATCGTCCAAGTGTGGAAATAGGGGTTCACTCCACCTGTCTGTCCCCAAGGCATCCCCAGGTTTCCGGGTTTGGATGGACACCTATTTACCCTTCGGCGCAGTTAATTGGGCCAGGTGAAAGCCTTCGGAAGCCGCATCCGCATCAGGAACTTAGCAAAGGCGGAACTGCGCGAGCAGCTCTTCGCCGATTCTGGCTGTAATTGGCGGCAAAAGTCGTTCAACCGTCGAGAAACGCCTGGTCGACTTGCTGATTGTTCACCATTAGGAATGCGTTCATCCGCACTGTCGGTTCGTTGATCTCAAGGGTCACCGCAACGGTTGCAGAATCCTGGCCGCCCGAAGCTAGCGCAGACTTCGGAATCGTCACTTTCGGCGCGGCCGTATGGTTTAGATTATCGGCGTCAACGAATTTGAATACCACCTGGTATGGGCCGGAGGCCACATTGCCTTGATTGGCAATTTTGATGGTTGCGTCAAAGGGCGTGCCCCTGGGAAACGGCAGGCCATGCGGTTGGTTATTCACAGTGATCGTTATAGGAGGAACGAATTTCAGATCCGATGCCGGCGGTAGGCAGTGTGGAAAAGCTGAAGGGTGCAGGAGCACTCTCGTGACCGCCGCCGTTGATTGACTCCACGGTCCATTGGTAATCGGTGTCAGTCGCGAGCATGACCGGACTGGTGTATGAAGTGGCGCTGACCGGCTGGTTAATAATCGAGTTGCCCGACTGGGTCACCTGAAGCAGGTATGAAGTGGCGGCGGCAGGCGTCCCCTCGCCGGGATCCTTCCAAATAAACGCCGGCTGCAACAACACATGGTCAGCTCTGTTTGGTGGATCGAGCAGGATCGGCGGATGCGGCGGCTGCAGAACGACCGTTACAGGCGGAGTCGGCTTGCCCACGATCCCGCAAACCGTCATCGTGCAGGAAATCCGATCGCCTGCCTGGAACGCCGTCGGGAGCGTGAAAGTTGTCCGGGTGTCGATACCCAACGAAATAGCCGATCCCTTCCAAGCGTCATTGACGTACAAGTCGAGCGGGAATCCGGCAGCCGCCGCGACCTGGCAGGATTTGTAGCCTGCGTAGACGGGACTCACGATAGCCGGTTGCGGCGGTGCGGCCAGCACAGTGGCAGGCCCATTGTCTTTCCAGCTGCCGCCGCACCCCAGAACGTGAACAGTGATCTGGTCGTCCGCCACCAGACTGGGAAACACCGGAATCAGATTATTAGCGAAGTCGATCAAATTCTCGTACGGGCTGATCTGCTGGCCGCTCTTGTTTGTAACGTACGCAAGGAAGTTTCCATCGGGTGCATTGACGCTCACTTCCACGAATGAAGCGCAGGCGTAAGGGGGGCTGATGGCGATGCCCGGAGTGACGACCCCGGTGCCAACCTGCTTAGTAGCCTTGGGACTCTCGCCATTGCATAGCGTCATAAAGGCTTCCACCGTTGCGCCGGCATTGAGGGCGGGCACGGCAAACGTATGCGTTACGCCGGGAGCGTCGGTCTCACCGAGCTCGACGCCGTCCTGGGAAAGAATGACGCGAGCGCCTGGCACAAGATGCGTCAGCATCACAAAGGTGCTCCCTGGACAAAGAATGCCGACGAACTTGGGCGCATGCAATGAACTGACTGGCTGGACCGTGGCGGTCGCGAACGGGGATGTGATTTCAAGCGGCGGGGCGGGCTGCTTGCAACTGAATCCCTGACGCACGTAGATCACGTCATTCTTCACCAGTGGCTTGACCCAGCGAAACTCCTCCGAAATGCTGAAAGTAAACCTGTCCTCCAGGTTTGATTCGTTGTTCCGGTATAGTTCGACGTATGCGCCATCCACGACTCCGCCGATGGTGATTCTGTCCTGGCATTCGAAGAGCGGTGTTTGGATCACCGGCACGGGAAGAGGCATGGCCGATTCGACCGGGGTCACGGTCGACTGCGATGCGGTGAGGTTGTTGCATGTGCTCTGATTCAGAGTCAGTGGCTGGCCGGTTGCCTGACCCGGGTCGTATTCGACCGCCACCCAGCCTCGCGCGGCGTCGCCCGACCCCGCGTTTTGCGCGCCGATTTGCACGTCGATTTTGGCTCCGGGCGTCGCGCCTGTCACCCGAATCGCCCGGCCACATGTGTGCAGTGAAGTGGTCACCGTAAGTGGGCTCAATTGCGATGGCGCGGCCTGCACAGTGATAGGCGGAGAATCTGGGCTGGAGTTTCCATTGAGGGACTGGCTGGCGGTGACTATCTGATTCGCCTGAAGTGGAACGCCGATGGGGTAAAGGCCGCCGGGCCACTTGCTGAGATGTGATGACGCCAGAGTTCCGCCGACCTTAATCTCAATTGACGCGCCGGCAATATTGCCCTGCACTTCGGCAGAGGTACTGCAAATGCTCAGGGGACCGACCAACTTAGGCGCTAGTAGCTTCATGATCCAAACTCCTCGCCGTCCCGGGTTGAGCCAGTATAAGACCGACCGTCTGTATTGACAACTGGCGCCAAGGCGGCCACGAAAGGCACTCCGTGTGATCGGTTCGGAAAGCTTGCCTATTCATCCAGACGGCGTTCGTGAGAGGATCTGTTGACCGCGGTCCATCAAGCTTCAAGGTGGGGAAATAGGGGGGAAATAAGGGGGGAAATAGGGGAAATAGGGGGACATGATACCTATTCACTTTGCAGTGCTATCGTCCAAGTATATTCTCCCGTAGCACGCCCGCTCCGCTTACCCCGCCGCCTTTGCAGATAATTTTCCCCTCACGGAGCACAATCCCCTTAGTGCAAATAGCTGCGTCCGCACACCCCCGGTCTGCCCGGCGGCGGAATCGCGGCTATACTGCCCCGCAACTCCTTTGGTTGCAGGATTTTGGGATCTAAGTCTTTTGATAGGAGGATTTTAACGGAAGTTATGCAGAAAACTGACACAATCAACTCGAATGAAATCAATCGTTTACCTATCCCAAGGGGGGAGAGGGGGCCTACTTTTTCGGCTGTTCGGCCCGCAACTTGTCCAGCACTGCCGTGGTCTGCTCATCGCCGGGATTGAGCTGGTGCGCGTGCTCCAGCACCGGCAAGGCCGCGGCGTCGTCGCCCAGCATATACAAGGTTGCGCCCAGCATCACTACCGTGCCGTAGGCATCGTGGCCTGAGCGCCGCAGCCTTCAGCAACGGGCCCCGCGCATCGGCGTAACGCTGCATGCGAAAGTAAGTGAGCCCCAGGTTGTGCCACGCCTCATACGAGCCGGGATCGAGCTCGACCGCGTGTTTCAACGGATCGAGCGCCAGCTCGAAATGCGCCGGCCTCGCCATAGAGCTGGCCGAGCAGCGTGAGCTTCTCAGGGTCATTGGGGTCGTACATGTGCTGGCACACATCGTGCGCGGCGTCTGCAGTCTGTGTCCTGAGCGCTTCGCTGCAAGCGCGGACGGCGGTCTCGGTGCTTTTGTGGTCATTCAGATATTGGTTGTAGAGCGCGTATTCATGCTCTGCGTCCTGCTGTCGCCCAGCGGTGGAGTAGGCTCGCGCCAGCCGGTAATGAACGCGGTAATCGCCGGGCATAAGCTTGACCGCGCGTTCCAGCCACTCAATTCCCTTGTCGGTATTTCCGGCGGAGACATAAGCCGCGCCAAGATAAAACGCCGTGTCGGGAACCGGAGGCTTTTCGGCCACTGAGCTCAGCCGCTTGATTGCCGACGCGTAATCGTTCGACAAAAGATCGAGACGCCCGAGATAGTAGGTGACGTAAGGCGACTCGCCCTTCAGCTTCGTCACCAGTTCAAACTGTTTGCGCGCATCGTCGTTCTGGCCCTGCGCAAGCAGGCACACTGCGTAGTCATAGTGGGCCGCCGCATTGTTCGGCTCAAGTGCAAGAGCCTGCTCAATCTCCTGCCCGGCAGCCTCGTACATCTGCTGGTGCATCAGTTGCGTGCCCTTGCCGAGGTGCGCCTCTGCGCCGGGTTGTTGCGCGGAGGCGGGCGGCTGCTGCGCTCGACTTAAAGCCGCGCCCAGCACAATCACGATCAATGCTGTAGGGGCAAGCTTCACTGGCCGAATCGCTCCTGACTCACCACGCCCGCGCCCTCTTTTACCGTAATCAGCCGATCGGCCTGGACGCCCTTTACTGTCTCGCGCGCGCCTCCGGGCCAAACGATCTCCACATCCGCCGTCGCAGCCGCGCCCAGCCCAAAGTGCAGGCGACGGTCGCTCGCCGAAAGATAGGAACTGGCCGCCATTACCGCCTGCGCCTGCTTGCGCTCACCATATTTCACGGTCGCGACTGCTCCAATCGCGCTTCGATTCGAATGCGTTCCAACCAGCTTGACTTTCAGCCAGTGTCCGCCGCCTTTGCTGTCGTTGCGCAGCAGCGAGGGCGGCTCATTGATGTTCATGATCAGGATATCGACATCGCCGTCGTTGTCGAAGTCGCCGAAGGCAACGCCGCGGCTGGCATGAACCTCGTTGATCGCCGGCCCGGCGCCATCGAGAAGTTCCTCGAACTTCCCTCCCCCGAGGTTGCGGAACAGAACGCGGGGCCCCTTGTGCGCAAACTCGGGATGCACACGCTCCACTTCAGGAAAGGTGCTTCCCGTAACCCAGAAGATATCGGGCAACCCGTCGTTATCGAGGTCAACGATGCCGTCGCCCCAGCTTACATATCGCGGCTCAACCCCCAACCCTGCACGCAACGTCACGTCCTCAAACTCGAGGTGTCCCTGGCCTCGATAGAGCGCCGCCGTGTCCTCAGCAAAGTGAGTCTTCAGCACGTCAAGCTGGCCGTCGGTATCGTAATCGCCGATGGCAATTCCCATGCCTGCCTGTTCCCTGCCATCCTCGTTCACCGCCAACCCGGACTCGAGGCCCACTTCATCAAAGACTCCGTCTCCCCGGTTCTTGAACAGCAGGCTCGGCGTCGAATCGCAGGCCACGTAGATCTCCTGCCACCCGTCGCCGTCAAGATCCGCGGCAACAGCCGTGAGCCCATAAGCCGGCTGCACCGCGTCTATCCGCGAGTGAGCTGTCACGTCGGTAAAGGTTCCGTCGCCGTTGTTGTGGTAAAGCATGGGCCGCTCGGGAACCAGCCCACGCGGACCGCAGTTCACCGGCACTCCCTTGTAATCGCAGGCCGGGTCTTTGCCGGTGATGGGAATCTTGTCGAAGTCAAAGACCAGGTAGTGCGAGATGAACAGGTCGAGCAGGCCGTCGCGGTCGTAGTCCACCCAGGTGCAGCCTGTTCCCCAGCGGTTGCCGGGATGCACAAGGCCGGCTTCTTTTGTCACGTCGGTAAAGGTTCCGTTGCCGTTGTTGCGATAGAGATAGTTTTGCGGCCAGGCGCTGACAAATATGTCGTCGAAACCGTCGTTGTTGTAGTCGCCCACCGTCACGCCGAACGCCCAGTCCTGGCGAATCAGGCCAGCCTTTGCGGTCACATCGGCAAAGGTGCCGTCGCGGTTGTTCTTGTAGAGACGATTGGTTGCGCCGGTGACCGGCCCCTCGCGGCGCGTGCCCGAGAGCAGAAAGATGTCGAGCCAGCCGTCGTTGTCGAAGTCGATAAAGGCGACCCCGCAGCCCATTGACTCGATGATGTAATCCATGCGGTCCGCGGGACCATAGATGACTGGAGCGGCGAGCCCGGCTTTGGCGGCCACATCAGTGAACCTGGCGTGAAACGGCAGTCCCGAAGGCTTTCCGCGGGGTTGCGGCTTGATGCCGCGGCTAGCCATCCCGCCCATCTGCTGGGCCGGCGCGACGCGGGCGCCCATCGCTCCCGCGGCGAGAGCGGCAAGAAACTCCCGGCGATTCATACTGAAGCGCACCTGGGAAATCCGGGCCACCCCTTGGCTGCATCTCGCATCTGCACGTTTGGAACTGTCTCCACCGCCGCTATCAATCGTAACGTGTCAATGGAGGTCAGAACCATCATGAGGGTCCTCCTGCCGGTCAGTGGTCCGGTGAATTCAAAGCACAGTGGTCATTGCCCTCGGGCCGTAAACAGTCCATAATTGACGCCATCCCCATGGAGGTCCCCCATGGCCCATCCAATTCTTTGCCGAGTGTCGCTGCTGGCGGCGGCTCTTAGCCTTGCCTTGCCGGGTTTCGCCCAGGCTCCCGACGATAAGGCGCAGGTAGAAAGTATCCTCAGCGAAGCAACCGCGCCGACCCTCACGCTGAAGACGTTCAGCCGAATGGTGACGATCGAGCTGGTGGTCAAAGACTCCAAGGGCAATCACATAAAGGATTTGAAGGCCGGCGACTTTAAGCTATACGAGCAGACCCCGAAGCAGCGCAGCGATAAGCATGAGCAGAAGATTGCGTCTTTCAGAGAAGTCCGCATGGCGAACATGGTGAATCCGGTTGCCCCGGAGTCGCAGATTGCGCCCGGTGTATATACCAATGCGATCACCGTTGAGAAGGATCCGGTGCCGGCAACGATCATCCTTGTCGACGGACTGAACACCGACCCTCAGTACCAGGCGCAAGTCCACATGCAAATGATGCGCATGCTTCAGCAGCTTCCCTCCAATGTGCCGGTTGCGGTGTTTCTGCTGGGCGATCGCCTGAGGATGCTGCAGAACTTCACGTCCGATCCACGGCTGCTGAAGCTTGCGCTGGGGAAAGCCATGAGCACCGCGGGAAAGGGCTACGCCGACATGGACCCCCGCGACGATCTTCATGGCAGCGCCAACATTATGGCGAGAGCCTACGGGATGACAGATCCGAGTTCTGACGTGAATTCAACCGCGGGGAGCGGCTCATCGTCCGCGACCGTTTCGCTCGGGCAAGGCAACTCGACGAGCGATCCGGTTCTGGTGGGAATGGTCGAGTTGGCGCAGGAATTCGACATGAAGGTCTATGCATCCACAATGGACGAGAGGATTCACAGGACCTTCGATGCGCTCATTTCGCTCGGCCACAATGTGGCGGGCTATCCGGGACGGAAGAACCTGCTCTGGCTTTCAACTGAATTTCCCATCAACCTGATCCCGCAGGGAGATACTCCCTTGGTGCATTACGGAGGCCCGACTGCTCCCCAGCAGACTGCGGGAGACATACCGGGAGTGGTTGACCCGTGGTCCGGGTACCGGGATTACTGGAAGGAATTGCAATATCTGAACAGCGTCATGAGCGACGCCAAAATCTCCATG
>CAWILB010000051.1:0-53690 GCA_963836635.1 uncultured Acidobacteriaceae bacterium | reverse complement strand
TGCACCTGATCGTCGCCGCCCAACTCGCCCTGCCAAACCCCTTGGCTATTTCGAACGCGCAAAACTACCTCGACATCGAAACCGTTGACGTTCAGGCGACGCAATTCCTTATCGGCCTCGATGCCTCCGGCGTCGACTTCACCAAGGTGGCTACCCTCGCCGCCTCTGTCACCTTCCCCAGCCTGCCCTCCATCGCTCCCCTTCAGTTCTCCCTGCAGGCCAATCTCAAGTCCGGCAGCCAGCATGTGCTCATCCCACTCATCAACGCCATGTCCACTATGCCGGGAACAGTAGCGTTGAGCGTGACTTTCGTCGATCCGTCCATCAACGGCATCCAGTTCTCGATTACAAATGATTTTGTCACCGAGCCCGTGCTGACGCTTTTGCAAAACCAGATTACCGCTCAAATGCCCACAACGGGATGAGAAGGCAGGCAACGGAATTTGGTGGCGCCCTCGATGTTCGAAGACCTCGCTTGCGCCTCGCCAAAATTTATTCGGGCTATGTTTTCGTGCCTTTCCGGCACAGCACGAGTCGTTGGGACTAGCCCGCACTTAACCGTCAAGATTTTACGATTTCTCGGTCGGAGGAAGCTTTGGCGAGGCACAGCTGACTGATAGGACCGGGATAATCGCGAATTTGCCGAAAACGAGACACACCGCAACAAGAAGGAGAATGTCACATGTCCACACCAGATGATTCGACAGACGGCACTACCGACCCGACCACTGATCCGACCACTGATCCGACCACTGATCCAACCACGAGCTCTTCACCGGATCCAAATGCGACATCATCATCCGATCCAACGACGACGTCTTCACCAGATCCAACGATAAATTCGTCATCTGACCCAGCCACGAACTCTTCACCGGATCCAGATACGACGTCTTCATCTGACCCAACCACGACGTCTTCATCAGATCCAACGGCGAGTTCGTCATCGGACCCAACTGCGACGTCTTCACCGGATTCAACTACAGACCCAAACTCTGATCCTAGCGCGGCCGCTCAAGATTCGTCATCGAGTGGCGCGGGCACTGCGCCCGCAAGGCCATATACCGTTGCATCGTGGCTTCCACTTGTAACGACACTCGCGGGTGATGTTCCGGTCGCATTCGTACAGGCGTGGAATACAAAAGAATCGGGCGGAAATCCGTGTGCATTCGGCAGTGCCAATGCCAAAGGACAGGATGGCAATCCCCTCGAAATGGGACTCGGCCAGCTTTATAACCCAGATGATTTTCAAGCGCTCAGCATCGACACCGGATCGTGGCGAGCCTATTGCCAGGACGGTACGCAGACGGTCACCAGGGATTTGACCATGGACGAATGCACATCACAGGTCAACGGGCTCATCGGTCTTATCAAGAGATGTCGCACGGCCGCTCGCAAATACAATCCAGGATGGAGCGAGAGTTCGGCCGATTTCTGGAGTCTAGTCAAATTACAACATGCACTCCCCGGCCTGCTTAGCGGGATGACAGCTGTGACAACATCACTTGGCCGTGCACCGAATAACTGGGCCGAATTTCGCGCCACAGTGGTTAAGGTCACCCTCGACGCAAACACGATGAAGTACTCGAGCGATTTCGCCAAAGAACTCGACAATGCCGAGACGACGGGAGCTGCTGTTGTATAGAACGCCTGTATTTTAGTGCATTTCCAAAAGACCGCAGAGAGTCGAGCTATGCAGCTTCGAGAGAGGCGTTTCTTAACCTAATAGGTTTTGGAACGGCAGCAGTGCGCCAACCTTCATGGCGGCGATGTCTTGCATGCGGGAAAGAACGTGCGAGAGACCTCGAACGTGAATGCCACCGACGCGTGTCCAGGTTGCTCGCTCACGATCTTTGGGGAGACTCCAGCGATTAGAGCGAGGGTAGCCGCTGTGTGGCGCAGATCGTAAAGACGGATATCAGAGCTGCCTCGCGGGGGTGGATTCCCACCGGATCTTCGCCGCGGACCATCGCGCCGGGGCGCAGGTCCACCCCATGTGCTCGCTTGGCGCAGGGTCTGGAAATGCGAGACAACGCGGCAAGATTATGCTATGAATCTGGAGGTGAAGACCATGAGCACGGCAGGAAAAAGAAGAGCGATTTCGCGTCGGCGATTTCTGCACACGGGTTCCATGGCGGTGGTTGCGACCGCCGGGATGCGCGGCTTCCGGGCCTGGGGCGCTGAGTTCGCCCTGCCTGCGACGCTCGCCGAATTCGGTTATAGCGATGTGTCGATTGCCAGCGAGCCGCACGAAGCGCAATTATTCAACACCCATGAAGTGCTGATGGCGTTGAGCGACGACAGCCTCTTGAAGCCATTCCGGCAGATGGCCGGCATGGCCGCGCCCGGCGAGAATCTGGGCGGGTGGTATCAATACGATCCCGACTACGACTATCGCAAGGATTTCGATACGGGCTTCGCTCCTGGCTGCCAATTCGGACAATGGGTATCGGCGCTGGCGCGCACCTACGCCATCACCGGGGAGGCGGCGACACGCGAAAAGGTAATGCGGCTCAACCGACTGTATGCCGAAACCATTTCGCCGGAATTCTACGGGAAGAGCCGCTTCCCCGCGTATACCTACGACAAGCTGCTGCTGGGGCTGCTCGATTCACATCTCTATGTAAAAGACCCGCAAGCGCTCGCCATTCTGGATCAGACCACGAAAACAGCGCTGCCGCTTTTGCCGGGACATGCGGTTGAACACGACCATCAATGGCGCATGGATAAGGACCCGCAAGATGCTTCATGGACCTGGGACGAGTCCTACACCATGCCGGAGAATCTGTTTCTGGCATACCAGCGCGGCGCAGGCCAGCAGTATTACGATCTCGGACTGCAATACCTCGACGATAAGCCTTGGTTCGATCCGTTGTCTCGCAATGAAAACGTGCTGAACGGAAGACATGCATACAGCTATGTGAATTCCCTGAGTTCGGCGATGATGGCGTATATGGTGGCGGGGAGCGAGAAGCACTTGCGCGCCGCCCGCAACGCCTTCTCCATGCTGGAGGCGCAGAGCTATGCGACCGGAGGGTGGGGTCCCGACGAGACGCTGCGCGCGCCAGGAAGCAGCGACCTCTACGACAGCCTCAGCAATACCCACCATACTTTCGAGACGCCGTGCGGCGCCTATGCGCACTTCAAGCTGACCCGCTATCTGTTGCGCGTAACACGGCGACTCGCGCTACGGGGACAGTATGGAGCGGATGATGTACAACACCGTGCTGGGCGCGCTGCCGTTGCAGGAAAACGGGAAGAACTTCTACTACGCCGATTACAACTTCGACGCGGAGCGTGTGTACAAGCAAGCGCACTGGGCCTGCTGCTCAGGCACGCTGCCCCAGGTGGCTGCCGATTACCGCATCAACATTTATTTCCGCGCGCCGCAAGCCGTGTATGTGAATCTCTACGTCCCTTCGACGTTGCAATGGAATGAGAATGGCGCGGCGCTCTCGCTCACGCAGGAGAGCGAGTATCCCTTTGAGAACCGAGTGTCCTTTACCCTGACCAGCTCTCGGTCCGCTGACCTGACTGAACTGACGCTTCATTTCCGCATCCCGGCATGGGCTGAGGACGCAGAGATTTTCGTGAACGGGATGCGGCAATCTGGAGTGGCTGCACCGGGACAGTTTGCCGCGATACGGCGCACGTGGAAGAGCGGTGATCGCGTCGAACTGGAGCTCCCGTTAAAGATGCGACTGGAGCCAATCGATGCGCAACACACAGACACGGTGGCACTGCTGCGTGGGCCGCTGGTGCTGATGACGGTGAAAGAGAAAGAAGGTGCGCCGCTGCCGCAGGTGACTCGCGCCGGGTTGCTGGGGGCCAAACGCGTGAGCGGAACGGAGTGGCAAGTAACTACTGCAAACGGACCGGTGGCGATGCTGCCGTTTACGTGGTTAGGATCGCGACCTTACACGACCTATTTACGAGTGAGCTCGTGAGATGGGAGATGAGACGTAGAGGGCTCCGGCTTTCTTTCTGATTGGGGAAGGTAACTTAGTCGATGCTCTGCTCCAGTCTCAGGTCGCGGCTGCTGGCGCCCACGCTGAGTGTGCGCTTTCCCTCAGACCGCAACCACTTTCCTTCTTTGGTTGACCAGTATTCAAGCTGGCGCGGAGCCACGTGGATCGTCACCCCTACCTGGCGGACGCGCGGACCACGCGCTATCTTGCAAACCCGCCAACTTGCTGATTCGCTCACCTTGTGGAGGCAAGCCTGGTCACGCGACCAGTGTGATTCCAGTCGGACACATAGATATTGGCTTGCTGGTCGATGTAGCATCCGTGTGCGGCGCTGAAAAACGCGGGCTTAATATCGCCAGGCTGGAGCTGATAGTTGGCCCATTGTTCCTTCTGCGGGTTATCGCCAAGAAAGGCAACAGGAGAATTATCGCGGTCAAGAATCGTGACGCGGCCTTCGAGCTCAGAGACGACCGCGAAGTCTCCATGAAAACTTACCTGGCAAGGGCGGCGCAGATGCTGCGTAATGGAGCCCGCAAACTTGCCGTCAAAATCGAAGTGGCACAGACGGCGATTCTCGCGATCGCACACCAGCATCAGCGGCTGGTCGTAGCGCGTGTCCACTGAGATTCCATGGCAACAATCGAACAAGCCGTCGGCTCTTCCCTTTGCCCGCAAAGCTGGCGCGGTAGTTGCCGTTTTTGTCGAAGCGGAAGAGGCGCGAGTCCCCATATCCATTGGCGATAAAGATGCTGCCATCGGGCGCGAGAACAGCAGCTGTCAGCCGCCACTCATTCGGCGCCTTGAATCCGGCCTCAGGCGGCGCGGTAATCTTCTGCACCACCGTTCCGTCGGTCTTCATCTTCACGAAGAGCCAGTTCTCCTGGGGAGTTCCGGTCTGTACCGTCGTATAGAAATACTCTTCGCCGTTTTCTTCGGCATAGACCATGGAGTGCACTTCAGGATATTGATTCGCAATCGTCTTCTCGAGCGTTCCATCGGGGCTGTATACAAGGATCCCTGTCGCGCTCTGAGTGCTTACATACACGTGCCCGGCCTTGTCCGTTGCGATGCCGCCATGTGTGCCACCAAAGACGGTTCCGGCAGGCAATCGTCCCCAACCCTGGGAGACCCTGTAGGTCCATTCGCCATTGCCCGTAATGAGCACGGGCTCCGCGGAGCCGCCTGCGTCATTGTTCGGCACTGCGGCGGCCGGCTCCGCATTTGCACGAAGCGGCGCGAGAGCTGCCAGTGCCGTTGCTCCGGCGGCGGCGCAGAACGTTCTTCTGTTGACGATCGCGTTTGCAGGTCGATGTTCTTTTCTCATTGCGCACTCTTCTCCTTGGGCTGCGTGGCTGCGGTTGCGGATGGCGCGGGCTGCGGCGCTCGCGGTGCGACGGGCACAGGCTGCGCCGGCGTGTTGTAGAGATACACGTGGCGCAGGCTCTTGATTGAATTCAACGACGCTGCGGACGCGGTTGTAACCTGTGTGCCACTCAGATTGAGATAGCTCAATTGCGAAAGCGAAGCGAGTTTGGGCAAGGCCGGCGCCGGTAATCTTAGTCTCTTCAAGGTGCAGCGCGCGGAGATGAGTGAACTGCTTGAGCGTGTCGAAGCTTGCGTCGGTGATGGCGGTGCGGCCCAGTTCAGCCTCCACAATATAAGGTGCGAACTTTTGAAACTGCGCCAACTGCGCGTCACCAAAAGTGCTGGCCGCATCGACGGTAAAGAGGATCAGGCCATCAGAGGGTTTGGCCGAAACCGGCTTCAACTTTGCGCCTTGCCCCTGACCCATCTTCTGAATCTCCGGCATCAGCGCGCTGTAATCGCCCACCGGCTCGATGGGCACTTCAGGAAGCTCTTCGCGAATCGTAACCCCGGCAAGTTTTGGCTGCGTTGGCGATGCGCCCTGGTCGATCCACGCCTTGATCCAGGCAATCTCTTCGGGCTGAAGCGGCGGCTTTCCCTCAGCGGGCATGAACTGCTTGTGATCCGGCGGAAGCGTGATGCGCTGAAAGAGAACGCTCTTCGCTGCGCTGCCTGCAGCAATCACCGGGCCATCCTGGCCGCCCTTCATCAGCGACTCGTACGAATCCATGCGCAGACCGCCTTTTGCCTGCCCCTCGCCATGGCAGCTCGAGCAGTTCGCATCGAGGATGGGATGAATATGCTTTGCATAAAATGAAGCCGACGGCGTGGCATCCGAGAGCCAGCACGCGCTTCATCCCGGCAGGCATGTATTGCGTAAGATAGTTGCTGCCATGGGTCAGCGACCCGCCCTGGTGCGCCGTCCAAACCAGCGCAATCAGCATGCAGGCAAGCAACAAGGGATACGCATATCCCGCGCCCTGCGCGTTCCATTGCGGCCGGGCCAGCAGGCAAATAAGCACAACAATGGTGAGCACGATGCCGCCCCACAGATGACGCGTCACGCCCGCGCCCGATGCGCCGCTGCCATAGGCGAGCAGAAAGCCGAGTGACAGCGCAACCAGGCAAGCGGCGAACGCGAGTGCCAGCACAAATCCGGCGGCTTCGCGCAGCGCAGGACGCAATGCGCCGGCCATCTCAAGCAGCGGAACAAGAACCAGCAATCCGATGGGAAGATGCACCGCCAGCGGATGAAAGCGGCCGAGAAACTGTTGCCAGTCAGCATGCGGATGGCCATCGAGCCTGACCAGCCATGGCAGCGACAAAAGCAGAAGGCTCAAACCGAGCGATGCCGCCCACGCGATGCGCGTGGATCGCTTTGAGGGAAGCATTCGCTAGAGCGCGTTCACCCATCGTGCGGAGCATTGTCACGCAAGCAAACCTGAAACAACACTGGCCGGCACGGGGCCGGTGAGCTTTTGATCGAGCCCTTGAAATTTATAAGTGAGCTTGTTGTGGTCGATGCCCAGGCAATGAAGAATGGTTGCGTTGAAATCGCGCACCGTGACTGGATCCTTGACCACGTTGTAGCTGTAGTCGTCGGTTTCGCCGTAGGTGATGCCGGGACGCACGCCGCCGCCTGCCATCCAGGTTGTGTAGCAGCGAGGATGATGATCGCGGCCGTAGTTATCGGGAGTGAGGCCGCCCTGGCTATAAACTGTGCGCCCGAACTCGCCCGCCCATATCACCAGCGTGTCGTCGAGCATTCCCCGTTGCTTCAGGTCGGTGATCAGCGCGTAGCAGCCGCGGTCTGTCTCCCGGCAAATGATGGGCATGATTTTTGTTACATTGTCGTGCATGTCCCATCCGCGCTTGTAGACCTGCGTAAAACGCACGCCGCGCTCCGCCAGGCGGCGCGCCATCAGGCAGTTGTACGCAAAGGTCCCCGGCTCCTTCGCGTCGGGACCATACAAATCCCATGTCGACTGCGGCTCCTTGCTCAAATCGGCAAGCTCCGGCACCGACGATTGCATGCGGTAGGCCATTTCGTACTGCGCGATGCGCGAGTTGGTCTCCGGGTCGCCGAGTTCTTCGATACGTTTGCCGATTGATCTCATTCACCGCGTCGAGCATCTTGCGGCGCACATCGCGATCGATCCATTCGGATCAGTAAGGTAGAGCACCGGATCGCCCGACGAGCGCAATCCCACGCCCGCGTACTCCGACGATAGAAACCCGCTGCTCCACAACCGCGAGGAGACAGGCTGATTGTTCTCAGTGGTATTGAGCTTGGTTTGCAGCACCATGAACGTGGGCAGATTGTCGTTCATGCTGCCCAATCCATATGCGAGCCACGAGCCCAGGCAGGGCTTGCCTGCATTCATGTTGCCCGTATTCATCAGCATGATGGCCGGCTCGTGATTGATGGCTTCGGTATTAGTCGATTTGATGATTGTCAAATCATCGACGATCCGGCCTATATTCGGCATCAGGTCGCTCACCCAGGTGCCGCTTTGCCCATAGCGCTTGAACGCCCAGTGCGAAGGCGCAACGGGGAATCGAGCTTGACCTGTGGTCATGCCGGTCAACTGTTGCGAGCCGCGCACGGAGTCCGGCATATCCTTGTCAAATTGTGCGGCGAGGTTCGGCTTGTAGTCCCACAGGTCCACCTGCGAAGGCCCGCCCGACATGAAGAGATAGATGGCGCGCTTGGCCTTGGGCGCAAAGTTCGGAAACTTGAGCGAGTCGCCGCCCTGGGCGCCGGCAGTTGGATAGTCGTCGCCGCGCAGCGCGCGATTGCCCAGCAGGCTTGCCGCCGCCGCCCATCCCAGCACTTTTCCTGCGCGGCCCAGAAAGTGCCTGCGCGTCTGCAACTCGGCCCACTCCTGCTTTACTTGCGCGGGAATCGCAAGATCGAGCACATTTTCCACGTGTTCGGTATCGGTACACAACGGATGCTGTTTCATCCGACCTCCATCAACTACTTTGTCACCGTCTCATCCAGGTTCAGCATCTCCGATGCCACCATCGTCCACGCTGCCAGTTCCGGCGCGGGAATTGAGGCGTCGCACTTCTTCTCGCCGACTGCAATCAAATCATGCGCGGCCTTGGGATTAGCCTCGTAGTGTTTTTCCATTTGCGTCAACGAGTTTTCAAGAACCGCAGCCATATTTGGCGGCGGATCGCGCGAGAGCAGAATCTCTCCCATCAGGTTGATGCGCTGCTCCGGCAGTTTTCCGCCCTCATGAATCACGCGTTGAGCCAATGCGCGCGCCGCCTCAACCCATTGCACATCGTTCATGGTGACCAGCGCCTGCAGGGGTGTGTCGGTTCGCTGGCGCCGCGTGCACACCACGTCGCGCATGGGCGCATCAAACGCATCCATGTCGGGCATCGTCCCCATGCGCTTCCAATAGGTGTACATGCTGCGCCGGTAAAGCGCGTCGCCATGCTGCTGTTCGTAATTCAGCGTATCGCTGCCGCCAATGCCGATCTGCTCCCATATATTTGCGGGCTGGTAGGGCTTCACGCTCGGCCCGCCAATTTTATCGACGAGCAGGCCACCAGATTCGAGGGCCACGTCGCGCACCATCTCCGCATCCATGCGGAACCGCGGCCCGTGCGACAGAAGAAGATTCTTCGGATCTCTTGTAAGTTGTTCGGTAGTCGACTTCGCGCTTTGCCGATAGGCCGCCGACATCACCATCAGCTTGTACATGTGCTTCACGTTCCATCCGCTCTCGCGAAACTCGACTGCCAGCCAGTCAAGCAGCTCAGGATTGGATGGTCGTTGCCCCATGATGCCGAAGTCTTCAGTGCTTTCGACGAGTCCCGTTCCGAAAACCTCGTTCCACATACGATTCACGGTCACTCGCGCGGTGAGCGGATTGTCAGGGCTCACGGTCCACTTGGCAAGCGCCAGGCGATCGTGCGGCGCGCCCGCAGGCAGAGCGGGGAGAAAGTGCGGAGTATTTGCCTCAACTCTCTCAGTGCGCGCGGTGTAAACGCCCCGCGTGAGTATATGTGCATAGGCGATCGAAGGCTTCTCCCACGAAACCATGGTCAAATCGCCGCCGTCAGACAGCTTGATAAGCTGGGCATTTAACTCCTCTATCTGCGACGCGGTTTCGCGGAACGACTTGTCGACGCTGTTGAAGTAATACTCCGATGCGACGTGCCATTCATCCGGAGTCCACGCGTCTGCAGGGGTGTGCGCAATCTCAGCAACATAATCTTCAAATGGAAGGCGCTTCACTTCGTCGGGAGCGAGCACGCGCCTATACAAGCGAATGTCCTGGTATCGTGCTTCGCGCGCGGGGTTGGCCTCGGGATAGCACATGCCGAGTTGCATCGGCGCCTGCGTGCGAATGGTCGACTGCGCCAGCGAGTCGTAGACGACCTTGGTGGCGACCTGCTTTCCATCAATATAGATATGAATTCCAGATGCCTTGCCCGAGCCATCGTAGGTAAAGAAGATATGGCGCCAGCGGCCATCGATCGGCAGCGGTTCAGCCGTAGTCACCTTGGCCGCGACAAATGGGGTCTTGTCTTCAGGTTCTTTAGGCTCATCGGGCTTCTTCGGCTCTTCCTTTTTCTTTTTCGGTTCTTTCTTCTCCTTCGGCTTGTTCGGCGCAAGATCCTTCTTGGTCAGATCTGCAGGCGTTGGATATTGAAACACCTCCTTGGTCTCAGGCGGCTTTTGCTCCTCTTTCTGCCTCTTTTTATCCTTCTGCTTTTCGGGCGGCTTGGGATTGGGCAGGTCCTTCGGTCCCTGGTTCACCAGGTTGACAACGACGGTGCCTCTTTCGAGCGAGAGATCCCATCCGCGGTTGTGCTGGGTGGTGTCCATCTTCGCCACCAGCGCGCCCTTCGCATTGTCGAGGTTATAGTTAGGCGCGGAGCGCACCATGAACCATCCACCCGACGAGAATGCCTGGTTCCATTCGTAATCTCCGGTCTGGCCCAGCACGATATGCGTGCTCGTCTCCATGCGCATGTCCGGCCACAGCCAGGTTGTCTCGCCCCATTGCGGCTTCAACTTGCCGATCGGGAAACTCGCAGTCTGCGCATGCGGCGCGCTGTTCTTCAACACCTCGCCGCCGCCCTCGTCAAGGCGCAGGCGCATCTCAAGCTTGTCGGTTGAAACCGGCTGAGGCGCATTCTGTCGCGAACGGATCCACTGCTCGCACCAGCGTGCGTTCCTGCGAGCGCAATGTCCGCACACGCTCCGCCAACTCTGACCGCTGGGCCAGCACACGGTTGTAGGCTTCAACATTCTGCGGCTTGGGAATACGCGTCATCGGCTCCCACACTGGGCGATCGTTGTTGAAAGGCCTCTCTTCAAGATTGTTGAAGAAGGCGCTCAGCGCATAGAAATCCTTCTGCGTGGTCGGGTCGTACTTGTGGTCGTGGCACACCGCGCATCCCACCGTGAGTCCCATGAATGCGGCGCCATACGCCTCGGTTCGCTCACGCGCAATGTTTACGCGCAACTCTTCAGGAATCGTTCCGCCCTCGTTGCTGCTCACTCCCAGCCGCACATAACCGCTGGCAATCAAGGGATCAAGATTCTTTGCGGGCAGCATGTCGCCGGCAATCTGCTCCATCGCAAACTGATCGAAGGGCTTGTTCGAGTTGAAGGAGCGAATTACGTAGTCGCGATAAGGCCAGATGTCGCGGCTGTTGTCATAGTGCAGCCCATACGTATCGGCGTACCGCGCGTAGTCCATCCAGTAGCGCGCCCGCGCCTCGCCATATGCTGGCCTAGCCAGCAAACCATCCACCAGGTGTTCGTAGGCCTTCGGCGAAGTATCTTTGTCAAACGTTTTCACTTCCGCCGGAGTTGGCAGCAGTCCGGTCAGGTCGAGCGTCACACGGCGAATCAGAGTGTCCTTGTCGGCTTCGGGCGAAGGATGCAGGCCCTCCTTCTTCATCCGCGCGAGAACGAACGCATCGATCGGCGTTTTGGCCCATCCATCCTGTTGTGCGATTGCAGGCAGCGCGGGCCGCGCAGGCTTCTCAAAGGCCCAATGCGGCCGATAAACTGCGCCCTCTCTGATCCATTCGCGCAGCACGGCAATGTCGGCGGCCTTCATCGGCTTGGCCTCGCCCTGCGACGATTGCGGCATCAGGTGATGCGGATCTTTCGATTCGATGCGCTTGATCAGCTCGCTCTGCTCAGGATGTCCAGGAACGATCGCGTCGGGATGTCCGGGCCGTTTGCGAAATGCGGACTCCTCAAGATCGAGCCGCAGTCCCGCCTTGCGCATCTCCGGGTCGGGCCCATGGCAACTGAAGCAGTTCGCTGCCAGAATCGGCTGCACATCCTGGTTGAAATCGAGATGCTGCGTGCCGTGGAAGGCCACACTGGTTGGTTGCTGGTTGTGGCAGCCTATCGCCATGCTGAGCAGCGCGCCTGAGCAAAACAAGCCGATCGCGAGCGCAGGCTTAGTGCGCTTGTACGCCACTATCCTATTTAGTCCCAGAAGGTTAGGATAGGTTCTTACCACTCGCGTAGGCTCCTTGTTTCGCTTTGGGGAAGCGTAGGGCGCGGCTCAAGAGCCTGGCATTTTCCGGTCCGCAGGCGTTCAGATGCCGCCCTTCTCAGTATCACTAAAACACTGGTAAGTGGCGAGTGTCTAGCAGATAAAAAGGGAGGATGGTGGCTGGCGCCTTGTGTCTCGCCCGTTCTCAGAGCCCGATTCCGCTAACCGGGCAAAATACAGCGAGATTTTTCGAATTTGGCCTCATGATTTTGTCGACCAAGTTCTCTATGAAACTGAATGCACGCAATGCCGGCATTTATAGTGGTTCAAAACAGCCAGGGCCGATCGGTGGCTGTGAAACTTCTTTAACTCGCTACCGGCCCTGTCGATTCGCGAACCATCAACACCGGGTCGACTTTGATTTCGTCGCGCGGGGGTTCCGTGTTGTGGATGCGGTTCAAGAGGCTCTGCGTGGCGATTCGGCCAATCTCTTCGAGCGGCTGGTTGATCGTGGTCAGTCTCGGCAGCGTAAATGCTGCAGCCTTGATATCGTCGAATCCAATGACCGAAACATCTTCGGGCACGCGAAGGTTGCAATCCTTCAACGCGCGGATGGCGCCGATGGCGGAGATATCGTTGAAAGCTACGATCGCTGTAAAGGGCTGCCTGGCGGCCAGCAATTGCTGCACCACAGGATAACCAAGCTCAGGCGAGGACATATCGCGATCGAGGTTCACGACCAACTCAGGTTTGATCTCAAGACCCAGCCGCTCGGCAACCAGAACGAGGCCCTTCCAGCGTTCATCGGAGTCCGAACTGAATGGCTGGCCGTGCATGAATGCGATCTGCCGGTGCCCGAGACCATAAAGATGATTGAGGGCAAGCTCCGCGGCGCGATGGTGATCGAGGACAACGTTGGTGACGCCGTCGATGCGCTTGTGCCCTGCAACCGCGACCACTGGAATGCTGATCGGATGTTCGAGCAGGGTGTCGATTGCAATCAGGCCCTGCGCGCCACGGCCAATCAACATCCGCGTGTACTCTTCGATCAGGTTCGGCTTGTGCCTGTGGTGGGCCGTGAAGTAGAAGTATCCGGCTTTGATGAGATGGTCGCCGATGCCGCTCATCACTTGCGTGTGGTAACCGTCGCCCAGCTCGGGCACAAGGATTCCGATAGTAAGCGTGCGCCTGCTGCGCAATGAGCGCGCCAGCAGATTCGGCTGGTAGTTCATTGCCTTGGCAGCGGCTTTGATGCGATCTCGCGTTACCTGAGGAATCGACCTGCCGGGCACCTCGTTGAGTACCACTGACACCGTGGCAGGATCGAGCCCAAGATGCTCGGCAAGCTGCTTCAGACTTGGAGCCTGGTGCGGCCTCGCCTTTAGCTTCTCCTGCGGCTCTGCTTCGCTTCCGGAATCTTTCATGAATTCCCTGAAATCCTTTGAGTCACCTGATTTTCAAATGATTGTACAACGCTTATAACCGTATGCATCCGAAAAAGCCCTTTAATAAGACGATTTACTAATAACCTTTAGCGAAACATCGCAAAACTCGCTCGCTCTAATTGAATTGGAACCAGTTGACATTCGAGATACTGTCCGTTGTCCCGCCCCCGGTGAACACTACATACAGGTTATGGACGCCTGAAGCGCCAGTTACCGCGCCGCTTACTGTTTGCCAGGTTTGCCAGCCGCCCGTAAGCGGCAAAGTTACAGTGGCAATTGGAGTTGATGACATGCTGTCAAGATAGAAGGTTGCCGTACCGCCGTTGCCCGCGCTTGCCGTGCGCACATTGACTGAGCTGATTGAGCCTGAGCTGCCAAAATCGACGTTGTTATACAGGACCCAGGAGCCGGTGGTGAGATAACCAAGATCGTACTCGCCCGTGGTGTCGCCGGTATTCTCGGTCTCAAGGCCGCTTTGATTTGAGTAACTCGAACCTTGTATCTGCGCTGTTGCCGCGATGGTTGGAGCGCCGCTCTGGGCGCTGGTCCAGGTAAATGTCGCCGCGGACAGCGCCGGAAGAGTGTACTGGAAACCGAGCCCGCTGCCCCACTGCATGTTGATCGTCTGGCTTTGCGTTGTGCTGTTGTATGCAATCAACGCCGTTGAACCGTCGGGATTGAGAAACGCAGCGGTTGCTATTGCCGGCGTGTTGCTGGAGTATATGCGCACCGCGCCCGGTAGAACATATTTGCTGAAGTGTCCAAGCGTGTAGTACTCAATGTCGTAGGTAATATTGCCGGTGGATCTGTTGACAGTTACGATCGGCGTGCAGGTGTTGCAACCGCCCAGACCTGCGTCCTGGGTAAGGTTCGGACCGAGGTTCTGGTCGAGCGCAAGGCTCCACTTGACGTAGCCCTTTCCTGAGTTGCGCAATACCTGGGTAATCTCAAGAAAATCCGATGTGAACTGGTCGCTGATCCACGTGCCGCCGGAGTGTTCGGTCATCCATGTGCCGAGAGTTGGAAACATGTTTTGGACCGTCTGTTGCGCACCCGGCGTTCCGCCATATCCATGCCATGCGGTACCCGCCACCTGGGCAAGCTGCTCGGTGGTCAGGTTGCCCAAGACATACTCAGGATAGGAAGGTGTGTCCCAATTGTGGTCGTAGACGAGGACTTTTGTAGAGAGATTGTTGGGTGCCATCGCCGGCAAAACGTAACCCTGCAGCAGGGCAAGCTGGGTTGAGTCGCTCATGCCCATGCTGGGATAAGCGGTGGTAACGTTAAGGGGCTCATTTTGAAGCGAGATGTAGTCGATGTTGATTCCGGCAGCCTGGTATGCCTGAATGTACTTCACAAAGTAATTAGCAAAGGCGGTCTCATTCGCACTCGTCATAAGCAGAGTGCCGCCCAGCATCGATACGGGGTTCATTGAGCTCGGGTCTTTCATCCATCCCGGCGGGCTCCATGGGTTCGCCATGATCTTCAACTGCGGGTTGAGTGTCCTGGCCTGGAGAATGATGGGGATGATGTCGGCCTGGTCGTGCTGGATTGAGAAGTCAGCCAGCGTTGGATCGGTGGATCCGACCGGCTGATCGTCGAACGAGTACACCGAGCGAGCAATGTCGGTGGCGCCCATGGGGTTGCGCATAAAACTTAGGCCGATTCCAGTGCCATTTCGCGTGAACAGGTCGCTCATTGCGGTTGTTAGTAGGCTCTTTTGTGCGACCTCATTCAGCAAATAGGCTGCCGAGTCGGTAAATGCAGCGCCGAATCCGTCTATGGTCTGGTACTGCTGCGTTGCGTCGACCACGACCGTGTTGGTGCCGGCGTCTCCAGTGCTGGTTGTAAAGTTGAGGTCCGGCTGCGCTGCCATCAGCATGGACTCGTCATTAGTGCTCTCGATAATTGAAATCGATGGTCCGGAAGCCGCGAAAGTGTAGGTGCCTGTGGCAACGGCGCTTTGCGTATACCCGGATGCAACCGCCAGGGCTTCAATCGTAGTAGTGGCGTTTACGGCAATTGGGCTCGAAGAAGAAAAGAGCGTGGATGAAGTGGTTGGGGTAGTCCCGTCGGTGGTGTAGTAGATGGACGCGCCGGTCGTGGTATCTGAAATAGTGACGCTCTGCGCGCTGCTGTAGTTGCCGGGCGACGGGCTGAAGGTAGGAGTGGCCGCGGCGGGAAGGTTGATGGTGTAAGTGCCGGACGCTACCGCGCTGTTTGTGTAACCTGAGGCCACGGCGATGGCTTTAATGGTGGTTGTGGTCGAAACAGAGATCGGCGAGCTAGACGAGAAGAGCGTCGACGCAGCGGAGGGCATGCTGCCATCCACGGTGTAGTAAATAGAGGCGCCGGGCGTCGTATCTGCAAGGGTAACGGTCTGCGCCGATGAATATGTGCCGGACGACGGGCTGAAGGTGGGGGCGCTTGCCGTCTGGGGAGGAGGGTTCGACCCGCCAGAAATTCCGCCGCCGCATCCGGCTAAGATGGCCCCAACTACCAGGATCACTGGAGCAAGTATACGTGCCGCAATCTTGTTTCTACGCATGATGGGACACTCCAGAACCCTCTTGAATCGCCTTACGAGAGGCCGTTATTCTAAGGCTAGACAAACGATTATCTAGAACACTTCTGCGCGGATCCCCGCTTACAGAAGAGCATTAGAATCTCGAAACCGACCATTTGTCAATAATGAATTGACCATATCAATTTTTATTTGAATTACTTATAGCAATGAAAAAGAGCGGCGAACTCAGGGATTCCCTCCAATTCGCGTGAGTGATTTGCGTTGAGTAGCTTGAAACATTCGATTGTCTTTGTTATTTTTTGGCACGCAGGATGTGCAGGACGGACTGCAATGCTTCGGACTGGAACTGCTGGCATGCATTGCTGAACGGAGAGCGGCCCTACTCCCTTAAAGTCGTGGTCGGCTTGAATACCAGTCCACCCAGAAAAAGCATTGCAAATCCTCCGGCGCACGGAACCAGAAGCCCGAATCGCAAGGAGCCAAGGTGCGCTGAGATGAGGCCGGTGAACCACGGAAAGATGGCTGACCCTACGCCCGCCACGGCGAAAAACCACCCCCGGGCGGAGCGCTCAAGCAGGAAGGAGAGCAGTAGAGGATAGAGCGGTCCGGTAAATATGCCGGCCAGACCCGCAGCGGGTACGATCATCCACGGATGCGGTGCTGCAATCAGAATGACAGTGGACGCTGTCACGCCCCAGACTCCCCATATCAGCACCGTCTGGCGGCCGATTCTCTTGAGCAATGGCGTTGAGAATGCAAGCCGGCTGAGCATTTCTCCCATCCAGAACATTGAAGTGGCCAGTGCAGAACCGGCCAAACTGGGCATGCCGGTTCGGTGAGAGTAGGTGGTGAGCCAGCCACTGAGCGACGACTCGACACCGACAACGCACATTGCCCAGATGGCAAGCAGGATGAATACAAGGCCCAGGGGCCGGCGTGCAGTGACCGATGCCCCATGCGCAACCCCGGGCTTCTCCTGCCGCTCCATTGCGGCAACCCAGCCGAGAAGCAAAATGGAAAGCACAAGAATCAGCAGAAACACCAGATGCGTGTCGTACTGGTGGACAAAAGGCAGCGCGATCAAAGGGCAGCTCATTGCGCCAGCCGACCACACAAAGTTGAGCCACTCCAGCTTAGCCGCGCGCTCGTCACCCCATCGGTCTGAGAATAGAAGGCTGGTCGAGGTCATGGCCATCCCCAGGCCGAGCCCGAAAAAAAAGAACACCGCGGATGGCGCGCGTGAATGGGCCAAGACAAGGTCAAAAGAACTGGCCGCCATCAGCCCATACCCAATTGCCATTGAGCGAATGCGGTTGAGGCCGGAAAAGATTGCCCCCAGCGATGAGCCGCTGAATTGTAGAAACAGCAGCAGCCCGGCGCCGTCGTCCCGCAGGCCCCACTTTTGAGCGAACACGGGCAAAAGTACCCCCAGCAACACAGTTCCTGTACCGGTGAGCGCAAATCCCACGCTCAGCACCGCAACTGAGAGTGTGCGGCGCGGCGATGTAGTTCGGGTGGAGAAGGTGAGGTCAGCGGGCATTCGGCTGTCCTAAGGCGCAAACGAATTATAGCTTCCAGTTCATTGCTAACGGAGCATCGATTTGGCGAGTTCGTTGCTGCTGCGCTCTAAACTCTTGCTTTGAAATTAAGGATTGTGCATAACAAATCCGCAACTGCGTGGCTTATGAAACTCTATAATCGAGCTCGGATCGCAAGGATTCTCCAATTGAATTCTTCAATGCGCACTGCAGGCGAAGGAGCTCTGCCTGCGCTTTGTGCGCCAGCAGCGGAATGCGTACTGATTGCGAAGGCGGCGGCCAACGGCAACGTGATTGCAAGACTAGCCAACCGCGTTATGCGTCTCGAATTGTTGGGCCATCGTTCCTTCATTTCACTTTCATTGATTAACGCGCGGCTTACGCTCATGCATCCCTGATTGTCTAGGGCAGATTCGTCGAGTGAGCCGGCAATCGGGTCCCCACGATTCCCTGGCCCTCGCGGAGAATATAGAACTTGTCGGCAGCCAAGTGAGCCAGAGTCTCTTTCTTGCCGTCGGGCCAAATGACTTCGGCCTGGTCAATTGAATCGTGGCTGCCTAACCCGAAGTGCAGTCGCAGATCGCTTTGCGACAGATAACTGCCTCCGCTGATGATTTGATTGGTTTGAATCAAGTCGCCGGCAATCACCTTGACATGAGCATTCAAGGCGAGACGGTTGCAAACTGTTCCTTCGAGCGAAAAACTGACCCAGTGGTGCGTGGGACCGTGCTCGGGACGCAAGATCGTCGGTTCGCCGACGAGGTTTTCGATTACTGCTTCAAGGCGCCCGTCATTAAAGAGATCGCCGATGGCAAGTCCGCGGCTGACTCTCGGTGTTTGAAGGTCGGGCCCAACCCGACGGCTCACATTCTTAAATGTGCCGTCATGCTGATTCAAAAGCAGCAAGGCCGGCTCGAGGTAGCGCGTGGCGGCGTGCGCTTCGTCCACTTGCGGATAGACGTGTCCATCTACCTGGAAGAAATCCTGCCAGCCGCTATTGGCGAAATCCACAAATGCATCGCCCCATCCCACATATCCCTGTGTGCCGCGCGCGATCCCGGAGGCAATTGAGTTGTCAGTAAAACTCATTCCACCATCGTTGGTATAGAGCGCAGTGTACTCAACGTCGAAATGCGAGATGGCCAGCGACATTCGGCCGGTGTGCATAAAGTCACCGAATGCGAGGCCCATATTGGCTTGCTCAACGCCATCTTCGTTTGCAGCCACGCCCGCCATCAACGCAGTATCTTCAAACTTGCCGGCGCCGTCACCCAGGTAGAGATAGTTTGCTTCGCCGTCGCTGGTTACAAAAAGATCGAGTTTTCCATCATTGTTGAGGTCTGACCAGATTGACGTTAGTCCGTAGCGCCCCTCCGCGTCATCCACACCGGCCTGGCGCGATACCTCAGTAAATGTGCCGTTGCCGTTATTGTGGTAGAGCTTGTCTGGCAGGCCCTTAAGCCCGCGCGGACCGCACTGCACGACAAGCCCTAGATACTTGCAGGCTTTGGTGGTGCCGAACACGGGCAGATTTTCGAGGTGAAAATCGACGTAGTGCGAGACGAAGAGATCGGCGAATCCGTCATTGTCATAGTCCCCGAACGCGGCGCCGGAGGCCCAGCCGGTGTCGCCCGCAAGGCCAGCCTCTTTGGTCACATCGGTAAAAGTCCCATCGCCGTTGTTGCGGTAGAGCACTACGCCATTCAGGCAAGTTACGAGTAAGTCGGGCCGGCCGTCGTTGTTATAATCGCCGACTGCTACGCCCATCGCCCAACAGGGATAGCCTACGCCGGCCTTGTCAGTAACATCGGTAAAGGTGCCGTCGTGATTGTTGTGATAGAGCGCGCTTCGCGCCTTAATGCCATGCTGCGCCATATCTACGCTCTGGGCATTCGTGAAGTAGATATCTGGCCAGCCGTCGCCGTCATAGTCAATAAGAGCAGCGCCGCCGCTCATCGACTCGGCTATGAACTTTGCCTGCGGATCGGACTTATGATCGAAGTGGATTCCCGTCGAGCTTGTGATATCCACGAGCTGGGGATAATCCTCGAGCGGCCCCGTAGCTGCGCGCTCTGCCTCAGCCTTCCTGCGTTCCTCGGGCGATAATGGCGTCGCCGTGCCCATCTGGGAAAGAACCGGTTTGAGCGAATGCAAAAGCAAAATCACGAGCAAGGCTGTTAAGAGTCGACTGCGAACCATCATTCAGTTGCAACCTCCGCGCCGCATATGGTCATTACTTTTCAGGATTCTCATCCGAGCGGATGGCGCCAGGCTGTATCAACAGATCTTTATACACAACGTGGAGCTTCTCTTTCATTTCCTTGTATTTCTGGTAAAGGTCAACCTCGCGCTTTGCATCCTCGACGCGCGGAAGAAAGGTGCTGAAGACGTTTGTCTGCAGGGCGGTGCGTCCGTTGGTGTGGGTGCTGCCGAACCAATAGGCGCCTGAAGTGCCGTCATTGTTCTTCACCATGGGGTCAAACGTTGCCTCGTTGCCGATAACCTCATTGAATCCGTGACTGATTTCGTAGCGAAGGCCGAGGTTTACCGTGAGATTGCGGTTTATCTTCCAATCGTCCTGGACGAACATTTGCGGTTTTTTCAGTCGCGATCCGAACTCAGGCGTATAGCTGGCGTTCCAGTTGGTTATGTATCCGAGCAGGAAATCGGCGTACTCCTCTCCTGAGGAGGAGTTTGGCGAGACTACACCCGTGGCCGAATTGACGGTCCAGTTCTCGGTATATTCACCGGAGAACTGTACTGTTCCGCCATTGAGATTGCCCCAGTTTGTGGCGTCGTCGCGGCAAAACGCCATCTCGCCGCCAAAGTGGAGAATGTGTTTGCCGCGGATCATAGTGACCACGTCCGGCGGGTCGAAGGCAAACTCTTTGTACTCCGCATTGGTGGCAGGGTCGAGCCACGCGTAAGGATAGTTGCGGATGTACTGAAGCGCGGGAATGATGTTGGCCTTGCCAAACTGCCATCCCAGTTTTGTTGGATAGTTTTGACCGGTAGTTGAATCGGAGAAAAAGTTCAACTGGTCAGTGTAACCCATGCGGGCTTCGTTGATAGTGTTGGAATTGACGTTCCAGACATCGGTAATCTGGCCAACGTTGTTGTCCACGTCGCCGAGCTGGCACGCAAACGGGTAGGGGGTTACGGGGTTCGCGCCGTTTCCCCCTTCGTCACCCTGGTTGTCTGAGAGAGTGAGCCGATTATTAGGGGTAACGTCGAAATCCAGGCGCCCGAAGAATCTCCGCCAGGGGCGGGGCACCGGATAGCTATCTTGCCAATTGTTCTGGTATACGCCGTTTGCCAGCAGGTTGCCCTGGACTAAGCTGCCCACGCTGTTGCTGACCGTGGGGTAATACTGCTGCAGATTCTTTGAGACATTATCGAACATGGTTTGAGGAATTTCGTTCGAGCCGTATTCCTACATAAACGATTTCCTGATCGGGTAAGGATTCCCGGCCGAGTCGGTCCCGATGGTCTGCGTAGTGGGATCGTAGAGAGTGTAGCTGCCGGTAAAGTTGCCGTTCATGATGTCGGGGTCGGCACAATCTGGTAGCCAGCGGAGTTGCCGTTGTCGTCAATCCGGAAACGCCGCCACCTTGGGCGTCACTCGAGGGTGGATTCGAGTCGGGCCGCCTGCATCGTCGATTACGTTCGTTATCTCGCCCAAATTGCCGAGCGCCACCGTAATCATGTGATGGAATCGCACCCCCGGCGTTTGCGGCACTTCAATCGCCCGGCTCAATATAACGTCCGGCTTCCGGAACACGCTATAGATGCCAAGACCCCAGGCCTCATGCCGCTTCACATTGTCGCCAACCTTGTATGAAGCCCAACCGTTTACGCCCTTCGCGCTGGTATAGCTCGACTGGTTGGGCGGATCGTATGGAATCTCCGACTGGTAAAAATAGGTGCGCCCGTCTTCGCCATTCCACAGCACCTGAAACTCCTGGTGGTGTTCAACAAACAGTCCGTAAGCGGTCACATGACCGCCATTCACCACCAGCCCATTCTCACTTGTGTTGTTCTGCCATCCAACGCCGGTGCCATGGTCGGCCCGCCATATCCAGGTGTGGTCAATAATCGTGTCTGAGCTGTTGATGAGCAGATTCACAACTGCCTTGCCAACGCCCGCGCCACCCACTCGGAAAAATACATCGTGCAGGCAAATCGGATTCTCCTCGTGCCGCCTCCTGCTCTGGTCGGGTCCAATCTTTACAAGCACCGGCGACTTCACCGGGCCCGCATCAATCAACAGTCCCGCAATATCAATTCCGTCCACATCCGCGGTCTCAATCGCCGCCAGGCCGCTTACGGGCTTGAGTGTCGCAAAACCCAGTCCCATCAGAATCGTGTCTGGTCTCGACAAGCGAATCGGCTCGTTGAGTTCGTATGTCCCCGGCGTCAAGAGCACGTCTTTGCCCTCGCCAATCGCGGCATTAATGCTCGCGGCCGTGTCCGCGCCGGCCCGCGCAATATAAAACCTGCTCAAAGGGATCGAGCGCCCCGGCGTCTCGCCCGAGTGCCAGGTAATTCCCTCGCTATCTTTCTTGAGTGCCGGCACGCGCACAAACCAACGGCCCTGCCCATCCACCTCAAGGAATGGTTTCTCCTTCACTACCGGTGTGCGCTCCACCTTGGTGTATGGTGGGTTCGGCCACTCTCCCGCAGGCAGATTCTTCACGCCGACGAACACCATGTTCCAGTTTGAGCCGGTCCAGCTGCCCCATTCGCTGTTGCGCGAAATGAATTGCTGCTGCGTTCTTGAATTGACCTTGCCGTCGATCAGGCTGTCTGCAATCCAGCCCCCGCTTGCCCAGCCGTGCTTCTGGTTCAACACCATGTCGCCGCGAACATGCATCCGCCGGAACGGCGCAGCCTGCGAAACAGCCCATTGCATGGTGCCCCCGGCGGGAATCACCGACATTCCTTCGAGGGCGCGCCAAAAGGTGCACGTGGCATTGTCACGAGGCAGGGATGCGTCAGAGTGTACATTGCCGTCGATCTCGACTGCATCCGGCGAAGCCCCGAGCCCCATAACCTCGGTGTAGAAGCCGATTGGAATATCGACTTTGTATTTTCCCGGCAGAAACAAGAGCGCATATCGCTGCGATCCAAACTCGCTGTGCTGTTCTGCCTGGTATATCTTGTCGATTTTTGCCTGTATTTCGGCTGCCGGCATCGAGGGATCGAAAATGAGAACGCTCGATCCCAGGCCAGTCCCAGCACTCAATGCGCCGGCACTGCCGGCAGTTGCCCCACGCATCCGCGAAGTAAATAACACCCCCGCAGTCAAAGCCAAACAACTCAAGAAACGCGCGCCGCTACTCCCGTTCAAAGCCCTTTTTCGCTGCATCGTTTTACCGCCATACTGTTTTTACCACTTGTTAGCGCTCAGCGGCTGAGCCGGCAGAGTTGTTTTCATGTTTTCGCAGTGAAACACGGCGAGAAGTATTCTTGGCAGGGCTGTTGCAGACGCGAGCCAGGCAATGAGATTGCGCTATTCAATGAGCTAATGGGCCCGACCGACGCTACAAAGTTCTGGACAGACTACTGGGATGCCTACATTACGGAAGACGACATTCGCTGCATCAGTCAAACCGGAGCGAATTCCATTCGTATTCCGATGCACTTCAAGTTCTTTGCACCCGGTAATGACGAAGAGTTCATCTTGCTTGATCGTGTTGTAGCCTGGGCTGCAAAGTACCACTTGTATGTCGTCTGTTTGCAGATACGCAACTGAAGAGTTGGCGTCGTTCGGAAATCCTCGCGATCTGGCATCCGGTTTGGTACGAGCGCGAACGATGCCGCCATGCATTGATCTCATTCCGGAAGATTTGGGAACTCGAGCGAACGGCTCTCATTCGTTTGTGAGTTTTTGGAAGCGGGCGCTCTACGGAAGGGACTTAGAGAGCCAAGTTGACATGTCTGCTGAATCGGCGTTCTATTATGGCGCGGAAAACTCTCGAGAGCTATCCGCAGCAGAAGTCTGTTGTGAGTCGCCAGCCTCAGAAAGATTCCGTCTTCTTATATCATTCCCCTCTAGAATTCTGGCGATCCGATCCGATGCTTGCCGGCAACCGGCAGGGCAGGAAACTGCTGCCTGCCAAAGCATGAGGTACGTTTTATGTCGCTGCCCGTTTCGAACCGTCCAGAGTTTCGTATTCTTCGCTCGATCTTCAGTCTTGCGCTTGCTTTGAGTCCGGCAATGCTGTTCGGCCAGGGCGGCGACCCTGTGCCGAACTATGTGGTCAACACCACCGCGGACGATGCGACGGGAACGGCCTCAAACTGCACCAGTTCGCCTGAGGGAATCTGCACCCTGCGCGACGCGCTTGCCGCGGCAAGCGCGGTTTCAGCCAGCAACATCACCTTCGATCCCACGGTATTCCTGGCCTCGAATTCGGCTGCGGCAAATACCATCACGCTCGCGCAACGGCACGCTGAACATCCCGTCTGGCACCACCATTACCGGCCTTACCAGCGGCAGCGGCGCCACGCTTACCAACCTGGTGACGGTGAGCGGCAACAACGCGACGACGAGTCTTTACCGTAGCTTCCGGCGTAACCGGCGCGGTCATCGCCAATTTGAATATTACGGACGGTAGAATGCGGACGGCAATGGCGGCGGCATCTACAACGCCGGCGAGCTGACGGTGACCGGCAGCACCTTCAGCGGCAACTCCAGCGGCGCAGTGGTGGAGCGATCTATAGCAACGGCGGCGTACTCTGACGGTGACCGGCAGCACCTTCAGCGGCAACTCCGCAGCGATGGATGGCGGAGCGATCTATAGCTACTAGCGGCGGCGTGCTGACGGTGACCGGCAGCACCTTCAGCGGCAACTCCGCCGACTCTGGGCGGCGCGATTGCATATCAATGAGCAGCCTGGCACGATCACGAACAGCACTATCTCGGGTAACAGCGGCAGCGGTACGCTGGGCGGCGGCATTTATATCGCAGGGTTCGAACGCTCAATATCGCCAACAGCATCGTCGAGGGCAACACTGCAAGCGCTACCCGGATATTACCCGGATATTGTAGTCTGAGCAGCACTCTGAACGATCTCGGCGGCAACCTGATAAACACCTCCGCAAGCCTCACGGTCGTGAACCCGAATCTCTCACCGCTTGGCAACTATGGCGGACCGACCCAGACCATGCTGCCCGAGCCAGGCAGCGCCGCAATCTGCGGAGGTATCGCTGCAAACATCCCCGCGGGCGTTACCACCGACCAGCGCGGCTACCCGATCGAGAACACGACCTATCCCGGCTATTCGTCCTCGACGCCCTGTGTCGATTCAGGCGCCGTGCAAACCAACTACGCCCTGGCCTTCACTACCCAGCCTCCCGCGAACGCGACCTATCGACGTGGCAATCGCTCCCGCACCGGTGGTGACGCTGACTGAGAGCGGCAATCCGGCCAGCGCGGTCACACGGGCACGGTGAGCATGACTGACAGTTCGCAGACGTGCTGTCGGGCACGACCTCTGAGAGCTGTCGTCGGGCACGGCTACATTCACCTGACCTGATATTGGCCGTCGGCCGCCACAGACGACATCTTCACCGCGTGGCTGGGGCTTAACCCGTCGCTGAACATCTCCGCGCAGGCGTCTGTGGGAGTAACTGCTTTACACCTACTGGCCCTGTCCCCGCGACCATGCTGTCTCCCACGCCCGGCACAGCCACCATCCTCGGCACCAGCAATATTCAGTTCCAGTGGTCATCGGGCGCTGGCGTAACCAGCTACGAGCTCTTGATCGGCACCAACGGTGTTGGGTCTTCCAATATCCTCGCCACCGCGCCCCTTACTACCACTTCGTACACGGTGCCCCAGCCATGCTGTCTCCCACGCCCGAGCTACATTCCTCGGCACCAGCAATATTCTGTTCCAGTGGTCAAGGGGCGCTATGTAACCAGCTACGAACTCTTGATCGGCACCAGCGGCGTTGGGTCCTCCGACATCCTCGCCACCGCGCCCCTCACAACGCCCTCGTACACTGTGCCCGCGCTTCCTGCCGATGGCGTTACGCTGTTCGTCCGTCTCGGTTCACTGATCAACGGAGCGTGGCAGACCGAAGATTACGTCTACACCGAGAGCGGCCCGGCCACGCTCTCGCCCTCCTCGGGCACGCTCTCAACCAGCCAGCTCTTCACCTGGAGCAACGGCAACGAGGCGACCTATTACCAGTTGGTGGTGCGCAGCGACGGGCCGGGCTCGCCGATTCTGTTCGATACCGGCGTCACCACGGAAACCTCGGCCACGGTCAACATTCCGGCAAACGGGGCGACGGTCATCGCGACGCTTTACCAGCTCGTCAACGGACGTCTGGCAGCACACGGAATACACCTTTACCGCACCCGGCACGCAGACTCCGGCCACGCTCACGCCCGGCTCGGGCACGCTCTCAACGAGCCAGACTCTTCGACTGGAGCAACGGCAACGAGGCGCGCCTATTACCAGTTGGTGGTGCAAAGCGACGGACCGGGATCGCCGGTACTGTTCCATTCCGGCCTGACCATGGAAACCTCGGCCACGGTCAACATTCCAGCAAACGGGGCGACGGTGACCGTGTGGCTTTACCAGCTCGTGAACGACGTTTGGCAGCGCACGACTTACACCTTCACCGCGCCGGGCACGCGGACTGCGGCCACGCTGACGCCCGCCTCGGGCACTCTCTCAACAAGCCAGCTCTTCGACTGGGGCAACGGCAACGAGGCGATCTATTACCACCTTCAGCTGGGCACGAAAGGCCCGGGATCGACTGACCTGCTTGGCACCGGGCTCACCACGGAAACCTCGGTCACGGTGAGCATCCCGGCGAATGGGAAGAAAGTGTTCGCGGTGCTCTACCAGCTTGTTGACGACGTTTGGCAGCACACCGATTACACGTTTACCGAGCCGTAGGCCGGCGGTGGGCGCGGGGGCTAAAGAGGTTGCGGAAGAATTCATTGAGTGGGGCGAAAATTCCGAGAAAACATCTCGCAGGGGTTAAAACCCCGCCTCTTTAAAGCCCTTATCGGCACGAGTAAACTCGCGCCCTGACACAAGACCGCATCCCAGTGAGTTTTTCCGCAGCCTGTAAAGCCCCGATCGTTCTCCGTGCTCGATTCAGAGGCCTTAACAGGCTGCGGAAGAACTCTTCGGGCTCTGCGAGATTCCCGAAAGCCATCCCTCAGCGGCTAAAGCCGCGAACTTTTCAACGGCTTTATCGGCAGTCAGGGCTGAAGCCCTGACCTACCAGTCGTGCCCTGACATTTCGCGCCACTCGGCGCTCGGCTGCGGGGACTACAGACGCACGAGAGATGTCTTAGTTCGAATTGCCACCCGGCGCGTAGTAGCCTTCGCGCGTGATCACGGTGAGGTCTTCGTTCTTCGCTTTGAGCGTGATCTTGTGGTAGGCGCCGTCGTTGTCCACCTGATCGGGCGTGTAAGTGAGCAGATACTGGCCGCGGAGTTCTTCGGCGATCTGGTTGTAGATGTCGTCGAGGTTCTCTTTCTTCTTGGCTTCGAACCAGCGTCCGCCGGTGCGCGTGGCGAGCTCTTCCATAATCTTCCTGCCATCGACGCCGGGAGTCTCTGAGCCGCGACGTCCGCCTCCGCCGCCGGGATAGCCGCCGCCGGGATAGCCCCCACCGCCACCTGGCCAGCCTCCGCCCATGCCTCCGTGCCGGCCGCCCATGCCGTTGTCGCTGCGCTCCTGTTCGCCCTTGAAGTAAATGGTGTAGACGGAGACGTTCGCGTGATCGGCGGCATCGATGGACTCATTGAGGGTCTCTTTGCTGCCGCGGTCGACGCCGTCAGAGAAGATGATGAGAGCCTTGCGGCCTTCTTTTGGCTTCATTAGCTCGTCGGAGGCAAGGTAGACGGCGTCGTAGAGCTGTGTTCCGCCGCCGTGCATTCCGCCGCCATGGTGCCCGCCATTGTCGTCACTGTTATCGCCGCGCGTCTCCGGTCCCTGGGGATTGTTGTGCTCGCCCGCGGTGGGGCCCATCTCAGTGAGTTCATGGTGCAGCTTGTCGCGGGAGTTGGTAAAGTCCTCGAGGAGTTCGACCTCGCTATCGAAGTGGATAAGGAATGCCTGGTCGCCCTGCTTCGCGTTCTTTGCGTCAGCGGGCAGCATAGTGTCGACGAACTTGCCGGCGGCGTTGCGCTCGTGGTCCATGGCGCTATAAACGCTGCGGCTAGTATCGACCAGGAGGCCGCAAAGAAAAGGCAGGCTGCTCTGGATGGAGAAGCTCTTGATGACCTGGGGATGGTTGTCTTCTGAGAGCGTGAAGTCGGCCGCGGTCAGGTTTGTAACAAGGTTTCCGTGCTTGTCGCGAACGGTGACAGGGAGCAGAACCTCGTTGGCCTGGACTTTGAGCGTGGCGACGGGCTGATCGCCGGAGCCGCCTTGCGAGTTTTCCGGACCATGCGAATCGGATGGAGCCTGGGCGGGCGCACGCGTTGTGAGGCAGGCGGCGAGGGCAAGAGGAGCGGCAAGAGCGAGATAAGACGAGATTTTCATAGGGATATCCTGCTGAACACTCTGACAGCAGTTTAGACGGCTGAGGGGGCGGAGTGTTGACCTGGGCCTGCAATCCGGGGACGCTTGGGCGCGTGGCTGTCCGAAGAAGGCAAGGCGCAGTAAAGTAATTGTTTGATCTGGCGAAGGGAAGAATGGAGATGCTCTTGAGACCGGGACATGGTTGGCGTTTGGCTGGTTTGGTTGTCTGGTTGTCGTTTGGGGTTGTGGCGGCCGCAGAGTTGCAGGCGCAGGACGCGCCGGGGCTCCGGTGCCCGCCTGCGCCGCTGCCAATGTTTACGGCCACGCTGGATGGCGGGCCGCTCGACTTGCATAATTTTCGCGGAGGCAGTTTTGCGATCTTTGCTGAGGACGGCAAGTCGGAGGCCGTGATTCACGCGGGGTTCGATGTGCGGTGGGTGAATGTGCGACCGTTGTCGGCCAGGATTGCCGGCGAGATTGCGCCGAACCATCGCGATATCCGCATCGCGATCAAGGATGCGACCCCGCTGACAGTGGAGTTCAACGACGACCTTGGGCAGGTGGTGCATCTATTTCCGTACAGGGCTGAGGAAAGCGTGGTGGATGAAGGAAGGCCAAAGGTCCGCTACTTTGGGCCGGGAGTGCACGATGCAGGGTTGATCGACCTTAAGTCGGGTGAAACGGTGTACCTGGCGGCAGGTGCATGGGTAAAGGGAGCGATTCGCGCGCGCGGCGTGAGGGGTGTGTCGATTGAGGGCCACGGCGTGCTGGATGGATCGGAGATTGCGAAGGGCGACGGTGGGTATGACGAGCATGGGCCGATTTTGCTGGAAGGGACGCAGGATACGCGGATTGAGGGGATCACGATCTTCAACAGCCACGAGTGGACTGTGCATTTGCGGAGGGCGAATGGGACAAAAATCGACGGCATCAGGATTCTGAATCCGGGGAATTGGTATGGGGATGACGGCATCGATATCGATTCTTCGAGCCATGTAGTGGTGGAGAACATTTTTGTGCGTACCGGCGACGATTGCGTAGTGGTGAAGAATATGGCCGATGTGGCGACTAGCGACATTTGGCTACGGCATGCGGTGCTTTGGAATATGCCGGATGGCGGCAACGGCGTTGAGATCGGTTTTGAAATACGGAGTCATACGGTGAGCGATGTGCACGTGGAAGATATCGACATGATTCACGTGGAGCGGGGCGCGGCAATCAGCATTCACAACGGCGACTCGGGTGTTGTGGAGAATGTGAGCTACGACAACATCCGGGTGGAGGATGTTCATCGGAAGTTGATGGATTTTGCGGTGGTGTATGCACCGTATGGGCCCGACAAGCCGGCGGGCCAGGCTGAAATCAGCCGGCGCATGGACCACGGAGGCTCATGGGATGCGGTGCTCTGTTACCTGCCGAGCGAAAAGGCCACGCTATCGAGTCGGCGAGGGCTCATTCGTAATATCACGGTCAGGAATCTGCAGGTTGTGGCCGGAGATTTGCCCTATAGCGTGATCGCCGGATACGACGCCGAGCACGGAGTAGAGAATGTGACGATTGAGGGGCTGAGTTATCAGGGCCGAGCGCTTCGCGATGAATCGACCGCGAAACTTGTGCAGGATTACGCGAGCGGGATTGTGATTCAGTGAGGGGAAGTGCGGATTTGAGGCCCAAGGCAAAGTCCGCTGATTGGAGGGGTTTTTGCGGAACTTGGCTGGCAGCCCTGAAGGGAATCGTATATCTGTCGTAATTACGTGATCTTATTGGAGATGTCTTGCCAGCTTGACTGAGCATTTGTGGCCGAGTTTCTGGCTTTCGTGGTGCTCTTCAAATGCTTAACTGATCTCCCCGATCCTTACAGTCGAAGGATATCCTCGGCGCCTTGAGGTGCCGCGAAGTCCTCATTCAGCTTGAGCAGGTCGAACAGAAGAATTGCCGGCAAGAACTCTCATTTCTCCCGCATGGCTGCAAAAGGCGGCCCGCCTGCTCGCCGTTAAATTCGAATTTGATGAGCGATCTTGATCAGCACAGAATGCCGTTGCTTGGCTAGACTGGGAAATTGTCTAAGGTCTTGGTGCACAGGAGCTGACTATGGCGGGCAAGAGGCGAAGTGCGCGTATGGCCATCGAATTTTTCAAGCGGATCGACACGCCCACCAGCGCGGTAGAGTATCGAAATAAACAGGTTATCTTCGCCCAGGGCGACAAGGCCGAAGCGTTGTTTTATATCCGGGACGGCCATGTGAAATTGACCGTCACGTCAAAGGGCGGCAAGAAAGCTGTCATCGCCGTTCTGCGCCAGGGCGATTTTTTCGGCGAGGGATGCGTGACAAAGCAGTCGGTGCGGATATCAACGGCGACGGCCATTGAGGCCACTACGATCGTCGGGGTAATGAGGGAAGATCTAGTTCGCATCATTCATCGCGAGCCGGAGTTCGCCAAGCTCTTCATCTCCCATCTCCTCATTAGAATTGGACAGATCGAAGAGGAGTTCCTGGACCAGATCTTTAGTTCAAGCGAAAAACGGCTGGCCCGCATATTGTTGCTGATGGCTGGATTCGAGCTTCAGGCAGAGACTGAGCCGGCTCTTCTCAAAGTGAGCCAGCAAACACTTGCGGAAATGGTCGGCACCACGCGGTCAAGGGTGAGCTACTTCATGAACAGCTTCAGGAGCCGCGGCTTTATCGACTATAACGGCAGCGTGCACGTTCATCCGGCGCTGCTTACATTTCTCACCGAGGATGAGTGACTTAGCGGTCGCAAGCATGAATTTTGGAGGAGCCCATCCACCGGCAATGGCCTGGGAGGCATCGCTCCAGACGAGCATCTTTCAAGCACGCAACCGAACGACTGGAACCACCGTGAGCCTCACCAGGAAAAGCGATGTAAAGAACCACCTGTCTCTCCGCTTCCGCGCGAAAACAAACTTGCGCGCGCTCGAAAGCCTGCCAGATGCGACCGACAACCTTGTGCCTGAACCGGGTGCAATTGGAATAATCGAATCGCCTTTTGCCAAGGACTTTTCCGCTGAACATACGATCGCCGGCATATCGTCAACGCCGACCGCCGGTTCGGCCGGTTCCCCGGACTCATTAGCACCCAAAACATCGAAAAGCGCGCAACCGTGAAGCGCCATTCCGTTCTCCTGCGCAAGGAGTGCGTCCTACCGGGCCGTGTGGATCCGCTCAGAGAGCCTTTCGGCCGCAACTGGATGCTGTTGGAAGAGATCACGGCGCCGATCTTCGATACGATGATTCGCCAAGCCGGCTGGTGCTCAATGTGGATGCCGGGTTCGTGCTCCCGAAAAGGCTTTGGACTGACGCCCGACAATGCGACCCATCGCGCTTTGGCGCGCGCGCTTAACGCAGTTCCGCGCCATTTCAACGCCGCCGAGCTTGACACAATTCAGGTCTCGAGGTATCCAGGCTTTTGCATCGCAAACGTCACGATACATCCACGCGAGGTCCAGCAATGCGCTTCGGTAGAACCTGCCGGCTATGAACCGACGCAGCCGGTTCACGCGAGTTGAGCGAGGGATCGCTATTCATGAGAGCGAAGCTCTGAAGTTGCGCCAATGATCACGTTGACGTTGAAAGGAGCTTCAAATCAGGGTTACTCACCGCGACTCCGGCCCTACCTCGAACGATCTTCTGCACGAGCTGGTTGCTAAACACTCCTGGCAGAGTGGAACTATCAGATCGTTGCGCAATCAGAAGAGGACATGCAGATGCGGCCGCTTTATATGAATACTGCGGCAATTCGGGTCTGGGAAGAAATGGGAAAAGAGCCCGGGATTGTCGGGGCACAATTCCGGCCGCCCCACACCGCTCTCCTTGCTTTCGGCGTCTCCTTCTCCAGGTAGACTTGCCGTGCGTTAATTCTCCATAAAACGAGCAATTTCGAACAGCTATCCAGAGCCACCCGGCTCCATACTTCACGTGGCTTCGGCTTCTCCACCACACTCCTCCCATTGTCGCGCTCTTTCGATGCAAAGGAGAACGCCTTGTTTAACCTTACAAATATCCTCTTGACCGTCGGCGCTTTCGCGATCATTTTTGGGGTGGCCACGGTCTTCAGTCCATACAAGGAGAAACTCAGGGAAAAATCGGCGCCTTTCCTCCGTTATCTCGAACCTGAATACGACCGTAACCTCTTTCCGCAAAGCGCCCGGTGCGACGACGAAAGTCTAAATCATCTTCAAATTCGAGTGAACGCCCTCAAGGTCCGCTATCCCAACGCTACTGAGCGGTATTCAAAAGACAGCGACACGAACCGGCGGGATTGATCCGGCAGTCATACACGCCGCAACCGAGGAAGGTATTTTCGCCCGTCTCTTCTTGTAATCACGTCAATTCCACGCAGTGTGCGATTTTGGCCAGAGTTCGCGCGCCGGGCCGCTCATGATGGATCGAGTGCAGGTTCCTTCCCCGCCGAAGAAGCCTCCCCCATTAACCATTCGCCATCGCGGAAATCCCGCCCAGGAGAACACAATGCCTTTCCACTTTACGGATACCGAAACCATCGTTGCCGCGGTGATCCTCTTCCTCGTCCTTGCCATCGCGCTCGGGATTTACCTTAAATACCGCAAAACCAGGACCGTGGCCCTCCGTAAACGATTCGGATCGGAATACGACCGGGCGGTGCTTGAGCACGGCAACTCGCACAAGGCCGAGGCAAATCTGGCCGACCGTAAAACCCGCGTGGAAGCTCTGAAAATACGCGACCTCGGCGCCACGGAGAGCGCACGCTTCATCGCAGAGTGGCACACGGTCCAATCTCGATTTGTCGATCACCCCAAGGCCGCAGTCACTGAAGCCGACGACCTGATCGCTGCGCTTCTTGAAGCGCGCGGCTATCCCAAAGACAACTTTGAACAACGCGCCGCGGATATTTCAGTCAGTTACCCTCGTGTGATGGAGAACTATCGCGTGGCGCATGCCATTGCAGTAAGGCCCGGCCTGGAGGACGCCTCCACTGAAGAGCTCCGCACGGCCATGATCCAATACCGCGGCATCTTCGATGAACTCGTGCTGACCCAGAACCCGCAAGAAAAAAGATCAGCCGCGTAAAGCAAAGTGTGCAGTGCGACGGGCATCCGGTTAGCGCGGATGCCCTGAAGGATCACAACATGAGGCTACTCGCGAGCATAATCAGCTACGGTCGCAAACCAGCACCCTCCAGATTTCTGGTCGCGTGCTTATTCGTGCTGGGAGCCGCGCCAGGATTCTCCGGCAGCCCAAGTCCTGAGACGATTCAGGCAAGATTCGTTCAAGATGGCAACGCGGTCAGCGTAACACTGATCATTTACGGCTACTCAACACCATTAGAGAAGCAGGCTCTCTCCCAGGCATTCGACGACGGCCAGGATCAAGGATTAGCCGCCGCACTTTCCAAGACCAAAGCGGCCGGTCTTTGTTCACTTGCCGGAAATGGCGGCTTTGAAATCGCCTTCATCCAGATGGCCGTAACGCCAACCGGGCGGCAGATCACCTTCATCACTAGTCGCCCGCTTCAATCCGATGAAGCGAATCCGAGTCCGGAATCCCAGTCCTTCGACCTGCTGATTGGTCAATTCGATATCAATGACAACGACAATACCAAGAGCACGGGATTCCTGTATCCGGCAAGCAAGCTCGCGATCGATGAGCTGGGAAAGTTGCACTATGACCTGGCCGGCAATCCCTGGCCACTGATCAACATTCTCGATTCGAATTGGGCTCCAGTGTTAGCTGAGCGCCGGCCTCCAGGCGCAATTGGCGTATCCTCTCATCAAACGCTCCCATAATTCTCAATCCGACTCTCACCCTGCTATTCATGCACGTTTTCAAGCACGGCTCCGCTACGATTTGAGGTGCGCGCCCGAAGTACTTAGCTGAAGCGGCTTAGAGGGTGAGCAGCATGGCTGGTTTCTTTGCGTTTTCGCCAGGCAACTGATCGAGCAGGACTACGTTGAGCAGGGACTTATGTACCTGGATGCGGCCGTTGTAGCTTACAAAGCCGAGCTTGCGGAAACGATTCATAAAGAAGCTTACCCGGGAGCGGGTTGTCCCAATCATATCCGCCAAAGTCTCCTGAGTAATGGGCGGAATGGAGTTATCCGGTTCACCCGGCTTGCCGAATTCGGCCATCAAAAGGAGAATGCGCGCCAGTCGCTTTTCGCTGGAGTTGAAGAGTTGATCGACAAGATCTGCCTGGGTTCGCATGCTGCGAGCCAGCAGGAATTTGAGGAATTTGTCGGCGAATGCCGGCTCATCGTGCATAACTCGGATCATTTCGTGTCTGCTGATCTTGAGCGCTGTGCATGTGTTCACGGCGGTAGCAGTTGCCATATGTAACCCGACGATCGTAGCCAGTGACTCCTCTCCGACAAAATCGGAAGCGGACAGAAGCGTGATTGTTGCCTCTTTGCCGTTCTGAGAGACAACGCTGAGTCTTGCACGGCCCTTTTGCAGATAGAACACAGAGTCTGCAGCATCGCCCTGGCAGAAAAACGTCTGCTTCGGCTTCAATTCGACGATCGTGCGGCCGAGGCCGGCGTTCGCAAGAAAGGCGGCGCAGTCAAACTGGGTATTGTTGTTCTCTTTCAAAAGTATTACCTCGTTGCGGGCAATCTGCCGCATGCTGAACCAATCATGGCGCGCCAGCGGGAATCGCTACGCGGGGTCATGTGAAGCTGCTGCTCACTCAATGTTGTTGGATGTTGTTGAATGTATCCCCTGCGTGAGCAAGAGCATAAGGGCCCGCATTCTGATGCGAGCAACCCGACTTCGAATCGTTCTGAAGAGCCGGCGAACCGCAATTACTGTCAATCTCTGTCCATCATCGCCTGAAAGAGACGCACGCGCCTGTGCTCTATTGCTCAGTTTTTGCGATTAATCTTCAAAGTCGTAAGGAAAACCGCGCGAAGCGGTCGAAAAAAGAGACGCCTGACGCTTCCGGTCAAATCTGACCATCCTTTAATGCATGCGTTCTGCAAATATCACTGTGGGGCTTACTGCGACAGAGATCGTTGAAGTCGCCGGCCCAATCCTGAGATAGGGGATGCCGCTTAGAGGAGAGAAGATGAAGTCAATAGAGGCGATATCGGAGACGCGATTCTGGTTGGCTTGTCCGGCAAGTCCGACGGGAATGCAAGGCGACCGATCCGCCCAGCAATCTTCTAACCCAGAGATTAGCCGGGTAATGCTCCTTCTGATGACCCTTGCGGTCATGGCAGCAGTACCCTTGCAGTCGAGATCGCAATCAGTATCCCTTTCTGCAGTCCCTTCGGCGACTGCGACGACCCCCGTCCAAACGAACCCGACATACATGCGACCGACTGAAAGAACAAAGGCCAACAACTACGTCTTCGACGCTTTCGGCCCGTATCCGATTGCCGGCGCCGCGTTCACGGCTGGCATCGGCCAGTTGAGCAATTCTCCGCCGGAGTGGAACCAGGGTCTGAAGGGCTACGGCGGGAGATTTGGTTCCGACTTTGCAATCGCCGCTATTGGAACCACGACGCGTTACGGGCTGGCAGAAGCCTTCAAGGAAGATACCTTGTACTACAGCTGCGATTGTGCCGGGCCACTGCCGCGGCTGCGCCATGCTGTGATCTCCACCTTGACTGGCCGCCGCGGCGAAGATGGCCATCGCGTCTTTTCTTTCCCAGCGCTCACCGCACCTTATGCGGGTACCGTGACTGCGGTTTATGGATGGTATCCAAACCGATTCGGCGCAAAAGATGCGTTCAGAATGGGCAACTACAGCCTGCTGGGATATTTATGCAGCAACGTTGCGCTGGAGTTCCTATACGGCGGACCTCATGCCCTGATGTCGAGAATGCACTTGAGCAACGCGCACGGTTCACCAGATTTAGGCTCAAATCATTGAACGCCCGTGGAAGCGCTGCAACAGCCGGCATCGACGCTACACTTCAGGAGCGGCGGACGGGGATCGTGCCGTCTTTTGCAGGCTCCGCTGGGGGGCTGTTCAACGGTTTCTTTGAGTGGTTCGGTAGCCTGGGCGTCTTCTCCTGGCAAGTTCTCAAAGCGGCGGTGACGCCGCCATATGAATGGCGCGAGCTGATTCGGCAGCTCGACGAAGTTGGGTCGAAGTCCCTGCCGCTGGTGGTCATGGCCGGCGCCGCAATTGGTGTTATCATTTCGCTCGAAGCCCGCTACAGTCTAAGTCGATTCGGCGCCAAATCGATGTTTTCCTCCACGCTCGTTTACTCCGTGATCCAGGTAATGGGTCCGGTGATTACGGGCCTGGTGGTGAGCGGGCGCGTAGGCGCCGGCATGGGTGCGGAACTTGCATCGATGAAAGTGACAGAGCAGATCGATGCCATCGAGGCATCCGCAATCAACCCTTACCGGCTGCTGGCCGCGACACGAATCCTGGCCTGCATCCTGATGCTGCCGCTTTTGACCCTGGCCACCGACGCATGCGCATTGCTGACAGGCTGGTTTGCGCAGGCGCTGGTTGAGCCTCTCTCATTCCACCAATTCATTGAAAGCGGATTCAGAGGCGCGACCTTCAACGCGTTTCTTCCACCCACCTTCAAGACCGCTGTTTATGGCCTCATCATCGGGCTTATCGCATGCTTTCAAGGGATGCGCACCAGCGGAGGCGCAGCGGGTGTGGGCCGAGCGGCCACCAACTCGGTGGTTTTGGGATCGCTCTTTCTTATCCTGGCCGACGTTGTGCTGGTGAAATTCATTCTTGTTTTCTTCTCTTAACCGTGGCGCGGAACGTTCGCAAAACAAATATGGCTACTGCTTATGACAATGCGATGAAGCACGCTGAACCGAAGCAGGGCCGTCTTGTGCCCGTCGTTAATGTCGAGAATGTGTACAAGACCTTCGGGAGTCTCAAGGTTCTAAACGGGATCAGCGTGCGCGTGAACCGCGGAGAAACCCTGGCTGTGCTGGGACGCAGCGGCACCGGAAAGAGTGTGCTGCTAAGGCTCATCATCGGCCTTGAAAAACCTGACTCGGGATCGGTGAGCATTCAAGGCCAGGACATTGCCGGCCTGGCGCTCGACCGGATGGGAGAGATCAGGAAGAAGATGGGCTTCCTGTTCCAGCACGCAGCGCTCTACGATTCGCTCACTGTCGGCGGCAACGTCGCGTTTCCGTTGGAACACCATCGAAGAGACATGTCCAGATCCGAACGCGGCGACCGGGTGAAGCAACTGCTGGCCGAGGTGGGCTTAGAAGGCGCCATCGATAAGATGCCTTCCGATATCTCGGGAGGAATGCAAAAGCGCGTGGGCTTGGTGCGTGCGCTGGCTCTGGAGCCGGAGATACTGCTGCTCGACGAGCCGACAGCGGGCCTGGACCCGATCAGCTCAGCCGAATTCAACGAGTTGATTCTCAAACTCCAGAAGGAGCGTCAGATGGCGTCCATTGTAGTGACACACGATTTGCATAGCGCCAAGACGATTGCGGGGCGCCTGGCTCTGCTGAATGAGGGCCGTGTGGTGATTGAGGGCACATTTAGCGAACTTCAACAAAGCGACATCGGGTTCGTGAAGGAATTTCTGACTCAGTAGCAGGGGGATTTATGTCGAGATTGGCAAGGCTGGGAGCTTTCATCGTTGTGACCCTGGCAGTTCTGGCCGCGGGGGTTTTCATTATAGGTGGCAAGGAATATCTGTTTGGCTCCACGTACAAACTGAAGGCGCAATTCGTTAACGCAGCCGGCCTTGCCGACGGCGCAGACGTCCAGGTTGGCGGAGTGCACAGTGGTACAGTGACCGACATCCTGCTGCCGAACAAGCCAGGAGACAAGGTGACTGTCATCATGGAGCTTGCCAAGTCCACGCACGCGAATATCAAGCAGGACTCCGTTGCTTCGATTCTGACCGAGGGGTTGTTGGGGAATCAGTACGTGTCCATTTCGTTTGGATCAGCCGGACAGGCCGAAGTCAGGAATGGCGACACCATCGCGAGCAATCCGCCGCTCGAAATGGCGGATCTGCTCGCAAAGATGAACGGCATTATGGATAGCAGCAAGCAAGCCATTGACAATGCTACTTTGGCGACGGCGCATATTAACTCGATAACCGCCAAGATCGACTCTGGGCAGGGAACCGTGGGAGCGCTGGTTAACGACAAGCAGCTCTATAACAACGTGGATCAGACCACGACTACTCTGAATGCGACGATGCTTCAGGCGCAGGCGGGGGTGACGGACTTTCAGGAGAACATGGAGGCGCTGAAGCACAACTTCTTCCTGAGCGGGTATTTCAAGAAGCGCGGATACGAAGACTCTGCCGACCTTGCAGCGAATCGGATCGGCGCAGCTCCCGCAGGGCGTACCTGGAAAGACATTTACTTACGCAGGCAAGCAAATTTTTGATAGCCGCGATTCCGCCAAGATGAAGGATCAGAAGGCACTCAAAGCCGCCGGCGAATTTCTGGGACAGACACCATTCGGAGTTGCGGTTGTAGTAGTTTCTACGGGCATGGATGGCGATGCCCAGAAGGACCTGGTTCTGACTGAAGCCAGGGCTATGGTTATACGCGAGTACCTGGTTGAGAACTTCGGATTTGACGACAGCCAGCTCAAGACGATTGGGATGGGCAAGCAGACCGGAGCGAACCCTGACTCAGATTGGGGATCAATCCAGATTCTCATCTTCCCCACTGGCACCGAAGTACCACCTGACGCGAAACCGGCCAACGTTCCCACAGGAGTCGCTGCCGCAGTTCCAGCAGGAATCGCCTCTGGTCGGCAGGGAGATGCTCCCGCAGACTCACCAACTAAGCCATAAACGCGACGGCCAGACGATTTCACAGTGAAGATATTCTGTGCTCAATTGATCAGACTTGGAAAAGGAATCTGACTAGTCTGTACAGGTAGCTCCTGAGCACTGCCGCAGCTGGAATTATTCTGATTCCCCCGGTGGAGCGAGCTTGAAAGAACCAGGAGGTTCTTCCGATGCAAAAGTTTCGCAATCTGCGTTTACTCCTGCCTGCTCTGCTGGTATCACTTACCGCAGTTACAATTCATGCGCAATTGGGTATCGCCATAAATGTTGGCTTTGCTCCGCCGCCTCTGCCCATCTATGAGCAGCCGATCTGCCCTCAGCCAAACCTGATGTGGACGCCGGGGTACTGGGCCTATTCCGGCGGTGAAGGGGGCTACTACTGGGTGCCCGGAGCGTGGGTGCCACCTGCATTCAGCGGTGCTCTATGGACGCCTCCTTACTGGGGTTGGAATGGCGGCCAGTACGGATTTCATGACGGCTATTGGGGCCAGCATGTGGGCTACTACGGCGGCGTGAACTATGGCTTTGGATTCGGAGGTATCGGGTTTGCGGGCGGCGAGTGGCGCGGCGGTAACTTTGCCTACAACACGGCGGTGGTGCGCGTGAATGAGACGATTATTCACACCACCTATGTGAACCGGACCATCGTCGAAGCGGGCATTGTAGCGAATCCGCATCATGTGGCATACAACGGTGGTCCGGGCGGGATTCAACACAAGGCCTCGCCCGCTGAGCTCGCCGTGGAACACGAACAGCATACGCCTCGGACATCGATTCAGACGCAACACGCGGATACGGCCAGGGCCGACAAATCCTCTTTTGCCAAGGCAAACGGCGGGCATCCGGCGAACGTTGTTGCCAAGCCGGCTGTTGCACAAAAAGCAGCTCCCGCCGCCGAAAAGAAAGCGGAGACCAAGCCGGTAGCAAAGGTCGCACCAAAGGCTGAGGTTCAGCCGCACGCTAAGCCAGCAGCCCATGCCGCGCCTGCAGCCGCGAGAAATGAAGCACGGCCGGCGGAAAAAGCTGCTCCTAAGCCCGCGGTTCAGAAGCAACCTGCGCATATGACTCGTGCCACGCCCACGGCCCATGCCGCGCCGGCAGCCGAGAGAACCCAAGCACGGCCGATTGAGAAAGCTGCGCCAAAGCCTCCAGTTCGGCAGCAACGCGCACCTGCGGCTCATGTCGAGCCCGTGGCGCATGTTACGAAGGCGGAACACGCAGCGCCAGCGCAACATGCGGCTCCTGCCGAACACGCCGCACCCGTCAAACACGCGGCACCTGCGCCACATGCCGCTCCTGCGCCAAGAGAAGCGCCCAAGGAGCGGTCGAAGCCCGAGGAGAAATAGCGTCAGACTTTCTACTTAAACAGACAGGCCAATTGTTAGCCTCAGGCCTGTCTGTTGTCCCACTCGCAGTTTCTGAGCTAAGCCGGCTTAATTGATGCTTATGCCTCTTCAGCAACCGCGTCGCGTAAGAGCGGCACTTAAGACGCAGGCAAGACCCTCGCAAATCGGGACACCGAAAGAAGCGGATCGGATCGACGGTCCCCTAAGTTACCCATTGGCTTCGGCACTTCGATTGGAGAACGTCACATGCCATTAGTCACCGTTGTCATCTCATCGCTGTAGTAGGAGTGCTGCTTTGGCTCATCAATCGGTTCATACCAATGCAAGGCACGATCAAGGGCATCCTGAATGGCGTGGTTGTGATTTGTTTAGTTGTGTGGCTTCTGAGGATATCCGGTGGGATGGGATATCTTTCCCAGTTCAAGGTCGGACACTGAAACGCCACGAAGTATAAGCTGGCAGGCCGAACCGCCAAATTGAACGCAAGTGCACAGAATAAGGCAGACAGCTGTCTGCAGGAGATCTCGTGAAACACATAGTTTTGTTGGTCATTGGAAGTTCACTGAGCCTGAGCGCGTTTGCCCAGGTCAATTCGCAGACAACCATCGTTGCCGAACCGATGGGGCCTGCGTCTACATTCCGTGTGGTGGTAACCAGCCGCTCGGTCGATGCAATCAACTATCGACACAAGAGCGGAGTCACCGATGTGGATCTCGCAGGTACCGCTCTAATGTCTTCAGCTAATGGAAAAGCGAAAGTGCGCAGCAAGCGTGGCACCATGGAAGTAGAAGCTGAATTCGGAAACCTGCAAAGTCCCACAACCTTCGGTAACGAGTATCTTACCTATGTCTTGTGGGCGATATCGCCCGAAGGGCGCGCAGCGAACCTTGGAGAAGTGCTGGTGGGTGACAACGATCGAAGCAAGCTGACCGCCACCACCGATCTCCAGGCATTCGCGCTCATCGTTACCGCGGAGCCCTACTTTGCAGTCCGGCAGCCCAGTAACGCGGTTGTCCTTGAGAACGTGGTTGGCGCAGATACCAAGGGGACCAGCGAGGCAGTGGATGCGAAATATGAGCTGATGGAACGCGGCGGTTATATTCCTACCGGATACAAGTTTGACCCTGTGGTCCTGGACGCCAAGCTGCCACTGGAGTTTCTTGAGGCGCGCAACGCATTGCGCATTGCCCAATCAGAGGGAGCCGAACAATTCGCCGGCGAAAGTTATCAGCACGCTGTTCAATTAATGAATACTGCCGATGGGTACGCCACAGACCACCATTCCGACAAGAAGCAGCTTATTGCAACGTCTCGCGAAACCGTGCAGACCTCTGAAGATGCGCGAGAGATTGCGATCAAGAGGATTGAATCGGATCGTGCGGCGAACGAACGCCAGGCTTCGGCAACAGCCCAAGCGCAGTCGCAAGCTCAGGCCGATGAGGCGATTCGTCAAAAGGAACAAGCCCAATCCGCTACGGCACAAGCACAATCCGATTTGGCTGCTAATCAAGCATCATCGACGGCGCAGATTACAGCGGCTCAGGCCGACGCCGATCAATCCAGGGCCATTGCGCAGCAGGCACAGCTAAATGAGCACCAGGCGGATACTGAAAAGGCCGCCCTCCGCGCGCAGCTATCTGTGCAGTTGAACAAGATACTCGAGACGCGGGATAGCGCGCGCGGTCTCATTATCAGCATGTCAGATGTTTTGTTTGACACCGGCGAATACTCATTGAAGCCCGGCGCCAGGGAGAAGCTGGCAAAGGTAGCCGGAATCCTGATCGCTTATCCATCCCTCAACATTGAGGTTGGTGGCTACACAGACAATGTGGGCGGCGATGAAATGAATCAGAAACTGTCTATGAACCGCGCCAATTCGGTGCGCGATTACCTGGTGGCACAAGGAGTGGCGACGAATTCGGTAACCTCGCAGGGATTCGGCAATACACTTCCAGTAGCTTCGAACGATAATGCAGCAGGACGCCAAGAGAACCGGAGAGTGGAACTGGTTGTATCGGGCGACGCGATCGGCAGCCCGGTCAATGCAACGACAGGAAGCTTGCAATAACAAGTATGTGACAGCGCTGCGGCCTCAGAAAGGCCGCAGCGGATTTCAATCAACGCTGTCTGGTTCCGAACAAACAAGGAGTGAAACATGCTTGGAACGATACTGATTGTATTGTTAATCCTGGCGCTACTTGGTGCCCTGCCGCGGTGGCCGCACAGCAGAAACTGGGGCTATTATCCGACCGGAGGATTAGGAATCATTCTGTTGATTGTTATCGTACTTGTGGTTCTCGGCCAAATTTGAATAGTTTGCGCTCAGCGGAGATGCGGGCGTATTTGCCGCCTGAAGTGTATGCTTAAGAGAGCAGTTAGAGTTTGTTCTTCTCGTTTTCAGCGCTCCAGGCTTCGCTCCAGACGAGCACCGTTCAAGCAAGCAACAGAACGAATGGAGCGGCCATGGGCCTCATCAAGAAAATCGATGTTGAAAAGCATTTCGCTGAACGCCGGGCCATGAGACTCGGCCGGACAGGGCCTCTGAGCCAAGCCGGCGCCCGGGTCGAGCGCACAGCTAAGGCGAAGAGCGCACCAGCCCTGGTTGAGGTTGTCGCCCCGGGACATTCTTCTCCGAGCGCGCTTGTCACTCCAATTCCGATTATCGCCGATGCAGGCGGGAATAGCGTATCCGCAGTGCCGCGAAGCCGGCAAGCGTGAAGCTTCATACGGTATTTCTGCGTGAAGAATGCATCCTGCCCGATCGACTTAATCTGGGCAAAGAACCGTTTTGCAAAGGCTGGACAGTGGTGATCGGGATGCTTGCATCGGAACTGGATGCAAGCATTCGCAGCGCAGGCTGGCATTTCATGTGGATGACAGATACCCGGTCTTCCTGCGGCTTTGGCACAACGCCGGAGACTGCCATCCGCCGGGCATTGGTCAACGCCCTTAAGAGAGTGAATAGCCGTTTCAATGCTGCCGAGCTAGGGTCGCTTCAGATCACAAAGTGTCTGGGCCTCCGGATAGCAAAAGTGACGCTCCATACTCGACAAATACAGATGCGCGCATCACTTGCCTTGGCCGCAGAAAGCCGCCTTCAACAGGTTCTGGCACTTTAAGTCTGTCGTTTCCCTCAGCACAACGCAGGCTTGCAAAGCTCGAACCGGTACCTGGGCAATGAGGCTGCACAGAGACGGATTGAACGGCACAGATACAGGCGAAAGCAGGACAATATGTCTCTTACTAATAATACTCATGAGGAGCGCTCCCGGGATCTTCCACCGGCGTCTGCAATCACGGCTGCGCCGAAGAGTTGCAGCCTGCCATTGCCTACGCGCATTGCGTTTGTTGGGAATTACCTGCCGCGCCAGTGCGGCATCGCCACTTTCACAACGGATTTATGCACCGCACTCGCGACCGAGTATGGAGCTGGCCGGCTGTTTGCGATTCCAGTCAACGATCCGGATTCGAGCTATGAGTATCCCGAGCAAGTGCGCCTGGAACTGGAGCAAGAGGATGCGGCCTCCTATGAACGGGCCGCGGAATTCCTGAATTTCAACGGCAACGATCTGGTCTGTCTGCAACATGAATATGGCATTTATGGCGGAGTTGCGGGCAGCCACATCCTGGCATTACTGCGCAAATTGAAAATGCCGGTTGTGACCACGCTTCACACGGTTCTGCGCGAGCCGGATCCGGATCAGCGCAGTGTGCTCGAAGAAGTTACGCAGGCTCTCCGATCGCGTTGTTGTCATGAGCGAGCAAGCGGCACAGTTTCTGCGCGATGTGTATGCCGTTCCAAACAATAAGATCGACATCATTCCTCACGGAGTGCCCGATTTTCAATTCATGGATCCCAATTACTTCAAGGATCAAGTTCGGCACTGAAGGCAAGTCGGTGCTGCTGACGTTCGGTTTGCTTTCACCGAACAAGGGAATTGAGAACGTGATTCGCGCATTGCCCGCGATTCTGGCAAAACATCCAAAGGTGGTGTATATCGTCTCGGGAGCGACGCATCCGCATATCCGGCGGCGCGAAGGCGAGCGCTACCGCGAAGGAGCTGCAGGCATCTGGCAGAGCAGCTTGGCGTTTCCTCGAACCTGATGCTCCTCAATCGCTTTGTGAGCGCGGAGGAGCTGGTTGAGCATGTAGGCGCCGCGGATATTTACATTACCCCTTACCGGCAGGAGGCGCAGATCGTTTCCGGTACGCTGGCCATTGCGCTGGGCGCGGGAAAGGCGATCATCTCCACGCCGTATTGGCACGCGAAGGAACTGCTGGCCGATCAACAGAGGTGTGATTGTGCCGTTCGAGAATCCCGATGCCATTGCAGAGGCGGTGCTTCGACTCCTGGATAACGACGGAGAGCGGCACGCGATGCGAAAGCGGGCCTACCTTCACTCGCGCGAAACGATATGGCCCAAGACCGCGCAGAAGTATATGGCGAGTTTTCAGCGCGCCCGCTTCGAGCGCACATTGCAGCCAAGGGCGGCACAGAAGGACGATGTGGCGGCAAGCGCTCTCGATGTATCTGCCTGCATTGAATACCGCTCATATGTTGAGCTTGACGGACGACACGGGCATTCTGCAGCATGCCATCTTCTCAGTTCCTAATTCGAACGAAGGTTATACGACCGATGACAACGCACGTGCGCTCGATCGTGTCGTCCTTCCTGGACGAGGATCCGGCGCCACAAGTGGGCAGCGCTGGAACATCCGAACTTGTCTCATCGCTATCTGGCCTTCTTATGGCTTGCCTTCAAAGCCGATACCGGAAGGTTCAGGAACTTTCTCGGCTATGACCGCAGGTGGCTGGAAGACGTTGGATCGGACGATAGCCATGGCCGCGCCTTGTGGTCGCTTGGGAAGGTGCTCGGACATTCGCAGGACGCGGGATTGAGAGGAGCGGCGGGAAGGCTCTTCGAAGCGGCAGTTCCGGCAACGCTGATCCTTCACCAGTCCGCGTGCCTGGGCGTTTTGCATTCTGGGCATGCAGGCCTATCTGGACTGGTTCCCTGGAGACAGAGCGATTCAGGGCGTTCGAAATACACTTGCGAATCGGCTTCTCGATATCTATGAGCGCAGTCATTCCGCAACGTGGAAATGGTTTGAGAAGAGCCTTTCTTACTCCAATGCGAGGCTTTCGCAGGCGCTCATCCTGGCGGGATGGCGGAGCAACAACCAGAGAATGATCGAAGCTGGAATGGATTCTCTCAAGTGGCTTGTCGCCGAGCAGCACCGCGACGACAAAGAGATCTTTGTGCCGATCGGATCCAACGGATTCTTTATTGAAGGAAGTGAGAAAGCGCGTTTCGATCAGCAGCCGGTGGAGGCTTGCGCAACGGTCTCGGCTTGCCTTGAGGTATACAGGCTGACGGAAGAAAGCTGCTGGCTTGAAGAGGCTCAGCGGGTCTTCCGCTGGTTTCTCGGCAACAACGATTTGCAAGCGCCGGTCTATGACCCGAGAACGGGCGGCTGCAGAGACGGCCTTCATCCCGACCGCATCAATGAAAACCAGGGAGCGGAATCAACGCTTTCGTTCCTGATGGCCCTGCTCGAGATGCGGGTAGCCAAAGTAGCAAGTGTAGACGCAACTGCATCAGGAAATGAGTGTCGCTTTTGAATCCAATCACCTTGCCGGCTGAGTCGCCGCAGTCTATCGCGCTGGAACAGGCAAAGCTCCAGATATGCGTTAATGAGCCTCTGTTCACACGCTATGCAGATAATCCGGTCCTCAGCCGGGAACTCTGGCCCTATCCAATTAACAGCGTCTTCAACGCCGGGGCCGTGCTGCTGCCCGATGGGGACACCTTGCTGCTTTGCCGTGTCGAGGACCGGAGCGGCTTATCACACCTTTGCGCGGCGCGTTCCGCCGACGGCGTCGATGAATGGCGAATCGACCCGAAACCGACACTGATGGCAAATCCGCGTGGAGTTCCCCGAAGAGATCTGGGGCATCGAAGATCCGCGCATCACTTATGTTCCGGAACTTGAACAATACGCAGTGGCCTACACTTCCTTTGCGCGCGGCGGGCCGGGAGTTTCGCTGGCGCTTACCAGGGACTTCCGGAGCTTTGATCGAATCGGCGTAATCATGCCTCCTGAAGACAAGGATGCGGCGTTGCTGCCGCGCAGGATCGGCGGCCGCTGGGCGCTGATTCATCGGCCGGTAACGACGCTGGGCGCGCATATGTGGATCTCCTACTCTCCCGACCTGCGGCATTGGGGAAGCCACAAGATCATCCTGGAAGCGCGGCGCGGCGGATGGTGGGATGCAAACAAAATCGGCCTGTGCTCTCCACCAATTGAAACAGCAAAGGGATGGTTGATGATCTATCACGGAGTGCGGCAAACGGCGTCCGGAAGCATCTATCGTCTGGGCCTTGCTCTCTTTGATCTTGAGGATCCGACGGTCTGCCTGCAGCGCGGAGATTCCTGGATATTCGGCCCTGAAGCGCCCTACGAGCGCGGTGGAGACGTAAAAGATGTCGTGTTCCCTTGCGGGCAGACAATCGGCGCGGACGGGGACAGCATCAAACTCTATTACGGCGCCGCAGATTCCAGCGTAGCGCTGGCCACGGGCAGCATACGTTGCATGCTCGGTTGGCTCGACGCGCATCCGAGTCCACTGAGTATAGAGCGCAGTAACGCAACCCAGCCGCTGGCATGAGGAGGAATTGAGATGAACTTTTCGAATCGGACATGGCCAGCGTGGGTGCCACATCTGCTTTGGATAAGGCGCGAATGCCCTCGCTGCAATTCACTCAAATTCAAGCCAGCCGAGCTGCGGTCACTTGACGGCCTGCTCGGAATGTTCGCGGTACGCCCCGTACGCTGCATGTTTTGCTGGCGGCGGTATTACTGGTTCTCATTGCATAACGCCAATGCGGAATGAGGCTCTGCCTGTTGGTGGCGCCTGTGGATGAATCTTGTTGCCGGGGGCAGGGGGAGTGAGACACCCCTCGCTCGGCTTCGAATGAATCTTCATTTAATTCCGGCCAGTCCAATTCCATGAGCAGGTGAGTATGAATGTTCTTTTCCAGCGACTCGCTCAACATTCTGCGAAGCGCATTCATCACCCGCTGATGCCGCACTGGCTCACGCACATGGGAGCGCTGGGGCTCTTCTCCGTTGCGGTAGTCGATTCCTCCGTCATTCCTTTGCCACTGCCCGGTAGCACTGATCTGCTGCTTCTGTGGCTGGTGGCGTACCGCGGAAATCCATGGCTGCTTGGCCCGATGGCCATTGCCGGCAGCATCCTGGGCGGATACACGACGTGGAGTGTCGGCAGAAAAGGCGGCGAAGCGGCGCTGCGCCGTTACGTCCCGGCGCGTCTTCTTGGGCGAGTCGTCGGTTGGGTGGAGCGGCACCCAATCCTCGCGGTGTTTCTTCCCGCAGTGCTTCCTCCGCCGATTCCCTTGTTACCGTTTGCGCTTGCCTCCGGCGCGCTGGGCGTTTCGCGCGAGCGCTTTCTCGTCGTGTACGGCGCAGCTCGCACCCTGCGCTACTCCTTTATTGCCTGGCTGGCAGAGGTCTACGGGCGGAGGATCGTCCGTCTGTGGTCTGGAAGCCTCGATAAATGGTCGACTCCGCTGCTCTGCGTATTCGCGGGCCTGCTTGTGGCCGGCGTTTGCTTTGGGATATGGAAGCTTCGCGGAATGCGCAAGATCGATGCCTCGGATACAAAAGCAATGCGCGCCTCCGCGACTCGGGCCAGCTAAAACGCTGGAGCAGCTTACTTCTTCGCCGCGCCCATGATTCACGCGCCTTCCACTCACATCTTGCTGCTTGAATACACAGGAGCAAAAGCAGCGGCCGGGTGGGGTCCACCCGGCCGCAAACGGCATCAATGATTAAGAAGACACTTCCGAAAGTGCGCCCTGCTATTTTCCGTTCCTCGGCTCCGATGCGCGAGGTTGAGGCTGGCGAGCCTGCAACGACTGCTGCTGCGCAGTGTGTCTCTGCGCCATCTGCTGCGTCTGTTGCTGGTGCTTCTGCTCAACCTGTTGTGTTCTGGCATCGCTCGCCTTCTGCCGAGTAAGCTGCTGGTGCTCAGAGTCCTGCTTCTGCTGGAGCGACTCGCGTTCCTGAGTCTGCTTGGCAATCAACTGGTCCTGCTGCTGCTCGTACTTTTTGTCCGCCTTCGCATTCCCCGAATTGATCGGCGAGGGGCGAGCAATGGGAGCAAGGTCATTCGGATGGACTGCATTACGAGGCTTCCTTTGCCGCACCATTGGAAGGTTCCGCTGGCTCCTTGGCGCGCACCGCTCCGTGTTCCTCGTTGAAGTCTCCAGGCTTTGCGGTGGCTGCGATTGCCGGCTTGCCGTGATTCACGCCTGCGCGCTGCTCCGGGTTGGAGCGGGCGGCCTGCTCGTGTTCAGTTTGAGCAGACACCGCGGGAACATGTCTCTGGTTCACCGCACCTTCCTGTTCATGGGTTGGACGAGCATCGATCCCGCCTCTCCCGCCGTTGAAGCTCACGCGGTTCTCGTTGCTGACTTCAATTCTTTCGTTGTAGACGTTGTGAATATTCACAATGTCAATGTTGTTAACTGAACGGTTGTAGAAGAAGTGCCCATGATCCCAGCGCCCCCCTCCGTAGCCCCCGCCCCAGTAGCCGAAACCGTAGTTGATTCCGCCATAGAAGCCCACACTCTCTCCCCAATAACCTCGATTGAAGAGATATCCGCCGTCGCCCCAGCCCCAATAACCCGGCGTCCACAAGAAGCCGACTTCGGGCGGTTGAATCCACGTGCCCGGCACCCAGTAGTAATCGGAGACGTTGTCGTCATAGGCCCAGTAGCCGGGGGTCCACATGTACCCATCCCCAGGACAAATTGGTTGCTCGTAAACGGGCAGCATGGGCGGACCAATCGCGATCCTTATGCCGATCTGTCCGAATGAGGTGGCCGGGATGGCCAAAATCAAAAGCGCCAGCAGAAACCGGATGGTACGCATACAAATCTCCTTGCTCGATCGTCCTTCGATTGCCCGTGCACACCGCTCTGCTGCGGGCTGCGAAAACCGAAGGGCGGCGCGCTTTGCACGCCTTCGTCAAGGGTTCCACCTGGACTCGGCAATGTCTGTGCACAACTGCACACTTTTGGAGGGCCGGCATGGTGATTATGGATAGTCAGATGCGTGGATTGTGTAGCTTGAACCGCCGTCTACACAACAAACATCGCAACGCCCGCCACGAACATGGCCATTGTGGTTATGGCCACAACAATCCATCCCAGACGGGAACTCGGTTGGCCCTGCATCAGTTTCTTGTCAGCGGCCACAATCAGGATTGCCACAAGCAGAAAAGGCGCCAGCAATCCGTTGATGACCGCCGTCCAGTAAAGCGCTTTTACAGGGTTAATGCCCAGAAAGTTCAGCGCGACGCCCGCTGCAGTAGAGACAAGAATCAGTGCATAAAACCAGCGCGCCTGTTTCAGTTTCTTGCTCAGGCCCTGGCGCCACCCCAAGGTCTCAGCGAAAGCGTATGCTGTCGAACCTGCCAGCGTGGGAATGGCCAGGAATCCCACGCCGACGATTCCCAGCGTGAAAAGGGTGGCGGCGAAATTGCCGGCAAACGGACGGAGAGCCTCCGCTGCTTGTCGAGAGGTCTCTATATTCGTGATGCCATGACGATTCAGCGTAATGGCCGTGGTGAGGATGATAAAGAACATGACCAGGTTCGAGAAGAATGCGCCAACTCCAACATCGATGTTTCTCAATTCCAATTCTTCTGAAGTGGCTCCTCTCCGCTGGGCCAGCGTACTCTGGCCTGCCGACTTCTCCTCTTCGACTTCTTCACTCGTCTGCCAAAAGAAGAGATAGGGGCTGATTGTGGTGCCGAGGATCGCGACCAGTGTTGCCCACTCATTTCCGGAATGCGGCATTGAAGGAATCAGGGTATCGCGCAGCACCTGGCCCCAGTTTGCTCCCACCACAAATGCAGTAATGGGATATGCGAACAGCACCAGCACGAACCACTTCAGCACGTTCGCGATCTGCTGATACTGGAGCCGGATGGTTGCCCATGAAATGAGAACCGCGAAGCCCAATACAAACCAGCGGGAATTGACGCCGGACAGCATTGCGGCAGCATCTGCCATGCCGGCAAGGTCCGCTGCAATGTTGATTGTGTTTGCAACTAAGAGAGCAATGACGAACGAAAGTAAGAGCCATTTGGGAAATCTATGTTTGAAATTCCCGGCCAGGCCCTGCCCTGTCACCTTACCGATGCGGGCGCACATCATTTGCACCGCCGCCATCAGCGGCCATGTAATCAGTGCAGTCCAGAGAAGTTTTGTCCCGAGCTGCGCGCCCGCAACCGAATAGGTCGCGATGCCCGACGGGTCGTCGTCAGCGGCCCCGGTAATAATGCCGGGGCCAAGCGATCTTAGCAGCGATCGAATCCAGCGAGTTGAGGTGGTCATCGGCAAAAGTGGATTAGAGCTTGAATCCCTTTCGCAAAGATGGCAACTTTGCGCGCTTGGTTGGTTCGGCCCTTCTCGAAAACTAACTCAATTAACGCGAGAGCGACGCGGTGGATCCTGAGGTTCCTGGTTGATTTCGCGGATCGCATCTTTGCTCTTGCCCAGGGCATTTTCAATCTTGCCTTTCGCCTGCTGGGCAAGGCCCTTGATCTGGAGCGGCGTATTGCCAATCAGACCGCCCGCCTTTCGCTTGGCGCTGCCCACCACTTCGTCTACAGTGCCCTTGACTCGATCTTTGTTCATAGGTCCACCTCCGTGGATTCATCTAGTGCGGCCTTGACAAAAGTATCGAAACACTTCTTCGGTGCCTCCGTCAAAGATCGTGGATTCTCCTCAAAATGGTTGCGACAGTCATTTGCCTGTTCCAACCTTTTGTGAGCGTAGCGGCTCAAATGATGCGAGTCTGAGCAGTATCGATCATTGGCGGCGCAATCCACACAAATCGCGGCTGTGCCAGTTTCGGGCGTGTATTTCAATTTGCGTGATGGGGAGAAGCCGCCAGTACGGCTGCGGCAGAGGCATTGGAGAACCTTCCAAAAGGGAGAAGGCATCTTGATAGTGAATTAACGGACAGGGGCCTGCGAACTCTATCGCGATTACCGCCGGATGCGTCCGTGCTCGCTCGCTGGTTCCGCGGGGACGCGCAAGGCCCATGAAAAGATAAACAGGATCAATGCCATTTGCAGAATGGTCATAACTCCCTCCCTTGCGAACTTCTGGATAAAACCAGCATTTCTTTCAGCATCGGCATTGCGCTGGCGGAATGAGGAAACAACCCGTCCGACTGACGCGGTGATCGACTCCGGCAAGGCGCGGCCGAACGCCAGTTGTCATCATCGGTTGCCGGCAACATTGCGCCTTGCTGAATCCGATACGGACAAACTCCAACTTTGGCCAGAAAGAACCACGGATATTGCGTCAGCTGGATGCGCTCAACTTCCACTGCATTGAAATTCTCGCTTACGCGGCGAAGAGCCAGTTTGAGTGCGCTGGCGATAGCTTCCTGCGATGTATCTCCAACGCCGCACTTCTCAGGTCCGTCGCCAATCTTGATGAAGTTCCATCCACGGTTCAGGATTTTCTTCTCCAGGCGGCAAACATCTGCCGACCGCGAAAAACTCCAGCCTTCCCGGAATTTTTCCTTCGCGAGCCTGAAACCTTCGGGAAGTTCAATCCGCGCGCGAAGCAGCAGGTTCAGTTCAGTAATGGTACGCATAGTCCGAACCCTTTCTTGCCACGTTCAATTGCCAACATTGGAGGCACCCTGCGCTGGGATTCTTGCGCTGACTCTTCGCTTAAAACTTTGCGGCGGCATTCGATAGAGAGGTTCGACGACCGAGTACCGAATCGGACTGTTGCAATGCATGCAATCTGTTACATGCTCGCGACTGTGAGAGCCATCGAAAGGCTCGAGAAAGGTCCGCAGGCACTCGGGGCAGGCAATCGTAACGCTCGCCAATCTGAAAGAGTCTTTTCCGTCTCGATGAACCAGCAGAGCCGCAGGGACGCGGGGCGGATGCGGATTTCGCCGCACCTTGAATTGCAAAGCTTCGATGATCTGCAATAGAGCACCGATACTGCTGCCTTTTTGATAGAATCCGTCGGCGGCCATGCCGGCAGGCACTTGGCTGCCAGAGAACGCGCCGCTCATGGCAATCACCTGGATAGAGGGAAAGCGGTGACGGACTACCCTTAGGAGCTCGAATCCGCTCATTCCCGGCATGTTGAGGTCTGAGAGGAGAATGTCGGGGATTTCCTCCCGCAACTCACGGAGCGCGGAAAATCCGTCCTGGGCGCTTCGCACAGAATGCCCAATCTCAGTAAGTGCTAACGACAGCGACGTTCGGACGGAAGACTTATCGTCCACGATAAGCATGCTTGCTTTTGTGCAGGGCATTCTCCACCTCACCAAGGGCTGACGCCGGTAATTGGACGAGTTTCCCATGCAGGGAATCGCAAAACTGTTCAATTTTAGACAGGTTTTGCCAAGAAACTTTGGCTGGCTTGGAGTTACTCCTCCGGCAAGCCGGAAATGGCAGGCTTTTCAGCGTTGTCGTCCGGCAATTGATCGTGCAGAATCACGTTGAGCAGCGATTTGTGCACCCGGATGCGGCTGCTGTATTCGATGAAGCCGAGCTTGCGGAACCGGTTCATGAAGTAGCTGACGCGCGATCGAGTGGCGCCGATCATCTCCGACAGGGTCTCCTGCGAGATCCTGGGAATCAATGTCTGCGGCTCACCCGGCTTGCCAAACTCCGCCATCAACAGGAGAATTCGCGCCAGGCGCTTTTCGCTGGAGTTGAAGAGCTGATCCACAAGATCGGCCTGGACGCGCATACTCCGGTTAAGCAGAAACTTCAGGAACAAATCGGAGAAGTCGTGCTCCTCGTGCATTACCCGGGTCATCTCTTCTCGCGTAATCTTGAGCGCAGTGCAATCGGTAAGCGCGGTGGCCGTAGACAAACGCAGCCCCGGCACTGCCGCGAGCGCACTCTCTCCCACAAATTCGCCCGCTGAAAGCAGCGTGATGGTGGCTTCCTTGCCGGTTTGCGAGACGACCGTAACCTTTGCGCGGCCCTTTTGAAGATAGAAGACTGAATCCGCTGGATCACCCTGCGAAAAGAAGGCCTCCTTGGGATCCAATCGAACGATTCTTCGACCAAGGCCTGCGTTGGCCAGGAAGTTGGCTACGTCGAATGTGGGCTTCTCAAACGCAGCCACGATAAGGCCTCCTACAGGTGCAGCGGCAGCGCGGGATTTGCGGAAAAAGGGGATGCCCGCACCGCGCCTCGATTTGCAACGCAGCTGACGCGGCCCGATCAGCAATGACCTCCGTAAGGGGAGTGGTCTAACATCACAAATTGTTCATTCAAATAAACATCGGTGGCACTTCGGGTGGTGCCGCACTTTGCCGATACTTTAGCACAATCCTGAACCATTGCGGATAGGAAAACTGTTCAATATTGCTCACTTTTCCCAATAAAGTTTCGCGCTGCGATGCGGATCCCAGCGCCGGTCAGCCTCGCAATCGCCGGCGCCGAAGGGGCCGTAGCGGGCTGGCCCGCATTTCACACAAGCCCGCGAATTCAATGCCGCCGGTTTGACGCCAGCCGTTTGCGACTAATTGCGTGACACGCGCGCAGAATTGCGGATGGACGAAAAGCGTCGGCGGTACGCGATGAAATGGAGACCAGCAGAATAAATTTAGGCAATTAAATATAGTTAGCTCACTGAATGTAACAAAAAGACAGGTACATTTGTTTGGCACGAAAAACTC
>CAWILB010000050.1:0-92689 GCA_963836635.1 uncultured Acidobacteriaceae bacterium | reverse complement strand
TCGATGCGATGGGCTCGGCGAAGCCGGCGGCGATCGAGATCGGCATGAATCAGGCCTATGCGACGGCCGTCTTCGAGAAGCCCGAGGACGCTCCGACGGACTGGCTTTTCGCGCGTGCACGCGCCGACGCCGCCGGGCAGCAGCCGCTTTGGGATCATCGTGCCCATAGAGGGGCGACGATGGAGCGTTTCGCTTTGCGTCAACCACGGCGAAGCCTCGCCCGTCGACATCGACGGATTCATGGCCTTCGTGAAGTCGTTCCGTACTTCCGACGATCTACGATGCGATCCGCAGCGCCAAGCGCGTCGGCGATATCGCGCGGTTCGGGATGGCCTGCAGCGTCCTGCGCGCTTTCGACAAGCTCGACTGCTTCCCGCGCGGTTTGGTCCCGCTCGGGGACTCGGTCTGCCGTTTCACCCCGGTCAACGGCCAGGGGATGTCCGTGGCGGCGCAGGAGGCTTACGCTCTCGCCAGTCTCCTCGAGTCGCGGCGCGGGCGCGATGATCCGCTCGATGGGCTCGCGGAAGCGTTCTTGACGGAAATCCAGCCGCTTCTCGAAACCCCATGGGCCGTCGCGATGGCCGATCTCGTCTATCCGCAGACGCGCGGCGAGCGGCCGCCGGTCTTGCGAAAGGAAGCTTCAATACACGCGCGCGCTCATGCGCCTCGCGGCGGAAGATTACGAGACCGACAGGATCGTCTTCGAGGTGCGGTCGCTCCTCAAGCCGCAGAGCGCGCTGCGCGAGCCCGGACTCGCCAGCCGGGTCATGTCGATGATGGCGGCGGCCGACCCGGCCAGTCCTGCTTTCCGCCGCGGCGAACCTAGCGGCTCGCGGATTCGAACTTGAGCGAGCAGGCCATGAAGCCCGGCCCGCGAAGCGAGTCGATATGGAGTGAATGCGATGGACACTGAACTCGAGCCTACGGTCGGACAGCGCATCGATCTATTCGGGCCGTCCGTGGAATTTCTGACGCCGCCAGGCGTGACGCAAGAAACCTGTTGCGTGCTGAGAGGAGTGATCCCGCCGGGCGTCTCCGTGCCGCTCCATAGCCATGCTGACATCGAAGATTTTTATGTCATCTCGGGAAAGGTATTGGCCGTGACTGAGAAGGCGTATGGATACCAGTCAACCGCGTGCAAGGCCGGCGACTACATCCACGTGCCGAGCGGCGTGCGGCATGGATGGCGCAACGTATCCGGCGAACCCTCTTGTCGCGCTGATCATCACCACTCCGACTCTTGGGAAATTCCTTTTCGAGGCGGGAAGGCCTGTCGAGCAGGCGTCTCAACCTCCCACGTCGGAGGATTTTGCCAGGATGGCGAACGTCTCGGCGAAATACGGCTACTGGAACGCCGGTCCGGAGGAGAATGCCGCCGTCGGCATTCGGGCTTAGCCGGGCGCTGCTCGCGTCGCCCTATCGAGGATCCCGCGGCGACTATCCGTCGCGGCGACTGGGTGAAGCTGCCCCACGGCGTCCTGCACGGCTTCCGCAACGTGGCCGACGCGCCCGCGCGCAGGCTTGTGGCTCTGAGGCCCGGCGTCGAGGCCGAAGGCCGGGGACGACCAAACGGGCGATGCGGGCCGTGCTCGAGGCTCGGGACAGGCGGACCGCTCCTGATTGGCCGGATAAGGCACTGAGTAAACAGTCAACGTATTCCCAACGTATTCCGCTGAGCGTCCGGCGCGGCTCGAGTGGGGGCCGCCTGCCAATCGCAACTCCGTTTTGAGCCTTTTCAAGGGCTTGCGGCGCCATTTTCGATTCGGATGGCGCTCGTAGCCGCCAAGCGGGGCGCTGCGGGACGAAGGACTTCCGCGGTCATCGCGACCGACCCCGATCAAAGTCTGGCGGTCGCATGCGGCGAGCCCGAAATCCTGCGGACGACCGCGCCCGGCTTCGGCGATGGCGGTTTCGATTTCATCGCGCTTGCGGCGGAGGGTGGTGAGGATTTGAGAAGTCGCCCATCCACAAAATGTATTCTAAACCAGAAGCTATGTCAAGACATATTCTGTTTTTCTGGATAGGTCGCCACGGCGCAGATGTGACGTTACGGATGTAACGCGATAGCCGGTCCCTGAAATTCTCCTGTAGCGGCGCTCGCGCAGCATGCCGACCGTTCGATCGGCCGGAGATCGTCTCAGACGACATCGCGTCCATCCTCGTGCCTGAGGATACCCGTTATGGAAACAACGTTCTCATCCGCAACCCCTCCCGCCGACCGTCGCGCCATCGTCGTCGGCGCGAGCGTCGCCGGATTGCTGGCGGCGCGAGCGCTGTCCATCGCTGATTTGGCGGGTGATGCTCCACCGGCAGCGCCCGGCGACCCTTGGCGCCGCTGCCGCCCCACTGCGGTACCGGCTGAGGATGCTCCTCAATGAAAACGGAGGTACCGGAACTATGGAAAATTCATTTGTACTGATCGTTCTCTTGCTCGCCGCACTCGCAACCGGCGGATTGATCGTAAACTGGATAGGGCTAGGGCGCGCGATGTCCCGGCTTTCAGTTTCTGCCTATGTTGAATTCCATCAGCATACTAATCGCACTTTTGATCCTTACATGCCGATCGTGGTTATCGGTGCTCTGGCAGGGGGCGTAGCCCTTGCTGTGATGTATGGTGTCCATTCCATTCCCGGACAACTTGCCGCAGCAGGTGCAGTCTGCTACGCGCTCGTATTTATAGTTGGCGTATCCACATTGTCCGCATCAACCATCAAATCGCCTCCTGGTCTATTCAGAATCCACCGCGCGAATGGCCCGAAATGCGTGCGCGATGGATTCGGTTTCACATTATTCGAACTTTATTCTCGGTTCCTGCATTTGCTGTTTACGTTCTTGCCGTGATATCGAGCGTCAGCTATCAATAATACGGATGATAGATATTAATACGCGAGCCTAGCACGCCTGCGAAGCTTTAGCTAAGACGCGTCAAGTGTCATATCACCTCGGTGCCGACCGACGAAATACTGTAGATATACGAGTTTGGAGACAGAGATGACCACGCAACACCTAAGCATCGACCAAATGAGGGATTCTATGCAAGCCCCCTGGAGTGCCGGTGACTTTGGCGCGATAGCCAGGGAAATCGGCGCTCCCGGGGCCGAGCGCTTCGTCGCTCGGATCGGGCTCGACCCTGGCGCGCGCGTGCTGGATATCGCCTGCGGCACCGGTAACGTGACCATCCCATTAGCCCGCCGAGGCGCAATGGCGACCGGCTTGGACATGACGCCTCATCTGCTGGCGGAGGCTCGAGCGCGCGCGGCTCGAGAGGACCTTCGCGTTCGCTTCGACGAGGGCCTCGCCGAAACGCTTCCCTACCCGGACGGCAGTTTCGACGTGGTGGTTTCGATGTTCGGGATCATGTTTTCCCCGCTACCTGAGACCGCTGCCACGGAAATGGCGCGCGTCTTGAGACCTGGCGGACAGCTTGCTTTGGCCAACTGGACGCCATCTGGTTTTAGCGGGAAGATGAGTGCGGTTGTCGGCCGATACCTTCCGCCGCCTCCTCAAGGCACGATATCGCCTTTCCTCTGGGGAGAAGAAGCTACCGTACGCGACAGGTTGAAGTCGGGTTTCGATGCTGTCGAAACGCGCGTCGTGGCCGTCCCGTGGGAGTTGCAGAGAAACACCGTTGATGCCGCCGAATTCTTCACGAAGAATGCCGGCCCAATACAACTGGCGCTCGGTCGCCTCGATGCCCAGAAACAGACCGCTCTCTTGCAGGACTTGGAACGGCTCTGGATAGACAACAATCTCGCGACCGACGCCGAGAGCCATACCCTAATCAACAACGAGTATCTGCTGGCGTTCGCCACAAGGCGATAGGTCTGGCTGTTCCACCGGCTTTGTGGCCAGACCTCAACTCTTTCCCTTGCAAATGTAACTCATTCCTTCGCGGCTGAAATCCTTCTGCAACGCCGCGCGGCCATTATTCCGATCATGAGAGATGGAGGATGGAAATGTCACATTTCCAAGCGAAGCGTCAGACTGAGGCTATCGGCGCGCCGGAGACTCTCGACATATTCGGCTCGACATTGATCGTCCTCTCGGACGGCTCGACCATTCCGATGGTGTTCGGCGAGGAGCGACTCCCGGCGGGCTTCGGCGTGCCGATGCATGTCCACGAAGACGACGACGAGCTCTTCTATGTTCTCGACGGGGAGCTGGCCGTGGTCCGCCCCGAGGGGGAAACACAAATCAGTCGCGGCGACTGTGTGAAGCTGCCTCGCGGCGTCCCGCATGGCTTACGCAACGCGGCGGACGCCCCTGCCCGCATGCTCGTCGCGCTGGCTCCCGGCCTACGGACTCTGCAGATGCTCCGCCACCTCGACCGTGCTGGCCGAGCCGGCCGACTCGCGCCTGAGGACATTGTCGGGAATTGCCGCCCAGTACGGCGTGAGGTTCGTCTGAAAATATCGAGTTGTCGCGACAGCCGCGAGCAACGCCCGCTCCACTCAATGGTCTGAGAGGAGTTTCCTGATGACCGGGATCGAAAAGCAGGCCGCGTTCTACCGCGGATATCTGACCGACGAACGCAGCCTGGTCCCGCTGACGATCCTCCTCGCGACGGTTGTCGCGCTCTGGCTGCTCGTCTACCTCGTCGCCGCGGTGGCGTAGGCCCCCAAGTGGGGGCCGTCGTTCGAATCCGCAGGGGCGGCCTTGCGCGCTCGGGATCAATCTCCAAATGGCAACGCTCGCAGCGAGCAGGGCGTTTGCGCCGAATAACCGTTGCGGCGCGAAAGAGGCCAAACAATGGGCCAGGGGGGCGGATTGAGAGAACGTGAATGGCCGCCGAACACGAGCGTTTTACCCCGAATGACCAGGGCGCTTTCGCTGGGTCTCCGGGCAGTCGCCGCGCCAACCAGGCGAAGGCCAGTCGCGTGAGCAGTGATTTCGGACTTTTGTCATCCGCGAAACGGGATGCGCTGACCAATCCGGTCGCGATTCGTGAGAGTGCGGCGATCAGCGCCCTCGTGACCAACTCGGCCTTGCGTCTATCGTCGAGCGTTGAGTTGGGATGGCGGAACTTCGCTGTAGAGCGCCGCACAATCCTGCCGGGGGAAAACCCTGAGCGCATATTGGACCGCCACTTTTTGCTTCTGTGGGATGCCCACGTGGCCGAAGGCGAAACTTTAGGTCGGGGCGGACGGTTTGTTCCATACAAGAAATATCCGAACACGATGACGACCTGCCTCCCGGGGATCAGGCCTGCCTACCGCCGCGCAAACAAGCACGAAGTGATCGTCGGCGCGCTCGGCGCAGATTTCGTCGATGGGCTGGAAGCGGAGCTCGATGCTCGGCCAAGCGGGAGTTTTCAAACGCTATACGGAACAGACGATCCGGAGCTGCGCAATCTCCTCCTTCTTCTGCTCCGGGAATCGGAGATCCGGCGGACGTGGCGGAAGCCTCTACGTCGAACTCGTTGACGACCGCGCTTGGCATGCGGTTGCTGTTCGCTTTGCGATCGGAAAAGCGGCCGGCCGATGCGAAAGTCTCTCCCTTGCCGCGCCGGCTCTTGCGCCGGGTGTTGGATCGCATGCAGGCCGATCTCAGCGAGACCGTCGATCTTGCGACCCTCGCCGCTGAAAGCGGCTACAGTCGAGCGCATTTCCTGCGCATGTTCCGAGCGGCGACGGGACAGTCGCCCCATCGCTATCTGTTGGAGCTGCGGCTGGCGGAGGCCAAGGCTCTGATCGGCAGCGCGTCGATGCCGCTGATCGATATCGCGGCCGCCTGCGGCTTCTCCAGTCATGCTCACCTCACGACGGCTTTTCGGGCAAGGTATGGGATGACGCCGAGCGCGTATCGGCGAGGCCTCAGACGTCTCGGATGAAGTCTGCGTGCTTCCGCCCTTCGATCCGCCGCCTGACCCAGGGCGCTCTGGTGCGGCTCATTCGAGGCGAAGCGCCGCAGGCTGTCCGGACCCCGCTGCGCCTGCCCGCCGGCCGCGCCGCCGACAAGGGCTACTTTTTCCGCGCATTCAATAGAAGCTTGATCCTTTCCTGAAAGCGCTCGCTGCGCCTCATAGGTATATTCGCTCCACTTCTTTGGCCGCGTATCCGCGGCCGAAGAACAAGACGCTTGGAGTAAGCGATGAACCAGGAGCTTTCAGACAATCGCAGGAATCGCCCGGAGTTCACGGCGAGGATCGCCTCAAATCAAGACTGGCTGGCCGAAGGCCTCAGCGCACAATTCGACTTTATTGTGTGCGGCGCGGGCGCGTCGGGTTCGGTGGTCGCCGGAAGACTGGCCGCCAACCCGGATGTGAGGGTGCTGTTGCTTGAAGCGGGAGGAAGCGACGAGCTGGAGTTGGTCATGGATCCCAACCTTTGGGTCAGGGCCATCGGCAGCGACCTGCATTGGAATTTTGTCGCGGCCCCAAATCCTCATCTGAACGGAAGGGCAATCCCCTACGCCATGGGCAAGGTTCTGGGCGGCGGCTCCAGCGTCAACGTCTCGACCTGGTCACGAGGCCATCAGGCCGACTGGGATGCCTACGCGGCGGAAACGGGCGATCCGGGCTGGGGATATAAGGCCGTCCTCGATCTCTTTCGCCATCGGATCGAAGATTGGAAGGGAACGCCCGATCCGGCGTATCGGGGCTCGGGCGGCCCGATGCATGTGCAGCCGGCGCCCGATCTCCACCCTTTCTTCGGCGCTCTGCTCGAAGCCGCCGAATCAACCGGCGTGCGCCGGTTTGAGAACCAGAACGGCCGCATGATGGAGGCCGACGGCGGTTGCGCGGTCGTCGACGAAATCGTCAGACAGGGACGCCGGCGATCGGTGTTTCGCTCCTATGCCTATCCGCGGATGGACCAGGCGAATTTGACCGTGCTGACGGGAGCGCTCGTCACGCGGATCGTGTTCAAGGGGAATCGCGCGACAGGCGTGGAGGTCGTCTGTGACGGCAAGCTCCGCCGCTTCGACGCCGCATTGGAAGTCGTTGTTTCCCTTGGCGCGATCCAAACCCCGAAGCTGCTGATGCAGTCCGGGATTGGCGACCAGGCTGAGCTGGCGAAGTTCGGCATTCCTGCCGTGCAGGATCTGCCCGGCGTCGGACGCAATCTCCATGATCACGTCGCGCTGGGATGCGTGTGGGACGCCACGGAAGAGCCGCTGCCGAGCGCGCCAAGAAGTCAGGCGGTGAGTTTCTGGAAGACGGCGTCAGAGCTGGACGCGCCGAACTTCTACCACTACGCAATCGGCGCAGCGTTCGCTACGCCCGAGAACCAGACCCGGTTTCGGTCCTCCGAATCCTGCTGGTCGCTGGTCGTCGGCATGCGGCCGGCGAGTCGGGGCGCCATTCGCCTGACCGGCCCGAACGCCTCCGATCCGCTCGATATTCAAGCGAACTATCTGGCCGACCCGCTCGACCTGGAGAATCTGAGAATCGGCATTGCTCGAGTCCGTGAAATCGGCAACGCGGCCGCTCTTCGCCGGTACGCCAAGCGCGAGGTTGCGCCCGGAAGCCTCGATCGAGGGCAGCTGGAGCAATTCATTCGCGATGGCCTTGTGACGTTCTGGCATCAGTGCGGAACCGCAACGATGGGACGGGACGGAATGTCGGTCGTGGACGCTGCGCTCAGGGTCCATGGCGTCGAGGGGCTGCGGGTTGCGGACGGCTCCGTGCTGCCGAGGGTGACGACCGGGAACACCATGGCGCCCTGCGTCGTCATCGGCGAACGCGCCGCCGCCCTGCTGCAAGAGGAGCACCGCGCTTCAACGATGGCGCAAGTAGCGGAGTGACCTGCGACGCCTTTGGCGTGAGAACCGTGTTCGAGGTTCAGACAGGAGTATTCCGATGAGCGGGATCGCAAAGCAGGCGGCGTTCTACCGCGGATATCTGACCGACGAACGCAGCCTGGTCCCGCTGACGATCCTCCTCGCGACGGTTGTCGCGCTCTGGCTGCTCGTCTACCTCGTCGCCGCCGTGGCGGAGGCCCACCAGGCGGGCGCTTGGCGCGCCGCCACCGTTAACCTTCATCCGCGACCGTCCGGCCGCGAGCTCGCCGATCCGGCGCGACGCCTCCGCCCAGGTCAGTCATTTCACCGCATGGGCGATGTCGTGGCCTGGCTGAGCCGGCGACAGTTCCCGGTTGTCAGGGCGGCGCCGCAGCAACAGCCGTCAATTGAACCCGGCGCTCGCAAGGCCCACCTCATGCCTCGGGGTGTTCCGCCCGCCGCAGAAGCCGAGCTTGCCCGGTCCACGGGAAGAAGGGAAACGACAAGATACAGCCCTGACACCTAGCAGCTCAGAATGAAGGGCCAAGACAATGCCGGACACGTACGAAAACAGCGCCGGACCAAGGCAGCCGAGCGCACTGACCGATCCAATGGAGAAAGGATCGGAGAAATACGGTTCCGCGGGGCTGCTGTTATCTTCGGCAGATCGAGGCTGGTCCAGCTTGTCGGCCGAGCTGCGGAATTATCGTAAAGGCGTAATGCCTTGGAGGAACTCGCAATCCGATGCCGAGATTTGCGTCGCTGTCGGCGACAACGAATCGCTTGTCACGCGTCGGGCGCAAGGCATCGAAGATCGAAGGGTCGCGAGCCGAGGCACAATTTGGGTGTCTCCTCCCGGTTGGCGAGGGGGCTTACTCGAAATCGCCGGAGATCTGGCGGGAATTTTGCATATTTATCTTCCGCTAAGCCAGTTCTCCCCGAGCCTCCTCGACGCCAACATCGATAAGTCCGGGATTGGCGCGCTGAGCTACGAAAGCGCTTTTGAAGATCCGCTGCTGGCCGAGATCGCAGACGCCATTGTGTCGGAACTACAGGCTCAAACCTCCGCCGGTAGTTTACTCGTTGAAGCTCTGGCTGGCAGTCTTGCGGCAAGGTTAGTTCAAAAGCATGTTAGCGCGTCATCCGACCACTTTTTTCCTCGTTTCACAGGGCAAGGGCTCGATCGACGCAGGCTCTTCCGCATATTGGGTTACATAGAAGCTAACCTGGAGGGCGATCTTTCCATTGATCGCATGGCGTCGATTGCGTGTTTGAGCAGATACCATTTCGCCCGAGCCTTCAAGCAAGCGGTAGGGCAATCCCCCCATCGCTACGTCAGCGCTAAGCGCCTTGAGCGCGCGAAAGCTTTGTTGATACAGGGTGATCGGTCGTTGGTGGATATTGCGCTGGCGCTGAGCTTTTCCTGCCAAGCTAATTTCACACGAGCGTTTAGGCAGGCGACAGGTCAGGCCGCCCAATGAGTATCGTCGAAGCTTGGATCGCAATGACGAAAATCGTCACTGACTTGGAGGTTAGACGGACTTTCCTGACTTTGGTCCGAATTTGAAGTTGCACAACCCAGCCGGATCCGAAGTCTCGCATGCTCGACATCGGTTAAGTCGAGTTGACAGCGTCACAAGGACCTGCGGCGTTGTTCATCGCGGGGACGACCCGCTGCCTATTTATCGCGAGCACGCGAGCCTCTGTGCCGCCGGACGTGGTGTTGGCGCGGCAAACTATCCAATGACGTGCGGGTTTCATATCGTCGCCGACGCGATTGGGTGCATCATTAGGAGCGGATTACGATGTCATCGATTGATTTACTTCAGCCTGCGACTGCTCTGTCTGCCTCTCTGGCGAGCGGCCGTTTCAATGCGACAGAATTGCTCGACCAGTCCCTTGCCCGAGTTGACAAGCTCAATCCTACATTGAATGCCATCGTCAGCTTCGATCTGACACGGGCTCGAGCCGCCGCGGCCGCTTCGGACGAGCGGCGCGCAGCAGGTCGGGCCTTGGGTCCGCTCGACGGATTACCCATCACGATCAAGGACAGCATCTCGACTGCGGGCCATGTTACCACTTCCGGTTTTCCGCCATTCGCCAATCATGTTCCAGCAGAAGACGCGATCGTCGTAGGACGGCTGCGGGCAGCAGGCGCCGTGATCTTCGGCAAGACGAACCTGCCGCCCCTGGCAGGCGATCTACAGACAGAAAATACGCTATTCGGTCGGACAGCAAACCCATGGGACACAACGCGTGGCCCGGGAGGTTCCTCGGGAGGATCTGCGGCAGCCGTATCGACCGGGATGAGCGCTCTGGATATCGGGAGCGACATCGGCGGATCCATCCGAAATCCCGCCCATTATTGTGGGATATATGGCCATAAGCCGACGTTTGAAGTCTATCCGCAAAAGGGCCACATTCCTCCTCCGCCCGGGTACGAGGCAGTAGTGGACATGGGGACGTTGGGTCCTCTCGCTCGATCAGCGGCGGATCTGCGTCTCATTTTCGACGCACTGGTCACACCAACGACCGCGGAACGGCGCCTCTGGAGTCCCCAACTCCTGGGAGCCGAAGACGTCGCGATCCGTGGCATGCGCGTCGTTATCTGGGACAATGATCCATTGATGCCGGTCGACAGTGAAACTCGCGCGCAGATCCTGGCGCTCGGCGATCGACTGGAATTGGCCGGAGCCGTTGTCGATCGTACGGCCCGACCTGCATTCGATCTCGCTGAGGCGATCGCCTCCTATATTATGTTGATCGCGCCGCTGTTCGGAGCGACCTTCAGCGACGCCGATATCGCCGCTTTCAGCGATCGCGCAGAATTTTTACCGCCGCAGGCCGCTAAGTATCTCAAAAGCATTGCTGCGGGCCGCAGCCGTTCGCTCTCCGAATTCATGGGGGCAAAAGAGGTCCAGGCACGCAACCAAGCAGCGTGGGCCGACTTCTTTTTGTCGCAAGATTTTTTGATCTGCCCCGTGGCGCCGACGGCGGCATTCGTTCATCAGGTTGAGCCGATGAGCTTTGCCCGGACCGTTGACTATGACGGGCAGACTTACCCTTACTGGGATCAATTTCTCTGGTGCGGTGCACTGGCGAATTTCGCTCATCTTCCGGGGACGGCACGTCCGCTCGCCCTTACCGCAACAGGGCTTCCCATGGGCGTGCAAGTTATTGGGCCGACCATGGGGGATTTTCGCACCATTGCTTTCGCAGCGGCGCTCGACGTACTGATTCCGTCGATCCCCCCACCCCAAATCGCGATGTCGTGAGAGATCGATGTCAAATCCCAATTTCTGGAAACCGTTTATAGGCATGGTCGCGAACTAAAATCCTACATGTCCGCCGAAGATTTATTCGCTCTGGTTGACAGTTACTATACTAGGATTTGACCATGATCGCCGGAGGAATGGGAGTGCCCTGAGGCGAAGCGGAGCACTCAAATACATGACACGCGCCGTGCGATGTTCGCCGCGGCTGCCCTCCAGACAATCCCAAGCATCGCGGCCATTATTCTCGCATTCGCGTCTGCAGCTTCTATCGCCAGCAACAAATGACAAAACGGCAGCATACGAGGCAAAGCCTTCGGCCGTTGGTTTGATTATCTTTGAAGGGCACCAACGCACCAGAGTGTCAAGAACGGGAACCTGGATATGGTCGATTCAGCAAGGACCGTGATCGTCACCGGCGGTTCGCAAGGTATAGGTGCTGGCGCCGTAAAAGCTTTTCTCGATCGGGACTACAATGTTGTCGCAACTTCGCGCAATGTCACCAAGTCGAAAGACCTGCCTTCGTCGGCCGAAGCTGGCCTTGGTCGATGGCGATATCGGGGAAGCCGCGACTGCCGCTAGCGTGGCAAAAACCGCCATCGGCACGTTCGGCTCGATTGATGCATTGGTCAACAATGCAGGAATATTCTTCACTAAGCCCTTTACGGATTACACGGCTGAGGACTTCAAGCGGCTAGTTTCCACTAATCTTGAGGGATTCATCTACATGACCCAACTCGCGATCAAGCAGATGCTGGCGCAAAAATCGGGTGGGAGCATCGTCAGCATCACATCGTCGCTGGCGGACAATCCAATAGCGGGCGTATCTCGATCCCGATGATGACCAAGGGCGGTATTGATGCGATCACTCGGTGCCTCGCCATCGAATATGCGAAAGACCGTATCCGTGTGAATGCGGTTGCGCCTGGAGTGGTTGATACGCCGCTGAACAGAGAATAATCCGAAAGACTTTCTGAAGAGGCTATCCCCGATGGGAAGCATTTCGAACGTCCAGGAAATTGTGGATGCGGTGATCTATTTGACCGAGGCTGCGCACGTCACCGGAGAGGTGCTGCACGTGGACGGCGGTGCGCATATCGGCAAATGGTAACCGACGAAGTTTCCGGAGGGGCGGAACTCGATAGTCCAACTCGACCCGGAAGAATTCCATGTTGAAGACACGCATCACAGAGCAATACGGACTGAAGGTTCCGTTCATCAACGCCGGCATGGCGTTCATTGCTACCGCGCCCCTGGTGCGGGCGGTGTGCAAGGCGGGCGGAATGGGAATGCTGGGCGCTGCGGCAATGCCCCCCGACGTGCTGCAAGCGGCGCTCCGCGATATCAAAGCGGCAGACCCGGCGTGCTTCGGGGTCGATATTATTGCACGGTTCAGCGGGATCGAGCACATCGAGGTGTGCGTCACGGAAAAGGCGCCGGTTGTCGCGTTCTTCTGGGATGATCCGCCGGACGAGTGGCTATCGCGTCTGCGGGCGGCCGGCAGCCACATCTGGTTTCAAGTCGGCAGCGTGGACGAAGCGAAAGCCGCTCTCCGACGCGGGGCCGAAGGGCTTGTTGTGCAAGGCAGCGAGGCTGGCGGCCACAACCGCGCCGCCGCGGCGACATTCTCGTTGCTCCCGGCAGTCATCGATGCAGTCCCTTCCGTGCCCGTCGTCGCTGCCGGCGGCATTGCCGATGGCCGGACCGTTGCTGCTGCGCTGGCGCTCGGCGCCGACGCGGTCTGGGTGGGGACTCGCCTCCTCGCGAGCTTCGAGGCCAATGCCCATCCACAGTACAAGGACCGCGTCGTCGCTGCCGGCGTCGGGGATACGGCTCGCCATCTGATCTTCGGTCCGGAATTCCCCGATGCTTCGACCCGCGGGTTGCGCAACCGCATCGTGCGGGAATGGGAACGGCGTGACGATCCGCCGCCCTACAAGGTCGTTCCGGATTCGGAGCTGCCGGTGATTGGTCAGGCCCGTCTTTATGGACAGGAGTTTCCAATGAAGCGGTTTTGCGGATTTCCGCCAACTCCAGAGTTCACGGGCGACCTCGAAGAGATGAGCCTGCTGGCCGGTGAATCGGTTGGTCAGACCAAGCGACTGATGAGCGCCGCCAGCATTATCGATGAGATGATAAACGGCGCCGAAGCGGTGATCAGGAAGCGACTCGGATCGATGGTCGTTGATTAGTCCACCGGATTTGCGGCGAAACCTCGCAGGGGCGTCGGAAATGAAGGATCTGACGATCATGACCGATCTCTCGGGTAAGACGGCCCTCGTTACTGGCGGGTCACGCGGTATCGGCCGCGCATCTGCTTTGGCCCTCGGGAAAGCCGGCGCTCAGGTGCTGGTCCATTATAATCGCGCCGCGAGCGAGGCCGACGCGGTGGTCGATCAGATCAAGCGCGACGGCGGCCGCGCGCACGCCATCGCGGCCGATCTTGCGACAGCAGAGGGGCCGCAGAAGCTCGCGTCCGACGTGCGTCGCATCGTCGAGGATCGGCTCGATGTGCTGGTCGCAAATGCAGGAGTTTCGAAGCTCGCCCTCATCGAGGAAATGACAATCCAGGATTTCGACCGCTTGTTCGCGGTCAATGTGCGGGCGCCCTATTTCCTCGTCCAGCAGCTCTTGCCGAGCCTCGGCGCGGGCGGCAGCGTGGTGTTTCTCTCCTCGGCGGCGGCTCATGCGGCCGTGAGCAACCTCTCAGCCTATGCGGCCACCAAGGGGGCGGTCGAAGCGTTGGTCAGGCATTTTGCCTTCATCCTCGGCGAGCGCGGCATTCGCGTGAATGCGGTGGCCCCTGGCATGACCGAGACCGACATGTCGATCGTCAAGACCGACGCCGGCCGCCAATTCGCGCTCAGCATTCAGGCTCTCAAGCGAATCGCCCAGCCGGACGACATCGCCGACGTGGTCACTTTCCTTGCTTCCAATGAGGCCCGCTGGATTACCGGCCACACGCTGTACGCCGATGGCGGCACGCGGCTGTGACCTGTGGCTGAAGGAATTACCAGTTCGGTGGAGGAAAAATCTCCGACGGGTGAGGGAGCATCAATCCGCAGTGAGCGAGACCCGTAAAATTGCGGCGATCCTCTTCGCCGATGTGGTCGGCTATTCCAGGCTCGCCGGCGCGGACGAAGAACGCACGCTGTGCGCGGCTCCGGGGCTTGCGCAGCGACCTGATCGACCCCGCCGTCGCCGTGCATCGCGGGCGCGTCGTCAAGCGCACCGGCGACGGCAGCCTCATCGAGTTCCGCAGCGTGGTCGACGCGGTGCGCTGCGCGATCGAGGTGCAGAACGGCCTCGTCGAGCGCAACGCGGGCGTGCCGCAAGAGCGCCGCATCGAATTCCGCATCGGCGTCCATCTGGGCGACGTGGTCGAGGAGGCCGATGGCGATCTGATGGGCGACGGCGTCAATATCGCCGCGCGGCTTGAGGGCATTTGCGCGCCCGGCGCGATCTGTCTTTCCGAGGACGCCTACCGTCAGGTGAAGGGCCGGCTTGATCTTGCTGTAAGCGATCTCGGCCCGACCCAACTCAAGAACATGGCCGAGCCGATCCGCGTCTATTTGCTCGATGTCGGCGACCCACCCAGGCGAAGCCCGCGCCCGCTCCGGCGCCCGAGAAATCCTTCCCGCCGCGCCTCTCGATGGTCGTCTTGCCGTTCGCCAATATCGGCGGCGGGCCGGAGCAGGAGCATTTCGTCGATGGGGTCACCGAGACCCTCACGACCGACCTCTCGCGGATACGCGGCTCGTTCGTGATCGGGCGCAATACCGCGTTCACCTACAAGGGCAAGGCCGTCGATCTGAAGCAGATCGGGCGCGAGTTGAATGTCCGCTATGTTCTCGAAGGCAGCGTTCAGCGCGGCGGAGGCGGCATGCGCGTCAACGTGCAGCTCATCGACGCCGAAACCGGCAGTCATCTTTGGGCCGAGCGGTTCGACAAACCGCTCGCCGATCTCTTCGCCATGCAGGACGAGATCGTCGCGCGACTGGCGGGCGCGCTCAACGCCCAGCTCGTCGCGGCCGAGGCGCAGCGCGCGGAACAGACCTCGACCCCTGACTCGATCGACCTCTATTTTCAAGGCTTGGCTTGGCTCAACAAGGCTTTCACGCCGGACAATCTGGCGCAATCGCGAAGCTTTTTCGATCGCGCATTGTCCGCCGACTCCAACAACGTCGATGCGCTCATTGGATCGGCGCTCGCGGACACAGTCGCGGGCGGATTTCTATTTGTCGCGGACCCCGCGGCGGCCTTCTACGCGGCCGAAGGGAAGTTGACCAAAGCCTTGTCGTCGGTCCCAGACCATGCGCGCGGCCATATGGCGCTAGGGGTTGTCTACAATGTCACCAAGCGCGTTGCGCAGGGCATCGCGGAATGTGAGCACGCTCTGACGCTGGATCCAAATCTCGCCGAAGCCCATTCCCACATCGGGTTTGGTAAGTGTGTTTCCGGTCGCGCCGAAGAAACGGAGGCTCATATTGAAGCGGCGCTGCACCTCAGTCCGCGCGATACGTTTGCATACGTCTGGATGAACTTCGCAGGCTTCGCGAAAAACAATATGGGCCTATACGATCAAGCGGTTGCCTGGTTTCGGCGGGCGATCGAGACGAATCGAAATTTCCCGATTGCATATTTTAATTTGGGCGTCGCGCTCGCGCAGCTTGGTCGAATGGACGAGGCGCGCGCCGCAGTGAGGGGCGGGCTCGCGCTCGACCCGACCTTCACGGTCTCCCGCGCCCGCTCCGGTTGGACGGCGATGAGCGACAACCCTACGTATCTCGCCACGTTCGAGCCCTATTGCGAAGCCTTGCGCAAAGCCGGAGTTCCGGAAGAATGACGCGCGCCATCGCATGACCCGCGAGAACTTCAGATCCTCGGCAGAGTTGATCGTTACGACTGAAACGCGATTCCTCTGAAATGAAACGGGTCTGCATTTTGCAGTCGCCATAGTGAGCCTCCTTCCCGCAGTGCGGGACTTGGCAGCCAGCGCGGGACGCGGGACGCCTCAGGTTCAACCCGCCCCTCCTGCTCTCGCTGCAAGCCGAAACGGAGCTTCGGCCATCGTGGGCCGCGGCCGAAAGGAGTGCGACGATGCTGGGTACAAAGAATCGAGTGAGCTCAAGCTGTGCGGACGAGCTGCGGGCAGCCATATCCGGCTGCGTGGCGCTGCCAGGGGACGAGTTCTATGACCAGGGCGCCCGCGTGTGGAATGGCGCCGTGCGCCGCCGCCCGGCGATCGTCGCGTTCTGCAAACGGCCCGAGGACGTGCAGGCGGCGGTGCGCGCCGCGCGGCGCCACGGCCTGCCGCTGTCGGTGCGCGGCGGCGGGCACGACTGGACGGGGCGCGCGCTCCGCGACAATGGGCTCGTCATCGACCTCACCGGGATGCGGGATGTGACCGTGGACCCGCGAGCGCTTGTGGCCACTGTCGCAGGCGGCGCCCGGGCCAAGGATGTGGCCGCCGCCGCCGGCGCCCACGACCTGGTCGCGGCATTGGGCAACTGCGGCATGGTCGGCATGGCCGGCCTGACCCTGGGGGGCGGCTACGGCCCCCTCAGCGGCACCTGCGGCCTGGCGGCCGACAACCTGCTCGGCGCCGAAATCGTGCTGGCGGACGGGCGGCGCGTGACCACCGGCCCCGACGCGGAGCCCGACCTGTTCTGGGCGCTGCGCGGCGGCGGCGGCAACTTCGGCGTCGTGACCGCCCTGCGCGTCCGCCTCCATCCAGCGCGCGACATGCTCGCAGGATCGGTCTTCTACAACTGGAACGAGGCCAGTTCGGTCCTGAGCCACTATGCTTCATTTGCGGCGACGGCGCCCGACGAACTCGGCGCGCCCGTCGGCATGTCGACCGGCCCGAACGGCGAACCCGTCATTATGGTCCTGCCGCTGTGGAACGGCGACCTGTCTCGGGGCGAGCGTGTCATGAAAGACGTGCAGGCTTTCGGCGCGCCGCTATTCGCTGAGGTCGGACCGGCGACCTACGGCGACATGCTCGCCCAGTTCGACGCATGGGTGGAGGCCGCGGCCGGCTGCCACTGGGAGATCCGGACGCGCTCGCTGCCCGCGCTCAGTGCGGGCGCCATCGATGCAATCATCGCGGCGAAGGCTCGGACGGCGTCGCCCTATTGCTCGGTCTATGCGCACCACTTCCACGGCGCCGCAACGCGGATGGCGCCGGATGGCGCCGCGTTCGGCCTACGCCGCGAGCACTTCATGGTGGAGATCATCGCGGCTTGGAAGCCTGATGGGGATGACGGCGCGGCGCACCGGCGCTGGGCGCAAGATGTCTGGCAGAGCCTCGCCCCGTTCGCCCTGCCGGGCGGCTACGCCAACCTGCTCGGGCCGGATGACCACGAGCAGGCGGCGGCGGCTTATGGCGGCAACGCCGCACAGCTCCGGGTCCTCAAGCGCCGCTTCGATCCCGATGGGGTCTTCGCGTCCGCCATCCCGCTGCCAGGGGGATAAACCTGTCCGGTTAGGTTTGAATCCCATTCCCCGTGAGCTGCAATCGAACCGCATTTCGCCAGATCCAGACTGCCGCTTTCTCTCTCCCTGCATGGAGGATGGCCCCGATGACAACGTGTCTCGACAAACAATTGTCGGCGCGCAGCAACAGCCGGAGCCCCGACGGTGTAGTCGGCAGTCAGATGTAAACTTCGGTACTCACATCGAGGAGAACCCGATATGGTCAAGGTCAGCATCTTTCTCACGCGTCGCTCCGACCTGACGCATGATGAGTTCATTCGCTATTGGAGAGATGAGCACGCGCCATTTCTGCTCGGTCTGGCTGAGTTCCATAAGTATGTGAGGCGATACAGTCAGCAACATCCCCAAGCGACGCCGGAAGGCTTGCCAATCGCCCCCTACGGCGGACTAGCAGAACTGTGGTTTGATGACGTAGGCGCAGCTTGGGAGGCTTTCAGCCACGAGACCTATGCAACCGTAGTGGTTGCCGACGAAGAGAGATTTCTTGATCGAGCAAAGACCGTCATGATGGTGACGAACGAGAGCCAGATCATGTGATCTCATTGTCGATCGGGCAGGACATTACTCATCGCTCGAGGCGCCCGATCAGATCAATGCGATGATCGAGCGCTTCGTCGCCCTAGGGGTCGGGCGGAAAGCAGACGAATAGCGGGCGCGAGGGCGCTTTTGGCGGCATAGCGCTGATCGCGTGGCAGAACAAAAAGGCAGAGGCGGGCGTGCACCGCAATTCGAGTCGGAGGTTGCCATGAGTTTCGAGACCCTGATATCCGCCGTGCGGCGGCTGACCGAATCCACCGAGGCGCTTGCGGTCTTAGGCGCGGAATTGCGGTTGCGGCGAGACGTGGTCAGCGGCGATACGCGATTGCGTGAGCTCTTGACGCGGGTTGCGACCGCCATCGAGCCGAGTCTCCTGGACGGCTTGGACGCCGTCCAGGAATCGATCGCGCTCGCGGCCATTGAGACGAGTTTCCGTCAAGCCGCCGATCTCTTGGAAAGACCGACGCGCCCGCCAGGTTGGTTCTTTGACGATCCCCTGGTTCTCGAAGCGCAGGGGCTGGCGTCTCGCCTCAATGTCGGCGCCATCGCCGCGATTGCTGAACAACGGCCGCCGTTGGCGGCGATGCTGAAAAGTCCAGGAACGTTCCTCGACGTCGGCACGGGCGTCGCACGACTGGCGATCGAGTTTGCGCGCCGCTGGCCCGCGTGGCGGGTCGTCGGCGTCGATCCGTGGCGGCCGGCGTTGACGATCGCCCATCGGAATGTCGTCGAAAGCGGGCTCGCCGACCGAATAGAGCTCCGCGCCGAGCGGGTGGAGGATTTGACTGACAATAATTCGTACTCGCTCGCCTGGCTGCCGGCGCCGTTCTTCCCCCTCACGGCGACTAAGGATGTGTTCGCGCGCGTCGCGGAAATGCTCGCGCCGGGCGGCTGGCTCATCGTTGGCTTCTACCCGCGCGGGTCGACGTCCCTAGGGAGCGCCCTTGACGAACTCCGCGCGGTCCGCGCAGGCGGACATGCGTGGACGGTAGGCGAGATCGACGAGCGGCTTCGCCGCGCTGGCTTCGTAGCGGTCGAGGCCGTTTCGCCAACTAGCCCGGTCCATTTTGTACTGGGCCGGAAGCCTGGCTGAGGGCGGTCGACGCTTGCCCGATGGACGCCGATGGCGCTCGAGACGTTCGACATGACCGCGCGCACCCATCCCAAGCTCGGAGGATGCAGCATGCATATTCTAGATCGGATTGCCGCGATTGGTCGGAAGTCGGTCGTAACCGCTCTGACGACCCTGCTGCTTGTTGTTGGTTCTGTCGCGAGCGCCGCGACACTCCTCAACCCAACCCCGACCCTTAATAGCCGGGTGGTGCGCTTGGAGCATGCGCCTCGGCCTGAAGACCATTTGCAAATGATTGTGGTTGCGCTCTCGTCGATCGGGGGAATGCATGCCGAGGTCTACGCGGCCGATCGGGACCGCGCGCCGTTCAGACAGATCGGCCGGATCGTCGATCCGGCGTTCTCCTCCGGCCTCTGTTGCGGCACGCTGTACGAACTCCCGCAAGCAGTGGGCTCGTTACGAGCAGGTACGCTGCTCTGGGCGGCGTCGGTCGGGACGAAAGACCAGCGCATGGCCACCAGAGTCTATCGTAGCGAGGACGAGGGTCGTAGCTGGAGCTATCTGAGCGAGGTCAGGGCCGCGAAGCCAGGCGGCGTGTGGGAGCCGGAGTTCACCGTAGATCGCGAGGGAGCGCTCGTCTTATTCTTCTCCGACGACACCGACGCGGCGGAACATTCCCAGACGCTCAAGAAGGTGAGGACCAATGACGGGGTGAACTGGCGCGACATGGGCTACGTCGTCGCCAGCGAGGTCCGGCGCGACCGCCCGGGCATGGCCGTGACCCGGCGCCTTGCGGACGGGCGTTGGATGATGACTTACGAACTGGGCGGCCCGGCGCACTTCATCGTCTACTACAGGCTTTCCGACGATGGTTGGAACTGGGGCGACCCCGCGAATGTCGGTTCGGAGATCCGGCTGCCGAACCGTGCGTTTCCGGCGCATGCGCCGAGGTTCACCGTCATGCCCGACGGAGCGATCCTGCTCGTGGCGCAGTTGATCGAGACGCCGGAGCTGAAGCTCGGCGCCCGGAATGGGCGTGTGCTGCTGGTGAACAGAGCGGGTAACCCCGCAGCCTCTTGGGGGACGATACCCGCGCCGGTTCCGGCGCCGGACGCCTGCAGCGAGACTTGCCGCTCGCACGAGTGGTGCCCGAACTACTCCTCGGCGCTGCTTCCTTCCGAGAACGGGATCGAGGTGTTGGAGTTCGCTTCTGACTGGATGGGTGGGAAGTGCATGACCTCCTATGCGTGGGGGCCATGGCGCTCCGATGCCCGATCTGGCGCCGAATAGCCGCCGCGCCCCGCGGCCGTCAGTGCAGTCGCCATCGCCAGGTCCAAGATCTCTGTCGATCGACATGAACTCGCGAAGGCCAACTTGCGAAGGAGACAATGACATGCCTGACCCGACAACCCGAACGAACAACCCTCAAATGGGCGACGACTTTTGCCTTTTCGGCCCGCCCGAGCTCTCTGCTCCCCGACAACCGGCAAGCTTATGTAAGAGGTTGTTCCATGCTTTACTTCACTTACCCGTGGAGTTGCGCACGGTCATGGCAGTCCTCAGGATGCCTGGCCCGCCGCGCCACTTGGCGGCCGTTGGGGAGCAACGCTACTCATGCAGCCCTCTGTCGTGCATCAAGGCGCAGATGAACACGTTCGGCTACCGACGCAGGAATACGCAGTGAGACGTAGCGCCGCTTATGAAGCATCTCAGGGCGGTTGATTTTGAGCACACCGGGCTCGAACTCGAAGAGGTCGCGGATGAGGTTCGCGGAAAGCCCCCAGAGCTTGGCAAGCTCCTCGGGGCGATAATGTTGTTCGAAGGGTCTTGCACCTGCGGATGCAGATGCTGCGGATGAAACAGGGAACTGACGTGTATCCAAACGAAATCCGATGTCCGGGCATGACCGGACCGCCTCAAGTTGAGGCTGCGTTGAACCCGATGGGTTTGGGCTCCCCATCTGCCATGCTTCCGACACTCTTGCTGCCGGAGCGCTCGGGACTAATCGCTTTCAGGCTGGCGCGTAGGGCCTCACGCGCTGGGAGGGTCGCCACGGTCCTGATCCCCAGGGTTGCCCGTGACCGCCACTGTTGTTCGAAGCCGTGGCCGCCGCAATCGTTTAGAATACTCATAAATGATGGAAGTTGTCAAATTGAAACGCCCAGCGCATCAGCTTTGGGCCATGAACCGGAACCCATTTTGTGCTAATTTGTGCTATGGGGTCACCACTCGGCGAAGTTCCTGCATTGCAAGTCTTTTGGTATCAACTAATGTGTTTGTTTTCAATGACTAAAACTGTCCAATCCCAACAGATCACCGGCAGCGGCCTGGGAACATTGGTTCCCGGGCCGTTGTTGTTTTTAGAAGCAGGGAAAAAGTAAGCAGGGGACAGAGGAATAGGAAAACGGAGCGGAGAAGAATCTTGAATCACGAATCGCAGAACACCATTGCCTTGCTTGAGCGCACGCCGGCCGCACTCGATGCGCTGCTGCGCGGTTTGCCTGCCGCGTGGACCGAAACAATGAAGGCGGCGACACCTGGAATGTGCCCGGAGTGGTGGCCCATCTGATTCACTGCGAGCACGAGGACTGGATGCCTAGGTTGCGAATGATTCTCGAGTTTGGCGAAGGACACACGTTTACGCCACTTGACCGCGAGGGTTCCGCACGCGCAGGCGCCGGCAAAACTCTTGACCAACTGCTGGATGAGTTTGCGCAACAACGCACGCTGAATCTCAATGAGCTGTGCAAACTGCGCCTTGCACCCGAAGACATGAATCGCCGTGGAATGCACCCGGTTTTCGGCTCGGTCACGTTATCAGAATTGCTTGCGACATGGCCGGCGCACGACCTGACGCACCTGCATCAGATCTCGCGCATCATGGCGCACCAATCTCGCGAAGCGGTGGGACCGTGGGTGCGCTTTCTGGGAGTAATGCAGTGCGCTGGGCATAGCGAGGGGGCGTAGACACCATCATGGTAGGTTACATGGCGCTGTCAAGCGGCCCGAGAAACGGCACAGGCAGATTTCGCATCCCAGAGTTGTAGGGAAGCTTACACGTGCTGTTGATTTTGTTCTTTAAACAATACTGGCGGGACCTGTTATGGTCGGCGGGGTTGCTGGCGGCAACCATCGGCGCCGCGCTTGTGGTGCGGGTGATCGCATTTTCAGCGCTGCACCGGTTCACGCGGAACCGCGGAACTGTGCTGGGGGCATCGCTGGTGAAGCATGGGCGGCGGCCGACGCTCTGGATTCTGCCGCTGATGGCGGTTCTTGCCGTTCTGCCTGGGTTGCCGCTGCCCAACGGATTGCTGACGGCGCTTGAACATATCTCCGGGCTGGGGATTGTGGCATCTGTCGCATGGCTCGCGATAGTCCTTATCGCAGTGACTGCCGACATTCTCACTGCCCGCTTCCGCGTCGACGTGGCCGACAACCTGATGGCGCGTCGCATTCAAACGCAATTCGTGGTGGTGCGGCGAATCGGCGTGATTGTTGTGGTGGTGCTGGCCTCCGCTTTCGGACTGATGACCTTCCCTGCGATCAAGCACATCGGCATCAGCATTCTGGCGTCGGCAGGGGTGGCCGGCCTGATCATCGGCATGGCCATGAAAGACACGCTCTCAAACCTGATTGCCGGCGTGCAGATCGCGTTTGCGCAGCCTTTCAGGATGGGCGACGCCGTGGTGATCGAGGGCGAGTGGGGATGGATTGAAGAGATCGGCATGATGTACGTGGTGGTTCGACTTTGGGACTTGCGGCGGCTGGTCTTGCCGCTAGGGTATTTTCTCGAGCATCCCTTCCAAAACTGGACGCGGACCAGCGCCGACCTGCTGGCCTACACCTATATCTATGTTGACTACACGACGCCCGTGGACGCGGTGCGCGAAGAACTTAAGCGCGTGCTGGAGTCTACGCCGCTTTGGGCCGGCAAGCTGTGCCTGCTGCAGGTGTCGGACAGTGACCAGCGCACCATGCAGTTGCGCGCGCTGATGGATGTGCGCAATTCGAGCGACGCGTGGGATCTGCGCTGCCTGGTGCGCGAAAAGATTATTGCGTTCATGCAGAGGAATTATCCTGCCAGCCTGCCGCGATATCGGGGAGAAGTGGACGCGACATCCGCAGAAGGCGCGATGCAAAAAGGAAAAGACGGCCCGATTGGAGGCCCGGATCGAGGCCTTCTTCCCGAAATATCAGCTCGGTAGTTGCTGGCGGATTGCTTTGCAGCTTCATTCTTGCCGAGTTATCATGATGCTCCATGTTTCCCTACGACAATGCACTCGTCGCCACTCTTGCTGTCAGCCCGCAAAGTATCGCGGATGTGGTCGAGATACTCGAGAACATTCAAGCCATTTGTGTTGACGGCGATGGATTGAAATGGTTCAACGGGCTCTATCTCCAGGTGACGCAAGCCGTGGAGGCGCGCTGCCAGTTAACGGGAACCGGCGTGGGCGGATTTTCCGATCCCGCGTGGATTGCCGCGCTGGACGTGCGTTTTGCGAGCTTCTATCTCAACGCAGTGAAGAGCTCGCTTACGGGAGCCGCGACGCCGGGCTGCTGGCAGGCGCTGTTTGCCGTGCGCAATGTGCCCACGATTGCCCGCATCCAGTTCGCTCTGGCCGGCATGAACGCCCACATCAACCACGATCTTGCGCAGGCAGTGCTGGGAATTTGCCAGGCGACAGGCGATCCTCCGCAACACGGCACCGAGCAATACAACGACTACACGGCAATCAATACCACCCTGGATAGCCTGATCAATCAGGCGAAGCAGGCCCTTCATGTGGGCTTGTTGGGCGACGCGCTGCCGCCTGTCGGGCGCCTCGAAGACACGCTGGCGGCATGGGACGTATCGGCTGCGCGCGAATCAGCATGGAATAATGCCGAGCTGCTCTGGAACCTGACCGAAGTGCCCCTTGTTGCCGCCACGTTTCTCGATACGCTGGACGGCCTCACGGCAGTTGCCAGCAAGGGCCTGTTGGTTCCGGTGCTCTGAACGGAGTGGGTTCCCACCCTGGCGACGAAAACAAAGACGTCGCCAGGATGGGGCACCCGGCATCGTGCTGCATCGATGGCTTAAAATCCACATAGCATGAAATGTCCATATTGCGGTTTCGGGCAAGATCGCGTGGTAGATTCGCGCGAGAGCAAAGAGGCCGACTCGATCCGCCGTCGGCGTGAATGCGAGAGCTGCGGCCGCCGTTTTACTACCTACGAGCGCATCGACGAAATTCCCTACATGGTAGTCAAGAAAGACGGTCGCCGCGAGCGCTTCGACCGGCAAAAAATCCTGAGCGGCCTGCTGCGCGCCTGCGAAAAACGGCCGGTCTCGTCGGGGCAGCTCGAAAAGATTGTGGATGCGACGGAAAGTTTTCTGGTGGATGCGCCGGAGCGCGAGCGCAGCACCTCCGAAATCGGCGAGCTGATTATGCATCATCTCAAAAGCCTTGACACAGTGGCCTACATAAGGTTCGCCAGCGTGTATCGCGACTTCAAAGATGTGAATGAGTTCAAGGAAGAGCTGGAGGGGTTGCTGGATTCGCATCGGGGAAATAAAGGGAAGAGATAGATGCTGGGTTCTCTTATCACCGAACCCGTAGCCAAGCGATCGCGACCGTTCATCGTTACCCTCGTCGCCTTGAATGAGTTTTGCATGGCCGGGTTCCTGCTAGTGGTTTTGGGTGGGGTTTGGGCGATACACCCGGTTCACCTTGCTGTTGGCTCTGAGAACGCGTTCCCGGTCGTTAGCCAGTTTGTTTGGGACGCAGTGATTATTCCCGCATCTCTTGTGCTCCATTTGGTCATTGGGTTGGGGCTGTGGGGCACAAAGGAGTGGGCGCGAGCCGCAAGGATCTGCGCATCTTTTTTTAGCATTTACCTGTTTTTCCGATCGGGACATGCTCTCATTCTCGGGTACTTTCCAACATCACACCTGAATCGTGAGGCCGGCTATATTTCTGCAACTATCGATTTGTTGATCGTGTGCTGTTTAACTCTCTATCCTGAAATTGGGAAGGCATTTGACAGCAGAGGCTTGGGTCCGGAAGTGCCCATTCCGGACATCCGAGAAGAGGATAAGAGTAATGACAAATAAGAAGACACACAAAGTTACGCTGATTCCCGGCGACGGCATCGGACCTGAGGTTACTCAGGCAGTGGTACGCATTCTTGAGGCCACGGGCGTCAAGTTCGAGTGGGAGCGCTACGCGGCCGGCGCCGAGGCTTTCGAGATTCATGGCGAGTACATTCCCGTCGCGCTATACGAGTCAATTGAGCGAAATAAGGTTGCTCTCAAAGGGCCGGTGACGACGCCCATCGGCGGAGGGTTCAAAAGCATCAACGTAACGCTGCGCAAGCGCTTCGACCTGTTCGCCAACTTCAGGCCTATTCGCAATCTGCCAGGGCTTGAGACCAAGTATCCCGGCGTCGATTTGATTATTGTTCGCGAAAACACCGAGGGCGAATACGTGGGTTTGGAGCACGAGGTGGTACCCGGCGTGGTTGAGTCGATCAAGGTGATTACCGAAAAGGGATCGACGCGCATTGCGCGATTTGCGTTTGAATATGCGCGCAAGCACGGGCGCAAAAAGATCCACTCGGTGCACAAGGCCAACATCATGAAGCTTAGTGACGGGCTGTTTCTGCGCTGCGCGCGCAAGGTGGCCGAGGAGTTTCCCTGACATCCAGTACGGCGAGCACCTGATCGACAACACCTGCATGCAACTGGTGATGAATCCCTACCAGTACGACACACTGCTGCTCGAGAATCTATACGGCGATATAGTGAGCGACCTGTGCGCGGGGCTGGTTGGCGGCCTGGGGCTCGCTCCCGGCGCGAACCTGGGCGCTGAGTGCGCCATCTTTGAAGCGGTGCACGGATCGGCGCCGGACATTGCCGGCAAGGACGCTGGCGAATCCCACGGCGCTGCTGCAATCGGCGATTCTGATGCTGCGACACCTGGACGAGATGGCCGCGGCCGACCGCGCGCAGAGGGCGCTCGAGACCGTATACACCGAGCACAAGGTGCTGACACGCGACGTGGGTGGCACAGCGGGAACGAGTAAGTTTGCAGATGCGATGATTGCAGCGTTGGGATAGAGTTCTCAAATCGTGACTGAATGGGCGCGTTCGTCTCCCGTTTATTCGATAAAACTGCAAGAGATGTTGAGCGAGGCATCGGGCGGATCTGTGCGCCGTCCCCAGGGGACTTGGTTTCTTAATGGGCCCGTTGTCCCCACGCTGAAGCGCGGGGCTAATATCCATTGCGCCGACGCTGCGTTCGTCCCCACCCTTTTCGCGGGAAAGACGCGGAGCGGATGAGGCATGGTTGCATCCTTAAGAACAACTGCAGCGCCCTCGGCTTGGTCGCCGTGGCGACCTCGCTCGGGATGTCAATGGCTTGTGAGGGCTGTTCTGGCCCGCTCTCTCCGAGTGATCCGTGCTTCCTTCCTTAATTAATTGCCGAAATTCGCAGACCCCTCCAAAAATAGTTTCGCGTCCGCGCAACTTCGCATCGTGCGCAGGGTCATCACGGTATCAAGCCGGGCAACGACTGCTTTACAGCGGACCAACCATCGCCTGGCTCATTTGGGGAACCTAGATTAACAGGGGAGGATCAACATGAAGCGCATAGCGCTTGCTCTCTGCATCACTCTGCTTTCCACGCCATTGATTGCAAATGCTGAACGGCTGATTCCAGCCGGCTCTCTGATCAATTGCACCGTATCAGAGCCAAAAATCAACTCAAGGACCATGGCGATCGGCGATCCGGTGCTGTGCCAGGTTGGGGCGGCCGAGAAGTATGGCCGTTCCATGCTGCCTTACAACAGTTTCCTCGAGGGGCGATTTGAGGACTACAAGGATCCCGGCCACTTTGTTGGTAAGGGCTGGATGGAATTGAAATTCGATCGCATGATAATTGAGCCGGACTCGGTGATTCCCATTGATGCACGCGTTGTGGACGTGCCCGGATACAGGGTGGATGAATACGGAAGGATTCTGGGCAAAGGTCACGCGGTGCGCGACACCGTGGAGTGGATGATTCCGATTCTGTGGCCCATCGACTTGATCAACCTGCCGCGCCGCGGGCCGCGCCCGACACTGAAGGAAGAGACACGGCTGACGCTGAAGGTGATGGACGACCTGAGCGTGCCGGACGTGAATCCTCTTCAGCAGGATCCTTCGGGGCTCTATCGCAGGCCGACGGCAGAAAACGATCCTCCGCCTGAGCCGGCTCCTGAGCCTCAGCCTGCGCCGGCAGAGATGGCCTACGACCAACCCGAACAGCAGGCTCCGGCTCCTGACCCGGCCCCGTATGCCGAAGCTCCCCCACCGCCTGTTTACTCGGCTCCGGCTCCGGTGCCCTATGTAGCCGTTCAGCCGCCTGCGTACTTCTACGGCGGCGGGTTGAGCGTATACGGATATGCGGGCCCGCGTCCCTTCGCGTACGCCCCACGGCCGTATGCGTACGGGCGAGGGGTTTACGGACAGGGCGCTTACGGCGGTCGGCCGTACGGGTACGGAGGCCGGCCGTATGGGTATGCGCCTCGCGGCTACGGGTACGGGGCTCGCCCCGGTGGCGCCATGGCTACACGGGGCTATAATTACGGTGCCCGAGGCGGAGTTAATGCCCGCGGAGGATTTGCCGCGCGCGGTCGGTAGCTCTGAACTAAACTCAATTTGGGCCGGTGGCGTTCACGACGTTACCGGCCCGCTGTGTTACCGCGCGACCTGCGCTAATTTGACATACACCTGACGCCACTCCGGTCCTGCGGCCTAAGACATCCTCCTGTACACTGGAATGTTCAAGGCCATGAAAACAAAATATCCAATCGGCATCCTTGGCGCCACCGGAATGGTGGGCCAGCGCTACATCCAACTGCTCGAAAATCACCCGCTATTTGAGATCTCCTGGCTGGCGGCCAGTGATCGCTCGAGCGGCAAGACCTATGGCGAAGCGGCCAAATGGCGGCTCGATACTCCGCTGCCCGAGCGGATCGCGAAGATGACCGTGTCGCCGGCCGAGCCAGAAGCCGCGCCGAAGGTGATTTTTGCCAGCGTCGATGCGGCGATTGCGCGCGAGATGGAGCCGAAGTTTGCGGCGGCAGGTTGCGCCGTGATTTCGAATTCGAGCGCCTTCCGCATGACGCCCAATGTTCCGCTGGTCATCCCAGAGGTGAATGCCGATCATCTGCACCTGATTGAGGAGCAGCCCTGGCGCAAGGAGTCGGGCGGATACATCGTGACGAACCCCAATTGTTCGACGATCGGTCTGGTGATGGCACTCAAGCCAATCGAAGAGCGCTTTGGAATCGAGACCATTTTTGTTACCACCATGCAGGCTGTGAGCGGCGCCGGGTATCCCGGCGTGGCGTCGATGGACATTCTCGACAACGTGGTGCCTTTCATCGGCGGCGAAGAAGAAAAGATGGAGGCTGAGACGCTGAAGCTGCTTGGCAAGTTGAAGGGCCAGACCGTAACGCCGCTCGCTGCAAGGGTGACTGCTCACTGCAATCGTGTTCAGGTTATGGACGGCCACACGGAGTGCGTGTCGATCAAGCTGGGCAACAAGCTGGGCCGCGCCGTGACACGCGAAGATATATTGGCGGCGTGGGCTGAGTTCAAGCCGCTCGCCGGCCTCGATTTGCCGTTTGCGCCAGAGCAGCCGGTGGAGTGGAGCGCGTTGAATGATCGGCCGCAGCCGCGGCTCGACCGCAATCGCGGCAAGGGCATGACGGTGACGGTCGGAAGGTTGCGCCCATGCGACGTGCTTGATTGGAAGTTTGTATTGCTCTCGCACAACACGGTGCGCGGCGCTGCCGGCGCAACCATTTTGAACGCAGAGATGCTGGCCAGCCTGGGTAAGCTGGAGGCGGTGAATGTAACAGTGCATGCGTAGCCCAATCGACCCGACGAGAACAGTGCTTCAATCGAATCCTCACGCCGCAAGACAGCGGCCGCGCGACACAAAGAGCGCAACAAGCAAACAGCCAAGAGCTGATGGCTAATGGCTGATCTGGAAGTTCTATGAGTTTGGTCGTAATGAAGTTCGGCGGCACGTCGGTTGAAGATCCAGCCGCAATTGGACGCACGGCGGCAATTGTTAAGGGCCGCATTGCGCAGGGCAAGAGCCCGATTGTGGTGGTAAGCGCGATGGCCAGGGTCACCGACCAATTGCTGCGCGCCGCCGCCTCGGCCGCGGAAGGCGATCGTACCGGTGCGCTGGCTATCAGTTCGCGGCTGCGCTCGCGGCACCGCGACACCGCTGCAGCGCTGGTAAAGACTCACGCAGAAGCCGCCGCCCTCATCGACCTTATCGACAACAAGTTCGACTCGCTGGACGAAGTGCTGCGCGGTCTGGCTGCAATTCTGGAACTGACGCCGCGTATCAGCGATCTGATTGTGAGTTTCGGCGAGCGCGTCTCAAGCCATATTGTGGCAGCGGCATTTCGCGAGCAGGGCATTGACGCGGCGCATGTGGATGCGCGCGAAGTCATCATTACCGACTCTGAATTTCAGAAGGCTGCGCCGATTGAAGCGATGATCGAACTGCGTGCGCAAGAGATTCTGATTCCGCTCGTGAAGCAGGAAAAGGTCCCGGTGATGGGGGGCTTCATCGCCGCAAACGAAGCGGGGCTCACCACAACACTAGGCCGCGGCGGCAGCGATTACACGGGCGCGCTGGTGGGCGGCGCAGTGAACGCCGACGCAATCGAAATCTGGACCGACGTGGACGGCATCATGACCGCCGATCCAAGAGTCTGCCCCGACGCGCTGCGCGTCAAGGTCATCAGCTTTGAAGAGGCCGCCGAGCTGGCCTACTTTGGCGCCAAGGTGCTGCATCCAGCCACGATTCTGCCGTCGGTAAAAAAGAATATCCCGGTGCTGGTGCTGAACAGTCGCAATGCCGCTTGCGAAGGCACGCGCATCATGTCGATTGCGCCGCATTGCAAGAGTCCGTTCAAATCGATCGCGGTGAAAAAGAAGCTCGCCATTATTGACGTAGTGGCCAGCCGCATGCTGATGACGCACGGTTATATGCGGCAGATTTTCGAGGTCTTCGACAAGTTCAAGTGCGCCGTCGATATGGTTTCGACCAGTGAAGTAAGCGTTTCGCTCACCGTGGATTCGAACGCGAGCCTGCCTGAAGTTTCAGCCGAGCTGGGCAAGCTGGCCGACGTGAAGTACGAAGGCAAGAAGGCGCTTGTCTGCCTGGTGGGCGAGGATATCCGCGGGAAAAACGGCATGGCCGCGCAGGTTTTCAGCGCAATCAAACACATCAACGTGCGCATGATTTCGCAGGGCGCAAGCGAAATCAACATGAGCTTCATGATTGAAGAGGACGACGCCGACGAGGCGGTGCGGTCGTTGCACGCGGCGTTCTTCCAGGATCCAGACCCAGAGGTATTTGACGTGGAAGCGAGAAAGGCAGTGAAGCAGTGAAGAAGTGAAAGAGTCAAAAAGTGAATGAGTTAACGAGCGCAGCTTTTCACTATTTCACGGTCTTCACACCTTCACTTCCTTCACTCTTTCACTGTTCCAAAGGAGCCCATGAACATACTGGTCCTCGGCAAGGGAAAAACCGGCTCTCTGGTGGTCGAGGTGGCGAGCGAGCGAGGCCATGGCGTGCGCTCGCTCGACATTTACGAGAACGAGCATGCGACGGCGCTGACCGCGCCGAACCTGGCCGGGATTGAAGCGGTGATCGACTTCACATCTCCCGAGGCCGCGGTTGAGAACATGCGCGCGGTGTTGTCTTTGGGTGGCCGCATCGTGGTAGGCACGACGGGGTGGTACTCGCTCCTGCCCGACATGAAAGCTCTGGCCTATAAACGCGGCGGTGCTCTGCTTTACGGCACCAATTTTTCGCTCGGCGTGCAAAAGCTATTTACGCTCACCGCCGAACTGGCGCGGCTCGAGGGCTACGATCTCTCCATCACCGAGACCCATCACACTTCAAAAGTGGATGCGCCTTCTGGCACGGCAATCACGCTCAAAGACATCATTCAGCAGGTGAGGCCAGGCATTGAGGTGCCCATCACCTCGCATCGCGTTGGCGACGCCAAGGGCGAGCACGTTGTGACGGCCAAGAGCGACACCGACATGCTTGAGATTCGCCACGATGCCTACAGCCGGCGCGGCTTTGCGCTGGGCGCGGTGCGCGCGGCGGAGTGGATCCAGGGCAAGAGCGGCGCGTGGGAGTTCAGGGAGATCTTCGATCGACTGTAACCTTCCTTTCCCGCTGCTTCTTGCAGATTGCATATCTCGAAGCTCCTTCTGGTAGATGTCCCCTTTCCCGGGTATCCATTATTCTTTGGGGATCCCAGAGCATCCACTCTCTCTTCACCTTCGGGAGAGATGCTTAAAGTCCCCTTAAGTGCCCCCTAAGTCGGCTTAAGAGTGGCGTTTAAGCGGCCTTTGTTGACCTCTATTTGCACCACTGTTGAGGCTGCACGTCGGCTAAGCCTTTTGTTCTCATCCATGCCCCCTTTCACAGTTTCACTGTGGCAGGGGGGAGGGGGGTGGGGGTATTTCTGGGTGGTGGTACAGACCGGGTTCGCGGCTGCAGGTTTTGTTGCGACGGGATGAAACAGGAACTCATGAGAACAGCGTGCGCCGGATGGGCGAAATTAACTGCAAAAGCGCTGAGGTATATTTCGCCCGGCGGATTCGGGACTGCCGGGGCGGGCTATGGCGCCGACAATGGAACCTCTGCCAAATTGTCGCGCTCGGTCCCGCGTTTGACTGTCGCAACAGACTCGGCGGAAATAAGTGTCCCTTCATGCCGCCGAGCAAATTAAGGGCAAATCGGCACTTAGGAATTACGGGAGATATTCGCAGAGTTATAATTCCCGCCAGAGATCAAACTCATGTTAATGCGGTTCGATTGCCGCCGGTATTCTCCGGCGCTGCTATGTTTCGTCGTGCATTTGTGGAGCGGTCTAAGCATAAGTCTTCAAGCGCAGGCGCCGGCGAGCGCGTCGACGAAGTGTTCCGCGGCGAACAGTGATCCGCCGGCGTACGAGGTTGTGTCGATCAAACCCACCGATCCGGGCAGCACCACGCGCTTCAGTACAATCGACCTACCCAACGGCTATCGGTTATCTGAATATGCCGCTGTACCAAACGGTTTCTGCGGCCTATATTAACGAACCCGGAGCCGAGATTTCAGGTTTGCCGGATTGGGCGAATTCGGATGCTTACGACGTCGAAGCGAAAGTGGACGCGGAAACTGCCGAGGCATGGAGCAAGCTCCCTCCGGCTGAAGTCCGAAAACAGCAGCATGGCGATGATGCGCACTCTGCTGGCCGAACGGTGCAAACTCAAGGTGCATTGGGAGACGAGAGAGGGGCCGGTGTACGATCTGGTGATTGCCAAGGGCGGGCCGAAGATGAAAGAAGCGGCCGCTGATGAAGTGAGCCAGACAACGGGAAGCGGCGGTTCGAGGAGTATGCATTTAACGGCCCACGCGGTAACCGTTGAAAGCATCGTTGGTTTTGCGGGCGACGCGGGCCGCAAGGTCGTAGACAAAACCGGGCTCGGCGGCAAGAAATTCGATTATGAAATTGAATGGACGCCGGATTGGGCAGCGACCGCGGACGATCCGGGCATTTCGATCCTCACGGCGCTCGAAGAGCAGCTCGGTTTGAAGCTGGTGCCATCCAAAGGGCCGGTCGATACGCTGGTGATCGATCACATGGAGCGGCCGACGGCGAATTGATGGTCGCCGATGCGGGACGCGGTCACAGCAACAGGTGTGCTGGACTGCTCGAGGTTCGGCAAGAGTTATAATCCCCGCCAGAGATCAAACTCATGCTTATGCGGTTCGATTGCCGCCGGCATTTGCCGGCTGCGCTGTTTTTCGTCGTGCTTTTGTTGAGCGGTTTAACCGTCAATCTGTGGGCCCAGGCGAATGCGGTGGCGCCGCCGGAAACCAGCGTCAAATCCCCCGCCTACGACGTTGTGTCGATCAAACCTTCCAGATCAGACGAACAATACGTCAAGTGGCAGGATTTGCCCAACGGCATTGACTACACGGATATGCCACTTGGGCCTCTGATTTACATTGCCTACGGGATCACATCCGATAGTCAGATTTCGGGACTACCCGAGTGGGTCCGGAGCGACCGTTACGATCTTTCGGCGCGGACGGACGACGCGACGGCTGAAGCTTGGAAGAAGTTATCGAAAGAAGAGTCCTCGAAGCAGCAAAAAACTCATTCTCCAGGCTCTCTTCAACGAACGCTGCAAGCTCAAGATGCGGCGCGAGGTGAAGGAAATCGACGTCTATGACCTGGTGATCGCCAAGGGCGGCTTGAAGATCAAGGAGTCCTCGCCCGATGAGAAGGAGCTGCACCAGTGGCATTGGTCGAGATCGAGCATCGCCGCCACCGAACATGTTTCCACCGTTATGGGGTTGGCGAACAGCCTCAGCCACTCAGCGGGGCGCATGATCATAGACAAAACCGGCCTCGGCGATAAGAAATTCGACTACGAGCTGAAGTGGTCGACAAATGAGCAGACTACGCCGGATGCAGACGACGATGCGGGCCCGTCGATCTTCAAGGCGCTTGAAGAACAGCTCGGCCTGAAACTGGTGCCTGCTAAAGAGCCTGTCGAGACTTTTGTCGTCGACCACATCGAGAAGCCGACGCCGAACTGACTTTCGAAATAACAGACTTTGACAAAGCCTGTTATTGAGGAGATCATTCAAATCAGGAGGTTTTCCCCATGAATGTTTCGCTTACTCCCGAACTCGACAAGTTCATTGCAGACAAAGTCGCGTCTGGCCGCTACACCTCGGCAAGCGAAGTTGTGCGCGAGGCGCTGCGGCTGCTTGAAGAGCACGAACGGTCCCGCTCCGCGAGACTGGAAGAATTCAATCGTGAACTTCAGAGGCGGCTGGATTCCGCAGACCGGGGAGAATTAGTTGAGCCACAGGCAGTTTGGGACCGACTTGAGCAAAGGTCGCGCGAGCGAAGAAAGAAGTTGGCGTGAGCCATTACCCTATTACTCCAGCGGCTTAAGCGGACCTCGTCGAAATCTGGGAGTATATCGCCAGGATGATATCGAGGCAGCCGATGGCTGGGTCAGGAGGCTGCGCGAGGCGATTGAATCTGTTGCCCGCACACCCAGAATGGGGCATACCCGCAAGGATCTGACCGACCATCAAGTGCTGTTCTGGCCTGTCGGTGCCTACCTTATCGTTTATCGCCTAAAAAGCAACCTCGTTGAAATCACCGCGGTGACACACGGTGCGAGAGACATACCTGCCTTTCTGAGCGAACGCGAACGCTAGGCAAGCCACGAACAAATCCCATCTTCCGCTAAGAATTGCACAGACTGTTTCTCCTTTCATTCCTGTCTAACCACTCCGTTATAAACTTGATCTGTGATGGAAACGACAGGCTGTGGTACTGCAATCGTTACGCCCTTCAGGGCGGATGGGCTCGATGGATGAGTCGGCGCTGTGGGAACTGGTGAACTGGCAGATTGAGTCGGGCATCGACTTTCTGGTGGCGTGCGGATCGACGGGCGAGGCTGCGACCCTCGACGAGGTTGAGTGGCTGAGCGTGGTGCGCATCGTGGTTGAGGCCGCGGCAGGCCGGGTTCCGGTGTGGGCCGGGTGCACGCACAACTCCACGCGCACGCTGGTGCGGCAGGCTGCGCTGCTCAAGCGGGTGCACGGCGTTGCCGCCGTGCTGAGCGCGAATCCCTATTACAACAAGCCTTCGCAGGAGGGCCAGTTCCAGCATTTTCTGGCGCTGGCGCAAGACGGTCGACCCGCTGCCGGTGACGCGTCTACAACGTGCCGGGACGCACGGGCGTCAATCTTGAGCCTGAGACCGTGGTTCGGCTGGCTGCTGCGCGCGCCCAACATCCAGGCCATTAAAGAAGCCAGCGGCAAGCTGCCGCAGATTGCCGAGCTGGTGCACTCGCTGCCGCGCGGCTTCAAGATCTTTTCGGGCGACGACAATCTGGCGCTGGCATCCATCGGCATTGGAGCGCACGGGCTCATCAGCGTTGCCTCGAACGAGGCCCCTGCCGAAGTGGGCCAGATGATTCGCGCGGCGCTCAAGAACAACTGGGCGGAGGCGCGCGATCTCGAGCGGCGCTACGCCCGGCTCTTCGACGCCAATTTCTGGGAGTCGAATCCCGGGCCGGTGAAGACGGTGCTTAATCTGATGGGGCGCACCACCGATCATGTGCGGTTGCCGCTTGTTCCGCCCACCGCGGCCACCCGCGCAAAGCTTGAGAAGCTGGCCGGCGAGCTGGGGCTGCTGAAATATGCGCCGCTGCCCGAAGGCTATCGCGCCGAAGTGTTCTAGATACATCCGATTCATCGAGGGCACTGACAGGTTGCTGGCAATGCTGCATCAATCCGTGCCGGACGTCCTCTTTATCGTGCGCGTGAATCCTGTTTTGATAATCCGTAGTGGAATCTACTGCGACGCAAGATTTATTTCGGAAATTTCAGCAATCGGAAAATCGCGCGCAACTTTTCTGAGTCTTTTGGGGTCTATGCTCATCGACAGCAAACGTTGAAGTCAAACGTCCTCTGCTGCCCAATCTTCAAACTTAGGCGCAGGCTCAGTGCGCGAACGCAACCTGGCGTGGCTATCTAGAAACATATCGTTCCTGAAAAAAAGAGAGAGCCGGACTCGAGCGGATGCCCTGATGTGCTCAGATCAGATCCAGGCTCCAATGCTGTTCCAGGTTGAATAGCAGGTATCTTAGGCTACTCAGCGATCGCTCAACACAATTCATCGAGCCGCGCAGGAAAAGAGGCCTCGATGTCCCCCATTGCAAAAGCAATCACTTCTCGCCTGGCGATTTTATTTGCCAGCGTCGTAGTTATCGCGGTGGCAGGATGCAGTTCCACCATGCCAACCGGTTCAACACAGCCAACAGGCCAGCCAACGGGCTCTTCGTTTGTGGTCGGCACAGATGCTCCAATGGCCAGCGTAGTTTCATTCCCGGTGCAGATTGAGAGCATCGATGCAATCAACTCCAGCGGCACCAGCGTTCCATTGCTGAGCGGCACTCCTACCGTGGATTTCGCGCGGTTCAACGGGTTGCAGACGCTGCTCGACATGAACGATGTTCCCGCAGGCACCTATAACAGCGTAAATGTCACGCTGGGTATGGGCACCATTGGTTATCTCGACACCAGCGGCGGCGGCGCGCCCACCATTCAAACCATGAATGCGTCGTATACCAACTCCACCGTGAGCGTAAGTCTTAGCAGCCCCCTGACTGTAGTGAATGGCGGCTCGCCGGTGGGACTGCGCATCGACTTCGATTTAGCCCAGTCAATTCAGACCGATTCCAACGGCAACATAACCGGCGAGGTAAATCCGAACTTCGACGTGAGGGCGGTTACGAACAACGATGGCGGAGCCCACATTGACACGTTCATTGCAGCCGTAGTGAGCGTCGGTTCGCAGTCGTTCGTAGTGCAAGGTCCTCATGGCGAAAACTTCACCATCGACGTGAATGGAAACACCGAATGGGACGGCGACTCCAGCCTGAGCACACTGAACACCAGCAGCATCGTTGAACTCTCGGGCAAGCTCGACAGGGCCGACCAGACCCTGGATGCCGACGAAGTCGGGGTTCTGACCGACAGCGGTTTCTACGCACGGGGGCAGATTACTTATGTGACGCCTTCAGGCGGCGCGACATCGAGCTTTGACCTGTATGTGCGCGGATTGCTGCCCACGACTACCGGACTAACACTCGGCCAGTTGGCGACCGTCGATTTGAGTGGGAATGAGAAGTACTTCATTTACTGGATGCACAACCCGCTCACGAACTTCCTGTTCAACTCGAGCGCACTGGTGGCCGGCCAGGATGTCTCGGTCGGCGGACCGGCAAGCGGAGCTGCAAACTCCAACGAAGTGACGGTGAAGAGGATTCACCTGCGCAATTGGGGCTTTAATGGAGCGATTGTTGCCAACAGCATAAACGAGAATAACGGCACGTTCCAGATGCAGGTGAAGGGATTTGCCGGCGTGTTGATTCCGGAGACGATTACCGTGTACCTGGGGCCGGCCTGCGATTTCCGCTATGGATTGGGCGGCTTCGGAGACTTGAGCGCGGCGACCAAGATTCGCGTGGTAGGCCTGCTGCTGAAGAATCCGGCCAATGGGAACGTAGTGCTAATCGCGCGGCACGTGGATGGGGACGATTACACAAATTTCGCCACCGCTGCTTGGCAATAACTTCAACCAGTCTGCACGAACGCCTTGCGCCGGGGCCCCGAATGGGGGCTTCGGCGCATTTTTTCACGCAAGTTTGGGCGGGGCGCCGGTCGCGCTTAGAACAAGTCTGTGATCGGCGGAAAAGTCAGCAGCAGTCCAATCGCGAGCAGGGCCAGGGCAATGGCGCTCACGGGAACAAAGTTGATTGTTTTACCACGCCAGCGGATCTGCAGAATCGCCCACGCCGCCAGCCACACGAAGATTGTGCATGTGGTGACGCCCGAGAGCGGTCCGGTTGGATTGTAGAAATTCGTCCAGCTTTTGATCGAAGGAATCCTGTCGGCGAGCACCGCGAGCAATCCGAGCGTGAATGAGCCGATGCCGGCGGCGAGAACCGCGGCGGCGCCGGGGCCGTTAGTGAGCGGGCTCTGTGTTGCGTCAGTCGCATTCATTTCGTTTCTCCCTCCACCAGGTGAATGGTTTCGCCTCCTTCGACGGGCGCATTCTTGTTGAGCATGGCGCCGAAGAATCCCGCGACCCCCGCGGCGGCCAATGACGCCCATACGAAACAGAGGACAGTATTGCGAAGCGGCGGGTAATCCTTGAGCTTGCGTCCATATTGCAACACCACTACCGCGGCCATGGTGATAGCGATGGGCGCGATCCAGGCAATGTACTCCTTCCACTCCATGCCCATGTTGTGCCACGCGCTGGTGGTGGGGCTTGAGAGCAGAAAGCTGCGCGGGAAAGCGGCGAGATTCGTAGTGCCGGCGGGCGGCTTGGCGCGGTACCACGGATAGATGATGTAGCTGCCGGTGATCACGGCAAGCCACGCCAGCGCAGCCATCATCGCGAGATAAACGCGGAGGAAGGTCGCATCGCGCTCCGTGGGCGGCGCAGTATTGTGCGAACAGTAACGGCGGTAGAGCTCGACGAGCGCGCCGGAGCAAGCCATCAGGTAGAGCGCGCCGAAGCCCATGCCGTGGATGAGCGTCCAAAAACTGCGAGTGGTGATCTCCATTCTGGATCCTTTCTGCATCTGCGGCGGCGGGTTGCTATTTGTGCGCTGAATCAGTTTCCATTCGGGATTGAGTTGTTCTCGCCGGGCGGGCCGCGGAGAAACGCACTTGCGCCGGGCTTGCCTTTGTCCTTGCCCCACGTCCAGTACATGCCAACGTAGGCGTAGTTTTCAGTCTGCCCGGCAACCGAGTGCCCATAACAAAGCAGAAACTGTTCGTTGGGGTTGCGCTTGAAGTGGTAGTAGCCGCCCAGGTCGATCATGGTGGAAGCCTGGGTCTGCGGTGCGGCCGGGCCTTCGCCGCCATGGGAAAACACCTCGCCCCCGAACTCCACCCGGTCGCCCGGAAAAGTGTACTTAAGCAGGAATCCGCCGTAGGGATAGTCGTGGAAGCCGGATTGCGGGACCACGGTTTCGCCCGCGCCGCCGTCAAGAAGCCAGGGGCCGATGTTCTTCTGCAGCCATACCGGCAGTTTGTACCAGACCTTCCCAATGCCGAGGCCCTTGTCGTAATTGCCCGTCGGCATTTCAAACATGGTAAAAGTGCCGATCTGCGGAAAATGCTTGCTCTCCTTGATGTATGCGATCTTCGCGCCCAGCTCCATGTCGGTGAGGCCGAAGGCATCGGTGCCCTGGCCCGATGCGGGCGCATAGACGGCGTGGTTGAGCGGCGCGGCGACACCGAACGGCAAAATGGCGTGAATTTGAACGCGCGGAACAGCGCCCCAGTTGAACTCGAAGGCCGGCCCGGTTGAGTCCATCTCGACGGGTGTGCCGTCTGCGCCGCCGAAGACGTAGAACTCGTAATGGCCGTAGTCGACCGGGACGGGGTCGTCGGTCTGGTACGGCGGTCCCTGCGCGTGAAGCGTGTGCGCGGCCGCGGCCAGAGCGATGAGGGCTGCAAATTCGAAGATCCTGCTGACGGACTTCAATAGGATTCCTGTGTTAAAGGAAGTTGGACGGCGAACCGGGCCATCTGCGGGAGACTTTATATCGAAATTCGATAATAATCAAGATGGCGCCGGCTTGAGTTAGCGATATAGTTGATATCCAGATGAACCATAAGCGGGAATTGTTCGATGGGCTCATCCGGCTGCACGTGCTGCTGCACGCGGCCCATGAGCCCATCTTTGGCCTGGCAATGATGCACGAATTGGAGCATCACGGGTACCATGTCGGGCCGGGTACGCTCTATCCTTTGATGCACGGGCTGGAGCGCACGGGGTTGCTGAGGTCGAAGTTGCAATATGTGGATGGGCGGCGCCGGAGGCTCTACCGGATTACGCCCGCAGGCAAACGTGCGCTCGAAAAAGCGAGAGGCAAAGTGGATGAGCTATACCAGGAATTGCACGAAGAGCGGCCGAGAAAACTCGCGAGCGAGGGCGGCGCCTAAATACGAATTGCTGAGCTCACTTAGCCAGTTTGAGAACGCAAAGGGCTACGGTTCCCGAGGCTCGTTCGCATTGGACCTACAGAAAATGATGATGGCCGCCGCCACCGGAGTGACCGCCTCCTCCGGAGTGGCCTCCTCCACCAAAGTGGCTGCCTCCGCCATGAGGCATCTTGGGCGCTTTTTCATGAGTGAAGCTGTGCGACTCGTGGCCGCCGCCGAAGTTGTTCTTCGGGGCGCGATAGCTGTAGCCGCGTGACTCATGATTTCCACCGAACATGTGGAATCCGCCGGGCTTTTCGTTGCGCGTGAAGGAATCGCCGTAGTTCATGCCGGGCCGTTGCGCGTATGCGCGTGGAGATTCCATCTGTGGGGCCCGATAGGCGGGCTGCTGAAATGCTGGCTCGCGATAAGGCTGGTTCGGACTTGCGTAGGCCATGCCGGGCCGCTCTGCGTAGTTCTGCGCGGGGCGGTTTGAGTAGTCATAGGCTGGAGGAGCGGAGCGGCCGTAGATTCCATTGCCGGAATAACTGCGCGCGGCAAATTGTTGTCGATCTGCGTAGGGTTGTGGACGTTCCGGGTACATTTGCGGGCGCGGTGCAAAACTCTGCGGCCGCGCGGGCGCAATGAAGGGCTGGCGGTTATAAGCCTGCTGGGCGGGATTCGGCGGATGCGTCATTTCCGATGGCCGGCCCCAGGCCTGCTGCGGCGTGGGGTGGCCCCAGTTGTTATTCCGGCCATCGTTCCCGCCATTATTGCGGTTCTCAGGGATTCGGTTTTCAGGGGACCGGTTGAAAGGTTGCGAATTCGCCGGGCCGCGGCCGTTGGGGAATCCGCCTGCCCGCGTATAGGGCTCCGGATGTCCAAAGCCGGGTCCGCCGCCATGCCATCCGTGCGCACGCGGGCCGCCGCGCGGGAATCCCCAGTCGGCGACGGTTCTGGAGTGGGTGTCGTAGTCGGAGTGATTGAAGAGCACGGAGCCGGTGAGCCAGTTTAAGCCCCATGCGAGCGAACCCCACGGCATGTTCCCAAATGCACCCGATGCAATGCCCGAGCCGAACTGCATTCCGCCGGAGGCATACTGCGCCCCAAATCCGCCCAGCATACTCAGCAATGAAGACGAAAAGCCGGGGTAGGGTGAGATCGGTGTGCCATAAGACTGCCAGGGATTGTAAGCCGGCACATAGGTTTGGTCGGGCGAGGCCGGAGCAAGGTCGATGTAGCCCTGATCGCCGGTCACCTGCTCCTGCGGAGAGCTTTCGAGCGTTCCGGCCTGCTGTGCGCGGTCGCGCAACACCTGCACGGTCTGCATTACATCCTGGGGCTGGTTGTAATAAGCGTTGCCCAGGTTGGTGGCCCATTGAAGGTTCTGGTTGAGCATGTCAAGAACCTGGGGATATTCGGTCAGCGCTTTCACGCTTGGGTCCCAGCCCGACTGTGAGTTAGCCCCGGCAACAATCTGGTTGGGATCGTTGTAACCCTGCGCTTTCATCTGGCGCAGCCACTGGTCGGCCGAGGCAATCTGCGCGGGATAGGTGGACGCTGCCAGAATCTGGGCGAGTAGAGAGTCAGGATAGAGGGCGACCGGCGCAAGCAATTGCTCCAGTTGGTCGGCGCTCAAGGGCTGTTGCGTTTGAGCCGGCGCCGCTTCTGAGCCGTTCATCTGGTCGTATGCATCTCCAGGAGCGTCTCCTGGCTGAGTGTCCCGCGGTTGCACATATTGCGGCTGATAGTACTGCTGCTGATTTTGGGGTTGCTGCGCATATTGCTGCTGGCTTGGGAATTGCGGCGCCTGGGGAGCATATTGCTGTGTGTACTGCTGATTCTCCGGATACGCGTAAGGCTGCTGGGCGTGGATGGTGGTCGAAGCCAATGCGACGATGCCGGCGGCAATAGCGAACTTGCCGGTGCGCTGGAACGATGGGTGCGGAAATCCGGTCCACATAGGTTGGGCCAGGGTGGAACGGTTGAAAGTTGATGCCTGCTCAATCGCCTTGCTGTCCATAGTTCCTCGCAGTCCTCGTCGCGCCCCGTGCCAGGAAGCGAAAAACGCATTCCCGCCTCCCGGGCCGTTTCATCAGGAGTTGCACACCGGCAGCTCCGGGGAGGGCTGAGAGTTGTAACCCCCGCTTCGGACTTAAGTTTCGCGGAGGACGGTAGTTGTTGTGGGTGAACTTGCCTGGAACCAAGGGGTCCTTGCCATTGGCAATTGCGGCGCCTTTCACTCCCCGCCAAATGCAGCAATGGAACCTCGACAAGTGATTGCAAACAGACGGTTAACGGCATCTCTACGTTGAGCTGCGGAGGAGCGATTGAACTTGAGCCGTAATACAATGACGGAACGAGCGGGCGACCTGCTGTTTCTAGCGGCCCTCCGTAGAGGGGAGACCGATGCACATTGTTGCATTGATTGCCGGCGTGACGTGCCTGTGCATCGTGCTGGTGGACGCCTTCGAAACGATTATTTTGCCGCGGCGCGCCACTGGGAGATTCAGGCTCACGCGCATGTTCTATATCGCAACCTGGAAGCCGTGGGTGTTTATTGCGCGGCGAATCAGCAATGCGCGCAAGCGCGAGACGGCATTCAGCTTTTACGGGCCGCTGTCGCTGATTGTGCTGCTGGTAGTTTGGGCGGCTGCACATGGTAATTGGGTTCGGCCTTATTTACTCTCGGGCTGGGCAGTCCCGTTCAACGACGCGGCCGAGAAGCGGGTCTGATGTCGGATTTGTATGTGAGCGGAACCACTCATTTTTACGCTGGGGCTGGGCGATGTGGTTCCCCACGGGCCGTGGGCGCGAGCCACTGATCATTCTGGAATCCGGGACGGGACTCGGTTTTCTGGCGGCTGTGATGGGCTATTTCCGGTGCTGTACGGCGCGTTTTCGCGGCGCGAAGTCAGTATTTCGCTGCTGGATGCGCGCGCAGGCTCGCCGCCGACCGCGGCCGAATTGTTGCGCCGGCACTCATACAAAGGAGCGGAGCAGGCCTTGTCGGTTCTGCTCATGGAGTGGGAGCGATGGTCGGCCGAGCTGCTTGAAAGCCACATCTCCTACCCTCTGCTTTGCTACTTTCGCTCGCAACATACCAACCAGAGCTGGCTGAGTGCGCTGACCGCGATTCTTGACACCTCGGCGCTTGTTGATTTCGGGCGTGACTGCGCAGGAAGCGCGGCAGGCGCAACTAACCTTTGCCATGGCCCGCCACGCGCTGGTCGACCTGGCGCAGATTTTCTCGCTGGAGCCGGTGAGCGATGCAGCGGACCGGCTTCCAGCGGAGAAATATCAAAAGTTATACGAGATGCTTTGCCAGAACGGGGTGAGCGTTTGCCGCGACCAGTTCTCAGGTGAGCGTTTGCGGACCATGCGCGCCCTTTACGAGGGCCACGCCGAGGCGCTTAGCCGTCATCTGCAATATGCCGCTGCCGCCGTGGCTGGCTGATGAGCCGCACAAGGACAACTGGCAGACAGTAGCAAAGCTGCGGAAGCAGACAGAGGATGCAAATGCGCCGTCGCCGGCGGGTTCAGTTGACGATGTGGCGCGCAGGATTTCCGCGCTGGCCGAGCACCGGCACGACTTCTAGAGGATCTGCCCGGGAAATTGCGCTGAAGAAAGTAGCGCCGGGCTCCAGCCCGGTTGTCGTGTGGGCGTCCTCGCCCGCACATCGCTTGCATGCAACTCGATTGCCTATCCCGCCAGCCCCTTCTTTACCAACTCGCTCACCAGTCGTCCATCAGCGCGTACGCCTATGGCCTGCAGCTTAGCCTGAACGGCTTTCATGGCAGTGCCCATGTCCTTCATGCCCGGTTTGTGACCGAGAATAGCATCGAGTTCGGCGAGAGTTGCAGAAACCAGCGTTGCCAGGCCGGCTTCGTCGAGAGCCTTGGGCAAAAACTCCTCGATAACGACAATCTCCGCCGCCTCTTTGGCAGCAAGCTCGGGCCGGTTGCCCTTGGTGAATTGCTCTATGGAGTCGCGACGCTGCTTGATCATGGTGGTCAGCGTCTGCTGCTCCTCGGCCGGCGTGAGCGAGGCATTCCTTTCGAGAGCCCTGTTCATGAGTGCCGACTTGATAAGGCGCAAAGTGCCGGTGCGTTCGGCATCGCGGGCCTTCATGCCTTCCACCATCAGTTTCGTAATTTGTGCCGCCAATGCGCCTGGATCGATCATGGGAGTCCTCCCTAGACCATTGATTCTAAATTGAGCCCCGCAGCAGCCAAAGCCGAGGGGTAGGACAAAGCGTGAAGCAACGAAGCGTCCGCACATGGTGAATCCTGAGGAAAGTCACGATTTCCACAGTCAGAAAATAATCACAAAAACAACAATTGTGTGTATTATGTGATTTCCGGGTCAATTCAATAAATGATCCGAGGCGAGGGAATGAATGATCCGCAAGGCCCGGCTTTATACCCCAGGACCCACCCCATTGCTGCCGGCGGCACAGTTTGCCATGGCTGCGGCCGACATGCACCACCGCACCCCCGAATTTCGCGCGCTGTACCAGAAAGTATTGGCGCAGTTGAAGATATTCGTGGGCACGAAGACTGACGTGATTCTGCTTTCGAGCTCGGGAACGGGCGCGATGGAAGCCTCCATCACGAATCTGACCTCGCCGGGCGACAAGGTATTGGTGCTGACGGCCGGAAAATTCGGCGAGCGCTGGACGGGACTGGCAAAGGCATTTGGCTGCGTACCGGATGTGCTGACCGCGCCTTACGGGGAGACTTTCGACCTGGCTGCGGTAAAGGCCGCGCTGAAGCCCGAGCACAAAATTGTGCTGATGCAGGCCACCGAGACCTCGACGGCGGTGCGGCATGACGTCGAGGCGATCACGAATCTCATCAAAGAATCCGCAAGTTCTGCGCTTCTGGTCGTTGATGGAATTACCGGCCTTGGCACCACGCACTTCGACGTGGATAGATGGGGCATCGACGTTTTGATCGGTGGATCGCAGAAGGCGGTGATGATTCCGCCTGGCCTGGCCTACATGAGCGTGAGCGAGAAAGCGTGGGCGGTGATGGAGACAACGAAGAATCCGCGCTACTACTTTGACCTGCGCAAGGAACGCAAGAATGCGGTGAAGGGCGAGAGCGCTTACACGCCGGCAGTGGCGCTGGTGGCCGGACTGGGTGCGTCGCTTGACTACATTGCCGGGCAAGCGGGCGGCGATCTCGAAAAGGGCCGCATCGCGCTGGTGAACAACGCCGAAGTGAACGCGGCCGCCACTCGGGCGGGGCTGGTCGCGCTGGGATTCACGTTGTTTGCGCCGACGGCTCCGGCTGCGGCTGCCACGGCGGTTGCCGTACCCGAGGGCATGGACTCTGGGGCGGTGGTGAAGGCGCTGAAGGCGAAATTTGCGCTGGTGACTGCAAACGGCCAGGGGGAAATGCAGGGCAAGATCTTCCGCGTGGCTCACCTCGGCTACTTCGACTATCTCGATACAGTTGCGCTGCTGGGGGCGATGGAGCACATCGCGAAAGACACGCTGGGACTGCCGGTGGTTTACGGCCAGGGCGTGGCGGCGGCGCAGGCGGTGTACGCAAGAGCAGTGAACAGTGGACAGTGAACAGTGGGCAGGTTCCACTAACCGACAACTGACTACAGCGTGTTTCATAAACCCGTTTTGTGTCAGGGCACGACTTCAGTCGTGCCGAAAATAGCATGAAAAATGAGGGGTTTTAACCCCTGCGGGATGAATGCGGGGCCTTAACAGCCATTTTTGAAACACGCTCTACTGACCACAGACTGCTGTCCACTGTCCACTGTTCACTGTCCACTGAGAACTGCATTTATGTCTGAACTCACATTCGCTGAAAAACTCGTGATTGCGCGCAGGCAGCTCGACCTCTTTCAGTACGAGATGGCAGAGAAGCTGGGCGTGCATCCCAACTCGCTCACCAAGTACGAGCGCGGCGAGGGCAAGCCGCATGCCGCCGTGGTGCGCATGTTCGATTTGCTGTGCGAGCAGCGCGGCGTGAAGTTTGACGAATACGAGAGCGCGGAAAAAAGCAAGGGAGCGGCGATGAAGATCGTATTGGCAGAGAAGGTTTCACCGGCCACGCTGGCGGTGTTTGCGGCCGAACCGGGATGGGATGTGAAGACGCACGATCAGTTGCCGGAGGGATTGCCGGCTGCGCTGAAAGATGCCGACGCGCTGGTTGTCCGCAGTGCGGTGCAGGTTGACGATGCGCTAATGGAGCACGCGCCCAGGTTGCGAGTGATTGGCCGCGCGGGCGTGGGCGTTGACAACATCGATGCTGAGGCTGCGACGCGGCGCGGCATTGTGGTGATGAACACGCCGGGCGCGAACGCCGTGGCCGTAGCCGAGTTGACGATTGGGTTAATGCTGGCTCTGGCGCGCAAGCTGCCCGCTGCCAACAACACAATGCATGCCGGCAAATGGGAGAAGAAGATCCTGCAGGGCGCGGAGCTGCGCGGGAAGTTGCTGGGCATTCTGGGCCTGGGCCGCATCGGCCTTGAGGTGGCCAGGCGCGCGCGCGGATTCGGCATGGAGCTGACGGGCAGCGATCCGTTTGTGTCGGCAGCGGTGGCGCGCGAAAACGGAATTGCGCTGGTTAACGTGGAAGAGCTTTTTGCGAAGGCCGACTATCTCACCTTGCACGTGGGCCTGACGCCACAAACGGCTAACATTATCAACGCAAAAACGCTGGCCGCGATGAAGAAGGGCGTGCGCATTATCAACTGCGCCCGCGGCGAACTGGTCGACGATGCAGCGCTGGTTGATGCGCTCAACAGCGGGCAGGTGGCCGGTGCAGCGCTGGATGTGTTTCGAGAGGAGCCGCTGAAGAACTCCGCCTATGCCGAGCTTGACAACGTGATTCTCACTCCACACATTGCAGGCTCAACGGCCGAAGCGCAGGAAGCTGTAGGCATCCAGATAGCAATGCAGGTGCGCGAATACCTGAAGCTGGGCGTGGTGCAGAACGCGGTGAACCTGCCATCGCTGAGCCACGAGGAGTATGTACTGCTGGCGCCGTTTATTGACCTGGCCGGGCGGTTGGGAGCGTTCCTGGGACAGGCCGGCAAGAGCGGCATCGAATCGATCGCGCTGGTTTATGGAGGCGCGCTGGCCGAGGCGAAGACTGAGCTGTTGCGAAACGCCGCCATCCAGGGCCTGCTGCAGGGATCGGAGAATGTGAACCGCATTAACGCGGCTGCTGTGGCGCAGGAGCGCGGCATTCGCGTGCATGAGGAGAAAGAGGAGAGCCATCGCGGTGGTGCCGCTACCGTGCTCACCATCGTGCTCCATACGGTCGGGGGCGAGAGCCGCGCAAGTGCCACCGTGATCCACGGCGAGCAGCCGCGACTGCTGGCGTTCGACGGCATCGATATCGAGACGCCGCTTGAAGGCAACTTGCTGGTGTGCCGCAACTACGACGTGCCGGGCGTGATCGGCAGGATCGGCTCAATTCTGGGCGAGCACGGCGTGAACATTGCCAACTTCGCACTGGGACGAGAGCGCTCCGGCACGAAACCCGTGAAGGCATTAGCGGTGGTGCAGGTGGACGCGCCTGTCGCGGGTGCTGTGCTGGAGGACCTTGTCAAGATTGAAGCGATGCTGGAGGCGCGGCCGGTGAGTTTGCCGGATGGGAACAGCAGCTTGTAGCTGCTAGTGTGGTGTCTCAGAAATTCTTGACAAAACCGCCGCTGCCATTCTGAGCGCATAGGGCCCCAAATGTACTTCAATTTGGGGGTGGTAAGCGAAGAATCCGCGGTTGTTCTTTGCGTTTTATCTGATACGAACTTCTGGGTAGTGCTGAGGTTTGTGGGCTTCCACCCTGGCGACGAATCTTAGAGACGCCGCCAGGATGCGGCAACCGCGTTGGTGCCTGGAAAAGCTTTAGCGAACGTGAATGCTGCCGGAGCCGGTTACGACGCTGACATCGGGGCCTCCGCCGTTGAGTTGCGCGCGTAGGTGGTGGTGATCCTCCTCGGAGGAGGTCTGCTCCGGCATCGGTTGATTCGTATCGATTTTGCCCGAGCCCGTGGTCGCTTCGAGATTCATCGGCGCGTTTCCGGTGGCCACCTCGACAGAACCGGATCCGGTCTGGAGCCTCCATGCAGAGGATGGCGTTCCAGCAATCTTGATTTCGCCTGAGCCGGTTTGCGCTTTGAGCGCTCCGTGTATGCCTTTTACATCGATGTTGCCGGAACCCGTCTGAACCGTCGCATCGCCTTGTCCGTTGCCGTCGGCTGCAATATTGCCCGAGCCGGTTTGGATTCTAAATTCTCCTTCAAGCCCTGTCGCATTCACGCTGCCCGAACCGGTGATGAGCTTTGTGCCTTGGCCAACACCTGTGTCGGTGATATTGCCGGAACCGGTAGTGGCGCTGAGGGTAGTGTCAGCTGGCGCCTCAATGTCGTAGTCGATGCTGATGTTGCGCAGGCGCTCGTCCTGGTGACCACCAATCGTGATCTTGTTTCCGGTTTGTTCGATGGGCGGGTTGGCGGCAATCTCTTGCGCCTTTGCAGTGTCGCCGTCCCGATTTGTTTTGACGACGCCGTGGATACGAATCTGGTTGGCGGACCCACGGGTCAAAGTGATGTGACCGGAGCCGGTGGCCACCGAGAGCTCAAGCTTGCCGTCGAAGTTCAGGTTGCGATCGAAGGTAGCTTCAAATCCCGTTTCCGCATTCTCAACACCGGCGGGAGGAGCAGGGGCAGCAACGAGTGCAAAGTTTCCTCTCGGTAGTTGCGGAGGCACCGCTGTAGGCGGAGCTGGAGCGGCCGGCAAGGCATCTGCGGATGGTGGGGCTGGAGGGGCTGAGAACGCTGCTGCGGTCGGCGGAGCTGGAGCGGCCGGCAAGGCATCTGCGGATGGTGGTGCCGCAGGTACTGCCAACGTCTGTGCGGCCGGCGGCGCAGGTGGTGCTGCATCACTTGAGCTCGGAGCGAGTGCAATTTTAGTGGACTGCGTTGCGGCCTGCACCCGAACAAGTGCCGTGCCGGCGAAGAGCACGAGGGGCGCGAGCAGAACAGCGATGCGAGCGCGGTTGCTGCCGGAAAATGCGTGGCGGAGATAGCTGTCGTTGAGCAGACGTTCGATGCGGCGGGAGATACTGCTGGGACGGGCCATAGCGACTCCTATAAGAGTTGGGCGCGGCGCAGCCGCGAATTCAAGGAGAATCTGGGCGTATGCGGAGCGGTTTGAAGCCGCATTAAGGCCGGAGCGGTCGCTGATGGCCTCGCCGAGATCTGAGAGTTTGTGTTTCAGCCACCATCCAAGCGGACTGAACCAGGTGACTGCCGTATAGAGCGAGGCGAGAATCAGCAGGTGGAAATCACGCTGGTTTACGTGGGAGCGTTCGTGCGCAAGAACGACGCGAAGTTTTTCTTCAGTCCAGCTTGTATAGCCGGCCGGCAGCACGATACCGGAGCCTATGGTGACGGGAGAAGAAACTTTGTGACTGGCGCGCAGATTGAGGTCGGCGTAAGAGAGCGCGTTGCTGCCGGGAACAATAGGCGCGGCTGAGTGCCAGAGGCGTATTGCTTTGAGGAAACCCAGAAGCAGACGAAGGAAAAGCGCCGCGGCGACCAGGAAATATCCAAGCGCCAAAAAACTCAAGAAGGAAAGATGCGGGCGGGTGGGCTGCGCAGGCGGAATCAGATCGAGTACAGGCGTGCTGGCGGTGTGTGGAGAAATAGTTTGAGCGGGATTCACGCTGGCGAAAGTCGCACCGGTTTTAAGCGTTGCTTGGGACCGATGCCGTGGTTCTACCTGGGTGGGAAAAGGGGCAACCAGGATGGAAGTACTTGAAGGTGCGATAACGTGCGAAGCTGAAATCGCGGCGGCCGGGAGGGCGGCTTGCAAGCGATGCATGGGAGCGGCCGCGGGAATGGTTGCGAACGAAAAGCCGGCCCAATGCGCGGTGAAGGGAAGCAGGCAGGGCATCAGCAGGGCGCCGGCAAGAACAGCGGTCCACGCGAGCCTTTGGTAGATGACGTTGTAAACGCGAAAGACTCTGAGGCCAGCCCAGACCATGACCGCGAGCATGAGAGAACGAAGAGCGGCTTCAAAAAGACTGGAAAGCACGAATTCACCTCCAACTAACTTTTGCTGTCGTTCTTGCGCTTGTCGTGCTCGCGCACTGCGGAGATACGATTGGCGAGCCGCTGCAACTCGGAGCGATCGAGAACCTTTGAATCCACCATGCCCACGAGCAGTGTTTCGACAGAACCTTCGCAGAGCCAGTCGACAATGCGCTTGGCGGCATGGCCGGCCACACGCTGCCGTGACTCCGACGGTCGATAAATAAAGGCGCGATTTTCGACCGAGTGTGCGATGTAGCCTTTTTCTTCAAGGCGGCGCAGCATGGTGCGAACTGTGGAATCGGTCAGAGGCCGGTCGAGCGCCTCGCGCACCTGCTCGGCCGTTACTGAGCCCAGCCGCCAAACGATGGAAAGAATGTTGCTTTCAAGCTCACCTAACTCGGCAGGGTCATGGCGGAGTGGAACGTTATCCTTCATTGTGTTACTGACAGTAACACAATGTTGGGGCGCGATGTCAAGAGGGTATTTGAAGATTTTGTGAAAGATCGGCGGTGGGGACCGTCAATCGAGGACCGTGAATCGCGGTCCTCGATTCACGAAGCTTCATCCCATCGTTCCTTTGTGGCCGAGCCAACTGCGCAGATACGAAATCTGGCCGAGGTGGTAGGTTTCGTGGATGGCGAGGAAGTTCACTACGCCGCTTTGCTTGCCGTCAGAGCTAGGCGGGCCCTGCACCGAGGGCTGAGCCAGAAACTCATCTGTCGCGTTTTCAAGCGCATTGCAGAGCACGCTTGAACTTGCGCGCCATGCATCAAGCAGCGTGTCGTGCGACGGATAGGCCACGTCATCGCCGCACTTGGCGCCACGGCCAAACAGCTCGAGCCACGGTTGCGACCACTCCGTGCCCAGCCGCGCCAGCAGTCTTCCGCGCGTCCAGATTACGTGGCCGACGATCCATGCAACGTGGTTAGAAGTGCCATCAGGATGGCGGAGCCACTCCTCAGGCGAGAGGTCGGTGACCATTTTTGTGAGCATATCGGTGTTCATACGGTAGTTGTCGGCTGCGGCTGCGATGACAGCTGGGATGGGCATAAAACTCCTTCGGAGGCTTGGGCCGCGGAAACTCTCTTTACCGAATATCGGATGGCGCGGCAGGCGGTCAAGCGAAGGACCGTGAATTTAGTCCAGAAACAATAACGGCGCCGCGATGGCGCCGTCTGCGGATAATGCACGTTAGTTTTGGCTCTGTCGATTAATGGATGCGGTAGACGAATGCCTCTTCAAGGTATTTGTCGCCGAACGTCTGCCCTCCCAACCGCATTCCACGAGTATCTGCTGCATTGCCGAAGATGCGACGGAGGTCCTCAATCATGGGATTGTCCATCGGTCTCAAAAGAATTGCAGGCTGTTTGTAGCTCGGAATTCCGCCTTTGCGCATTGCTTCGTTGATTTCTGAATAGCCCGAAGTAGGCGACTACTGGTCCAATCTGTCAGAGGCCAAAACAAGTCGCCAGTTCTCGTAGTCGGGGAGTTTAGCCCAAAGTGCTACCTTTGGCGCTTTTCCAGCGCTGTCCAAGGCTTTTATCACGTCGTCGCCGTTCTCAATGTCGAAATTCACCAGCGTTGCTGGAGCCATTGTAAAACCCCTCCTTTCTGATCCTCTATGGCGCTGAGTAGATCCGTTGCTTCTTGTGGTGTCCGACTTGCTTCGTAGCGGCTTTCTTCTGACCAGTTTTGTAAGACGGCCCAGTTGGTCTTCATTGTTGGGTCGGCCTGAAGTGATTGATCCAATTCCACCTTTAACTGTGCAAACCCAACAAGATCTTCGAGGTCATGGCTGTAATATTTTTGCGATCCCTTCTCTGGAAAATCGTGTTCGCGCGTACGTTTTGCGATGCAAGCTTTCAATGCGCATTCGACGGCATACCCTGCAAGGTAGTATGCGCCATCAGCGAACCCGGCGGCTAAGGGTGCCTTGGATTCGCCAAGTCGCAAATTCGAAAGCCTTTGAAACTCGGTCCGATTCATTCCGTTGCCTCTGGACCCCTAACCCGCTTACGCGCGGCTCATATACGCGCCTTCGCTGGTATCCACGCGGATCTTTTCGCCCTGGTTGATGAAGGCGGGAACCTGGACGACGAGGCCGGTCTCAGTCTTGGCTGGCTTGGTGACGCTGGAGGCGGTTGCCGACTTCAGGCCCGGTTCGGTCTCCACCACTTCAAGCTCGACAAAGGTCGGCAGCTCAATGCCCACTGCCTGGCCGTCGTGGTAGCTGACCTTGATTTGGAGATTGGGGGTGAGGTATTCGACGGCATCGCCGAGAGTAGAGCCTTTGAGCACAGTCTGCTCGTAGTCCACCGGATTCATGAAGTAGTAATCGTCGCCGTCGGCGTAGAGAAACTCCATGGAAATCTCATCGACCACGACTTTCTCGATGGAGTCGGCGGAACGAAAACGGTGCTCGAACATGGCGCCGGATTTGAGATTGCGCAGTTTGGCCTGGATGAATGCACGCAGGTTGCCGGGCGTGCGGTGCTCCACCTTGAATACAAGGTGAAGATTCTCGTTGTGCTTGATAATCATGCCCGGACGAAGTTGAGTGGCGGAAATCGCCATAGAAAAGTGCTCCTTCTTTATGTCCTCGGACGTGTTTGTGACAAAGTACCCAAGAAATTAAGGGGTTAGCCCATCTCCCATTGTATCTGAGAGGTGGATGGCTCGGTCGCTGGCTTCGATTAGCGCTGGCTGGCCTCTCCTGCTACCACTTTGCGATTGAATTCGACTGACCTATTGCGGGGCACACTGAGAGACTGCCAGCGGTCGCCCGCAAAGTGTCTGGCAAGCAGCACGATCTGCCCCACGTGATACTGGTAGTGGGCGACCTGGCGATTGACGGCCTGCATCACGGAGTGAGCTTCGCCGCGGATGAAGACGGTGCGGGTGAGGTCGGCGTCGGTAAGCGGTTCGAGAGCGGCGAAGAGGCACTCCCAGCCGCGCTCCCACATTTCGAGGAGTTCCGCGCGCGTAGAAGGCGGGGCAACAAACTCGCAGTCGCGGTCGCGGTCAGGCTTTTCGCCGTCCGTGGTGAGGAAATTTGTCCAGCGGGAGCGCATGTTGCCTGCCATATGCTTTACGACGATGGCGATCGAGTTGGTCTCAGGCCCCAGCTCGGTGAAGAGATCGGCATCGCTCGTCTGCTCCAAAGCGCGCTCGGCCAGCCGCTTGTAGTAGCGGAAGATGGTGAGTGAATCCTTGAGGTATGAGATTGTGAACTCTAGCGCCATACGACCAGTTTACTTGCTCTTGGGTGCATTGAACGCCGGCATGAAATCTTCGCGAAGAAGCGGCCGCAAATTGACTGCCGAATTCCGCGTTCCTATAATCCCATCACGGAGCGAACGAGAGGAACGACTGACCGAATGACAATTTTCATTCCCACGCCGCTGCGCCCCTTCGCGGGCGGAAATAAGTCGCTTGAGGTTGGTGCGGGCACCGTGGCCGGCGCACTCGATGAATTGACGAATTCCTATCCCGATTTGAAAAAACATCTTTTCAACGAGCAGGGAAAAGTTCGCTCGTTTGTGAATCTCTATTTGAATGATGAAGACGTGCGCTACCTTCCGCAGAAAGAGGAGACTCCGGTCTCGGCTACCGATACTCTATCCATCATTCCTTCGATTGCGGGCGGCTGACCTATGGCCATTTCAACCGAACCAACCGCCTTGCCCGAGCTGACCACCGAGGAACTTGCGCGCTACTCGCGCCACCTGATTCTGCCTGAGGTAGGCGAAGAGGGGCAGCGCAAGTTGAAGGCTGCCAGAGTGCTGTGCGTGGGCTCGGGCGGGTTAGGCTCGCCACTCGCTTTTTACCTGGCGGCGGCCGGAGTGGGCACGCTGGGGCTCGTCGACTTCGACGTGGTTGACGCAAGCAATCTGCAGCGCCAGATCATTCACTCGACCGCCGACATCGGGCGCAAGAAACTCGACTCGGCCGCGGAAAAGCTGACTGCTCTGAACCCCGCGATGAACGTGGTGAAGCATGAGACGATGCTTACCAGCGCCAACGCTCTCGAAATTCTGAAAGACTACGATATTGTCGCCGACGGTACTGACAACTTTCCCACGCGATACCTGGTGAACGACGCATGCGTTTTGCTGGGTAAGCCGAATGTGTACGGTTCGATATTTCGCTTCGAAGGACAGGCCAGTGTTTTCGCCACCAGGCAGGGGCCATGTTATCGATGCCTGTATCCTGAGCCGCCGCCGCCCGGACTGGTGCCGAGTTGCGCAGAGGGCGGAGTGCTGGGCATTCTTCCGGGGCTGGTAGGCGTCATCCAGGCAACTGAAGTTATCAAGCTGATTCTCGGCGCGGGCGAGCCGCTGATCGGCAGGCTGTTGCTGGTTGACTCGCTCGCCATGCGCTTTCGCGAACTTAAGCTGCGCAAGAATCCCGAGTGCCCGGTTTGCGGCCCCAATCCCACGGTGACAAAACTTATCGACTACGAGCAGTTCTGCGGGATTACGCCCGCGGCGAAAGAGGAAGCCAAATTGAAGAATGGAATACCGCAGATCACGCCGAGTGAATTAAAGCAGCGACTCGATGCCGGAGAAGATGTTTTCGTGCTCGATGTGCGCGAGCCGTGGGAGTATCAGATTGCAAACATCGGCGGAACACTGATTCCGCAAGACAGCGTGCCGCAACGGTTGACGGAAATCGATCGCGATCGCGAAATCGTTGTGCAGTGCAAATCGGGCGGACGCAGCCAGCGTATCGCTGAGTTCCTGGCGCAGGCGGGTTACCCGAAGGTCGCGAACCTGGCCGGCGGCATTCTTGCATGGTCCGACCAGGTTGACCCGAAGGTGCCGAAGTACTGACGGGATCGATTGGTATCAGGCTGGACGAACTCCGCAAAATGTCTTGCCGCAGGCAACGCAGGCAAATCAGCCGGAATGCGGACGCCTGTCTCTCGAACCCTATAGAATGCCATTTGGCGAATTCCGGTCACAATTGAAGGCGGAGATTGTGATGGCCGTTGCCTATGCTGCGGAGCTTCATTGAGGAGAAAGAATGCGGCCTAACTCGAAGCTGATGAGAGCCACGCTGACGGGCGCCCTGGGCGGCTTGCTCTTTGGATTCGACACTGTAGTGATTTCCGGCGCAATCGACGCGCTGGTGCGGCTGTATGGTTTAAATCCTCAAGACAAGGGATTCACAGTTGCCATTGGGCTGGTTGGCACGGTGATTGGCGCCCTGAGCGCGGGCCACATCGGTCAGAGGCTGGGCAGCCGCGAAACGCTGCGGATTACGGCGCTCCTTTATATTGCGTCGGCACTCGGTTGCGGACTGGCGTGGAACTGGCCGTCGTTCATGGTCTTCCGGTTTATCGGGGGGCTGGGGATCGGCGCATCGTCGGTGCTCGGTCCGGTGTATATTGCAGAGCTGGCTCCGGCAAAGTGGCGTGGGCGCCTGGTGGCGACGTTTCAATTCAACGTCGTATTCGGCATCATGCTGGCCTACATTTCGAATTTCCTGATCCGCACCATGCACCTGGGCGCAGCGGAGTGGCGGATACAGGTGGGGATTGCAACCCTGCCTGCGATTGCGTTTCTCATTTTGCTCTTCGGGATACCTCGCAGCCCACGCTGGTCGGCCTCGCGCGACCATATCGATGAGGCGCTGGAAGTGCTGAAGACGATGGGCGACCCCGACCCCGAAGCCGAGCTTGCCGACATTAAAGCTGCGATTGCGCAGGAACATGCAACCGCGCACGAGCCGGTTTTTCAGTGGAAGTATCGTTACCCGCTTTTTCTTGCCATATCGATTGGAGCATTCAACCAGTTGGCGGGCATCAACGCAATTCTGTACTACCTGAACGACATCTTTGCTTTTGCCGGCTTCAATCAGGTCTCGAGCGACCTGCAAGCCATCGTGATCGGCGCAACAAATCTTGTGTTTACCATGTTGGGCATGTCACTCATCGATAAAGCAGGACGAAAGACGCTGCTGCTGATTGGTGCGGTGGGCTGCGCGAGTTGCCTCAGCGGCGTGGCATGGGTCTTCAGCACGCATTCGCATCCTGGCGCACTGTTGTGGCTGCTGGTGGCTTACATCGCGTTCTTCAGCGTCTCGCAGGGAGCGGTCATCTGGGTGTACTTAGGCGAGGTGTTTCCCACGTCGGTGCGCGCCAAGGGACAGGGCGTGGGCAGCGCTAGCCATTGGTTCATGAATGCTGTGATCGCGCAGATGTTTCCCGTAGTTGTGCACCTGATGAGTAAGGCCACGCCATTCATTTTCTTCGCGGTAATGACGGCTGTGCAGTTCGTGGTCGTGCTTTTGGTGTATCCGGAGACCAAGGGCGAGTCTTTGGAGCAGCTCCAGCGGAGATTGATTCGGGCTTAGGGGCGGGAATCGACTTTGGCGTGATCGCCACCATGAAGGATCTCGTGTAACCGGCGGTCATCGATTAACGGTGTTGCGCCCGCTTGCGTGGCAACCCAGGATGCAAAACGATTGGCGACTTCGCTGATCACCTCAAGAGATTCGCCGAGCAGATAGTAATGCGCGAGGCACGCGGTAAAGGCGTCTCCCGCTCCCACCGCGTCGGCTACTTTGACCTTGAATCCGGGATGCTCGACGATTTTATCGCTCGCAACAAGCAAACTGCCGCGAGCGCCGCGCGTTATGCAGAGAAGCCGTAAGTCGTATGCGCGCAGCAGATGTCTCGCGAGAGTTTCTTCGCTTCCGCTGCCGAGATTCAGCAGGGCCGCAATCTTGAAAAGCTCATCATCGTTGATCTTTACGATGTCTGCGAATCTCAGGCAACGATCCACAACCTGAGAATCGTAAAATGGCGCGCGCAAATTGATGTCGCCAATCCGCACAGCATCATTCGGGACTGCCTCGAGGAATCGCTCAATGGTGCCGGCCGAGACCGGCGCACGTTGAGCCAGGGAGCCAAAACATGCCACCTGCGCCTTTGCTGCCAGTTCCTCCCATTCAGGCGTCCATTCCAGGTAGTCCCAGGCCACCGATTCCCTGATGGTGAAGGTAGGCTGGCCGTTGTTATCAATCTGCACTTCGGCAGTGCCGGTAGGGTGCAAATCGTCCTCCTGAATGTAAGAGGTATTCAGCCCAAGCTCGTGCATATGCCGGCGGGCTTTCATTCCCAATTCGTCATTGCAAACGCGGCTGGCCACAATGCCGCGATTGCCGAGAACCGTCGCCATATAAGCGAAATTCGCCGGCGCACCGCCGAAGGTCGTTCCCGAAGGCAAGATGTCCCACAGAACCTCACCGAGGCCAATCATCAGAGCTGGCGTGGATTCACAGTCTTTCAAGTTGTTGCTCATGGCTCATCAATCTGCGCATGGATGTGGCTGTTGAAGGCTAAGTTGAGGCGTTTGGCCCGGGTGCAGGCCAGGGAAACTTCAGGGCGAATTTCCAAGCCAGACTGAAAAGTCGCAGCCGATCAAGCTATCAAAGGGAATCGAGCGATTTGCGAGCGATGGCGTCAGGAAGGTGCTGGCGGAGAGAGGGGGATTCGAACCCCCGGTACAGCTTTTGACCGTACAACGGTTTAGCAAACCGCCGCCTTCAGCCACTCGGCCATCTCTCCGCGCTTTGAGAGCGATTATACCGGAACGCAGGCTGCTCTGTTTCTGTTTCCGGCGACAGCTGGTCCGGCGAGGTCGAAAAAACCTGTCTCGCGGGGTCATTTTTCTCATCGCGTGCCGGCTCAAAAGTTGTTAGATTCACATTGTGTTCAATCGCCCCCAGACCGCACGGCGCGCCATAATGATGCTGCCGCTTGTTGCCGCCACTTACTTCATGGTTTCGGGCGGTCCCTACGGCATTGAAGACATTCTGGGCGGCGCGGGCTTTGGCGCGGCCATCGTGATTCTGCTGCTGTTGCCGCTGGTCTGGAGCTTGCCCACTGCGCTGATGATCGGCGAACTGGCCGCAGCCATCCCCGCCGAAGGCGGATTCTACGTTTGGGTCAAGCCGCGCCATGGGACCCTTCTGGGGCTACCAGGAGAGTTGGCTTTCGCTCACCGCCAGCATCTTCGACATGGCGCTCTATCCCTCAATCTTCGCGCTCTACCTGGGTGCGCTGGCGCCCTCGCTCGCGGCAGACTGGCGCGCCTACGCCTGGAAGCTTGCGGTCGTAGCGCTGTGCTGCGCGTGGAACCTGCGCGGCGCGCCGCAGGTGGGTGAGGACTCGGTCAAGCTCGGCGCGCTGTTGCTGGCGCCATTCGCCGTGTTTGTAGTTCTTGCTCTTTGGCGTGGGTTCACGCTGCATCCAGCAATCGTCTGGGGAAGGCCGGCCGCGGGCGCCGGCATCTCCACTGCGCTGCTGGTTGCAATGTGGAACTACATGGGCTGGGACAACGCCTCGACGGTCGCGCGCGAAGTTGAAAATCCGCAGCGCAATTATCCGCGCGCCATGATCGCCGCAGCCATCCTTACGGCCTTCACCTACGTGCTGCCGATGGCCGCGATGGCTTTCGCCGGGCTTTCGCCCGAGGGCTTTACCACCGGTTCTTGGGCCAATGCGGCGCGCGGCATCGGCGGGCAGGCCCTGGTGCTGGCCGTGGTTGGCGGCGGCATCATCTGCGGTGTGGGCATGTTTAACGCGCTCATGATGAGCTATACACGCCTGCCCATTGCCATGGCCGAGGACGGCATGCTGCCGCGCGCACTGGCCAGACGCAACAGTCGCGGAGTGCCCTGGGTCAGCGTGCTGGTGTGCGGCGTGGCCTGGGCGCTTGCGCTCAAGCTGCCGTTCGAGCGCCTCATCTCAATTGACCTCATTCTCTACGGCACCAGCCTGCTGCTGGAGTTTGTCGCGCTGGTAGTGCTGCGCATTCGCGAGCCCGGACTCAAGCGGCCGTTCAGCGCCGGCAACTTTGCCTCGGCCTGCCTGCTAGGCGTCGGTCCCGCTTCGCTGATTGGTTATGCGCTGTGGGCCTCGCGCACTGAGAAGCTCGGCGATCCAAATACAGCTTTCGCCAACGTCTCCGCCCTCGGGTTTGCCGCGTCGATTGCGCTGCTCGGTCCCGTGTTTTACTGGCTCACGGTTTCACCCACGCGCATAGCGCGCCAGCCGGTTCGTCCCGCGCAGACCGCGCCTGAGGCCGAGGGGTAAGGCGGGTTCGCATACGTAAGCCGCCTCGCCATTACCGATCTGGGACACAACCAGCATGCCCACACCCATCAAGCAGACGCACGCAGCCTTCATAACAGCTCAGTCCTTTTCGATTTATGGAATTACTCGAAAGTGTACGCTCGGGAGAGCCCCGGAACAAGCGGATAAGCCTGATGGCGCTACGGCCGCTCGCGACTGGAAAAACTTGAAGCGGCTTCAGTTAACGAAAAAGACCGGAGCAATCATTGAGAATAATGTAAACGGGGTAGGTCCGGCCACGTTCGATTCCAATGACTTAGCCTGTTACCCCATCCAAGCTCTAATTGGGTGGGAGGGAATACCGCCAACTCCGTTGCCGTTTTGCAGATAATTAAAGCCGTCCGGCGCACTATCCTAAATAGAAAGGATTACGCCGGGGACATGAAAAACATCACCGTCAACGATAAGGGCTCCATGGCTGCAGGAACCGCCGATACGGCGCTTTTCCAGTTGCTGTCAGGCCAGGCCACTGCTCCTAAGTGGTATCTTCCTCAAGAAGATGCCACCCGGCGCATTCGCATAAATGCGCCTTGCGAGCTGAAAAAACTCTGCTATTTTCCCCGCAGAAACGGTGAAACTGTGGACCCGTCCAACAGAATCAACAACTTACACTTCAAGACCCCATCGCAGCTTCACAGTTCAACTGTGAAACTTTGGGGTTTTTCTGTGAAACAGCGGGCCAAAACTGTGAAATTGCGACCCCTTACCCTTTCGACTTCTTCCCGGACTCATGATTCTTGGCCGCTTTGCCATCGGTGAACAGCTTGACCGCGCGGATGACGCGATCGCGCGCATAGGCCGCGTCTCGCCAGCCCTTAACTTCAACGCGCTTGCCCTCAAGATCCTTGTAGATGGCGAAGAAGTGAGTGATCTCCTTGAGCATATGCGGATAGATATCGGTGTAGTTCCACACGTTGGAATAGCGGGGATTATTTTTGCCCACGGCCAGCACCTTCTCATCGAGCACTCCCTGGTCAAGCATCTCAAGCAGGCCGATGGGGCGCACCTCCTGCACGCAGCCTGGAAAACTGGGGCTCGGCACCAGCACCAGCACGTCAAGCGGGTCGCCGTCGTCGCTCAGGCTTGAGGGGATAAAGCCGTAGTCGCCGGGGTAGTGAACCGGCGAGTGCAGGTTCCGGTCGAGTTTGAAAACATGGAGCTGCTTGTCATACTCAAACTTCTGCACGCCTTCTTTGGGAATTTCGATGACGCAGCGGAAGATCTCAGGGCATCGGTCGCCGACGGGCAGTTCAAGGTAGTTGACCATCACGTCCTCTTTCTCGGGCAAGGGGAAATTTGATTTCGAATAATACGATTTGTTCCAGCTTAAAGGAAAACCGGCGCCGGGGCGGTTATTGAAGCAGACCCCGGAACTATATAATCACGGATGATGAAGGCGCATGTCTATGTCACGCTGAAGACATCGGTCCTGGACCCGCAGGGCCAAACCATCCAGAACGCCCTGCGCAAGATCGGATTTTCCGGAGTCACGGCGGTGCGCCAGGGCAAATACTTTCAGCTTTCGCTGGCCGACGGGCTGGCTGCCGAGGCCGCCAAGGCGCAGGTGGAGCGGATCGCGCGCGAAGTGCTCACCAACCCGGTGATCGAAGAGTTTTCATACAAAATCGAGGAATAGGCCGGCGCGGTGCGCGCAGGTTGGGCGTGAATTCGCGATTTCCCCGGGCTCAAAATCGAGACCGGAGGCATCCGCGAAGCGTGGCTCGGGCCGGCTGGATTTGTTCCGCTACTCCGGAAATACCGCTTCCACTTCGGGCGGAGCGGGAGGTTCTTCGAGGCGGATCGGCGCCGCGCTCTCCAGGATGCATTGCAATCCCCGCCTGCAGCGGCGGAAGAGATCGATCCCAACGGAGCTCGGCGTTATGTCGAAGTCCTCAGTCTCGACATAGGACGTAAAGTCGAATAGCCGGTCGATTACTCCCAGGTTGAAGAGATAGGCGACGTCTGTCGCCACGCGCGCCAGGTCATACATCTGGGTTAGTTCTGAAATCTCTCTGGGAAGCAGAACAATCCGGTTGGCGGGCGCGGTATCTGTCTCCCGCATTGTCTCCAGCGACCGGGTGCAACCTTCAATAAAGATCGTCGCCTGGATGGGAGTTATGTTGATGAGCATGTCAGCGAAAACCTGGTTCGAGTCGTCCCATCCCTCCTCGGCGCAAGAGCTGGCGAACAGGCCGATCCAGAGCTGCTTTTGCTGAATGGAGTGCGCCCAGGATGCTTCTCGAAGGATGTGCGCAACCAGCGTGGGATGGGCGCGCAATTTCTCGAAATTGTGTTCCGAAGCCAGCAGTTTCTCCGCGGCGTATGCAATTTCAAAAACGCATTCTGTTCTTGCCGTGTCCAGCTGGCCGCCAAGCAGCAGAATCGCTTCCTCGGCGCCGGACCCGCAGAGTCTGCAAAGAAAGAGAATGGTCCTGAGCGAGCGCATCATGTGCGCGATCTCTTCCGGTTTGGTCAGTACCACAGTGTTCCTGACCAGCACGCTCCATAGATTTGTGTCGAGTCCAGCCGGTAGAACGAAAGAGAGGCCGAGGCCGTCCTGGCCCTGCCGAGTCACTCGCGCCTGTACTGAGATGTCAAGCTCGGAATGATTCTCTCCCGACGCCTCAGCCAGCAAGGTAAGTGAGACGGTTTCGCCGGTTGGGAAGCGCTTTTCGGTTTGCAGATACAGGCCCGTTGAGCTGATGTCCTTGACACCGCCATCGATCCCGCCAAGCCCCGTGTCGCAGTGTGCCGAGAGCCCGTGAGCAGGCAGGCGCTCTGCACGAACGTGCTCAGATTCTCCGAGCTTTTGAAGCTTGCGTTTCAATTCGCTGAAACCAAACATCGCTCAGAGTCTCCCCGTCATAATTTGCCGTTCCGGCGTGCTGTCGCTCAATCGAGCATTTGAACAAGGCGACCTTTGCCGCTCTCTGTGTCCCGGGGATGGGCGCCCTTCTCTTTTCTATTCAGTTAGACCGGCATAAACCGCTGTTTACTGACTGACAATCACCTTCAAAACTTACCCTTACGGGATTCGCCTTTCGACGAACGCCGGAAGCCACGCGACAAACACTTTCGATGGCGCGGCGTGTTGAATGTCATTCTAGCCAATGCGCCGACCGAACGATAGCGAAAAGCATGAATATGTCCCGATTCCTGCCTGCGGTGTTACCAGGCATTTCCGCTCGAAGCCCAACTCTTCAATCTCTGTTCAGCATCGAGGCGAGCGTGAACTGCGCGATTGCCAATGTTTCCGCACCCCGGCTTTCGAAGGATCAGCCGGACAAATTGTTGGCAAAGTCGCATAGAATCACTTCATGTGCGGAATCGTGGGGTATGTAGGACCGAAAAAAGTCGTGCCCATCATTATTGAGGGGCTCAGACGCCTGGAGTATCGCGGCTACGATTCTGCGGGAATCGCCGTGGGGTCGCCATCCTCAGAGACGCTCGAAATCTGGCGCGCGCCGGGCAAGCTTGCCAACCTTGAAGAAGTGCTCCACGATCACCCGCTCGACGGGACCTTCGGCATTGGGCATACCCGCTGGGCCACGCACGGCCGGCCCACCGAGGAGAACGCTCACCCCCACCGGGATTGCACAGGCCGCATCGTGGTAGTTCACAACGGCATCGTAGAAAACTACCTTGAGCTCAAGCGCGAGCTCACTGCTCTGGGACACAAGTTTGTTACTGAGACCGATACCGAGGTCATCGCCCATCTGATCGAGCAGATCCAGCGCCAGGCTAAATCTGAGGGCAGGCCGATTCTACTCGAGGAAGCGCTGCGTTGCGCTGCCCGGCGGCTCACCGGCGCCTTTGCTCTGGGCGTACTCTCGGCAGCCGAGCCCGACAAGATTGTGGCCGCGCGTCTCGGCCCTCCGGTTATAGTCGGCGTGGGAGATGGCGAGTACTTTGTCGCTTCCGATGTGCCCGGAATCCTCCATCACACCCGCAATATTTACTTTCTCGCTGACGGCGATATGGCCATCGTAACGCGCAACGGCGTCCAGTTGACTGACTTCGACGGGCACCCAATCGAGCGTGAGCTTACGCGCATCCAGTGGGACCCGGTCCAGGCGGAAAAGGGCGGCTACAAGCATTTCATGCTCAAGGAGATATGGGAGCAGCCGCGGGCGATGATCGACACCACGCTGGGCCGGGTCTCGCTCGATTCCGGCACGGTGTTCCTGGACGAGATGGAGATCGGCGACGACGAGCTGGCGCGCGCCACCAGCATCAACATTGCCGCTTGCGGCACCAGTTGGCACGCGGCTTTGACCGGCAAATACATGATCGAGCGTTTGGCACGGCTGCCGGTGGACGTGGATTACGCCAGCGAATACCGTTACCGCGATCCAATCGCCGACCCTAACGCGCTTGGCCTTCTCATTACGCAGTCTGGCGAGACCGCCGACACACTTGCCGCGCAGCGCGAGATGAAAGCCCTCGGCTCAAAGACCGTGGCCATTTGCAACGTTGTGGGTGCCATGGTGGCGCGCGAGGCGCACGGCGCCATCTATACGCACGCAGGACCCGAGATCGGCGTGGCTTCAACCAAGGCCTTCAGCGCGCAGCTCACCGCGCTGTTTTTGCTCGCGCTCAAGCTGGGCCAGTTACGCGGCCATCTAAGCAAAGATCAATCCATCGACCTGATCACCGAACTGAGCCGCATACCGATCAGGATCGAAGAGGTTCTGCGCTCGCGCACGGCGCAATGCGAGGCGCTGGCCAAAGAGTTTGCCACTTCACAGGACTTTCTCTACCTTGGCCGCGGAATCCATTTCCCCATCGCACTTGAGGGCGCGCTGAAACTCAAGGAAATTTCTTACATCCACGCCGAAGGCTACCCCGCCGGAGAAATGAAGCACGGCCCCAACGCGCTTATTGACGAGGCGCTGCCGGTGGTGGTGATTGCCACGCGCGACCCGGCCGACCCGGGTTCAAAGCTGCGCTACGAGAAGACACTCTCGAATATTCAGGAGGTCACGGCGCGTTCGGGCCGCGTAATCGCCGTCGCCACCGAGGGCGACGCATCCATCGGCGACCTGGTGGAGCACGTGATATCCATTCCGCCGGCGTCCGAAATGCTTTCTCCGCTCATTGAGATCGTTCCACTGCAACTGCTGGCGTATTACATCGCCGTGCGCCGCGGCTGCGATGTGGATCAGCCGCGCAATCTGGCGAAATCTGTAACTGTGGAGTAATTGAGTTATAGTGTTCGTTCACTAACTCCGTTGCCCGTATCTATCCGTGACATCAAATTAACGCTTAGCGTCTCTGCTTCGGCCCGCACCCATGCGGCGGTGCGCCGCGCGCCGATAGCGGCCACCGCAACTGCCGCGCACAGCATGACGATGTGGCTGGCCAGGACTACGAGTTTGTTGGAGCCGCCAACAACTGGCGGCTGGGAGAACGCATTCACGCCGTAGGCTAGTGCTCCACCGGCGGCAATGCTCAATGTGTGGAGAGCGGTCCATTCTCGCCTCCACGAGAGCGCGCCAAGGATCGCCAGGAACACCGCGTCAATCACGGCGATCGTCGCTACCGCGCCCCAGTCCCAGGTCGGCGGAGTTCTAAGGACGCACATGCCCAGCACAAGCGCCGCGGCACCGGTGAACCATGCGCTCATCACTGTTCCGGACTCGCCAGACTCGTTGCGGAAGCGAATCAAGAACGCCAGGCAAACCAGCAAAACGATAAACCCAGCGGTGATTGCGAACTGAGCGCACGACGCAATGAAATGGTCGTGTTTGACGGAGTAGGCTGCGTTTCCCGCAAAGCCGGCGGCGAACAATAGGAACACAATCGTGTCTCCGACTTTGCCCAGCCACGGCTTCCGCGCGCTTGCCGGTGTGAGCCCTTCAACCAATGCAATGGAGACGCCGATGCTCCAGAAGGTGTGAAGGTTGAACATGAACAGAGTCCACCAAGCGCTGATGCCGAACGCCGGCATCCAGGCATGGTCGAGAAGATGCAGGTTCATGCCCAGGTAGTTGCGGTTGAAGAGCGACTGGGTTGCGAATCCCTCTTCGACGAGCGTGTAAGCCGCGCCAAGCAACAACATTGTCGGCCAACCCCGGCCATTGCGGCGCGCGAGTTCGCGAATCAGCAGCGCTGCACCGCCGTAGAAAGGTGCTAGCAATAACAACGCGGGCAGCAAGGTGAGCGGCAAGTCGCCGAGCAGGTACTCGGCCACCAGCGGCGCCACGAAGATGAGCGCGATCGCCGCCCCGATGTTTCTCTTCGCAGGGTTCATTGGATGCTCCTTCATGCCGGCATTGCTCACTTGGCAAACAGCGTCAGATCAATTCCGTCAGCCATGGCTTTGTAGCCGGCATCGTTGGGGTGCAGGTGGTCGCCGGAGTCGTAGGCCGGGTTGAAGTTCATCGGATTTGCCGGGTCCTGCGTAATCTTGTCGAAGTCGACCACACCGTCGAAGACGCCGCTGGTTCTCATCCAGCCATTCACAGCCTCGCGAATCTGCTCACCTTTATCAGAGGAGTATCCCGCGCCGCCGTACGGAGTCAAGGTCGCGGCATAGGCCTTCATTCCGTGCTGATGTGCGGCGTCGGCAATCTGGCGCAATCCAAACTCAAGATCTTCCGCGGTGATCTGGTCTTCCGGCGCCATATACTTTGAAGCCAGGCGGCCAATGTCGTTGATGCTGTCGAGCACGATTACATACTTCGCGCCGTCCTGCCCCACCACATCGCGATCGATGCGGGAGACCGCGCTTGGGCCGGCTCCCTCATTTAACACGCGGTTGCCGCTGATTCCCTGGTTCAACACGGCGACATTCTCGAGACCGTGTTCCTGTTTGAGGCGTGCCGCCAGATAATCGGGCCAGCGGTGGTTCGCGTCTGGGATCGAGAGAGCGCCGTCGGTGATGGAGTCGCCCAGGGTCACAATGGCGCGCGAGCCCTCGACCGCAGGCACGTCGACGCCGTCAAGGAAATACCACGAATTGACCTTGGTTGCATCGCTCAGCGTTGCGGCGCCGGCTTTATCGCCGTCGGCCAGGTAGTTGGTCTGAAGGCCGAGTTGATGATAGGTTTCTGCCCGCATCACCTGGTTGGGAAGATAAAAACTGATGGTCAGGTCAGAGAGCGGAGCGACGGCCAGCGACACTGCATCGGAGAAGATCTCGGCGCCCGGAGCGAGGCGCACGCTGGTGGCGCCACCGAAGGTGACAAGGTGATCGGTACCGTCCTTGACGGCAGGACCTCCGGCGCTGACGCCAACATGCACGTTGGCGATGGCCAGCGAATCGGTGCCGAATGCGTTGGTGAAGCGGATGCGCACCTGTTCGCCGCCATTGGAGATGTGGACGATCTCGCGGAGTGTGGTTTCGGCGAGCGGCCTCATGCTGCCTCCCTGCGCCTCCATGGGAGACGTTGCCCACGTTCCCACCCATGCCGTCTTCGTCCCTTCCTGAGCAGCGCAAAGCGTTCCAGCAGCCAGGCCCAAAACCAAAGCAATCACACTCGACAAGTGTTTCAACATCGTGCTTCTTTGCCCTCCGAATTCAATCGATTTCAAGCGCAAACGGAGTCTATCACGCAGGCAAAGCGCCGGATTCATCATGAGGTGCGGCCGATTGACTCAGCCTCGCCTGCTTTGCGAGACTCAGCCCATGGGATACAGCGGCAGGATCGAATACTCAGAACAACGCAAGATCCGCGAGCATAACACAACGCTTTACCGCATGTGCCACCTGCCCATCTGGATCTGGGTATTCTTTCTCGCTCCCGGGCCGCTCACTTTCAGCCTGTTTGCGCACGGCTTCAGCATGGGCAACACCATCTGGCTTTCGATCGTGCTGATCGGCGTTGCCATTGCCGGCTACTATGCGCAGTTGCCCGGCGTGGAGCACCGGCCTTACATCCTGCGCTTCGACGAAGACAAGCCCAACCCGCTCTACAGGCGCATCTGTTACACCTTTGCCTGGAATGCCGTGCTCAACTTCGCGCTGCTCAACATGGCCGGGCTGGTGATTGCAGTGGTCACCGGCACATGGATGATGAAGCAGATTTACTGGTACGCGTACTCGCCGCTCTGCGCGGTGATTCTGTTCCTCGGCCTTATCGGCAAGCTGCCGCGCGTGGGCCCCTCAACCAAGCGCGAAGGAATTGAGCGCCGTTACTTCTACGGCTCGGTGTGGGCCGTCACCATTGCGCAAACGGTTCTGCTGATTTTGTGGAAGGCGCTGCCAGAAACGCGCGACGGCTCGCTGGTCAAGCTCGCGGTCTTTTTGGGCGTGCTGGCGATTGTGGGCTCGTTGGCTGCCCGCGGAGTTCTGCCGCGCACGCGGCCGATATTGCCCGGCGAGACGATTGTGTCGGATTAGCGGCGGAGATTAGGCCTCCAGTTTGAGGTGATCTAAATCACATTTCGTGGTCATGGTCGGGGGGTATAACGTAGTTGCCATGTGCCTTGCAATCCCCGGCCGAGTTGACGAAATCTTGAATGAGGGCGACCTGCTCATTGGCCGCGTGAACTTTGGCGGCATTGTGAAGCGGGTTTGCCTGGACTACGTTCCCGACATCGAAGTGGGCGACTATGCCATTGTCCACGTTGGGTTTGCGATCTCAAAGCTCGACGCCGAGACCGCGGAAAAGACTCTCGAAGTCTTCCGCAAGATGGGAATGCTGGAGGAAGAACTGGCCAGCGAGGAAGAGGCTTTTGCGCGGGCTGCTGAGGCGCCGCAGTCGAATTGCCCCGATGGGAGTTGCGAGTCAGCCAGTCAGCAAATCAGCCAGTCAGCGAGTCAGCCAGCTGGCTACGAGCCCAAATGAAGTACCTGACCGAATTCCGCAACGGCGAGATCGCGCAACGGATTGCGCGGGAGATTCATTCCGCAACTACGCGCCCGTGGAAGATCATGGAGGTGTGCGGCGGGCAGACGCACTCGATTATCAGGAACGGGATCGACCAGATGCTGCCGGCGGGAGTCGAGATGGTGCACGGGCCGGGTTGCCCGGTCTGCGTCACTCCGCTTGAGCTCATTGATAAGGCGCTGGCCATCGCCGCCCAACCCGGCGTCATCTTCTGTTCCTTCGGCGACATGCTGCGCGTTCCCGGCACCGATCGCGACCTCTTCCAGGTGAAAGGCGCGGGCGGCGACGTGCGCGTGGTTTATTCGCCTCTCGATGCAGTCGATCTTGCCGTAAAAAATCCTGATAAGCAGGTGGTTTTTTTTGGTGTCGGCTTTGAAACGACCGCGCCGGCCAATGCCATGAGCGTTCACGTGGCCAAGCGTCGCGGCATTAAGAATTTCTCAGTGCTGGTTTCGCATGTGCTGGTGCCGCCGGCCATTGAGGCAATTCTGAGCGCGCCGGGCACTGAGATCAATGGCTTTCTCGCCGCCGGCCACGTGTGCAGCGTAATGGGTTACTGGGAGTATCCGCCGATTGCCCAGCGCTTCAAAGTGCCGATTGTTGTTACCGGCTTCGAGCCGCTCGATCTGCTGGACGGAATTCGGCGAACGGTATTGCAGCTCGAAGCAGGCAGACACCAGGTTGAAAATGCCTACGAGAGAGTGGTTTGTCTTGAGGGCAACCTGCCGGCGCAGAAGCTGCTGAGTGAAGTTTTTGAAGTTACCGATCGGGCGTGGCGCGGGATTGGCGTTATACCGAAGAGCGGCTGGCGGCTGAACGCAGCTTATCGAGAGTTCGACGCCGAGCACCGCTTTGAGATTACCGGCATTCATACTCAGGAGTCGCCACTCTGTCATTCCGGTGAGGTCCTGCGCGGGGTTATCAAGCCGGCCGCGTGCCCGGCCTTCGGCAAGGAGTGCACGCCGAGGCATCCGCTGGGCGCGACCATGGTTTCGAGCGAGGGCGCGTGCGCGGCGTATTTCAACTATGGGCGATTTTTGTCGGCAGATGAGTTGGCGGGTGCGGGTTCGGCGCTCTCGGGAGCAGCGAATGCATAGGTTGAAGGGTCTTGTATCAGGGCACGAGTTTACTCGTGCCGAAAATGCGCCTTTAATTCTGTGGGCTTTAGCCCCTGCGGTATTCCAAAATAAGGCCACCCAAAAACATTCCTCTGGGGCTAAAGCCCCCATTCGTTTTTGCGCCTTGTTGGCGCGGCCAAAGTCGTGCCCCTCCAAGACTGAGTTGATGGGGATGTTTTATGCCTGAGGCCGCGAAGACCAATGCGCCCGACTTCTCCAACTGGTCGTGCCCACTCCCGCTGGCCGATTACCCCACGATTGTGATGGGGCACGGCGGCGGGGGAAAGTTGGGGAACGAACTTGTTGAGCATCTGTTTCTGCCCGCGTTCCGCAACCCAGCGTTGGAGAATCTGGGCGACGCGGCGGTACTTGACGTTGGCGGCGGGCTGATCGCAATCAGCACGGATTCTTTTGTTGTGCAGCCATTGTTTTTTCCTGGTGGATCGATCGGTGAACTTGCGGTCAACGGTACGGTCAACGATCTGGCGGTAAGCGGCGCGATTCCCAAATTTCTTACGGCAGGTTTCATTCTTGAAGAGGGTTTTCCGCTGGCGCAGCTTGCGGCAATCGTGGACGCAATGGCGAAGGCCGCGGCAATTGCAGGCGTAAAGATCGTTACCGGAGACACCAAGGTGGTGGAACGCGGTCACGGGGACGGCGTTTACATCAATACTGCCGGCATCGGTCTGATGCGTGAGCGCATCAATGTGGGTCCGCATTGCGCGCAGCCGGGAGATGTGGTGCTGGTGTCGGGAACTATCGGAGATCATGGCATGGCAATTATGAGCGTGCGCGAAGGCCTGGAGTTTGAAAGCCAGATCCGTAGTGATTGCGCGGCTCTCAACGGCCTCATCGGCGATGTGCTCGACGCGGCCGGCGCTTCTGTTCATGCGATGCGCGATCCTACGCGCGGCGGGCTGGCCTCAACGCTGAACGAAATTGCGGGCTCATCAAACGTAGGCATCGAGATTGATGAAGCCAGCGTTCCAGTGCGGACTGAGGTGCAGTCGGCATGCGAGCTGCTCGGGCTCGATCCTGTTTATGTAGCCAATGAAGGCAAAGTGGTTTTTTTCGTCTCACCCGATGCGGCAGATCGCGTGCTTGAAGTTTTGCGTGCGCATCCGCTGGGCCGCGACGCCGCTCGCATCGGCCGCGTGACCGCCGAACACAAGCGCATGCTGGTGGCGCGCACGGCCATGGGTGCCAATCGAGTGATACCCACGCAGATTGGCGAGCAGTTGCCGAGGATCTGCTAGTCGTTGCTATTGACTAGGCGCCGCATTGGGCAGCCCGGGCGAGGGCGCATCTCGCTGTGTAAGCAGAATGCGCTTAACCTTATTGCGATCGATATGTTGTATCGCGCCACCGACACGAACTTGAATATCCATTCCCGAGACTGACACCAGGTCACCGTTTAGCACGCTGCCGTCGCGCAGCTCAATCGTGTCAAAGGATGCGACCCCCAGCTCATAGCTCACCGACCCACCGGAGACGTCGTCAGGGCCGAGTTCGAGCGGAAAATTACCAGAGTTGAATCCATCCTTCGAGAAGGAAAGGATGTGGTGACCTGGGCCTACCGAAATCATGCGCGGAGTCGTGCCCGCATCGATTCCGTCCACCTTCAGCATCGCGCCCTGGGGAAGGGAGTTAACGGTCAATGTGATTTTCTTTTCCGCATCGCTCATCGGTTCGATCGACACCGATACGGGTGTACCCGAAGTCGTCACCGTCGTCTCAAACTTCACTGATTCGCCGGGCCCGACGTTATTGACGACAATAACGTCTTCCCCAACCCGCGTCTTGTTCTTATCAAATAGATAAACGTGGAACTTTGCCTGTGGAATTACACTGGACGACAGGTTCCGCGCCGTCGTGTCGATTGTGTAACCCTTGAAATTGTCCATTCCCGGAAGTGATTTGAATTTACCGAAAGTGAAACGCAGAACCGGCGTGCCGGTCTGAGGCCAGTCAATTGTGGCGACGGGCGCCTCTTTGGCAAAAAGCGGTGCAAAGACGAGGACAATCAAAAGAGCAGGCAACAGCGATCGTGGTGCGGGAGCGAAGGATTTCATGGCGCTCCAATAATACCGCCTCTGCTTCAACCTACTCGAATTTCGCGAACCCTGCGGCGATTTTGCCGGCAAGCGTATTGTGCGCGTCGCCAAGGTTGTAGCCGATCTCGAGCACAGTCGCCGGTGGAGTTGCCAAATCCTTGAGCGCCCCAGCTGTAGCCGGCCAGTCGATGGTTCCGTCGCCGGGCCAAAGGTGCTCGTCCTTCTCGCCATGATTGTCGTGCGCGTGTACTGAGACAATCTTGCTGCGGAGCGTGGCGATGGCTTCGGCGACGCCCACCGTGACGTGGGCGTGACCCAGGTCGAGGCAGACGCCAACGCTGTCGAGATGGCCAAGCTCGAGAATCAGTTTCAAGTGTTCCGGAGTAGTGACCTCGCTCATCAGGTTTTCAACCAGCAGCCGTACTCCGAGCGGCCGCGCAAAGGCGCCCAGGTGTTCGAGAGCGATCTGCGCATACTCAATCGACCGCGGCGACCAACTGTCGTCGCGCTCGCCGAGATGCACCACCAGGTGCTTGAAGGGGATTCGCTCGGCCGACTCGAGGGCGCGCTTAATCTCGTCCATGGCGTCGATGCGGCGCGATTTCTCAGGATGCAGAACGTTATTGGCCGGCGCACCGGCGCGGCCCATCTCGCGGTCGGGATAAAGTGGCGCGTGCATCGAAAACGGCTCAAGCTGCGCGGAACGGAACCACTCGGCCAGCTCAGCTACGTGCTCGCGGCTGGTGTAGTCAAAGTGCTGGCGCGCCGCAAAGAGCTCAATGGCCTGCGCGCCCGCGCGGCCGGCTTCTTCAAGCAGGCCGGGGTGCAGCCGGTGGTTCAGGAAGACATGGGTTGAGAGAACGCGCAGCATCGTATCGAAGTCTCTGGCCCCGGGTGAGATTTGATGAACCGTCCTGAGCCTGATTCCATCTTCTCATTCCGTAGTGAGGTGACCAGACAGCGGGGAGCGCGGTATGGGTTTCGGGCTGTGAGAGAGGTGAGGAGTTGCGGCAACCGGAGGGGGATTCAGAAACCGGTTGAGGCCATTTGAATTGCGGGAGAAAAAGAGTGCCGGAAGGGCCGAACAGCGCGCTCGGCACTGCTCAAAGCCCTCCCGGCGCATTTGGGGGAGGAGGTTACTGGAGTGGCGCGCCTACGCGGTTCAAAAAGGCGCGTCAAAGGTGAGATGAAGAGGAAAGGGTTGAAGGTTGTCCGGAGTTCAAAATAGTGCTCACTCCTCAGTCGCGTCTCGCGCGAGTTGAGATTTCGCCGCCGATTCGCGGGCCGAATGCCACCGGGCTACCCGGCCTTGGCGCCGGTACTCCGGTCTCTCAAATAAACATAACTTTTTCGCGCGGGCCGGGTTCACTTCCCCAGGTTTGCGCGCCACGGTGGCCGTGTGCGCTCAGGAGAGGAGCATCAGGCGTTACTCTTCGATGGTTTTGCCGTCTGACCCAAACTTTCACCACGCGTCCATACTTATCTGGAGGATCTGAAACAGCAAGCGATTGAGAATGCGGCGATGCATCCGGGCCGTTTGAGATCCGATTCAAGTCTTATTCAAGGAGGTAATTGTAACCATCATGATGAGGAATTCTGGAAAGGTTGCTTTTTTGGCGGCACTGGCCGTTTTTCTCACCGCAAACGCCGCACGGGCGCAGACCGACGTGGCACTCAGCATCTACGGAGCATTTAACGGTTCCACCAACGGAAACGGCGTAGAGCAGAGCCCCTCGAACTCGGCGGGCGGAATGCTTGAGTTGAGGCACATCAGCAATCCGCTCATCGGCTACGACGTAACTTATTCGTACAACCGTGCCAACCAGGTTTATTCCCCGACCGCCTGCCCGGTCGCTGGAATTACTCCCGGCTGCAGTCCGGCCGCCGCAATTTCAGCCAACGCGCACGAACTCACAGGAGACTGGGTGGCGTCGGTCAAGATCTCAAACCTGAGGCCGTTCGCGCTGGCGGGCGCGGGGTTACTGTTCAACCAGCCGGCCGGCAGCCAGAGCAACACTACCTCATCGACCAAGCCGGTATTTGTTTACGGAGCGGGGCTCGACTGGGGCCTGCTGCCGCACCTGGGATTGCGGCTCCAATATCGCGGCAATCTTTACAAGGCGCCAGACTTGACTACGCTGTTCAGGTCCACCGGGAAATTCACGCATTCGGCTGAGCCGATGCTGGGAGCGTATTTCAGGTTCTAAACAGCAGTGAAACTGTGAAACGGTAAAGCATTGAAAAAGTGAAACGCCAGTCGACTCGGTCGGGGTGACACTGCGTGAGCGAGGCTTTAAGTCTTCTGGAAATCTGTTGACACGGTCAGGGCTCGTGCGATCAGGGCTGGTAAGCGGGGCGTGAGGAGATCAGCATCAGCGGATCGGGAGTTACCCGGCAGGTCCCGCCGCTCGGAGCGTTCCATTTCGAACCGTCGCCGTATGTCAGGGAAATCAGGTCGAGAGAATCGACGGCGGTGAGACCCGGTGCCCAGACATTGCCGACGGCCTGCCCATTGGGCATGTCCATGAACAAAACGGTTACGGTCCGCGTTGCGTCGGGACCGTTTTTGCTGCCGGCTTGACTCATGCGGGTCTTGTCAGAGAAGCCGCGAATCAAGAACGTAGCGCTGACGGCCGTGGGAGTCATGCTGGTAATGTGCAGCCACTGGCCGATGCCTTTGGGGTGGGCGCGGTCTGCCCTGATCCCTGTCCTGATCATTGACCCGTCGGCCAGATGCGAGGCGCTTAGCATCACCGGGCAATTCGCAATCTGACCGGACAAAGTCTGCGTCTCGGGCAGGACAGTGGGGTCCAGCGTCCCGGCGACACCCAAGGAGCCCTGCTGAGCAGTGAGAGGAATTGAACCTGAAAGCAATGCGATGGATAGCACGATGGCGAGTTTCATCAAGTTCCTCCTTCAGGCGGTTGCCTGCGCCGGGCCGTAATTTTGGCACACCAACAAAATACTCCCGTTTCGGCTTTGAGACAAACCCTCGAGCCGGGTGATCCGCCAGATTAGACTGCCGCCTCTCGGGGCCGTTTCGACATGGCTGCATGTGTTACCGTTTCAATACGGCGTACCATTGCCGGTGTGCGCTATCGGTCGTGGTTTTGGGCCGTTGCATCGAGCTTAAGTCGCCTGACAGCAAAGGAATGCCGCAGCAGCCGGAAACGCCATTGTCTTCTTTCGCACTTGATCCGGCTTCGCTGCCAGGGCCGGGGGGTGAATTCGTGCCGACGCCGGCTACAAACGATTTGACCCCACCTGCAAGCAATTTGGCGCCAGTCGAGCCCCCGCCGGCGGTCGCGCAACCCGATCCTCCTCCTCCGCAACGGATACCGCGCTGGCTGGTGCGGGTTGAGCTGTTCTTGAGGGTAATGCTGCGCATGTATATTGGGCTGGCAATCTGTTATGCGCCCTGGTCGCATGAATTCTGGGACCAGAACCCGATCTTTCTTCAGTTTCCGGCACTGGGCATGTTTGCGGTCAACGGGGCGGTGCGTGGACTAATTTCGGGCCTGGGCCTGTTGAATCTCTGGATCGCGTTCCAGGACGCATTGCGGCGAGGCAAAGAGTGAAGGCTCCAGTGATCGAGCGTCTCCGGTTAGGGGTAACTAGGCGGTATTGATGAACGACGGCGAACAGGGAACGGGCAGCATCAAGCCGGTAAAAGCCGGCGAAGCGGAGGCAGCCGACGCAGCAGCAGAAGTCCTAACCCAGGAAAACGCTGAGGCACAGGAACACGCGGCGATGGATCCCGACAAAAGTGCGCCTCCCCCGCTGGCCGTGGCGCCGCTGGCATATGAGAATGCCGCGTTTTTGAACAGCGCCGACGGCCGGCTGATTCGCATCGTGTCGGAGTATCTGGAGCCACTGGCGCGGTTCAGGCACGAACAGATTCAAGACACCGTGGTGTTTTTCGGTTCGGCGCGATTCCGGGGCCGCGACGAGGCCGACCATGCGCTGGAGCTGCTGGATAACACGGGTTCAACCCAGCCCGCTCCAAGTGAGGAGCAGCCGGCCAAGGCAGGCGAAATTGCCTCCGGCGCCGCAAGCGACTTGCAGCGCAAACGGGCCGTGGCGGCGGTGGAGATGGCTCGCTATTACGAGGATGCGCGTCGGCTCTCGCAGTTGCTCACGCGCTGGGCCATGAATATTCCCTCGCGCAAGCACCGCTTTGTGGTGACTTCAGGCGGCGGGCCGGGGATCATGGAGGCGGCCAACCGCGGCGCGCACGAGGCGGGCGGCAAGACCATCGGGCTCAACATCCGGCTGCCGTTTGAACAATCGCCCAATCCCTACATCACGCCCTCGCTCAACTTCGAATTCCACTACTTTTTTATGCGCAAACTGTGGTTTGCATACCTCTCCAAGGCGCTGGTGGTCTTTCCCGGCGGCTTTGGCACTCTCGACGAGATGTTCGAGATTCTGACGCTGACCCAGACGCAAAAACTTGCAAAAAAAATTACCGTTGTTGTGTACGGCGCGGAATACTGGAAGAAGGTGCTGAACCTGGACGCACTGGTTGATTCGGGTGCAATTTCGCCCAAGGATCTTGATCTGTTCCAGTTTGCCGACACACCCGAGCAGGCCTTTGAAATGCTGCGCCGCGGGCTCACCGAGAACTACCTGGCAGCCGAACTTGCGGCGGCGAAGACTGGAAACCACGGCATTCATCACGACGAAGACCTGATGGCGGGATGGACGGTGGAGGATTTTCTGAGTCCGGAACTGGCCAGGACGCGAAAATAGCCGCGAAAATGCAGGCGTTTCCGCGACAAGATTCGATTGCCGAACCGATGAGATTCTGAGAAATAATAGGAGAGGGACGCTTTTCAAGGCGGACTCACCCGGAAGTTGTATTCGGTTTTTGCCGATCTTTATGGGTGTTTCACAGTAACTCTATAGATTCTTTTCTCAATTCTCCGCTCTTTCTCGCACCTTTAACAGTGCATTTATGGGAATCCATGGATACTGTAGCTGCCAATCCGAAAAATCTAGCGACGTTTCGGATCGAAGCAAGGATTCGGAGGGGAGAAATGCCTACATCTTCCATCTCGTACCTGTGGCGCGACCAGGAAGCCCCCAAAGGCTTCAGGACCGGGGTTTCGCTGCACAGCCACACGAACCAGTCGCAAGAGACCCTGGATTTTCTGGCCAACTTCGGCAACCAGTATCCGGTCATGCGGCCGTTGCTGGCGCGGCTTGAGCGGCGCTCCGAACAGATGCATGGAGTGCGCGTCAACTACGCCGCCAGCTACTGGACGCCGCCCATGACGCCCAAGCTGGCCTTCGACCTGGAGAGCCGCCAGATTGAGAAGCTCGACCTGGCGCCGATGGTTTCGATCACCGACCACGACAACATCAACGCGCCCATGCTGCTGCGGACCGTTCCCAGCGCGCGGCAGATTCCGGTTTCGGTGGAGTGGAGCGCGCCTTACGGCAGCATGCAGTCGTTCCACCTGGGCAGTCACAATCTGCCCAGCGCCAGGGCGACGGAGTGGATGGAGACCCTTGCCGACCTCACGGCCCACCCCAACGATGCGAGGCTGACCGAAATTCTGGCGGCGCTGCACAAGGAACCGAATGTGCTGGTGGTCTTCAACCACCCCATGTGGGATCTCTACCTGGTCGGCCAGGAGAAGCACGAGTTCCTGGTGAACGAGTTCCTGCAGAAGAACGGCGCGTATCTTCATGCGCTGGAACTGAACGGCTTGCGCAACTGGGACGAAAACCGCGCGGTGCGGCGGCTGGCCGCGCAGTGGAACATGCTGCTGATCTCCGGCGGCGACCGGCACGGGGTTGAGCCCAACGCCAACGTGAACCTGACCAACGCGACGAGCTTTACCGAGTTTGTGCACGAGATCCGCCGGCAGAAGAGGAGCAACGTGCTGTTTATGCCGCAGTACGCCGAGCCGTGGAAGCACCGCATTCTGCAATCGACAGTCGACGCCATCCGCCACTATCCCGAGTTTCCGCAGGGCTCGCGCACCTGGGACGAGCGTGTTTACCACCCCGATCGCAATGGCGTGGTGAGGCCGCTGAGCGAGCTGTGGCCCAACGGCGCGCCGCCGCGTGCGATGAGCGCAGTGATTGCGATGGTGCAGATGATGGGCCGCGGCCTGGTTTCAGGCGGCCTGCGTTATGCGTGGAGCCAGTCACATGAACTGCAGCTTGCGCTCGGCGAGCACGACAGCTAAAACAGACTGATTCTAAGATCGCGCGGAGAGAGTGTTGCAAGCGGATTTGACCAATCAGGCATCGTGTGTTTCAACGGTGCTCCCGGAAGCGGGCTGCGCGGGCTCTGCTCTTTCCCATTTAAATCATTCGGCCAACGGCGTGGCGCGCTCGCCGCGCGTGGCCTATTTTCCCGACTCATTTCACGAAGTAAATGGAGTGGCGCACACCAGCCGCCACTTTGAGGCGTTTGCGCGCCGCCGCAACTTGCCGTTCCTGTGCGTGCGGGCCGGCGACCGGGCTGAGTCGCTGGTCGAAGAAGGAAATGTTTGGACGCTCGAGCTGCCGCGCGGGTTTCTCTCGGTTGCGCTTGAGAAAGATCTGCGTTTCGATCCGGTGTTTATGCGTCACGTTCCGCTCATGGGCGACGTGCTCGACCGATTCAAGCCTGATCTTATCCACATTACCGGCCCCAGCGAAATGGGTGTACTGGGCGCGGCGCTTGCGCATCAGCTTGAGCTGCCGCTGGCGGCAAGCTGGCATACGAATGTGCACGAGTATTTGGCGCGCCGCTCGGAGTGGTTTCTGCGGCTGCTGCCCGAGCGCCAATCGGCGGCAACGGGGAAGAAGATCGAGGACCTGGCGCTGGCGATGGCCGGAATCCTTTACTCGAGAGCGGGCGTGCTGTTTGCGCCGAACCCGGAGCTCTGCGCGCAGCTTGAGGCTCTCACCAGTCGCCCCTGCCACCTGATGCCGCGCGGCGTCGATGCCGAGTTGTTTCATCCCGCCAAGCGGAAGCGGGGTGAGGATGACCGGCAGATGGTGCTGGGATTCGTGGGCCGGCTTTCGGTTGAGAAAAACATTGCGCTGCTGGTGGAGATTCAGCTGCAGCTTGATCGCATGGGCGTCTCCGGCTACCGGTTCCTGATTGTCGGTCACGGCGGCGACGAGGCCTGGCTGCGCGAACGACTGCATCGGGCGGAGTTCACCGGTGTTTTGCGTGGAGAAACACTTTCGACGGCCTACGCGAACATGGACCTGTTTGTTTTCCCGTCGCACACCGATACGTTCGGCAACGTGGTTCTGGAGGCACTGGCGAGCGGCGTGCCGGCCATCGTGACCCCGGACGGCGGACCGAAGACGATTGTGCGCGACGGGGAGACCGGGCGGATTGTCGAGGACGCGGGATTTGCGCCGGCGATTGCGGCGATTCTTGCCGATCCCACAAAACATGCGGCGATGCGCAAAGCCGCGCGCGCGTATGCGCTGACGGCGAGCTGGGACTCGGTGTTTGAAGGGGTGTATGCGGCGTATGCGGGGATTGCGGCGGCGCGCGAGGCGTCTGCGTAGCGCCGGTATAGGTGAGAATGCACGAATTACGAATCGAGGCGCTCCCCGCTGCGCAGGTTGAGCGCGAATGCGGTCTCCTTGTCTGACCTCATCTCCCAGCCTGAGCCGCGCAGAAGCGATCCCTCGATGGCGGTAATTGTGATGCCTTCGTCGGAGAGTTTTTCCGACTCCCATGCCTGGCCGTCACGGCCCCAGGCGAGGATGGAATGGTGACCCACGAAAAGCAACAGCCCGGCGTCAACGGCAGACAAGACGCGCAGGACGGGCCGGTAGGGAATCATGGTGAAATGTTCCGGCGCGTTGGTGTCGACGATGTAGGCATATCCTCCGGCGACAGCGCAGATTTCATCTGGGTTTGGCGCGGACCAAAGGCCGGTTGGGGCGGCGGGATCGCGAAAGCCGAGGGCGCAGGTGGCTAAAATGGATTGAATGGCTTGGGCTCGTGGGTTGTGCGAAGCTCCCTCCCCGGTCCCCAAATGCGAGGGACCGGGGGCACCCGATAGGTTGGGTGAACTTACAGTGTCCGGTCTGATGAGCACCTCGAGCGCGCCGCGTTCCACTTCTTCAGCCTGGTGCGGGTAGACGAAATGACGCGGTGGCAGAATAAGAGGCCGGGTCTTGAGCACCTCGGCCTGCCAGGTGTGCGGGAAACTTTCGTCGATGGTCGCCGCACTCACCGCCGCGATCCCCCGCTGCAGGCAATCATTTTGCCTCTTTCGGCACGGCTTCGTAGTCGAGGATCCATTCGTTCTGCTCGTCGGTGTCGGGCACATCGCAGCCACGCGCGGCGCGAATTGCCGCAATTGCCGCGCCCGGTTCCCAGCCCAGATGAATGAGCGTGCATGCCGCCATTACAGTTGAGCGACCGATGCTGCCCTGGCAATGCACTCCGATGCGCATGCCTCCGCGCAGACGGTCGGCCAGATCGGCTGCGAAAGCTCGAAAACCAGCCGTGTCGCAAGGAATGTGCACATCGGGGATGGGGTAATTGAGAAACTCCATGCCCATTTCACACGCTGCCCTTTCCTCGAGCTTGAGACCGAGCCATTCGGCCTCGCCGGGCTCGAGCAATGAGACGAGAGTATCGATGCCGCATTTGTGATAGCGCCGCAGGTCGTCGGCCAGCCACTTTTCGCCGCGCGGCCTGAGCACAACGGCCAGATTGGTGCGCCCTTTTCCTTCGATCCAGAAAACCCCTTGCCCGAACATTTCAACTCCAAAAGCGTAACCCTTGCGCACGAAGACCGGAGAAATCAAGCTCAATTAACAGGTTTTCGAGCATGGGCAACGCAAGTAATAGCAGTACAGATAATTGTAAAGAGCTTGGCGGGTTACGCGAAATGCTGCCACCCTTTGGCTTCGAGAGCCTCGCGCCCATTGGGATGAATCAGCGTTACGAGCGATCTCTTTGCTGAGCGGCGCACGATCCGCCCTATCTGCGTGACCGGAACGCCGGCAATGCCGCGCGGAATGTGTGCGCCAGGGCGCGCCGTGAACAGCAACTCGTAGTCCTCGCCGCCGTGGAGCGCCTGAGCCAGCGATGCGCCGAGTCGCGACCGGCAGCGCTTCCGCTTCTATTTCCGCCGCCACGCCCGACTCCTCGCACAGGTGCCGTAGATCGGTCGAAAGCCCATCGCTTATATCGATGGCCGCGGCGGCAACTCCGCGCCGCGCAAGCCAAAGCCCCTGCTCTACCCGCGGCTGCGGATAGAGGTGGGTCGCAAGCGCCGCTTCGAGTTTCGCCGGAATTTTAAGCTCGGCCTTGGAGGAGCGTTTCTGCGCCTTTGCGAGTTTCTTCAGGATTTCGAGACCTGCCGCCGCTCCTCCCAGGCTGCCGGTGACGTAAATCAGATCGCCGGGGTAGGCTCCCGAGCGGAGCATAGCCTTGCCGCGGCCGACCGCCCCGAGCAGGATAATATCTGCCACTGCGACAGGCGATTCAGCCAGGTCGCCCCCGGCAAGGGGAGTTTCAAACGCACGGGCAAGCGCGAACAGGCCGTCGAAAAAGCGGTCGATCCATGGGGCCCGAGCCGCGCTTTTTACGCCGTGGCGTTTGCGCCCCAGTGCCTTCGGCAGGCCCAGCGACAAAAACGCCGCCACTGGCCGGGCGCCCATCGCTGCCAGATCGCTCAATCCGCGGGCCAGGGTGCGGTGCCCGATCGCCTCGGGCGGGTGCCAGGCGAGCTCGAAATGCCGCCCTGAGATCGAAAAGTCGGTGGTGACGGCAAGCTCTTCGCCGGTTCTCACCCTGAGGAGCGCGCAGTCGTCGCCGATGCCCAGGCGCAGATCGCGCCCGGTTGCCGCGTCCCCTGCCTGTGCGCGGATGCGGGCAAGCAGGCCAAGTTCGCCTTCGCGCCCCGCAACCACCCTGACAGGTTTCTTATGGCCGGTGATTCGAGCCCTCTCACTCACCGTAAGTGCTCCATGGATTGAGGATACAACTCTGGCGCGCGGCCCGGAGCAGTCTGCCCAGCGCGGAAGGTGGCCTCAAGTTTGGTTCAGATTGCGCCGATTCAGTAGGTAGGGGAATGCGGCGGGCGGAAGCTGTTGATTTCGTTGGCCTTGAAAATCCGGGGGCGACAGCAGTAGACGTCCCGAGCCGCTGCAGCGTCTTACCTTAGGTAGGCTTGGGAGCTGAAGGCGAATCGAAAATGTTGCAGGACTGCGACAAATTGCTGATCCAGCGGCATTTTCGCCTAATGAAATAGGTTGACCCGGCAAAGGTTGGTTTGTTAGGCTTTACCGAAGTTCCAGTAACTACGCACTGGTGCACGTTTGTTGTTACTAATGGGTCGCGAGGCCCGCGAATTTGCGCCATTCCAAGTTAATTGGCGAATTGCGGATTTGCAGATTGCAGGATGAAGGGCAGCAGCATGCTACGCAAGCGCTATTACATTCTGTTTGTCGCGCGGGATGAAGACGGAAGAGTTCGCAAGATTCCGCTTCCTCTGCATTATGCGTACGGCTTTGTAGTGGCCTCGGTGGTTGGAGCATTCACCATCGTGGGCCTGGCGGGCTCCTATACCCGCATGCTGATGAAGACCGAACGTTACAACCAGGTGTTTCATGAGCGCGATACGCTGCGCAAGGATTACAACCAGATGGCGCAGATTGCCCACGACCGCAGTGTGCAGGTGGCGTCATTGGGCGCGCTGGCCAACGAAGTCACAGCTCTCTATGGTTTGAAGCCGAATCGCCCGGCCGCAACTCCTCACATTGAGGCACCGGTTGCCAAAGCAGTAGCTCCTTCAATGGCTGGCCAGACGCAGAATGACGAATTGAGCCAGCAGCAATTCGCAAATACCATCGACCAGTTCTACGCACTGCGCAGCGATGCGCTCTCAGGCCGGGTTGCCCGCGCGCTTGAGGGGGGACTTACGCCCAGCTTCAGTGGCGACTGGACTGTCTTTGCCGATGCTCCATCGCTTTGGCCGGTGCAGGGTCCCGTCGCATCGAGCTTCGGCGAGCGTTTGGATCCCATCAACGGCGAGGGCAAGTTCCACAGCGGCCTCGATATCGACGCGCCATACGGCACTCCGGTTCATGCAGCCGGCGACGGCGACGTTTCAGATGCTTCCATGGGCGCCGGCTACGGCCGCGAAGTGGTAATCGATCACGGCCACGATCTGTTGACCGTATACGGCCATCTTTCTGCGATTGCCGTTCTGCCTGGGCAGCATGTTAATCGCGGGCAGATTATCGGCTACGTGGGCCAGTCAGGCCGTGCCACCGGCCCGCACCTTCACTACGAAGTCAGGGTGCACAATGTGCCGGTCAATCCGCACAAGTACCTGCGCATGACATACGCGCAACTCGCGGACTCCGACCCCGGCAAGGCGACTTCAGGGCAATAGGCGAAATGTTTCTTGACTGAAGCTGCGGCTCCCTCTTCGGGAGCCGTTGCTTTGAAGGGCTTATTGCCGTGTCACGGTGCAGCCGTCGAGCGTGAAGTTGAACGTGCCTGTTCCAATGACCGTCATATCGAGCCTCGATGGGATAGGAAAGCTGTCGATAGTGCTGTAGGTGACTCTCACATTCATTTCCTGCGTCGGCGCCCCACTCGCCTTGGGACGGATGATTGCGTGGAAATGCGACACCAGCAGCCCCAAGTCGGTGCTGGCAAACTCCGGAGCAAAGTCCACTTCCGCGTCGGTCAAGACTACGTCGTACTCTTTCAGGACGCGGTCCTTGTCAAAGAGTTCTGATACCTGGGTATCTTTGTCCACTGCGTGAATCCGCATGCCGCCGTCTGCGGTCGGGGTCAACTCCATGCCGTTTGAGCCGTCCGGAATGACTGTGCCGTCTACGAAAGGGATCCAGAATTGCAGGAAGCCGTCGACAATTGTCTGATTGGTTGCACTGCGTAACTGGTCGAGCATGCTTGCGTTTTCCGAGCCGCCGGGATCCGCCGGCGGGACCCAATCCAGCGTTGAACCGCCCTCCATGCGCGCGTGCAGGGTGAGCTTGACTTTATTCAATAGAGTCAGCTTCGCTTCGCTCTCAGTGGACAGGGCGCTCGTGTTCTGGGCGCTCAGAAACAGGGTTCGCCAATCCGGGCGCAGGGCGCAGACGAAGCCGCCCAGCCCTGCCTTTGCCGTGGAGTAGTAGAGCGTTCTTGTGGATGCCAGCCATTGATCGTTGGCGCTTGTGCGTCCCGCGGCCTGGGCCGTTGTCATAGCGCTTCCGGCGGCGATGCACACAAGTGCGAAGACCATCGCCAAACCGGTAGCCGTGCGAATCCGGACCTTGAACATGCCGCTGCCTGCTTTCGAAGTGCCTGGGAAATTGTCGAACTTTCGGGCGCATTCTGCAAGAAGGCCGCATGGTCCTTCGGCGTAGTATCTTTATCGGGTTCGATTCAAGGGGAGGAATTGCCGTGCGTTTCCGTTCACCGTTTCTGGTTTTCTTTTTCGCCTGTGCTCTCTCGGCATTCGCACAAGACCGCGCAGCCGACGTTCAAACCGCATTCGCCCGCGCGCAGCATCTGCGGCACGGAATCAACGCTTCAATCTGGTTTGCGCAGCACCCCGAAGACTACTCGGCCAGCTACACTGACCACGAGACAACCCCTGAAGACTTTGCCACCATGGCGCGGCTGGGCTTTGACCACGTGCGGATCAGCATCGATGCCGTGCCGCTCACAGAGTCATTCAGCCGGCGGGAATCGAACAGCGACTTTCTTGCGCGGCTCGACAAGGCCGTGGATGGAATTCTCGGCCATGGCATGGCTGTAATTGTCGACGTGCACCCCGAAGACAGCTACAAGCAGGCCATGCGCAACAACAACGAGGCTGTGGACCGCTTTGTAACGATGTGGCAAAAGCTCGCCGGCCATTATGCCGATCGCGATCCCGATCGGGTCTTTTTTGAAATACTCAACGAGCCGGAGCAAAACGATCCGTATCGCTGGGCTGGCGTTCAGGCCAGGGTGGCAGCGGCTATTCGCGCTGTTGCGTCGCGGCAAACCATTATTGCCACCGGGGCCAATTACTCCGGCCTTGCCGATCTGCTTGCCATGCACACTCTGCCCGACGGCAATGTGATTTACAACTTTCACTTCTACGATCCCATCCAGTTCACGCATCAGGGCGCGGGTTGGGGATCACCATGGTGGATCAACACGCACGACATTCCTTATCCGGCGACTGAGGATACGATGGAGGATCGCCTCAAGCTGGTTCCCGAGCTTGCCGATCGATTCCAGCTTGAGAACTACTGGCTCGATCACTGGGACGCGCATCACATCCGGCTGCTGATCGACGAGGCCGCGGCGTGGGGCAAGGCCAACAACGTGCCGCTCACATGCAACGAGTTTGGCGCCTTCCGCGAGCACTCCGACCCGGTGTCGCGCACCAACTGGATTCGCGATATGCGGACGGCGCTCGAGGCTGACGGAATTGGCTGGGCCATGTGGGACTACCACAACGGATTTGGCGTTGCGGTGAAGGATGCGATGGGCAATTCAATCGTGGATCCGCAGACGGTGGATGCGCTGGGGCTGAAGGGGAAGTAGCGGGAAAGCAGGTTAGCGAGTCAGCATGTCAGCAAGTCAGCAAGTCAGCGAGTGGGCAAGCTCGCAATATTGACGGGTGGCTTGGCGGCCAAAGCGAGGTCCTTCGGTGCCTGTTGCGTTTTTGAATGCGACTGCGGGTGCGTCGACTGCGGTCGCTGTGGCGACCTTTGGTCAGGATGACAACGCGTTGTTCATGGCCCCGGTCAAACATGGGCCATGAATAGGTTGGCTCGGCCTGGCGAGGCTGGATTTGTATCCCGCTGACTTGCTGACTCGCTAACTTGCTGACCTGCTTCACTGCTTACTGCTGCAGACTGGCCAGGAACCCGGCCGGCAGCGATGCAGTTACCACGACGCGGTCGCGGTGCCGCGCCACGCTGGCGTCTTTCAGCAGCAGCTTGAGCGCGTTGTTGGCGGAGTTCTCGCCCAGCGGCGCCGAGAATCCGCGCGCCAGCAAAATGAGCGCGTCCAGGTCCGCCGCCTGGGTAGCAGCCTCTTGCTCGCTTCGCGCGAACTCTTCCACCTTCATGCGCAGCGCGCCCACCTTGCCTGGTACGGGCAGCTCCGGCGAGAGGCTTGCGACGATGGTTGCGTCCGATGACAGAGGAAGCTCGAAGCCGAAGATGTTGATGGCGCCGCGCTCATTGAAGGGCAGTCCAATCTGGCCCACACCCCACGCCACGCTGAGCAGCGGCACATCGTGGTAGTGCTGCTCGAGCAGCGACGAGCCGGAGAAGGGCAGCGCCGCGGAACGATGGCGGTCGATGATGGAGTGAATCTGCTCAGGTGTGGGCGTGTTGCTGATGGCCAGCATGTCGTAGCCGATTTGCGCCACGCGCACAGTGCGGCCCTCGGAGGGAATGTTGTAGATGGTTTTGCCGGCGTAGTCCTCGCGCGAGGTGGCATGGCCCTCGAGCCATGCATTCAGCTTTTTGCCGGTGAGCCGGCCCACCAGCACCATTGAGTAGGCCACCGGGCCATTGGGCCCATTGGGATCGTCCATGCGGTGCAGGGCGATGGCGGCCTGGTCGAGGTCGCGTTCCCAGTCGATGCCGGTCGCGTCAATGAACTGCTGGTACTCCGGCACCGGCTTAGGCGGATTCAGGTCCTTGTGAAAGAAGGCGCGGATGGGCTTGAGATTGATGTAGACAATGCCGTCGGATTCGGGCAGCAGGCGCGCGGCCTCGGGTGGGGCCTTGGAGCGTAGAAAGACCGCCACGGCCAGAAGAGCAAGGACCGCGGCGACGATCAGGAGCGTTCTGCGCGTGCGCCGGTGCATTAGTGACGGGATGAGCCGTCAAGAAATACCCTAACACCTGGGGGAGAGGCCGTAGCGGGAGGCGACGCGGCGCGCCGTAGGCGCAAAGTATGTTAGCCCCGCGCTTCAGCGTGGGGAAAAGTGGCAGATTGGAACCAGAGTCCCGTAGGGACGTTGCTCCTGCTGCTCACCCAAATACATATCGGGGATCATATTGCAACGCCGCAATTCCGGAGCAGGGCGATGAACTCCTCTTCGAAATTCTGCTTGCGATGGTGTTGATCCTGGTTTTGGATGTATGTCTTGACGACGGGAACCTGCGATGGGCTGACGCTGAAGGCTCCGTATCCTTCCTGCCAGCGGAAACGGGCCCCATCCATCGGGAGGAGCTGCCTTTAAGCTTTTGTACAGCGTGAGCGAGAGTGCGAAGCGGGCAGGACAAAAAGCAGATGAACATGGTTGGCTGTTCCGCCGGCAACGATCAAGTCGAAGCCCTCGCTTTTGGCGATACCGCCGAAGTAAGCGTAAAGGGCGCCCATTCGTTCTGGCGCATAAGTGGCGCGCGGTCCTTGGTGCTGAAGATGCAGTGGATGAAATTGTTTGCGTATGTATGCGCCATGTCTGCACCGTCCCTGCGGGACTGCCTTTTGAATATTCGCTTACCCCACGCTGAAGCGCGGGGCTAACATCCTCTGCGCCTCCGGCGCGCGGCGCGCCCTGATTTTCCATCGTGGTGGGTGGAAGCTACTTGCCCTTCTCGATGTACTCCTTGAGGTGCTTGGCGCATGCTTCGGCGATGGACTGTTGGCCGCGGGCGCCGAAGGTGCCGAAGAGCAAGGCTCCATGACTGCTCTTATGAACCTCATATGCCCAGATGACATCTTTCGTTCTTGCATCGATCAGCATGATGCTTGCTTCAAGTCCTCGTGTGGAACTTGCAGAGGCCCCAGCGGCTCCGCCCGCCCTATTCCAGTTGGCACCAGACCCGTATACGAAGCCCTCCCACTCAGTGTTGGTGGAGACGAGGAAGTACTGCGCGGAAGCCTTGTCAAGGGTCAGGGTGATCGGTACACCCTTTTCACGAACGGCGGCTGCGAAATAGGTTTCGAATCCACCCATCGGCGCGATCACCACGCGAGACCCGGCTACGACCGGTCTCGAGCCCTTCGCGGTCCCCTGGTCGGAGGGTTCGTCTGCGGGCGCGGTACCTGTGCTTGGAGCGGTGGAAGGATCTGGATTGCCCCCGGGCAGCGTTACCCCCGCTGGCGTTGCCGCTGGCGGCGTAAGTGCAGCCGCCGGTGCTGCCCCCTTGTTGACGACTGCTGCGATCACTTTGTCGCTCACTCCCGCCTGCTTAAGAGCGATTAGACCATCCGGAGTTGTGTCATATGTCCCCGGCGAAGAGTTGATCGTTGTGACGACAGTGTCGTCCGACAGTCCCGCTTTAGCCATCTTGATAACGGTGTCGTTATTCAAGACCTGTTGAGCGAAAAAGATTGGGCAAAACGCCAAAAGCAGAATCGTGACAATAAACCTGCGCATGCGGCTTCTCCTAATTTCAGAGCCAAACAAACCTTTGTCGGGGAGGCACCAGAATCATCTTCCTTATGCGGCGTCGGCGCAAGCAGATTCTTCGCGCATTGCAACTTTCGTATCATGCGATCAAGGCCGTGAATCGTGCCGTCCCTATGGGACTTTCTTTTCTTTACTTTGTCCTCACCCCACGCTGAAGCGCAGGGCTAACATACTTTGCGCCTACGGCGCGCGCCTTTTTGTGGTCCTTCTTTTCAAATTGAGATGAGATTGTTCGCGTGCGCTCCAATGATCTACGGCACCCAAATGATCTACCCTGTTAGCTGCAATTCTTCGTTCGCAGGAGGAGCAGCTGGTGCTGGTGGCGCAGACCTGAGGTTGATGCGGGGAGCTAGATCTGGAACCCGAAGTTTAACCGGGCTTGCACCCTTCAAACCCGTCCCCTGTCCCAAACAGATTTTCTGGCTCGATTTCACTCGACAGGAGTAGACTCGAAGCACTCCAAACTAAGGGCCCCCGAAAGAACTTCCCCGCAATCCTATTGCACCGGCATCGCTCCAACATATCGCGAGCATTGCTCCAAGGAGGCCATCCGATGGCACAGGAAAATTTGCAACGCGTGGGCGAGTATGAAATTCTCGCGCAGATCGGGGCAGGCGGCATGGGTCGCGTGTACAAGGTTCGGAACAACATCTCGAACAGGGTAGATGCGATGAAGATCCTGCTTCCCGATTTTGCCCAGGACCCGGAGCTTACGGCCCGGTTCATGTCAGAGATCCGAACGCTGGCCACTCTTGAGCATCCCAACATCGCGCAGTTACGCACAGCGTTCCAGGTGGACAACCAGTTTGCGATGGTGATGGAGTACGTGGAAGGAACCACACTTGAAAAGCTGGAGCCGCAATTACACGCGCCGCTGGAGACACTGCTGGACTATGCCACCCAGGCGCTGGCCGCGCTCAGCTACGCTCATGGCCGAGGCGTGACGCACCGCGACATCAAGCCGGCCAACATCATGATTACCTCGCATGGGGTGGTCAAGCTGATGGATTTCGGAATTGCGAAGTCCACGACCGATATGAATCTGACGCGTCCCGGCACAACGATAGGTTCCATCCACTATATGTCGCCGGAGCAGATTCGGGGAGGCACGATCGATGCCCGGTCGGATATTTACTCGTTCGGCGTGACGCTCTACGAGTTGCTCACTGGCCGAACGCCGTTCGAGGCCGACACCTCATACAGCGTTCTGAATGCTCATGTGAACGAGACAGCGAAACCTCCGGCGGAGGTGAATCCGGCTATTCCGCAGGCCCTGAGCGACATTGTGATGCGCGCTATGGCGAAGGATCCATGCCAGCGGTTCCAGACGGCGGAAGAGTTTCGCAGCGCGCTTAAGACGCTGCGCCATGCGCAGCCGGCGCCAATGCGCGCGGAGACATTAGTGCAGCCTGTAATGCAGGCGGTTCCGCAGCCGGTGTTCACCCCGGTTGCGGTAACGGGACCGCCGGTCCAGCAGCAGCCTGCCAAGAGTCATCGGACCATGTGGGTTGCTATCGGAGCTCTGGCTGTAGTGCTGCTGCTGGTGGCCGCGGGGCTTGTGCTGCCGCGCTTCTATGCGATGTACGCAGGTCAAAAATCCGGAGCAGCCGACGATAACACCAAAACAACCGTAGAAACGAGTCACGTTCAGCCGAGTCACGTTCAGCCGACCCGCGTGGCCAACCCTGCGGGCAGTCAGGAAAGCAACATCGCTGCAAACACACCTTCGGGCGGTCTGGTAACTAACGCTGCAAATGCCAATCCCGCCGCAGGAGCAAATACGGGCGCCGGGGGCTCAAAGGTCTCTTCGGCGGGCAAGCCGCAAAATGGCGATGCTGGCACGCAATTGTCGCAGCCGGCTCCGGCGCAGCCAGCCGGCCCATCACCTGATGAGATTCGCCAGGCGCGCCTCCGCTTTACAGACCTCGACGCGCGCGCTGAGGCCGCGGCCGCCGGTGTGGAGCAGATTCGTAGCCAGCAGCAGGCGCAGGGGCTCGATATCCGGAGGGACATTCTGGCTTCAATGTCGAGGATGAGTAGCGACTTGCGCGACGCGGACCGGGCAATGAGAGAGAGAGACTTGCCCACGGCCAACGAATCCCTGGATCGTGCAGAACAAGAGATCAAGACACTGGAGAAGTTCCTGGGAAGATAAGCGGAGCTTTCAGTAAACAAAAATGCCCGCCGCAATCGCAGCGGGCATTTTCGATTCTGGTGTGGACTACTGGACAACAGTCTTGACGAGATCGCCGGTCTTGAAGTCGGTACCGGAAACAGCCGTGCAGATTGCCGAAACGTCGTCTACATCGGTCGCTTTAATAACGCCGATGGTAGAAGTGAGCCTGCGCAGAACGTTGCCGGTCGAAGGGTCCTTGATCTCCTTGGTGACGCGGAGAACGTTGAACTGATCGCCGACCTTGACGCCGGTCTTGGCGCCAACATTGATAATGATTTGGCCGCTGTCGACCGCGGCTACCTGACCCTCGACCGTGATGGTGCGCACCGGCAATTTGGGCGAATCGGCAACCAAGCCGGTGCTTAATTGATCGGTGGCAGCCTTGGTGGCTTCGCCGATGATGGTTTGCTGGAAGTCACTGGAGCCGAAATCGGCTCCGCCGCCGCCGAAGCCGTGCCAGTTGCCGCCGCCGCCAAGCAGCGAGGTGGAAGATCGCGAAGACTGGCCTTTGCCATCGGCCACGCCCAGGATCTCCCCGGTGTCGATGTTGATGATGCGGGCGGTGATTGCAACGTTGGCCTTGGAGTTGGAGTGGTGGAATCCGCCCAATCCAAATCCGCCTATGCCGCCGCCCCCTCCACCCATGCCGGTGTTCTTGGTTTCGTTGCCAAACTCGGTGATGCTGCCCACGATGATGTAATCAACGCCAAGCAGCTTGCCGATCTGGGCCGCGCTGGTGGGGTCGGCGCGATTGGAATTCGAGAAGTTCTGTTCCTTCAGAATCTTGTCAAGGGCCGAACGCTCGATGATGGAGTAGGTGCCGTCCTTTACCAGATCGGTGACGAGGAGATCGGTGATTCCTTTGCCAACGTCGATATTCGTGCCGAACATGGCCGAAGTTGCGGATTGGACTGTAGCGTAGTCGAAGTCCATTACGGCAATGCGAGTCTTGCGCGGAGACGGCGCTTGTGGGTGCATCTCACTGGCCACGGCGCCGGTCAGGAGCGCCAGCGCAACTGTGCAGGCAGGGAAAACCCTGGAAATATTCATGTATTCACCTTTTTAGGAGAGTGGGCCCTGACAGCAAGGTTCCCCCGGTCCATTGCTTGTGTCAAGGCAATTCTTCAACTTGCAGCAAGTGGAGTTGAAGTGCCGGTTTGCCCCACCGTTTCCAGTATGCTAACCTTAGTTTCTGTGCCGTGATGTGCGCGGAGCGGCTGTGTGTCCGCGCGTCATTCGGGCTTCCGGAAATGGTCTCCGGTGGTTGGATCGGCTGGGCGGTAAACCTTATGGCTGCCGCGCAATCGTTCTTAAAAGAGCTGGCGTAGCTCAGCTGGTAGAGCATCTGATTTGTAATCAGAGGGTCGGGGGTTCAAATCCCTTCGCCAGCTCCATAAAACGGAACGGGAGACGGAGCTTGTAACGGCAGGGTTTTTCCGGTATTTGAGGTTCGAGTATGCCGGGCCTGTTCTCCGCAGTGACTCCACTTCAGGTGCAGGCTGCCCAATTCCGGAGGTCCATCCGGGGGTTGGGCGTGCGCGGAAGCGGGTAGGAAACGGAGTTCGGGTTGGTGGGAGTTGGTGGTTTCCCACCCTGAACGCAAAAGGCGCGTTTAGGATGGGGCACCCAGAGGAATTGGCTGGGTAATTGGGCACAGGTGGCCGAGCGGTTAATGGCAGCAGACTGTAAATCTGCCACTCATTCGAGTTACGGAGGTTCGAATCCTCCCCTGTGCACCATAAAAGCAGTGGTCAGTGAACAGGGGTCAGGGATCGAGCCGAGACCTGGACGGCTGCGAAGGGATCTGAAGGGTTTTGAGGCGCTGAGGGATGGCGAAGGAAGCGCGATTGGATCGTGATCCCGTGAAAGAGGCGGGAAGTCGATCGGGCAAAGCGCTCAGGAAGCGACCTGGAAAAGAAGTACCCGGTAGCCCTGGCGATGTTTGTGATTTTGGCGGTTGTGGCTTGGTTTACGGTTGGCGATGGCAGTGTGATAGTGCATGGCCGGCCGGTGCAGGTAAGGTTGATTCCGGTTGTGATTCTGGGCCTGTTTGCGTTTCGAACCTATGTGGCGATGCAGGCAGACCGGATCAGGCGGAAAGAAGATTAGCTGCCGCCAGTTGCCAGGCACTTTGCATCGGGTCCCAGCGAGTTTTGTATGAGGGCGCGACTTTAGTCGCGCCGAATGCAGAGAAGAAAGACAGTGGGGCTTTAGCCCCTGAAGTTTTGGCAATATTCTTTGGCCGACAGCATTGAAGTTGAATGCCAAAAGGCGGAAGTTTAGCGGGCTGATGTAGCTCAGTTGGTAGAGCACTCCCTTGGTAAGGGAGAGGTCACCAGTTCAATCCTGGTCATCAGCTCCAGAAGTGCAGTTGTCAGTGAACAGTGGTCAGTGGTCAGTTGCGGCATGAGCCGGGAAGGCGTTGAGGCTTCCATTAGCACGAAAAGACTGATCACTGTCCACTGATCACTGACCACTGATTTTCGGGCGGGAGTAACTCAGTGGTAGAGTCACAGCCTTCCAAGCTGTTGGTCGCGGGTTCGATCCCCGTCTCCCGCTCCAGAGTTGCAGCTATTAGCCATTAGCTCTTAGCTTTACTGTGGTCGAATTGATGGTAGCGGCTGGCGCGAGTGGGATGGAGCTAAAGGCTAATTGGTAACAGCTAAAAGCTGCTTTTGAGGGTTTTGGATGTTTGAGCAGGTAGCGATCGCAGTCCAGAACGAAGAAGAGCTTTAAGAAGCTTCACGCGCTTATCGATTCGGCGTTCGACTCCAGCCAGGTTGAGGTTTTTCTCAATCGGGTGAAACGGGCCAAATTGAGGGTTCGCGACTACGAGACGATTCTGGACCGCGGGCTGCTGGGAAAGGAAGCGCAGACGCTGTATGCGGCGCTTCCAGTGAGTGACCAGGGATTGACCCGCGAGCGTTATCTGCGGCTGGTTGAAAAAGTGCCGGTGGAATTGCGGCAGCGGTATTTGAAGGCGTACGCGTATTACTGAAATACAGTGGTCAGTGATCAGTGAACAGTGGTCAGCCGGAGATTGCCGGATCGAACCGCTGAGGCAAGTAGAAGCAAGGCAAAACTGATCACTGACAACTGATCACTGACCACTGGTTTTTGGGGCTGGAGCCGGAACGCCGGCGCCCCGAGGTTCAACGGGAAGCACGAGCTACGAAAGGGATTCAGGACTTTTATGGCGAAGGAAAAATTTGATCGTTCGAAGCCGTGCTG
>CAWILB010000049.1:0-100233 GCA_963836635.1 uncultured Acidobacteriaceae bacterium | reverse complement strand
GACCGACATCTACGACCAGCGAAACATCGGCATCGTCTCCGAGAACATGGCGCGCGAGATGTGGCACGATCCCTCGGCGGCGCTCGGCAAACGCATTCGCGAAGGGATGAAAGACTCGTGGCGCGAAGATCGTCGGGCTTGCCGACGTGCGCCTCGATGGCGCCGATCAGAAGGTCCCGCCACCGTCGATTTCGGCCGTCCTGATGACGAACTTCTGGGGCAACGCCACCTTCGTCCAGCGCGGCGTGGTTTTCGCCGTGCGCACCAACCGCGCGGGCTCCGAGCAGCTTTCTCCAGCAGGCCCGGCAGGCCGTATGGTCCATCGACTCCGACCTCCCCATCGCGCGCGTCCGCACCATGGAGAAGGTGTACGGCGAATCCATGGCGCGCAGTTCCTTCACGCTGGTCATGCTCGCGGTCGCCGGCGGGATGGCGTTGCTGCTGGGGATCGTCGGGATCTACGGCGTGATCTCCTACTCGGTGTCGCAGCGGACCCGCGAGATGGGAATTCGCATCGCCCTGGGCGCCCCGACAGACCGCGCTCCAGGGCATGGTGGTCCGCCACGGACTGCTGCTGGCTGTCATCCGGCGTAGCGATCGGCCGGGCTCCGCCGCGGCCCTGACGGGTATCCTCAAGTCTCTGTTGTTCGAAATCAGCCCCGTCGATCCACTCACCTACTCCGCGGTGTCGGCCGTTCTACTGGAGCCGCGGCCGCCGCCAGTTACGTGCCCGCCCATCGCGCGTCGCGAGTGAATCCGGTAGTGGCACTGCGGGCGGAATAGTAGAACTGGAGGATGAGCGGCACCTAAACAGGTAGTGCGTTCTTGGTTTCCGAAAACGCGGTATCGTGGAACTGGAGCTACCGTGATTCAAAACGACGACCAGATGCTTCTCGCGGAGCAATGCATCGGCAATCTGCGGCGAGTCCTCCTCAAAGCCCGCAGAGTCCACTCGCCGCAAGACTACGCTCGCATGGCCGAACCGATTCTGCTCGAAGTCCACCAACGCGAGCAGGAGATCCTCGAGTATTTGAGCACCGCGCCGGAGCAACCGGTGGCCAGCTAGTCAGCCGCGGACCTTCTACTTCTTCCGCCTCCGCCCCATCGGCGTCTCCTCCAACAATGAGAACTGCAGCTTTCGCTCGTTGGCATCCACGCGATCGAGAATCACCCGCACGGCTCGCCGATCGAGAACTCGCGCCGGGTGCGCTTGCCCACCACCTTGCGGACGTTCTCGTGGTACATATATTGATCGCCGGGCAGCGTGTCGATCGGCACCAGGCCCTCGATAAACAGCTCCGCCAGTTCGACGAACAGGCCGAATTTGGTCGTGCTGATGATCAACGCATCGAAGTCCTGGCCCACGCGCTCGGCCATGAACTTCACCTTCTTCCACTCCACCAATTCGCGCTCCGCGTCCGCCGCCCGCCGCTCCGATTGCGAACACTCGTCGGCGATGCGGGGCAGGTCGGCGACCTGCCCGGTCGAACCCTTCAGTACCCCACGTCGATGGTCTCGACGCCGGCCACTACCGGCGCCGCCGAGAAGCAGGTCCTTCCACTGGGTATCGGCCGCCATCTCCGCCACTACTTCCTTCAAAGGGCGGTACGTAGTCGAGATCCTCGGTCACCGGTACGGGGATGTCGATCGACCGCCCTCGACCAGTCCTTGGAGAGGTTGGTGACTTGACGGAGAGCGCTGTTGGGCACGACCACCAACTCACCTTGAGCCGTGCGCACTTTGGTCACCCGGAGGGTGAGCTCCTCGACTGTGCCGGTGATGCCTGTTGTCTGGCCGGGCACGGACAAACGGATCACGTCACCGAAGGCGAACTGATGCTCGGCAAAGAGGAAGAACCCGGCGAGCAGGTCTCCCACCATCTGCTGGGCGCCGAAACCGAGACCGATGCCCACAACCGTGGCCGGAGCCACCAGCGTGGTGAGGGGCAGGCCCAGCCGGTCGAGGGCCAGGATGACCCCCACGAAATAGGTGAGGGCGACCACGGCCCATTCGATCGCCTCGCTCACCCCTCGGGACCGTTTGAGGCTCTCGGAGGCGACCGACCCCGATTCGATCTGGCCTCGCATCTGGGCATCGATCCACCCCCGTCGGCGGTTGCCCCAACCAGTGGGCGAACCGCACCAGGAGCCCCGCCCCCAGCAGGATGACGGCGGCAGGAAGGAGGTGGTCCTGGAACCAGAGGTGGTCGATGCCCGGAACCTAGCATCGCCGCTCCGGCCCTCCAGCCTGCGTCCTTGCCCGTTGGTGCCATAAACTGACGGTCTGTCAGGTTCAGGATTGGGTCCCCGAGCGCAGGGTCCGAGCCAACCGACAACGGCGCCGCGCCGTCTCAGCCAGGGAGGACAGCACATGCTCGACTACGTGATCCGCAACGGCCTGGTGGTGGACGGCACGGGTACGCGCCGGGCGCCGCGCCGACGTCGGCATCCGCACGGCGCGATCGTCGCCGTCGGTCAGGTCGACGAGCCGGCGCCACCGAGCTCGACGCCGACGGCCTGGTGGTGGCCCCGGGGATCATCGACCCCCACACCCACTACGACGCCCAGCTGTTCTGGGACCCGTCGGCCTCCCCGTCCAACCTGCATGGTGTGACCCCGTCATCGGGGGGAACTGCGGCTTCACCCTGGCACCGATCAAGGCCGCGACCACGACTACATCCGGCGGATGATGGCCAAGGTCGAAGGCATGCCCCTTGTCGCTCTGGAGAGCGGCATCCCCTGGGACTGGACGTGGTTCGGTGAGTACCTGAGCAGGCTGGAGGGAGGCTCGGCGTGAACGCCGGTTCCTGGTCGGACACTGCGCACTCCGCCGTTGGGTGATGGGCGACGAGAGGTCGTCCGAGGTGGCTCGCCGACGATGAGGTCGCCGCGATGTCCCGCCTGCTCGCCGAGTCGATGAAGCCGGGGGCCTCGGCTTCTCCTCCTCCCAGTCCCGGACCCACTCCGACGGAGACGGAAACCCGATCTCGTCCCGAACGCCGATCGACGGGAGATGCTCGCCTTCTGCGAAGTGGTGCGTGACCACCCCGGCACCACTCTCGAGTACATCACCAACGGGTGCCTCGATTCGTTCAGCGACGAGGAGATCGAGCTGATGGTGTCCCATGTCCACGACAGCCCGCGGCCGCTCAACTGGAACCTGCTCACGGTTGATTCGCGCACGCCGGACAAGACCCTCGGCAGCTCGAGGCCTCGGCCCGGGCGGCCGGCCGCCGGAGGGAGGATCATCGCCCTGACCATGCCCACGCTGGTTCCCATGAACATGAGCTTTCGGACACACTGTGCCCTCTTCCTCATTCCCGGCTGGGGGGACGTGATGGGGCTCCCGGCCGAAGAGCGCATGGAGAAACTCCGCGATCCGGCAGTCCGCCACCAGTTGGACGAGTTGGCCCACTCGGAGGGGGCGGGCGTCTTCCGACGCCTGTCCAACTGGTCCAACTACATCATCGGCGACACCTATGCTGCCGCCAACGAGGGTCTGAGCTGGCGGGACGTCGGATCGATCGCCGCCGAACAGGGGAAGCCGCCGTTCGACGCCCTATTGGACCTGGTCATCGCCGACGACCTGCGGACCGTCCTTTGGCCCAAGGCCTCGGACGGCGATGACGCCTCCTGGCGGGCGCGGGTCGAGGTGTGGAACGACCCGGGGCCATGGTCGGTGGCTCCGACGCCGGGCGTTGGCGTTAGACTCCGATCAGAGCTTGATCGAAGTTCGCGGGGGTAATTTCAGTGGCCGGCGGTTGCTGAGCGGGCGCAGTCTTTTCCCAGATCGGGTCAGCGGAACAACTGGCGGCAAAAAACAGTGTCGCGGCGGGGAATATCGATCAGAACTTTGCGGCTTTAAAGCAGAAATCAATGCCGATAAACAGCAGCCACAGCGATAGAGCGAGGCGAAGATGCTTGTGGGGAATACGCGGGGAGATGCTGACACCCACAATCGCGCCGAGAACGCCGCCAATGATCAACTTTGTCAGCAGCGCCATGTCTCCCGTTCCATCAATGAAATGGATACCGCTGCCGACGACCGAAACGGCTAATCCAAAAGCCAGGTCGGTGCCCACAATCACCGATGTCGGAAGATCGGTGAGGCTCATCAGGATGACGGTTCCGAGCGCTCCGGCGCCGGACGATGAGAAACCGACCTCCGCGCCGACAGGAAACAACAGAGCCGCAATCCACGGCGCGCGGCTGGAAGAAACGCGCTTGGACGGCGCTGGACGGAAATAACGAAAGATGTGCCAGCAGGATGAGAAGACGATGATGCCGCCTAAAACCCAATAAACTGGCGCCCAATTGCCCTTATGCGCAACGTCGCGAAAGAGGATCGCACCCAGGATCACCCCAGGAATGCCGCCAAGCATCATGAAGCCAAGGACGCGGTAGTCCACCTGTTTGCGAACCATTTGCGCAGGCGCCACAATGAGCTTGACCACGGCGGCATAGGCCAGGGCGGTTCCAACCGCGACACCTGTGGGGACATGCAGGAACAGGATCAGAATGGGCGCGGTAATTGTACCGGCTCCAACTCCCGTAAGCGCAATGCACACCGCAATCAGGAATCCCGCGAAGATCTCCATTCAAAACCTCGCCGTTGCCGCTTGGAACTGGTACTCGCCGGATGCCTCTGCCCTACAAAATCTTGAGGGCAGTTTGGTGTGCAGCGCTTTAAACATTACCTTCCCTACCAATATAGTAGGGTTTAATGGGATTAATTTCAAGAGCCTTTGAGCTGTACCAATGTGGATGCCCCATCCATTCCGCAGCCACATCGCGGAATGGGTGGGAATGTACAAAAATCATGCGGTCACGCTACTAGATCGGAACACCCACGCCAGCACGATTGCTATCCGCCCAGGGTTAGATCCAGGTCCCTGCGTTGAAGTTGATTCAGAATGTTAAGCACATTCTCTTCCGGACTGTGCAGGATCGTGTCCAATCGGATCTCCGGCGACTCGGGCGGCTCATAGTCGCTGTCGATGCCGGTGAAGTTCAGCAGTTCTCCGCTTCGTGCTTTGCGATACAGTCCCTTGGGATCGCGGCGTTCGCACTCCTCGATGGGTGTGTCTACGAAGATCTCGATGAATTCGCCGGAAGCGAACTGCGAACGAGCGAACCTTCGTTCTGCGCGGAAGGGACTGATGAACGAAACGATCACGATGAGTCCCGCATCGACGAACAGCCTTGCAACTTCAGTCACGCGCCTAATGTTTTCAACGCGGTCAGCTTCAGTAAATCCCAGGTCTCGATTCAGTCCGTGGCGAACATTGTCTCCATCGAGCATATAAGTATGTTTGGCGGCGGCAAACAACCGCTTTTCCAACAGATTTGCGATTGTCGATTTACCTGAGCCCGAAAGTCCCGTGAACCACAGGCAAGCGGGCTTCTGCAGCATTTGCCTGCCGCGCGATTCTTTGTTTACGTCAACCGCCTGCCAGTGGATGTTCGATGCTCTTCTCAGCGCGAAATCGATCATTCCCGCGCCGACCGTCTGATTGCTGATCTTGTCGACGAGGATGAAGCTTCCGAGGCTTCGGCATCGATTGTAGGGTTCAAACGGAACCGGGCGGTCAGTAGAAATGTTGACTACGCCGATTTCGTTCATGGACAGCGATTTGGCAGCCAAATGCGAACCCAGCCTGACGTCAACCTGGTACTTGATGGCGGTGATGCTTGCCACGGCCTGACAGGTGTGAAGCTTAAACAGGTAGCTGCGTCCCGGAACCAGGGCGTGTTCGGTAAGGCATAGCACTTTGGCTTCAAACTGGTCGCTTAATTCGATCGGCTCCCTGGCGCTTGAGATGACCGTGCCGCGGGTGACATCGACCTCTTTCTCCAGGCAAAGCGTAATCGAGTTCCCGGCGGACGCGGCCGGCAGTTCCGACTGCCAGCCAATAATCGATCGGATGCGTGTCTCAGTGCCGCCCGGCAGAATTCGCACCGTCTCACCCACCTTCGCTTCGCCGCTTGCGATACGGCCGCAATAACCGCGGAAGTCCTGGTTGGGGCGGTTGACCAACTGCACAGACATTCGAAACGGAAGATCGCCGGCTCCACGATCGACCTCGGCCTCTTCTAGAGAAGCGAGCAAAGTTGGGCCGGAGTACCACGGTGAGCGTGCGTTCGGCTCGGTGACGTTATCGCCGTTCAGTGCCGATACCGGAATTGGTTGAAAGCTCAGGAATCCGAGCTCGTGCACTAACGGCTGGAGCTCGCCAACAATTTGATTGAAGACCGCTTCATCCCAATCGACAAGATCCATCTTGTTTACGGCTACGATCAGGTGACGAATGCCGAGAAGAGCAACGATTCTGGCGTGTCTGTGGGTTTGCACCTGCAAACCTTTTTGAGCGTTCACCACCAGCACGGCAAGATCGGATGTGGATGCGCCGGTTGCCATATTCCGGGTGTATTGTTCGTGACCCGGAGTATCGGCTACGACAAACCGCCGGCGCTCGGTGGCAAAGAAACGATAGGCCACATCGATGGTAATGCTCTGTTCGCGCTCCGCCTCAAGGCCGTCGACGAGCAACGCAAAATCGATCTTCTCGCCCGTGGTTCCATATCGAGCAGTGTCGCGTTCCAAGGCAGACACGTGATCGTCGAATACCTGCTTGGACTCCCAAAGCAGTCTTCCAATCAGGGTAGACTTGCCGTCGTCGACGCTGCCGCAGGTGATAAATCGCAGGATATCCAGCATCAGAAGTAGCCCTCTTGTTTCTTCCGCTCCATCGAAGCGGGCTGGTCGTAATCAATCAGCCTGCCTTCGCGTTCGGATGTGCGTGCTGCAAGAGTCTCGCGTACGATGTCCTGGATTGTGGACGCTGTGCTCTCCACCGCCGCAGTGAGGGGATAACATCCAAGGGTTCTAAAGCGAACCATGCGCATCTCCGGAACCTCGTCTGGACGCAATGGAAACCGGTCGTCATCGACCATGAGCCACTGCCCCGAACGCCTGACAACCGGTCTTTCCGCGGCATAATAAAGCGACACGATGGGAAGGTTCTCTTGTTCGACGTAGCTCCAGATATCGGACTCTGTCCAGTTCGAAAGCGGGAACACGCGAATCGTCTCGCCTGGATTTAACCGCGTGTTGTAGACATTCCACAATTCGGGCCGCTGCAACTTCGGATCCCAACGATGCCCGAGAGAGCGGAACGAAAAGATCCTCTCTTTTGCGCGCGACTTTTCTTCGTCCCTCCTCGCCCCGCCGAAAATGATGTCAAAAGCTCCTTCATCCAGCGCCTGCTTCAAGGCTTCGGTCTTCATTAACGTCGTATATCGATCGGAGTCGCAGGTGAATGGACTAATCCCTTCGGCGATCCGCTGATGATTGGTTTTCACAATCAGCTTCATGCCGATCTCGCGAACCATGCGGTCGCGAAAGGAGATCATCTCGCGGAACTTCCAAGTGGTATCCACGTGAAGCAGCGGAAAAGGCGGCGGCGCAGGCCAGAACGCCTTTCGCGCAAGATGCAGCATGACCGAGGAGTCTTTGCCGATGGAGTAAAGCATCACCGGATTCTCAGCCAGAGCGATCGCCTCGCGAATAATCTCGATAGATTCCGCCTCAAGACTGGCCAGGTATTTACTCATCAATGATTCCCTATGTGATTGGAGTTGAAACTCCAGGCCGAATTAGGCCGGAGGATATGAAATGAATGAATTAGAACTGACGCTGAATCATGAGAATCAAATTAGTTTCCAGTTAGTCGCCAGCGGCGTTTTAACTTACTGCGGCAGACGTGATTGAAGATAACAATGGATGACTTGGTCGCTCAGACTGATTTGTGCCTTCAGGGAAGAAAACGCATCTCAGCAACAACAAAATATAACTGCATCCGGCGGCATAGAGAAGTGGAGTTACAGAGGTCTCCCTTCCCTATGCTCCGGAACAGTTGCGAAATTCAGGTTCGATCATGCCTGGGCGACTGCCTCTTTCGTTTCTTCGCGATATGCCTTGAGCTGGCTCTCGATCCACGGATAGGTCCTGGAAAGACCTTCGTAAAGGCTCTGCGATGGAGCCCAGCCAAGCTCCTTGCGAATGAGGCGATTGTCAGAGTTGCGCCCGCGCACGCCGGTAGGGCCGGGGATGTGCTTGATGGACACTTTTTTGCCGGCAATATCCATAATCATCTCGGCCATTTGATTGATGGTGACCATTTCTTCAGAGCCGATGTTGACCGGCCCCTGAAAGTCGCTCATGACCAGGCGGCGAACAGCATCAACGCACTCGTCAATGTAGAGGAATGAGCGCGTCTGGAGTCCATCTCCCCAGATCTCCATGGTGCCGCCCTCTTCCTGTTCTGCAATCTTGCGGCACAGCGCTGCCGGCGCCTTCTCCTTGCCTCCGCGCCACGTTCCCTGGGGGCCAAAGATATTGTGGAACCTTGCGACTCGCACATTCAATCCGAAATTCCGCGAGAACGCGAAATATAGCCGCTCGCTGAAAAGCTTCTCCCACCCGTATTCGCTGTCGGGAGCGGCAGGATAGGCGGTTTCTTCAGCGCACTTTGGGTTCTGGGGGTCCTCTTGATTGTAAGCGGGGTACATGCATGCCGAGGATGAATAGAAGATCCTACCGACCTTACGGCGTACTGAGTAATCGGCCGCGTGCAGATTGATCATTGCCGAGTTATGCATTACGTGGCCGTCGTGTTCGCCAGTGAAGATGTAGCCGGCGCCGCCCATATCCGCAGCGAACTGGTATACTTCGTCGGTTCCTTCATCAAGAATCGTTTCCCAGCTCGTGTTCAGCCGCAAGTCCGCTAAAACAAAATCGTCAGCTGCAGAAGAGCTGAAGTCCGGGAATTTCAAATCAGCGCCCCGCACCCAGTAACCCTCAGACTTCAATCGCTGCACCATATGGCTGCCGATAAAACCGCCCGCGCCACACACCAACGCTCTCTTATTGCTCATCTTTTATCTCCCCTCTCTAACGAAGTATCCAATACCGGTCTCGCTCTTACAGCGGGCCCATGTTACGCAATTCCCCGATAAAGTTTGCGAGTAGGAATGTGGTTTCGAATTCGTTGCCGCAAACCTCGGGCTTCCGTTCTTGATGGACTGTCAAATATCTTGTTTCATTACTAATAATGGTTAAACGCAGCTATTGCTGAGTAGCGTTTTTCGTCGTCACCAAGGCGCAAACGAAGAAGAAGTGCATGGCCGGTTCAACCCGGATACTATTTTTCCGCCTCCGGTTCTCGCATACACCGGGCACAGTTCAAGCCAGACACTTCAGGTTCAAACTATAGCCGGCGACTCAATGCGGTATCGAGTCGTCTTGATCCAAGATTCTGCGCTGGTACGCTTTTGGGGAATTGCGTTGTGGCCGAAACACTAATTCGCCGGCGTAGTTCTTAATGCACATAGCAGAACGTGAGGGGAAGTCAACAATGGATGCAACCAGCTCCGCGCCAGCCCTCGATGCTTGTTTTCGCTCAGGGGAATCAACCATATTGAGCTGGCCCACTCAGCCAGTTGTGCGTAGGAGTCATACACGCTATACGAGTACGCCAGACCGTCACCTTCAGTGATGGTATACATTTTGCCTCTCGTCTGAACATAGCGCGCAGATTTCCAAAGATGCGTTTTGCACAGCAACAGTTTCAGCAATCTTGCCGCGGGCCGCCCCTGACCAAATCTATTCGAATCGGAAAGGAATACAGCTTTCGATGCCACTCTTATCATTTCACGCACGACGCGCTCGGGTTCAGCGACATGATGAAGCACGCCGCACTGCAATACAGCGTCAAATGACTTGTCGGGGAATGGCAACGAATATCCCGACCCCTCAACGATCGCACCCTTAGGAATACCATGTCGCTCGGCCTGGTCTATCAAAGCCGCCACAGGTTCAACTCCGCGTACGTTCCGGCCCCTTTCAAGCAGGAAGCGAACCGCCCGACCAGTACCGGCCCCGACATCCAGGAAACCGTCAAGGCCGACCTTCTCGCAGAGAAGGTCAATGAAATTTAGCGCGGCGTAATGTTCGTCGTGCTCACACGCCGTATGCATCGTGTCATATTGTGAAGCGGTACGGCTGTAATACTCTTTTTGGACTTCTTCAGCTAAAGGCTCCATGTACCCCCTTCGCGGAAAATGTTAATTCCTGGTATTCGGCGGTGCGCCGATCACGTCTAAGAAGCGTTCTGAAGCTCTGCTAATGCGACTGATCGTTATCGAATGAAGCAAAAACTCCCTGGGCCTTTTGTGCTCCCGCGACAGGCCGGCGCGAGATTTTCACTACTTTCAAAGAATACCTTGCAGGGGATTCTAACTCCAGGTTCTTCGTAGTTCGGGAAGTTTGCGGCCAAGCAATTCCTCCAAGCGACACAGATCAGGTTCATATATCTCCTGCAGCAGTTTCGCTGCCCGATCATCGCGTGGCGGCTTATCGAACTTAAAAAAAATGCGGCTGGAATTAAGCCCTTCTCGCACCGATTGGGGAAGTATGCGCGTCCTGAGGAACGCTCTGGTTCTGGGCCCGAATACTTTGTATAGTATCGCGAATCGCGGCGTTCGGGTCTGATTATATATGCGCTCAAAATCTCCGGCGTTCAGCAATTGCGGATTAATTCCAATGTGACGCGCAATCTCCTCTGCGAGGTGGCGCGGATCCTTCTCAAGATCGTCGAAGAGATAAACTCCCACCTGCTCTCTCCCGAAGGCGTCGAAATAGCGCTTTACTTGCTCGTAATACAGCCCCTGTTCAACGTGGGAAGACTCACCCCATACCTTGTCACGCTGCTCTGCTGGACGATAGCTCTCAACCAATTCCAGAAAAGTGATGGGCTCATCGTTGACACGCTTCACCATGAGGTAAGCGGAATAGGCCCTCTCAACCGGATCACGCAATAGAATCACGATCCTTGCGTGTGGACAGACCTCGTGAATCTTTGCCGGCGCATTCCGGTCCCAAAGATAGCCCGGGCTTGCATCCCCAATCACCTTGTACCCTTTCGCGTCCTGATAAAGGCGTTGATACATCCCGAAATTCCCGTCGCAAAATTCGTTCTCTTGCCCCGCCGGAGGCGGAGTCGACATAAAGTAGCTGGGCTCTTTAAGCCTGGGGAAAAAAACGTCGGGATGCTTTCTAAGATATCCCCAAATTGAAGTCGTGCCGCACTTAGGCGCCCCAACAATATAGAAATTTGGCCAGTTCATCTGCACGTCGTCCACTACGATTTCTCCTGATTGTCCAAACTCTTATTGGTTCATTGGCCAATATTCGTAAATGGTATTCAGCTGCATCCCTTCCAGAGAAGGACTCGCCGCCAATCTAGATCCAGGTACGGCGCAGTTCCGGGAATTTACGTCCAAGCAGTTCTTCCAACTGGCATAGGTCCGGCTCGTAGACAGATTGCAGGTATTTCGCAGCCCCTTCATCGCGGGGAGGCTTGTCGTGCTTGTAGAGGAGAGGACTCTTCCTCATCCATTGGCGTAGAGATGTCGGAAGAATCTTCCGTCTCGCCTGGAAGCTGAGTGTCGAGCGCGCGGTGTCATACAGCCATTTGACTCTCGGCACTCGTCCTGCATTGTGCACTTGCGCAAGCTCATCGGCATCCAGCAAGGCGGGGTCCACACCGATATGGTTGCATATCGCCGTCATCACGCCGTGAGGATCTTTTTCCATATCTTCGAAGAGATAAATACCCACCTGTTCCGCGCCAAATATGTCGACGTAACGTCGCACCTGCTCGTAGTAGAGCCCGGTTTCAAGATACAAATGATTGTTCCATTGGTTGGCTGCGGCTAATGAGGCAGAATTATCGCGCTTGACTGCATCGAAGAAAGACGACTTTTCTTCGCCTACCAGCGCGAACATGTAATAGTGAGAGTATGCCCGGTCCACCGGATCGCGCAGCAAAATCACGATCTTGCCATCCGGGCGGACTTCATGAATCCATTGAGCGGACCTCTGATCCCAGAGATAACCCGGACTGCAATCGCCGACCGCTTTGTGGCCGTTTGCTTCCCGATACAGGCCCTGATACCTCTCCAGGTCTCCGTTGCAGTAGGTATCTTCAAACCCGGGAAGCGGAGGCGCGGAGATAAAATAGCTGGGTTCTTTGAATTTCGGTAGAAAAACCTGAGGATGCTTTCTAAGATAGGCCCAGATTGAAGTAGTGCCGCACTTAGGCGCGCCCACAACATAGAAGTTCGGCCAAATCAGCGCTTCTTCATTCATCGTGATGCCTCCTGAGCTTCTATCCTGCACCGACATTTCCTCCGCGTTTCCCTAAGAGAATTCTACGACGCGGATTTGCGGCTTTGCGAGGGTTAATCCAATCGCCTCGTCGGGCGCTATCAGGACGATGACTCAAATAAGAAGTCACCCTGCACAACACAGCCATGCGCGTCTCGCGTTAAATCGCCAATGTCGGTCAATCGATAGCCCCTGGAGCCAAGCCAGACATCGATGTCGCTGAACAGACGCTGTCCCGTATATAGCTCCACCAGCGAACACTCCACATATACACCCCTGAAACAAGAAAGCATTTCTTCGCATCCCAGGAGCACCGGGTATTCGTATCCCTGTACGTCGAGCTTGAGGAGCGCCGGAGATGCGACTTCCTCACGATGAAGGACTTCAGACAAGGTTCTCACTTGAACCGTCTCCACGCCCACTGCACCGGTTCCCGGAAACAACCGCGTTTGCTCACCAGAGATGGGCAAAAGAGAGGAACTATCGTCGCGGGCCGAGATATTCATGGTGGCAATCGTGCTGGCTGGCCCAATCGCGCAACGATGCAGACACACGTTGGGTACGCCCGTAAAGATCCGTTCGAATTTTGCCGCCGGCCCCGCCAACGGCTCAAACGAGTGCAGGGCCGCAGAGGGGTGAATTGCAAAAGCCGCCAACGCAAACTGGCCCTTGTTCGCTCCGATGTCAACGATTGTCCGCCAGGGTTTCAGTTTAAGAATCCGGATGTGCTCAATCGCCGGAGCCACGCCAAGCGCCAACGCGCGTCTGCCTCGATCGGATCGAATTCCAAAGCCCAGCTTTGCTGCCTTGCCGGATAGACTCATGCGCGGTTCCAGATCCTGCTTTCGCTTGCAATCAAATCAATTTCACTCGATTTGGCAGATCGGGGTGGGGAGCTCAACTAGCCCTTTGTAGTTTGAGGAGGGAGCGGAAATTCAATAAGTCTGGCCGGGTTCCTGGGCGCCACATTCTCGGGGATTGGGCTTCGATTGACCACGGCCTGAATCGTCGCCGCAATTTTTCTGCCCGTCTCTTCGAGGGAATATTTCTTTGCGAGGATCTTTCCTCTGTCGCCCATGGACCGCCTCAATTTCTCGTCTTCAAGCAGGCGGATGATTGCTGCCGAAACTTCTTCAGGGTTTCGTGGTACTGAAAGGCCTGCCCCGCTTTGTGCGATCTCATGCGCATAGTTGATGGTCTCGCTTACGACCACGGGAACTCCGCATGCCATGGCTTCAAATACCGAAAAGCCGAAATTCTCGGCGTGCGAAGGGAGCGCATAAATATCTGCGTCCGTGAATGCTTCTAGACGCATTGAATGATCGGCTGCGCCCGGATCCACGATGCAAGAACTGATTCCACTATCCGCGATCCACTGCTCCACTTGTTTCCCGAACGAAGCCGGGTCGGGAGGACCAACGACGGCAAGACGTGCATCAGGATGCCGGTCAACTACCTCTTTCATGGCGGCGATCAGAACATCGATTCCCTTCTTGGCGTTGACCCTTGCCAGAAAAAGTATCAGTGGCCCGTCGTGCCCGCCAAGGAATCGCTCGCGAAAGCGGCCTCGCGGAGGCAGAACCGAAAATTCCGCGGAATCAAAGCCGTCTGGAACGATGACAGATGGAACGCGAAGATTCAAGGCGCTGGTCTCGTCGCGCTCCCCCTCGGCACTGAAGAACATTACAGCTGCATTGCGGAGAATTCTGTTGACGATCAAACTGTTATAGATCCATTTTTTCTTCAGCGCTTACCCGGCGTTGAAACGGCGCAAGCACGCCATGCGGCCATACTCCGAATGGTTTGCGATGGAGCCTGCGATAAGAGATATCCGGCGAAAACAGGAAAACTATAAAGCGAATGCAGCCCTATAATGTCCGCTTCTCGAACTGCTTTGCGAAAACGCCAGAGGATCGATGGCGCGATGGCCCATCGCGTGAGCGTCTTTACGATGATTACTCCGAATGTACCGTTGCCTTCTTTGCGCGCCTCGCGCGCCTTGAGATCAGGAACTTGAATATCTCCCGGCCTCGCGGCGAGGCCCCGCCGAGCACTAACAACTGAGTGATGGCCGCATGCGGCCACACTGACAGTGTATCGTAGGAACGCTTACGATTCCCGGGCGTCCTCCCACTGCGCCTTCTGAGAATGCTATAAGGTTCATGCAACGCGCCTCATTGCCGATGGATCTTTTCCCGCATTTAACTTCTCTTCAGGGGATGCGCAATCATTTACTCTTGAACCCGGGTTCAATCTGAGCCATGCGGCAATCTACTCCGCTGAAAATATCGGGGCGATTTCTGGCTCTCCAGCCTGATGCTTCCGTCGGCCATGCTCTTGAACAGTTTGTGAATGAGATAGACAGCTACCGGACCAATGATCGCAACTTGCGTGATGATCGATCCAAGGCAGACTCCGATGGCCCCAAGACGGCGTGTGAGATAGATTGATAACGCCAGATTCACCACGCTCGAGAAGGCCAGAGCAGGCGCCTGAATCTTTAAGCTGCCTGCGCCGTTAAGTAAGACGGTTACCGGATTCCACACTGCAGCAATGATTCCCCAGGCAGCCAACGCCCATAGCAATGAGGTTGGTACATGCAATGTCTTACCCATCGCTAACTTAATAATCCACGGACCGCCAAGGGCCAGTAGTGGGCATAAAATTGCCGCAAAAGTGAAAGTCAATTGCAACGATTTCCAGAACGCCCTGCGAACCCACTGATAATCGCCTCGCGCGATTGCTTCTCCGTAGGCAGGCCATATCGGAGAAAGACTCAAGTTGATGAGCTGAGAGGAAAAGCCAAATAACTTTTGCGGAACTGCGTAGATGGCAACCGCAGCCGCACCGAGCACCTGCGTGATGACGATGTTATCTGAAGTAAAACCAACCACCATTGAGCACTGCACTACGAAGAACAGCAATCCAAGTTTAAGAATCTTGCTTGCTGCCTGAGAACGATAGATACCTCAAGGAAGGCAGCAGCCAGGGCCCCAGCGGAAGAGTGCCACTCCGTTTACGGATATGGAAGCGATCAGCCCGAATGTAGATGCGAATACCAGCCATGGCAGGCTTCCATGCAACCTGATAACAAGAATCAGTCCGAGCAGCGAACAGATATTTCCGCACGCGATGAGCACCTGCGACCAATACGCACGCTGCAATCCCGCCTGAATACGGGTGACAACGCCCAGAGGTATGTTGAGGATGAACCAGCCGAAAAGTACCAGGAACGCTTTGGCACCTTCGCGGGATGCAGCCGCCGACTTGACGTTGAAGACCCTCATCCACGGTATATGTGGATAAGCCAAAGCGCCTGCGCTGCCAAGTACGATGCTGATGCACAACATGAGAACAAAGCCGCTGGTGGCAAATTCCCGCATCAGCTCATGGTCGTCCTTGCCGTTTGCTTCAGAAATGGCGTTCATCACGCCATTGCCAATACCCAGGTCTGCGACCCCCATTGCGGTAATGAACGAGACCAGCACCATCCAGATCCCGTATTGTTCGGCGCCCAAATAGCGATAAGTGAGAGGGACACTGATGAGAGAGGCAAGAAGGCTGATGCCGCGGGCTCCAAAGGCCGCCAACGAGGTTAGAATCATTCGCCGATATCGCTCGCGCGAACGTCCGTGCTCAGTGGATGTATCGTGCGGCTGAAATCTCAACACCTGCCGCACGCGCTTTGCAATCGAAATCAAAGGCCTCATAGCCTCATGCCACAGACCTCGCCTCAACTAATGCAGCAGTTACAAGGATTTGCGCTTGGCGTCTCAGAGGCTCGGAGCTTCAGGAGCCAAAGGGAAGCCGGGTACTGCGAAGGCGAATTGGAAGGTCGCTCGAACTTATTTGTTCGCGAAGACGAACGGGTGCAACGTGCCGTTGCTCCGCACAGGAAAGAAGCTGAATTCAACCCGTGTGAACCCCAGCTTTTCTAGTTTCGCATGTAGCTCTCTCAACGGAAACGGCGTGCCTCTCATGAGCTTGCGGCCTGTGCGTCGTCTGAAGGCGGCGCGAACTCCTCCCAACTTTTGTGCGGATGAGTGCAGAAAGCGCATTGCGGACTGATGCAAACCTCTCGGATAGGGCGGAAAATCGTATAGCGGTAAGTGAGCCATCATTGTGCCGCCTGAGTCAAGCACCCGGTAGAATTCCCGAAAGCAGGCGTAACCTACCTCAACGTTGTCCAGGTGCTGCAAGACGTGAGTGGTAAACACCGCTTTCACTGATCCGGATGGTTGGGGCAGATGTGCTCCATCAATGAGTGAGAAATCTACGTTGGAGCCAACTGCCTTCTGAGCCCGGCGAATCATGTTCTCAGACACGTCGACTGCATGAACGTGTTGAAATGTGCCGGCAAGAGCCTTTGTCATTCGACCGGCGCCGCATCCGAATTCCAGGCAACTCTCTGTATCGACGCCGTAAAACTGCCACCGTGGCAAAAAGTCGCCCCAATCGGATTGCCCCAGAGCGTAGAACTCCTCCTCTGTCCAAGGCGAGGGGCCATCCTTTTGTTTTCCCATCCATGACGATACTGCGAAGAGGGGATCTTCAGCTCCCCATTTTTTCCACTCGGTGTTCGAGCTGAGTTCGCTCATACGGGGGTCCTCCTGTTTTAGTTCAAGGCGTTTTATCGCGAAGAACGAGAGTGGTCGAACTCAGGGAAACTGCCGGAAAATCGGCAGTCACGGCAGGTCAACACCTTCGTTTTTGTAAGTGGCCAGTATTTTATCGCACCAGTACTTTAAAGCGAATGCAAACCGGCTTCAGTTGCGACCCTGCTTCATCTGTGCACACGAGGTTGCACGGCCAGTCCGCGCGCGTCCGAATTTCAGGTGCAGCCGCGAGGAGAGAAACTCTCTGCTGCTACTTGCTCACTGGCTCGCAGGACGACTTTTCGTCTGCCAGACCTTTGTACAGTGCCTCAAGCTGATCGCCGTAGTTGCATTGGCGGTAACTGGATTTGACCAGTTGCGCGTTTGCCCGTCCAATCTCAGTAGTGCGCTGGCGATTCCGATAAGCATCTTCGATGGCTCCAGCCAGGGCCTCGCTGTCTCCGGGGGGAACAAGGCTTCCGTGCACTCCTTGTTCGACGATCGAACCGCTATTGGGAGTTGTAACGACATTGCAGCCACAAGCAATAGCCTCGAAGACGACCCGGGCCGACCCTTCGACAAGTGAGGGAAACACGAAGACGTCAGAGCGACACATGACTTCGGCAAGCTGCTTTCTCGACAGCAGCCCAAGATATTCTACGCGCGGATCGGAAAAGAAAGACCGATTCTCCTTTTCGATCTGGGGATCCAATCTGCCTGCAATTTCGAGCCTCCATGGCAGGTCACCAAGTTGACGCAGTGCTTTAATCAAAACGTCCGCGCCCTTCCGTTTTTCAAAGAGGCCTGCAAAGAGTAGCCGCAGCTCAAATCCAGCGCTCGCGCGCTCTGGAATTTGCGCAATAAACGAGTCGTCCACTCCCAAGTAAATCACGTGAACCCGCGAACAATCGAATCCGACAAACTCGAATGTACTCTCAACGAAGGCCGAATTCACCAAGACAAAATCGGCCTGATCGATATCGCTTTGCACATACCGCCAGAACCCGCCGATCTGCAATGCATGGGGCTTGTTCCGCAATTCGCCGCGGTTCTCAACCAGGTCTTCGACCAGCGCGGGATGGGCTATCGAATGGTCGCACAGTGCGACCATTCCCAGTTCCTTTGCAACGGCGATCGATTCTCCGCCCATACCGGCGCGATAGTGATATACGCGCGCCCCTTCAGCAGCGGCGCGCCTGATATGGCGGACCGCGCCATGACCGTATGAGCGCAGAGACGATACAACCAGCGCCTGATTGAATCTCATCCCGAAGTGATAGAACAGCTCCGGGAGAAGGGAGGCGTGAACTCTTTGATCGCCGATTTTTTCGGCCCTGGCTTTCAGACGGTTTAACTTTGTGTTCGATCGCAAACCAGGAAGCGACAATATCCAGCGGATCGTCGGCGTCGGGTAAGCGCCGGTAAGAAATGCCGACAGCAACCCTCGCCGATCTGCCTCTGCGGCCGCGGCCGCGAGATGGAACTTCGAAAAGCCATTGGAAATGACGACCATGCTAGCCCATTACAGCCTGCTCCGATGAGGGGTCTGGCAACAAAACCAGGCAGTTACGTTCTCCGCTCGAATCGCGGACCATGCACACCGAAGTTCAGACTCGGAGAGGGATTCCATTTGCGGATTCCATGACTGCGGGTTCAGCAACTGGCTTTGACTTCTTTCGAGCCACCAAAGTGATGGAATAACCCGGCCACTTTGCGAGTTTGGTAACCCAACTATCGAAGAGGGGGGGCAACACGAAGCGGAAGAGTCAGAATCCATCCTGTCATAAATGAAATATGATCGGTAAAAAACGTAAGAGCGTGGTTGTTCTCTGGCTGAGCACACCGCTGCAGTACCCGATTTCTTCGACCTCGAACCCCGCCGGAAGAGCGATTCTCGTCAGGTCGTCCGGTGTATATCCGAGCCGTACGTGGCCGCCATCTTCAACGGTTGAGATCATTTTTTCTTCATCGGGAGACATCGGCCGAAAGTAGAAGTTAGGCGTGGTGAGCAGGAGCTTTCCCGACGGTTTGAGGCAGGCAGCTATGTCTCGCATCAGGCGCGCGTCATTGAGGATGTGCTCGATGCATTCACAGCATATGGCTACGTCAAACTTGTCGCGGAAATCTTCGCGCTCGCCGAGATTTCGCACGTCCTGAACTTCGAAGCTGGCGAGCGGCACATTGCAAATCTTCGCCCTTTCCTCGGCAACCGTGTTTCCGCGGTTGTCCCAGGTGAGTCCAAGAGAGCGATAGCCCAATCGCGCCGCGCCGAGGGTAAAGGCTCCCGATCCGCATCCGACATCGATTAGCGTCTTGGAGACGGCTGGAACAGGCTCCAGATGCTTTTTGAGCCAGAGCCAGCGATCCAGGACAAGCGTATCACCATGAATTAGGGTTGCCGGGAATCCCAGCACGCGAACCAATGCCGATGACATATTTAAATACTTCCAGCTAATAAGCTTCCCTGGATTAATCCATGGATTTGTCAGCTGACATTTCGTCAGCCGATTCGCCATTTCAAACCAAAAGATGTAGGCGCATATCTCTTGAGATTTGATTGTGAGTGATATTCGGCAGATTCGGTGGCCGGCCGAGTTTAGCTGACTCTGCTACTCGACGCAATGCCCTGGCGTCTGGAGGTGAAGCCAATCTGGCACGGCCTCAGAAACGTACAGAAGGTCGCCACCTCAATTGTTCGTTCCAGACTCCGCTGAACCTGGATATCGCTTTCTTGGCCACCACCGGCAACGGGGTTTCAAGCATGTCAATCATCACGGTAATCCCAAAAGCTGCAAGGATCCGATGATTGCCGGCAAACGGTGAAAAGAAGATATTCCAGATCAGGTCAATAAGCAAATATGCATAAAGCGGCGCCAACGCATTGCGCAGAAGGGACACCTTGATCAATGCTCTTATTGTCGGCCCGACCATGGAGAACCAGAAGACCGCGCCAAAGACCCCGGCCGCTACCCAGGCGCCAAAAACATAAGAATGCGAGGGGATCACTCCCGCCTTGGTCTCTTCGTCGTTCTCAATGTCAATATGGATCCCGTATCGCGCTTTGACGTCGGCCAACATCTCGGTATATTTCGGATCCTTCGGCCACGAGCCATGCCCCAGAATAGGGCTTGCCACAATGGCCTGGGAAGAAACCAGAATCTCCGGTCTTCCGCCCAGAAGGATTCCGCCAGCTGACTGGGCCTGCTTTTCGTTCTTTACCTTTTGATGCGCTCCCAGCAATCCGGCTTTGGTGGCGAACTCAACGACTCCAAAGGCCACCATACCCGTGCAGAGAGCCAGGACAATCGAGTAAAGGAGCCGCGCTTTCGTTCCTTCTGGCGGTAGAAGTTGCAAACGTCCAATTTGTCCTGGAATGATCGGCACCGTCAATGCAATCGAGATGAAGATAAAGAGCACCGTACTGCGGCAGTTGAGAACTACATTCACCGCGCAAAACGACAACAAAATCAACAGCATTACCGCATAATTGCGCCGCTTGTAAAAATAGCAGGAAATGAGATAAACAAGGATGACCAATCCGACCGCATAGCCGAACTTCCACTTGTCCTGTTGCGCGCTCGGATCGGGGTGGAACTTTGTGATCAATATTTTCGACATTGCAAACGCGATGAGGTAGACGATCTTGCGCCTTTCACTCTTGCCCATCAGGGCAACAAATACAAGGAGGTCCATGGCAAAAAAAATGATATTGGCATCGCCACGCATCCAGTCCCTCGGCTCCGTGTGGCGATAAATGTCGGTCACAATCTGAGCGGCGAGCCATGCGCCCAGCAATATCAGAATGCGGCGCATATTAGGATTCAACATCTCCTTTCGCCTTACCACAATAAGGAAAGGAAGAAGGAGAGGGATCACGATCTCCGCGACCGGAAGCTGACCAACCAGATGCACGGTAATCGGAGACAACATCCCGATTGCCAATGCCATGGCTCCCGCAAAGAACGCAGCCACTTTGAACCGCCTGGGAACGGGTCGGCTCTTCAGACGCTTCGGCCGGGGCGTGAGCATCGTGTTTCTCGATATAAGAAGAGCCTGTTCCATAAACTCCGGTTTGGCGCGGTCCTGGACCCCTTAGAGCATGAAGAATCTGGTCCGGTCTCAGATGTTGTCATTCGCCGATCAGGTTCCAAGTCAGATGATTACTTCTCACTCTGTTCACTGTAGTAGTCGGAGTACTTCCGTCCGTAGTATTCAGAGTACTCGGGCGACTTGAAGTCGACCGCATTAATGACAACGCCGAGGAAGCGCGCACCCGAGCGCTCCAGAAGGTCGATGCAGCGCTGCGCGACATGCCGTTGAACCATGCCGTAACGGACAACCAGGATGGTTGCGTCGGTCACGCGGCTGACCACGACCGCGTCGGCAACTGCCAGTACCGGCGGAGTATCAATAATGATGAAGTCGTAATTCGGTCTTAATGCCGCAATCATCTCTTCCATCTGCTTTGACCCTAAGAGTTCCGAAGGCAGAGGCGGCGTTGGGCCGGAGGTCATGATGTGAAGGTTTGGCATCTTCGGCCATTCAACGATCGAGTCCTTCAGCGTCGACTTACCCGAAAGTGCCGAAGACAAACCAGTTTGCTTTCCGAGACGAAAACGGAGATGAACCGTAGAGCGGCGAAGATCGGCATCGATCACCAGCACCCTGGCTCCTCCGAGCGCCAACGTGATGCCAAACAGAGTCGCGACCGAACTCTTTCCTTCCGACGGTCGCGAGCTGGCGATCATAAGCACTTTGGGAGGCGATCCCGGACTTGAAAGCATGATTGAAGATCGCAACTCGCGTAACGCTTCAGCGATTCTCGACCAGGTACTGCCGGGCGCTGCTGTCGAATGATCGGCGAAGCTCTCGGGAGCGATCTCAGGAGTTTTAACCGATGGGATTGCGGCAAGGAGCGGAAGGCGAAGGCCTTGCTCGATTTCCGTGATCGTCTTCAGGTTGACGTCCATGCCCTCAATGATCAGAGCCAGACCGAAGCCAATCAAGAAGCCCACTGCGGCGCCGATCGGGAGATTGATAATGCCCCTCGGGAAGCTCGGTTTCCCCTCGATGTCGGCGCTGTCCACATTCTGGATCGCCGTCGAATGTAACCCTGACAAGATTGCCGCTTCCTGCAGGCGCATCTGCATCCCGTCATAGAGCAAGCGATTCGATTCGTAGTCTTCCAGCACAAATTCGAATTTGGCCACTTCCTGGCCTTTGCTGAATGCCGACTGCTCCTGCGAATCCAGGTCCTTATGCACCATCTTCTCGTTTTCGAGAGCCGCCTCGTATTGCTTCTGTGCGGAAGTGACCGCTGATTTCTCTTCTGCGGCGATCTTTTCCTGCAATTGATCAATCTGCTTTTGCAGCGACTGCAAAGGAGGATATGCCTTCCCATAGGTGCGGCTCATCGACGCGTAGTCGCTCTGGGCCGAAAGCAGCGCCTCTTTGCTCGTCAGCAGTTCCGGATCAGTCGCGGCTGCGGTTGCATCGATTACATCGGGAGTCGAACTCTTGATGGCGTTATAGAGCGCCTCCCTCATCATCCGATCGACACTTGCTTCGGCTGATTGCCTGATCATCTCGTCCATGCCAGTGACCAGGATGTCGCTGTTGCTGGAGATATTGGCCCCGCCTTGAGGAGTGAATGAGGTCAAACCCACCAGACCGAGATCCTTCTGGTAGCCAATCATCGCCTGCTGGCTCTTTTCCAGATTCCTTCGCAATCCATCCAGTTGCCTGTTCAACCATCCTGAAATTCGCTGTGTGGATTGGTAGTTGGATTGGAATGATCGCTCGATATATTTGTCTATCAGAGTGTTCGCACATAGAGCGGACAGGACGGGATCGGGCGTGCTGAACTTCACCTGAATGATGTCGGTTTGCTCATAGCGCTTCGCGTCAAGATCACCTTCAAATTCCTTAAGCATCTTGTCGCGCTCGAGTGGATTCGACATGTTCCACGGCCGGCCGTACTTGTATGGCAAGAAAGTCGGATTTTCATTGAGGTGCAGGGCCTTGATGACCGAAATTGCCATCGTGGGACTTTCCATGACCTGAATCTCAGTGTCGAGCTTTTCGGTATCGTCACCGCTGCCTCCGCTGAGCACGCTCGAAAGCTGCGAGAGACTGAATTCCGACGAGAGGTCGGGAACAATCTCAATCTGGGCGATCGGCGTATAGATCTTCGTAACCAACAGGTCGAGCAACTCCGCAGCCGCCAATCCGAAAAGCAGGCCTAGGATGAGGAACCAACGACGCTTTTTCAGAAACTGCAGGAGGCTTGCGAATGAGCCACCAGTCTCATGGGACTCAGATATGAACCGCTGTGTTGCTGAAGGTTCTTCTTCCGCAAGATTGCTGTTGTGACTCTGTCCGGTCAACTGATTCTCCATATTCTCTGGCTTTCTTCTGAAAGTATTCTATCTTGGGGGTAAGGTTCGGAACTGCGGAGTCAGGGTGTAGCGGCATTCACATCATCGGAGACAACCGATGGCGCCTGGCCTGCCTCAGTTTGGTGGTTTTTTCGCTCGCGGGTGTCATGCAACGCGCTATTGGCTCCCCTGCCGCTGGCCTATAAAATATAGCCGGTCTGACGATGGAAATATCCAAGCTCCGCTGAGAGTGCCTTGATTGCCCTGGCGGGCACTCCTCCATATAAGAAATGTTCTTCAGTAAAGGCCTTGTTCAGGAGCGAGCCTGCTCCCAGAATCGAGTAGTCGGGCAGCACACTGCCGCCTAGCAGAATGCTCCCGGTCCCAACGAAACAATACTCCCCGATCCGAATGGGCCGCGATGCCTGGCGGCAATTATCGAATTCGATGCTGTGGGTAAGAATCTGCGAGCCGCATCCGGCGAAGGACGCAAACCTGCCTACGTGCACTGCATTAGTACAGTCGACCCAGTGCCGATTAGTAATTACAGCGTGAGCCTCAACAATCAACTCCGGCCGCCGGTCTGGATCGTGAGTAAAAGAGCTCTTATCGCCGAGCGGAAACCCCGTAATCCAATTCAGATTGCCTATAATTGCGCTTTCTTCGAGTTTCAGAAGACTAAGTCCCTTGCATACGGTCAGATTTCCGATCCAGGAATTCTCGCCCATCTCAAGATGGTCAGGACAAATGATGGAAAACCCGATCCTGGAAGTGCGGTGAATCTTGTAGCCGAAAAGAGCAGTCAGTATCCGTCGTCGCAACGGCCATGGAAAGAGAAACAGAATAACCGTAATCACATTCTTCATGGCATTCCGCCTCGCAGTTACTTTCCCCTTATTCCGGCCCCGCGAATCCTCTCTGGCCCGCGAATTGCCGTTTCAATTGCCTGTCTCGAGGAATTGAATATAATCCTTTGCGCGCTTCTCCCAGCTATGCGACTCGGCAAATTCGCGCGTAAGGCATCCGCGGTTTTCGCGGGTAGCCAGGCATTGCTCGAGCACGCGACTCAGATCGGCTGTATCCCCGTCTTTGAAGTACCAGGCACAGTCGCCAAGGGCTTCGCGCACCTCACCCACGGGATTCGTGACGATAGGTGCCATCGCTGCAGTGAAGTGATAGACCTTGCCCGGGCAGCGGGCTCGATTCCACCAGTTGTCGCGGATGGGAAATACGAATACATCGGAAGCACAGAGGTATTTGGGCACCTGTTCGTCAGGGACAAAACCGCAGAACTGAAATCCGTCCGTCAAGCCTTGCCGTTCTGCGCGTTCAAGAAAAACGCTTCGCATGGCGCCGTCACCGACAAACAGAAAGACCAGATCCTTACGTTGCACCAGCAGCCTGGTTGCCGCCTCAAAAACAAGGTCTGCGTCATAGTGCGAAGATAGTGCTCCAAAATACGTTACAACCTTGCGCCCCTCCCACTGCTTCTTCAATTCTTCCCAACCGCACTTTTGCCGATCGAAAAACTCCAGGTCAACGCCGTTCGGGAGGTAGAGGATGGGCTGCCGCCCGGGCCTGCCAAACCATTTCTCAAGAAAGCGGCTTGCCACTACAAGCCGATCGGCATAGTACTTAGCGAGATTTTCGGCAACGCGAAAATACAGGCACTTGAATGGCCCGAAAAGATGAATGCGTGAGAGGTGCTCATCAATATCGACTATTAATTCGCAGCGATGAGTCGCGCGGTACGCCGCGCTTACCGGGAAACACTTGAGGACAACGTCGGTGCAATGCACAAATTGCGGAAGAAGCGAATGAAGGATCCGGAATTTGTCGTAAATCTCGGCCAGCGTTCCGCACCGTGTAAAGTGAATCGGCACTCCTTCATAGTGATTCTCAGGAAACCATCTCCGATTCTCCGGGAGGCCAGGCAGAATAATGTGAACGTCAAGCCCAAGTCTCCTGGCGCTGCTTGCCAGGCCGAGTACCCTGTAATTCGTGCCCATTTGGTGCGACCCGGTACTTACGAGAACGACTCTCATTCTTATCTGTCACTCCGTCAGCTACCGGCTGGCTGCCTCAGCACTTCCAATTGAAAAGAACTTTTCAGCCGCCAGGAAGGTCTCTTCGAGGCCTTCTCGCAACGACATACTCGGGCGGAAGTCCGGCAATAGCTGATTCTGCAAGGATAAGTCGAGGCATTTCCGCGCCGGACCTTCGGGCTTCGAAGTGTCGTAGAAAACCTCTCCGTCGTAGCCGGCGATAGAAGTAAGGTGAGTTACAAGATCGGAGATCGTTGTATCTTCCGGCTGGCCTATGTTGACGGGCACCGGTCCCGGGTTGCGCTCGACAATCAGTTTCATCAACATTGCAATATCGACTGCATGGATAAAACTGCGCGTCTGCCTGCCACTGCCCCAGATCATCAGTGGGTTCTCACGATTCAGGAGCCGGCGGATGAGCGCTGGAATCACATGGGGTTCTCCGTGAGACCAGTGATAACGAGGTCCGTATGCGTTTACCAGCCTCACAATTGCCATCTCCATTCCGTATTCCTGCGCAAAGAAGATGCCCTGTAGCTCGGCCATCCTCTTGGCCCATCCATAGCCTGCATTCGCTTCTTCAGGCCGGTTGGTTTCCGCGGCGGACTCCGGAGTGGGGATGGGTGAGTTGTCAGGGTAAACGCACGAACTGCTGGTAATCAGGTAGCGCTCCACGCCAGCCTGGCGCGCGGATTCCATCAAGTTGAGCGCAATCATCATGCTGTCGCAGAACATCTCGCCATGATGTTTTGAGCTGTATCCGATGCCCACGGTCCTGGCTGCAAGATCGAAGACCGTATCCATCCCCCTGGTGGCCTGGTCACAGGCGGTGCGCTCTTTCAGATCCCCCTTCACGAACTCGATGGACTGAACGTTTGAGCCCAGGTTATCAAACGTGCCGCTTTCCAGGCTGTCAGCAACGCGGACAGCGGCGCCATCGCGCAGAAGATGCTCCACCAGATAAGAGCCAATTAAACCGGCTCCTCCGGCAACAAGTACTTTACGCCCTTTCCAGGCTTCCGCCATCTGTTTATTCCCTTCTCAGATTGAAGATTCTTAGGCTCTGGCAAGCCAATCGGCCGCCATGTATATTCGGCTGACTTAGGGTAAAAATCCCAGCGCTTGGAACTTGCAAGAGAGATTGGCCGAAGGTACGACGCAAGGTTAAATCGACTAAGTCAGTGACCATTAAGAGCAGGCATCCCTGAATGGCTACACCCTCTGTAGATGCGCCAGGATGCTTGCAGTATGAATCGAGTAACAACTCGTATCAATGGAAGTTGTAAATAAGGGGTCCGCCAAGACTAACGGCCCAGGCCATCGCCTGAGTGGCCACTAACTTGATTGAGCTTGGAGTTACATAAACTATATCGTCTTCCTGGATCGAAACGTCCGCAGCTTTTGCCCTTTGGATGCGGTCAATATTTACCTGGATCACAACCCTGGTCCCGTCCGGCTTGTTGCGGATGATGTAAGTGCGGGATTCAGAGGTGAACCGGCTGACCCCGCCGGCCATCGCTACTATTTCAGACAAGGTTGTGATCTGCGAGGCGCAAAGCGGATAAGCTCCTGGCTTCCCGACATTGCCGCCCACATAGGCAATACCGCACGGCTTGATGATGATGCGATCGCCCGGATGCACGGGCAAATCGAAGTTTGCTGTGTTATGCAAGGTCGGATCCCAGGGCAGATCGGTCTTCTTGTCGGGAGAGTTCGCGTTCGAAATTTCGAGCACCCGGCCGGAATCAGAGCTCACACCTCCGGCCATCGCCAACAGATCTGAAAGCATCGATTTGCCTGATAGCTGGTAGATACCGGGGGAACGAACCTCTCCCAGCACGGTAATTCCCAGCGCCTGGGTATCCACGGTGACTGCCACCTGAGGACTCGTCAACAGATCCAATGAACGCAGCCGGTCGGCGATCAACTGTCCCGCGGTTTGGCTGTTCAGGCCGGCAATATGCACCACGCCTGCCATGGGCAATGCAATATCCCCTCCATCTGAAACCTGTCCGACGATGGAAAAATCCGGGGCGTCAAAGACCAGCACATGGACAGTTTCGCCTGCGAAGATGGGCGCATCGGTCAGAGACCCAACGCTCATTGCACCCGCAATCCCCTGCCCCACGCCGCCTGCGCTTCCCCCGCCGCCGGCTTTCGAGAGGCCACCGCCCCCTTTCCCAGGCACCGACCCCGACTTGCTTGTCCCGCCGCCACCCATTGCTCCGCCCGGTGGCGCCAGTTTTGGGAGCGTTTGCTGCGCGTTCAAGAGCACCCCGGCAGCGAGGACCAAAATTGCCAGGATTGAAAGGTTGCAAGTCGGCCGGACCAACCTTTTGACCGGATTTGATACGCCTACTACATTCTTCTTTTGCATGGTAAGATGCTCACCCTTGATCCTGCTGCTATTGTTCCGCGCATAGACGATGCAGACATGAAGCAATTCAGATTGCGTGTTCCGCTAGTTGGTTCAATGCGTGCTCTCCCGTTGAGAAGCCATTAATGCGGCGCCTTGAATCTGCGCCGCGAAGATCATCATCTTGAGTATCCGGCCTGCGCGTCGCGTCAGACGGTCATACCTATTGCTTCCCGATAACAACCCTTTGTGGAGCGCTGCAAGCATTCTATCGCGACAACTGTGCCGACGGCGGGTAAGAAACCGCGAGCCCTTCGCAGGCGCGCCGTTAGATCACTTTGCTTACCCTATTGACGAATTATGAACTGAGTTCAGTTCCTCTGGCAGGCGGCTTCGGTATCTCCACAACAGTGGCGCAAGACGCAACGCGGACCAATAGCGCGGAATGAATCGCCGGGGTGCCGAAAAACATCGAAAAAGCCATCCCAGCCAAAGATTGTCTGCCCATTCAGGGATTCGCACCTGATCACCGCTTAGAAAAGCAACCGCAGCTCCGATGCAATGAATGGCTGGCAGATACTCCAGTTCGTGCTTGAGATAAAAACCGAGGCGCTCCTGCGTTCCTCCTCCAACGGTGATGACCACATGCCTGGGCCGTAACTCCCGAATCTTATCGATCAGCGCAGCATCTTCAATGCGATCGCCATACATCGGCGCCTCGTACACATACGCTGGCGGAACTTCGATTCCCTGTTCCCGCAGCCACTCCAGGTTTCTTTGCGCGCTTTCCGGGCCAGCCATCACCCAAAGAGTATTACCCTGGGCGCGGACATCCGGTTGCCGCAACAATTCGCGCAGGTATTTCAAACCGGAAAGCCTGGGAATCGAGTCGCGCTCAAACAGATTCCAGAGAAGCACCATGAACGCCGAATCAGTGATCGCGACATCGGAGTGAAGCAACGCTTCACGATAGGAGCGATTCCAGGTTATGTCTTTCAGTGCTGGCGCCGCGGGCACAACCAGCAGGCCGCCATGGGAGATGCGCTCAATGGTCGCGGCAAGGTCGCCAACGAAGAAGTTGACACCGAGAATCTGCCGTTCATTCAGAACTTGCCCCATTCGATGGTCCGCTCCAGTTAGAACTTCACCCGATGGCAGTGTCTTTGGGCCCGGTTTCTGTCGGTCTGAGAACCGCATTCGAGCACAACTAAGATTCAATGAATTTTGCCTGAGGGGGCGCAGAGGGCTATTTCTGCATCAGGAACCGGCTGACAAGCTGAGTTCGACCTGATACGCATAAACCCAATTACTGCAGCCGAGTCTAGCACAGGACTCCAGTGTGATTGATGACTTTAGTCGAAGCTGCGACATTAAAGTACCCTGGTTGCGTCATCGCTCCGAGGACCGTGAATCACTTGCATTACGCTAGGTCTTTGACCGCTTGAATTTGTACCAATGTCGGTGCCCCATTCCGCAGCCTCATCGCGGAATGGGTGGGAATGTACAAAATCATTCAGTCGCGTTACTAGAGATTCTGAAACAGCCCTCGCCTGCTTGAAACCGCCCGCGGATGCGCGCCAGAACACATTACTATTCGCAGGTTCATTCCGACACCTGCATTGGCGCGATAGAATCCCTATCGGCAGCTTCAGGTTTTCGATTACCAAATGCCACAAAACCGGGATTGAGCAGGACCTGCTTGTTGTAAACCATTGCGTTTCCCTCGACGTCAGTAACCGTGCCACCGGCCTCTTCCACTACGCACTGCGCCGCGGCGGTGTCCCACTCCATCGTTGGTCCGGTTCGAGGATAGACGTCCGCCGAGCCTTCAGCCACGAGACAGAACTTAAGCGAGCTGCCCATGGAAACGAACTCGCATTTTGCGCCGCCCGTGAATCGATCCAGATTCTCTTCTCCCGACCCGTGCGAACGGCTCATGACAACGCGAATTGCGTCGGAAGCAGGAGTCGCAGTCCGGATCGGAGACAACTCTCTGCCTTCCACTTTGAATGCTCCTGTGCCGCGCGCAGCGTAATACAGTCTGTCGATTGCGGGGGCATAGACTACGCCCAGAATCGGCGCGCCGGCCTTAATGAGCGCAATGTTGACCGTAAACTCTCCGTTGCGCCGCAGGAACTCTTTGGTGCCGTCCAGCGGATCGACCAGCCAGAAGTAATCCCATTGCCGGCGCTGTTCAAACGAAATCTCGCGGGACTCTTCAGAAAGGATCGGCCACTCGGGGGCGAGCCGAGGCAGCCCATCCACAATGATCCGGTGCGAGGCCAGGTCGGCCTGGGTCAAAGGCGAGTTGTCCGCCTTGTATTCGACCGCAGTCTCGACGTGGCTGTAAACGTCAAGAATGGCGCGGCCCGCTTCTCGCGCGAGATCGATTACGCCCGGAAGCAGGTCACTCAGCCGTTGCCTGACATCTGTTCCAACCATTTATGTACCGCTCCTTCTGCTTAAATGCTGTACCAGCCCGGTCATTGAGAAGCGTCTTGAAGATCAAGCTTCAGCGGCTTCGGCTGGCCCCGCTGTTCCGCTGCGAACACCAAGGCACATTTCGGCAAAGGCATCAAATGTGGTCTCGAACTCGTCGCCATCCGCGGCAAACGCGCGGTACAGAGGCTGATGAAATCCGACAATAGCAATCAGCGCGAAGATCAGGCCTTTTGCATTGCTGCAGCGCAATTCGCCGCGATCGATCCATGGCTGCAGGTAGCGGGCGACTACTTCGACCAGCTCGCCAAGGTGTACTCGCAGCAGCTCATCCAGTTCCGACCTCAGCTCAAGTGAGCTGTAAAGAATCAGGCGCAGGAACGCCGGTTCCCGTAAAACAGTCGCCGAAATCAGCTCAAAAGTGCTGGTCAGCGCCTTGCGCGCATCTGACGCGTGTGAGATTTTTGCCAGCAAGTCGCCGCGCAGACTGATTCGCCCTAATTCCGCGGAGAGAACCGCAAGGTAAAGATCGCGTTTGCGGGGGTAGTGACGGTAAACAGTCACTTCGTTTACTTCGGCAGCCGAGGCAATATCGCGCGTGCTTACGCCGTTATAGCCGAGCTTGCTGAACAAGCTCGCCGCGGCCGCAAGAATACGTTCTTCTGTGGCGGATTTTCCTTGGCTGGATGGATCTGGATTTTGCATATACGAAGTCTTGCGAGGGGAAACTATGAAGCAATGTTTTATGGAGACAGAATCGCCGGATCAATGCCCGCCGCAGAGGAGAATTGGGGCAAAGACGACTGAGGTGAGTTTTGGGATTTCTGAAACTGCGCGTCTTGATCGACGGACAATCTGCAACCTTGCAGACTCCAGTAGAACCGGCAATCAACAGTGATCGAGAGGAGAAGAGCCCACCGGGGGCCTTGGATCTTGTTATGAATTGACAACAGTGAACAGCGGGGCCGGTTTTCTTGACCAAGGCTTCGCCATCCTCACGTGGATCAGGGGTTTCCACGGAGCGCCAATTGTCTATCTAGATTTTCCGGTTTTGGGTCCTGCGATTCATATGAAAGTAAGCACCTTCATACATATCGCCAGTCTTACAATGGGGCTAGTATAGCAGTCCGACTTTGACCGTCAAGAAAATAATCGAAAAATGCCAACCTGGGGCATAGTGTGCGCCCATTCGTTGGCAGGCTTCAAATCCCTGGGTCCGGCCGCGGTCTCTCATCTTCCGACGCAATTTGGAGAGCTTGATGTGCACCGCCAAGCACCGTTCTTCAATAAATAAGCCCTGATTCGCAACAATAATGCCTACAACCCAAAACGCCGAACGAGCATCTAAGATTGCCGGGATTAACTGAGCTGACATTGCATCCCATGTCCACCGCAGCAATCTACCCGCTGCCGATTGGCCACGTCGATTGACCATTTTCTGGGCACTTTGGGCTAATTCATGGACACTTTATGCAAGCATTAGCTACACTCTTAGACAGCCGTTGCCTTGCTTGCAAGCGCATGCTACATTGAGTCAGTAGCAAAAAGCGAACCCCACCCCGCCGCGAGCTTTGCCCGATATAAATAGAGTTTCTCAGGCAAATGCTCGTGGTTCTCGCAGCAGAGATTACTTCGTTTCCCAAATCTTGACGGAGGTAAAGTCTTGCTCAACAGGGCCTCTTTGCTCCTTCCATCCGATTCCAATCTCATTGCCACGGGATGCGATGATCAGGCGCCATCCTTGAAGTGGTTTGCCGTTTACACCAGTCACCGCCACGAAAAGCGCGTGTCGCTGCACTTTGAGCAGCGGGAGATTTCGCATTTCCTGCCCCTCTACCGCGCCCGGCGGCGATGGAACAACGGTTCGCGGACTGACGTGGATCTTCCCTTGTTTCCCGGTTATCTTTTTGTGAACATCGGAAATTGCGAGCGGGTTCGAGTATTGCAGGTGCCCGGAGTCATTTCGGTCGTCGGAGGCCTGGATGGCAAGCCAGCTTCGATCTCAGACGATGAAATCGAATCGCTTCGCACAGGCGTGCGTCACCGGTGTGCTGCGCCGCATTCCTACCTGGCTACCGGACAACGTGTAAGAATCCGCTCCGGCGCTCTGGCCGGCAAGGAAGGCACGGTGGTCCGTGTCAAAAATGCTCTTCGCGTGGTGCTGACCCTGGATCAGATCATGCAGAGCTTCTCAGTCGAAGTGACGCGAGACGAATTGGAATTGCTGGAACCGGCGGTCGCCGCCGACGCCGGTGCGTACTGCAATCGGTGAGCGACTCCAGCACCTGCCATCGATGGTCCCGCTAGCCGCAATACTGTTCACTTAAGAGATTGATTCGAAATCGTAACTCAAGTGGTTGCCTCATTCTTCCCCGATGTCTTCGTTCCAGATGTCGGGGTGGGCGGCGATGAAGGCTTCCATCAGTTCGCGGCACTCCGCGCTGTCGAGATCGATTACGTTCACTCCGCTCTCGCGCAGCCAGTCGAGGCCACCGGGAAATGTGCGGCTCTCGCCCACCACCAGCGTACCGATGTTGAACTGCCGTACCAGCCCGCTGCAATACCAGCATGGGGCGAGCGTGGTCACCATCACCAGATTGCGATAGCTGCGCTGGCGTCCGGCTTGGCGAAAAGCGTCAGTCTCGCCATGAATGCTGGGGTCTCCCTGTTGCACGCGACGATTGCGGCCGCGGCTCAGCAACTTGCCGTCGCCGGTAAAGATAGCCGCGCCCACCGGCACGCCGCCCTCGGCGAACCCCTGGCGCGCTTCTTCAAGGGCCACGGCAAGCATCCGGCGGTAGAGCTCAAAGTCGGTCAAGAGAGTGTCTCGATAAGGTTAGGCAAGTGGGTTGGAGGCATTGATAGGCCGGAACAGAAGCATGGCGCCGGACAGACTGGCAGATGGCGGGTCGAAGGCCGGCATCGCAGGACTGCAAAACGCGCTTTCACAATCGCACAATTTTAAATGACCTCACATCGTGATGCCTCTCTTCGAGCAGTTTGGTATGGAAATTTCCGGCAGGAAGGTGAGATTAAAGCGTATAAGCGGAGTGCCCCACTGGATGGGGCCGGTTTGGGAACTTACATTTGAGGCACGAGATCCGATTCGTTTCGCGATCCTCGGGTTACCAGCGAGAGATAGTCAGGTCATCCAGGTACACAGTGCTGGACCCGCTTGCTCCAAGACCATCCACCTGAAATTGGGTTTGCACGACGCCCACCTGCCAACCTAGCGAGAACGATGAGGGTACAGTTGCGTTGATTGCCTGCTCAGCGCCATCCAGCCATACGGATTTGTAGGTCACATTTCCGGAGTCGTCGCGCGAGTAGGAGATCTGAACGTGGTGCCAGACGTTGGTTTCCCAGTTCGACGGGTTACAGGATTGCGTGGAATGCATCCATTTGGCCCCTGCACCACTGTATTCCCATGTGTTGGAATATCCACTGCACTGGAAAGCGTAAATGATAGTTTGACCGCCGGCTGTCACCTGATTTGAGTCCATTTCAAGGTTGGCGATGGAGCTTCCGGCATCAATCCACACCCAGGCGTCATAAACGAAATTCATTGCAGCGGTGTCAACCGCATAATCAGTGCTATAAATCTCTCCGCCGGCATCTGTGTAGTTGGAATTAAACTGGCGAGCGTTGCCGCTGCGCGATGGAGCGCTGACCAGGCTCGATTCCCCAGTCGCCGACCCGGGAGTGCCCGCGTCGTGGTTGAAATGCCAGGTGTCAAGCGCCTGCAGGCCGCTTGCGGCAATGGCGTTTGAGGGAACGATCGGTCCGGATGACGGTAGAGTAATAACGTAGTCCCCTCTAGCCATTCCGCTGGCTGTGCCTCCCGCAGCAACCGCAAACGCTTCAATAACTGTGGTTGCGCGAACCGGGATTGCACCCGAGTATTTGGTCGACGAAGTCGATGGGGCGGAGCCGTTGGTTGTGTAGAAGATCGTCGCCCCCTCCGTTGCGTCAGACAACGTGACCGACTGTATGGCCGTATACGGCCCGGCAATTGGCGAAAATACCGGCGCGCTTAGCGTAGCTGGAACGATGGTAATGTTCAGAAGCACGTCTTCATTGACTTTCACACCCCAGCATTTCACATGCAGGATATGCGCTCCCGGAGTCGCGCTCACGATTGCGCTGAACGATGTTGTGGTAATCGTTGTCGTTCCTGAGTCAATTGAGTAACCCATTGAAACTGCTGGCTTTGAGTCGCAGGTAGTTGTGCTGGCAACCAGGCTGAAGGGCGAGACAACTTGTACTCCGCTTGCTGGTTTCGTCACAGTGATGGCCCAGGCTGGGGCCGCGAAAATGAAAAGTGTCAGCAGGGCAGAAAGGACAGACTTCATATATATGCCTCGGTTCTTGCAGTCCGAGCGCGCGCGTGCAGCCTTACGATAACTAAGTGGCTCAATTGAATGGGGTTTTGTCCAGAACTACCCTGTCACTCAATCCCGCTTAGATATCTTGAGAAATCGCTTTTCCAGGACTTGTGCGAGCAGAATAGCACCGAATCAGAGTGCCGTATTGACCTAAGAACGCTTAGGTACTCAATTTTAGGTAACTAAGGTAACTATCTGACTCTGCCGGAAACGTATCGAGATAAGTCGGACTTAAACGCGGGGACTCGTCCGCAAGGCAAATGATTACGGTCAAAAGTCGAGTATGTTTTGGCGATGTAAGTATTGGGGTATAACTGAAGCTTCCGCGGATTCCTGACTAAGAATCCCTGCCGTAGAAAAAGATGAGCGCTGTGAGCGTTCCGGCGCCGAAGACGAAACTCCGCTTGAATGGATCAACCGCATCCGTGCTCCATCCCAGGGAGCGCATCACTTGGTATCCGCATTTTGGCCGAAGGCCACGAGTAACCTGCCACTGCCCGCCCATGGGCAGGGAGGTCCGCCTCGCCGTCAGTCGCCTGCCATCGGGCCGAACGTGCCGCAGAGAGTCTCTATCGGAAAGCCCCCAACAGATAGCACACCAACAGGATCACCAGCACTGTGCCAAGTCCTATGCCTGCTCCTCCGCCCGCGCCCCACCGGCCGTATCCGTAGTATCCGCCGCCGCCGCCGAAAACGAGCACCAGAACAATTATGAGAATGATCAACATCTCTCAACTCCTTCGCTCCGGGCATTCCCGGGTGTGTCACCTGCTGGATCGCGCGGAGCGCCTGTCCCGCGACGATTTCACAGTAAAGCATGCGGCCTAAACCTGCATCGATTCCGGTGTTTTCTTCGCAATCTCTTCTGTATGGTTGAAGGCTTCCACGGAGTATCCCAAAGCCTTCCTGGCCAACTCCTGGGCGGATGCGTGATCGCCTGTGCTGTGCACGTGGGCAGCCGCTGCATGTGCGTATGCCGCCTTAGTGTGGAGATCCACTACTTGCGAGTCTTTGCTTTCTGTCATTGTCTTCTCCCATATTGCATAAGTTCCTGTGACTTCTGCACCAGAGGTGTTCTACAAAGTAACTTAAGGTGCCAAGCAATCGGATACGCTGCCAACGGGGTCGACTGCGTCGACATCCGCGAATGGCGTCCGGCGCGTAACCGTGGCGCGGGTCAGTGCCACCGCACCGGGCCCTTCTCGTCCTGGCGCGACCAAGCCGTAACCGCGCGTGAACACGAAGCACCCGGCGGTGGACAGGAACAGATTCCACATGGGCGATCCAATCTTGTGAACGCAGCTAACCAGGCCATTCATCTTCGCTTGAAGCTACTCCAACCGAGTTGGAATGGATGTACAATTTTGCACGCTGGTGGGGGCTATTCCTGCAACCAATTCGCACAGATCCAGATAGGACTGGCGGTTCGTATCAAGAAACTCGAGCGGGTGCTCAGGTTTTCGCGCTGCGAGCCGTGACCGGATCGATGGCTCCATCAGGCAAGTCTCGCATCGCACGCACTGCGCATGGAGTCAGTCGAAAGTTCCCAGGTATCCAGCCAATCTAATGACAGGGATCAGATGAATCCGATACTCCCTCACGGGACTCGCACTATCGTACGGGCGACTTCAATTCCTCTGACACGACCTCAAATGGCCGCATCATGTCGTTATCCTCATGTTCCAGCATGTGGCAATGAAAAACATAGCGGCCAGTGTAGCCTTCAAATCGAACGATGATCGTAAGCACTTCTCGCGGGTTGACCACCGCCGTATCTTTCCACCCGGCCTCGTTTGCCGCTGGCAGGCGTGGCGTCCCCACCAATTCCAGGGCGCCCCTGCCAAGAGCCACGGGGTTAAATCCCTGTCGGTGCAGAATCTGAAACTGCACCAGATGTAAATGCATCGGATGCGCATCCTCGGTATTGTTGATGAATCTCCATTTTTCAGTGGAATCCAACTTCACAATTTCCGTAACTGGGTCGTCGTATCCCTTCCCGTTGATCCGCATCCCCAGGGATCTTCCCTGACCATCCATCTCCTCGGCCAGTACGAAATCCCTTGTAGCGCTGGATTCAGCTTCATCCAGCTTAGGAAACGTGCGAAGCAGCGGCGCGCTTGTCAGCTTCCCGTTGCTGGAAAGCGGTAGATTTACTCGAAACTGCATCAACTCATTCAACGCCGCATGGAGAGGCTTCAGCGTGTCCCATCCCGGAAATGGAGCTGCAGCGTTGTTTGACAAAGTCACGGTCTTGCCCTCGAGTCCGGAAAAGTCAACAATCAGATCGGCGCGTTCAGCCGGTGCCAGCAACAGCTTGTTCAATTCAACCGGGGTTGGCAAAAAACCGCCGTCGGTTCCGATCTGGTGAAACGTTACAAGCGAGGGTATGTCTGTAGGGAGCCGTGCAAGATTGAAGAAGAGATTGAAGAACCGTGAGTTCGCGCCGTTCAAAAGACGCAGGCGATAGCGGCACGCTTCGACTTGCAGATAAGGGTAGATTGCGCCGTTCACCACTGGAAGGTCTCCAAACATCTCCGGGGCCCACCGGTCGGGCGGCGGCCTCTGACCATCATCGAACGTCGGGGAATAGACGAGCTGCCCCTTGTCATCAAGGGTGCGATCCTGCAGCAAAAGTGGGATTTCGTAATTGCCGGAGGGCAGGTTCATACTGCGCTCCTCGTCATCGCGCAGGAGATAGAATCCGGACAAACCCGCATAGACATTCAAGCGCGTAATGCCTACCGCATGGTCGTGATAAAAGTGCGTCGCAGCCTGCTGACTATTGGGATAAGCATAGAGAGCCGAATCTCCGGGGGTGAACCATTTCTCCGGTAACCCGTCGCTCTCCGATCGAGTGCGTGCGCCGTGAAGATGAGGCACGGTTCGGACCGCCGGTGTCGGCGGCATCGCGCCATGGATGCGCGGATCGATTTCGAATATATGCTGCGAAGGGAGGTGATTCTCCCACTGGACTACGATTGGCCTGCCCCTCAGAGCCTCGATGGTTGGGCCAGGATACTGGCCTTCATATCCCCATAGCCTCGTAGGTGGAAGCTGCGAATGCATCTGTTGCGTGAATTCCAGCATGCGAACGCGATATTGAACCCCGCCCTCGCTCGTGCTATGCGGTACCAGTCGCTTCGGAATAGGAAGTGGATCTATATATCGATCGAGCGAGCCTGGCGTCCTATAAGCAGGTTGATTGCTGGGACGGCTATCTATCCCATCACCCGCCAGGCCATTGGCAAATACCAATGCTGGTACGGATTGCATGCATAGTTTGAGAAATACACGTCTGTCTGTTAAATCCATTCCGCCTCAAACAGTGCTTGAAGATGGCTAACACGTCTGAGGGGATATCATACTACCCTACAAGAGCAAACTTCGGCGTAATCTCTGAACTCTCGGGGCAGCGGCGCGCGATGACTCGGTCGATATCTTTTCCTTGCGCGCCCGGCTACGCAGCGGGAACGAAGCGTTCACCGCGCTTGGTCAGTCGACGCCGGCGGAGCCTTCATCCGCAGCCAGGGCAACGCGGAGTGCCCGTCGTGCCTTGTATAACTGGGATTTCGTGCTGCCGCAGGTGCACTTAAGCATGGTTGCAATTTCGGCGTGATCGAAGCCCTCAACGTCGTGGAGAATGAAGATGGTCCGGTAACCGGGCGCCAGCGTTGCAACGGCGCGATTGATGGCCAGACGGTCGACGGCGCCGGCTTGCGCCAGATCACGGGTGCCGAAACCGCGGCCCATGTGCTTTTCAGGAACTTCTGCCGCCAGTTGATCGAGTGAAACCACGGGCATTTCGCGCTTTCGCAGGTGCATCAGCACAGTGTTGACCGCGAGCCGGTGCAGCCATGTGGTGAATGCCGAGTCTCCGCGAAACGATTCAAGTTTGCGATGCACCTGAAGAAAGGTTTCCTGGGTGAGGTCTTCAGCCAACGCGAAATCGTGCACAATCCTCGTGCAAATTGAGAACACTCGCTTCTTGTGCTGCAGGTAAAGCTCTGAAAAAGCATCCTTGTCGCCAGCTTGGGCGCGGCACACGGCATCGGCCAAACCACTCTTGGCTCGAGCCGGGGGGCTTCCCCTCCCCGACCCAGGTATGCGCGTCGAAGCGAGTAACGAGACGGGATAGGTCGAGCTAACCATTTACGTCCTTTGTGGAGCTGGGAACTATTCAGTGGTTGAACGATCCTGCTGCGCACCGCTGCTTTGTTCATGGGTTGAGCAAAGCAGCCGAGCTCAAGAACCTCAGGCCGGAAACAGAAGTGCGGTAGTTGCGCATCGTGTCGAGATTGTGAAAGACCCGCTCGAGTTCTGCCAACGCGATTGACAAATCCCGGGTTACTTTGCGCCTGGTTTAGTTTTCCATTGAGGTCGCCGATTGTCTGAGCGGAATTGCTCACATTCGTATGACGGTGAGAATTGTGATGCCTTGCCTTCTCGCGATATCTAAATCGCCAGATGTGGCTTACCGTAGACTCTGAAAGTCAAGAACCACATGTGTGCAGGCGCGCTCTCACAATTTCATTCAAAGCGGAGAATACGCTCACCAGAGACGCTGTCCCTGTAGATGTGGATGCGGTGACCGTGGGAATCGGCCAGGAACGAAAGATCGAAGAGACGGTTGTTCTTTGCGCTTTTATCTGACACGAACTTCTCAGACGCCACACCAGGCCCGGGCCGTGAGATAACTGCTCGGAGGGAGACCGCATCAATCAGATCAGGACTTGGCTGGCGACGACTCTCCAAATGGTCCTGACGAATGGAGCCCACCCAATTGAATGTAAAGCGACTTGAAGAAACAACGCAGGCCCTCGTCGCGAGCGACAAGGACCTGTTTGCGATGGATGAAAATAATGAACAGCGTAACCTGCGATCGTCCCGCACGGATAAACCACATATCAGCAAAAGAAAGATTGCACTCTCTCTATCAAATTTCCTGAAGAAGCAGCGATCCGCACTTGCACTTAGGAGGCAAGATGACTGGAAGCAAGCACAACCATGAAGGCAACATGGCGGCTGCGCTCTCTATTTATGTTCTGAGCGGCGACTTGTCATGGGTTCCCCACGGCCACCGGCTTCCTTGAAACCGCAAAGGATCAGATGCGAATGGAAATTGAAAAAGCTGATTGTCTTTGATCTCGTTTGATCTCAACCCAACGCTCGCCCCCGGTAAATCGACTCTCGATGCCTCAATGGCATCCCCTCCTGCACGACCTGCTCGGTGTCGTCACGGTCGCGTTCATCTCCGGAGGCGCCCCGCCGCAGTTTGAAAAACAGGTGCTCCTCCAGACTTCGACGGGACGAAAGTCTGGCGAGGCTATCTATACCTCCGACCTGCGGTACGCAGTTCTCTCCAATTCGCAGGGGAATGGAAAAAGCTCTATTCAGAAGACCTTACAGCAGATGAGAAAGCCACGATTATCAACTCCTTAGATAAAGCGATCGCGTTGCTTGCATGGGAAACGACTGCCCGTTCGAACAGGCAGGTCTCATTTCAATCCCGGTTCGAGGACCCGACGAGACCAAGCCAGTTGTCGAAGCAATCATCGCTTGCCTCGGCAACGAGCGACAGATACGTACCTTTGACGTCCCAGGTGCGATCGTCTATTCACATGTTGTTGAGCAAAACTGAATAGTTTTCAATTCGCTACTCGACGAGACTATTTAGGGCTGCCCCAATCAGTCGGGCATCGACGATTCTGTCCCGGGGGGCGCGTTCATCCCCCGCGGCCCCCTGTTCACCATTGCAGGAATCATCACCATTGGGTGCAGGTCAACTAAATCGAATCGAGCCGCCCTCTCTCTGGGCGCATTCAAGGAATATAGAGGGTTATCGCGATGCAAATTCAGTCATTTGGTAGTCCACAATGCGCACAGACGCCTGCAATTGCCTTGAACAGCGAGCCATCTCCTCCCCTGAAGGCGGAAAGAGACCGGATCAACTGGATCTTTGCGATTACCCTGGTAGCCTTTCATCTTGGCGCGCTGGCCGCGCTGTTCTGTTTTAGATGGTCAGCTCTCATCGCGTTTCTGGTGGCATGGGTTCTGGCGCAGAATGTTGGGATTGGGATGTGCTATCACCGCCTGCTTACTCACCGCGGATACTCCACTCCAAAGTGGCTCGAGTATTGCATGGCCACCTGCGGCACGCTCGCACTCCAGGGCGGACCAATCTACTGGGTCGCTATTCATCGCATCCATCACAGATACACCGACAAGGAAGGAGATCCCCACTCGCCGCGTGACGGGAAGTGGTGGTCCCACATGGGATGGATTCTGAATGGCACGCTTCGAAATGAAACAAAAGGGTTGAAGCAATTTGCCCCGGATCTAGCGAAGGAACCCTACTACTTCTGGCTCAATAAGTATCAATGGGTCCCGTTGACCGTCGTTGGTCTTTCCCTGTTCGCGTTTGGTGGGTGGTCATGGCTCCTATGGGGTGCGGTCCTGCCTGCGACGATTGGGTTTCACGTCACCTGGATAGTCAATTCAGTCACGCACCTCTGGGGGAAGCGACGGTTTTCAACGAATGACGACTCGCGTAACAATATTTGGGTTGCACTGTTAACCGGTGGAGAGGGATGGCATAACAACCATCATGCACATCCGGTCTCGGCCCGTCACGGGTTGGTCTGGTATGAAATCGATGTCAATTACTATGGCATTCGTCTCCTGCAAGCATTCGGCCTTGCGAGACATGTGAAGACTGCCAGCCTGAAACCCGCCATGGAAGAGCGAGTTGTGCCGGCACGGCAGGACGTAGTTGGCAATTCGATGAGCGAGGTTTCCCGCAGGGCGGTGTCATGAACCTACCGGCCGTGGATGATTCTATGTGCCCATGCCCCTGTCTATCCTCGAAAGTGGAACCAGGAATTCATCGACATAAAGGCCTCCGGTCGAGAAGCCGGCAGCGCGGAGCCTCGCGGCTCCGATGTTAACTTCTTAGTGCCAGCGGAGTTAACTGATATGTGGTGGGCAGTGAGGGACTCGAACCCCCGACTTCCTGCTTGTAAGGCAGGCGCTCTAACCAACTGAGCTAACCGCCCCTCGCCATTATGGCGCGGTGAGACCGCCAGTAGCCATTTTAGCAGCGATGCATTGCGATGGGCGTGGCGCTGGAATTGCTTTGCGGTCTCCCACCCTTTCCGCAGCCTCATCGCGGAATGGGTGGGAATGTACAAACTCATGCGGTCAAAGACCTGGTGCGACCGTCGACCTTCGCCGATTCAATCCGCGCCCGCTTGATACACTCACCCGGTGAGCCGGTTGATTGTAAATGCCGACGATTTTGGCCTGACGGCCGGAGTAAATCGCGCCGTCGCCGAGTTACATGCCGCCGGCTGGGTGACCAGTGCCACGCTGATGGCGCGGGCCGGGGCAACGGCCGAGGCAATCGAAATCGCGCGCTCCACGCCAACGCTCGGCGTCGGCTGCCATATCGTTCTCGTTGACGGCGCGCCCGTGCTTCCGCCTGAGCGAATCCCTTCTCTTGTTGATCGCCGCAGCGGGCAATTCCTGCCAGCTCTATCGACGTTTCTGCCGCGACTTCTCACGGGCCGCATTGACACCGCCGAAATTGAGGCTGAGGCCGCGGCGCAGATCGCACTGCTCCAGATTGGCGAACTGGAACTCACCCACGTCGACACGCACAAGCATACGCACATGTTTCCTGCCGTTCTGCGGGCCGTGCTACGGGCGGCCAGCGCTGCCGGCATTCGCCGAATTCGCAATCCGTTTGAGCCGGCCTGGGCGTCGCATGCGGCAGCCCGTGCATCGCTCATGCGCATAGCAGAGATCACTTTGCTGCGGCGACTGCGGCCGGCATGCCTGCGCATCATCGCCGAGGCCGGGTTCAGCACCACCGACGGCACCATCGCCATGGCGGCAACCGGCATTCTGGATGCGGCCACGCTGTCTTCGCTTCTCGGGCGCATTCAGCCCGGCACCTGGGAGCTGGTCACTCACCCCGGTTATAACGATGCAGACCTGGCACGGGTCCGGACGCGGCTCAGGGCATCGCGCGACCGCGAGCGCGAGGCTCTCGCCGCCCTGCGCGGGTTTCCTTCAGTCGAGCTCGTATCGTTCCGCAATCTGGTTTGTGAGGGAGAAGAGTAATGGAACACCGCGGCGAATTCTTGTCGCCAGTGTGGGAAACGCGTGTTGCCCCATCCTAAACGCGCTCTTTGCGTTTAGGGTGGGAAAGCATGACCCTCCCCACGCCGCTCCTGAGCGGAGCGGAGTCGAAAGCCTGCCGTGAGCGAAGATTGCGAAGCAATCGCAGTCGAATGGGGATCTGCTTCTTGATCTCGTTCGCCGCGTCACTCTCAATCACGGTTCATAGTAATCAGGGCCAATAAACCGCCAAGCACCACGCCCGCCGCAAACACGATGCCCGCTGCCTGAAGTGGATTCCGCTTGATCGCGGTACGCGCCTCATGCACCGCGTCCTCAGCCGCATCCCGCCCGCGTTTCGCGGCGCGCACCGCAGCTTGAACGCCATCCTCAGCAGCTTCCCGCCCCTGTTTAACGGCCCGCAGCGCCGATTGAACGCCGTCTTCCACCGCTTCGGCCACCACTGACTTGATGTGCGAGACCTCGCGGAGAACGTCTTCGACCGTTGCCTGTTTCTCGAGTAAGTCATGTGCCAGATCATGTGCCATAAGCTTTGCCTCTCTCTCTCCAGGTAATTCAATCGTATTAGATGCAATTCGAGCAACCATCGGACGCAGCGATTGCTTTCTTGGGATGTGTTCCCGCTCGTACTTGTTGCATGTGCCACAAACATCCACAGGGATTCGCCCGAGCCGGAACGCCTGATCTTTCGCTTGTCCTCTCGCCTCGTCAGACAGTCAGGAGGCGATCGAAAAATGCGCGGTAGCGTTTAAAAGCCTGGCGGAGATCTTCGGTATCGACGTCTTCGCCACGACCCCACTGCTTCTCCAACTGTTCGCGCTCTGAGGCGAATTGCTCGGCAATGCGCTTCACCACGTTGGCCACCAGGCTGTCTGCCTGTTCCACAGACGCACGCGGCTCATCTACGAAAGAGGTCTGCACCGCGTCCCAGTGCGACCGAAAGCTTTTTAGCTCGTCCTGCGGGAAAAGCGGGTTTGGCTGCGCCGCCTCGACAGCAGCTCGAGCGTTGTGCGTGTCGTTTGGCATTTCGTCGCGCGCGCCCCCGATACGATCATCGATACACAGGCTATCGAGGGGGATTTGATCGGAAGGCTCCCGATCCGAAGGCAACCCGGCGGCCTCTTCAGATATGTTCGGTTCGGGCATTACAGCTGTCGGGCGTGATCCATTAACAAGATCGGCTGTACTCAGTCTCTCGTCATTAAGTAGTTCGCTCATGAAAGTCTCCTTTGATGTCGGCAACGGAGCCGGTACGCCCGACCGTTCGTCGCCTTCTGCAGTTCTGATGCCCCTTGGAAGCCTGAAGTTTTCTAATGAAGCGGCCACAGATTTCTATGCGGATGTGTTCCTGTTTGTTCCTGTCGTATCCCTCACAGAAACGGACCCCCAGGGTGCAGCGGCGGCACTGCGAAATACCTTGCTACATCGAATCAAGTTACTGACCCTGCGAGCCGGCTGTCTGAGCAACTCGGCACAGTGCCGAAATGTTGATTCGCCGGGTAACCAACCGGGTGCCCTCCTGAGCGCAGCGCAGCCGAAAGCCTGCCCTGAGCGTCGCCGAATGGGGACCTGCTTCTTGATTTCGACTGTCGTTAGGGTGGGAGACCACGAACCTCGGCAGGCCTGGCGGGTGAAGTAGCGAAAACCGGCGCAAAATACGGTGAAACGGTGAAGCGAGTGTCGCCAAGCGATTGATTCGATTGATCTGTGATTCACCGTTTCACGGTTTTCGACGGTTTTTTTGAGTCAGGCTCGTTGTTGGTTTGCGCGCTTCCAGGCTTTGTGACAACGGTGATGGAGATGTTCTTCATGGCTCTGGCCCAATCCTTCTTATTTAGAATTGTGCTCCGGGGATGCGTAATTACCGGCAAGCCGGTGGACGGTGAACAGTGACCGGTGATGGGGGACACAAAAAGGCAGGGGTCAGGGGTCAGGGATCAGGGGTCAGGGATCAGAAAAGAGAGCGCGGCGGAGTCGGGGCGGGTAACGGATAGCGGGTCAGGGTTTTAACCCTGACTTCAATCCCGACACCACGTCGCCGCAAGCCGCCGTAGGGAGCGCAAGAAGTTAGGTAGGTCGGGGTTTTAACCCCGACCGGAACCCTGGGAACCGGGCCGTTTTTTCTCGAAAGATCAAGAACGCGGCGTGGCCGCGAACAAGCCCCTCCCCAAATCCCAGTTGAGTATTCAGCCAAGATTCCACTACAGTGCCCGCCGAATCGGATCCTACGTGCCAACTATTTCGTTACTGCCCAATGGTTCTGGGAACGTCCCGTCTGTCCCCGGGTTTCCCTGAGCCAGACGGCATGGTAAACACGGAACGCTGGTAGAGCGTTTCCGACTGGTAGCCACGGCATAACGGCCTGTGCGCTGCCTCTGCGCAAGCCAAATCGGGCTCGTTGTATTCGGTTGCGATTGTCCGATAGCACTTGGGGCAGATCGAATCGAACGTGTCATCGCTATTGTGCCGGTGGGGGAATGCGGGTTGATGATGCGCGGCCACGGTGTGAATCTCCCTGGAAGAAACCTTCGACACACAGAAATCCCCTGGTTATTTCTCTCAGATGGAATTCTTATGAGTCGAAAGAAGACGATGGAATGAAACCATAATAGGCAGAAAATGAGGCCAAATTCAATGCCACCAAAAAGGTTGCTTCTAGCTCGCAATTTTTCTTTTCCATAAGGTGAAAGTGGGCGGGCCGCTTGAGGATGCGAGCGGGAAAACCGGGGGAAAACCGGGGACGGAAAATCGGGGAAAACCGGGAAACCTGGGGACGGAAACCTGGGGACAGACGGGACGTTCCCTAATTCAAGAGCGGCGGGCGGGCTCCATCGTTCCCGCGTTCTGCGCGGGAAGGGTGACCTCGACCAGACTTTCTCGACTACCCATCCCCGGTCCCCAAGCGCGCGAGCCGGGGCACCCTCATCTGTGGTTTACAAAGCTTGCAAGGCCTGGGCCACCCGCCTAGGGACGACGGCCGCGAGGTTTGCGGGGGGAGTGGAACTAAAGGCTGGTTTGTCGGTGGGTTAGCTCGGCTTGAGGCTCGTCGGGATTGGGGAATAGGTATCATGTCCCTCTATTTCCTCGTCGTATTTCCTCGTCGGGATTGGGGAATAGGTATCATGTCCCTCTATTTCCTTTTTTATTTCCTTTATTTCCACTTGTATTTCCTACTTGATTTCCTACTTGATTTCCTACTTGCGGTATGAGACCGGAGCAGACCGCATGGAGAAATAGGTATCATGTCCCCTATTTCCCCTGTCCCCTATTTCCCCTATTTCCTCCTACTCACTTTGAGCTCGTCGGCTGCGGATTGCCCGCCGGAAGAACGGTTATCTTGACGATGTTCGATCTTACCACATCGGAACTGGGATCGTTGGTTATGTGCGACGATACCCGGATCGTGTTCGTTCCGGGCGTGCTCCCGTTGTACCGATCGCCCAGTTGTGGACATCGGTTTTGCTTTCGCCTGGCTGTAGCACCATATCTTTTGTACCCCTTAGCCGCATCTCCCCGCCGCTCTCGTACTACTTCGTTGGATTTTCTCGGTTCAATCGATTGCCGCGACTGTCGCGCACCTCACAAATATATCCGCCATAAGACATGACCGCCGTCGACCATTTGATGATCTCGTGATCTGAAATTTGCCTCTTCCGTTCCAGCACGACGGCAATGCATGCCGTCACAACCTTGTCGGACGTATCGCCCGAAGCGGATCTCATAGCGTCGGCGCCTATGGTGAGCGTAAACGGCGGTTTAGCATCACCAGTCCCCCCTGAGGCCGAAGACTGGCTGGAAACAGTAACGGATGCAAATGCAGCCAGTAGCACGGCGTAAACGATCTTCATAATCCCTCCCAAGAGTAAATCTACCCTTGTTTTCGTTGTGTCTCTTTCAATGGGCAGGGCGCATCCGGTAGCCGCTCAAAAGAGCACCCAAAATCCCTCAATCGCCGTAGGAGCGGCAAATCCACGCACGTTACATTTTAGGGTGAACGAGTCAGCAATTTGGCGAACGGTTGCGATCAGGTCTCAAACGCTCCAAACGCGCAAAGTCGAGACCCTGGGGACACATTCGTAAGGTGCTCAAGGCAGAGCGTTTAAGATCTGGCCACCGGCCGCACCTGATGGGTAGTCCGGAAAAACCCTTTTGGGTTTACTTTACGATAAGAAATTTGAGCATGTTTGACCTCACCGTGCATTGACGTTGATCGACGCCAATGGAAAGGGTTGTTTCGCTTGAACGGAATACGTCCCGGGATGGCTCAAGTCGTATAGCGATCCGAGCAAGACTCATCCCCGACACTTGCACCTGCTTCAATACAAATTTGACAACACTTCCTTCACGCCAGCCCTCGCAGAACGTCCCGGGGGTAGCCGCAAAGAAGGAGCACTGTGGTGGAACACCTTCAATCGTAATGGAGTTCGGCATGGGATTCAGCCACGTTCCTCTCCAGGGAACGTCCTTGTCGGATGAATTCTTTGCCTCGATGTGGGCTCGGATTTCTCCGCCAACGCGCAATGTGGTTTGCGACATGCCAATCTTCAGTGTCACAGGGCACTGGGACTCTTGTGCGTTGATATGGTACAACCCTGGTGTTGCAAAAACCAAAAGGGACACAGTCGACCGCAGCAACATAAGCTCTGCTAGAGTTATTCTTCGCACGGTGCTGGGTTGGTCACTTTACCGCAGCTGATCACTGCAGGGAAATACAGGGACATGATACCTATTCACTGAAGGATGGCGCACCCATGTTTTCATCTGCGTCTCCCCGCCGTCGAGAGCGGCCCGTTCGGATTTCAGAAACTTAGGGTGCGCCACTCGCCAATCGTCTAAAATCAAGCCGATCCCCTGAGAGGTCGCTATGGGCAGAGTCCTGATCATCGACGGTCCGAACCCTATCAGCCGGGAGATCGGTGAACTGCTTGCCGGTGCCGGTTTGGAAATTGAGTACGCCGCCGGCCACATTGACGCGCTGCATCGGCTGCGCAGCCGCGCGTTTAGCGTGATTGTTACCGGCGCCGAGAGCGTTATTGAAGAAGCTCTCGCCCTGCTGGAGGAGATGAGACTTATACGGCCCAGTCTCAAGTGCATTGTGCTGGCGCCCAGCAGCACACCGGACGAGATTATTGCGGCACTGCGCGCTCGAGTCTTTGGATGTTTCACGCTTCCCTTCCACGCCGGGGAAATTGCCGGCGTGGTGCAGGATGCAGCCATCAGCGACGATTCGAACGAAGAAATCGAAGTCGTCTCCGCGCGCCCCGGCTGGGTTGCCGTCAGGGTCAACTGCCGTCTGGCCACTGCTGAGCGTCTGATGTCGTTTGCCAGAGAGTTTGCCGCGCAGCTGCCCGAGGACAAGCGTCAGGAAATCATGTATGCGCTGCGCGAGATCCTGATGAACGCAATGGAGCACGGCGCCAAGTTTAATCCCGATCAGGTGGTGGAGGTGAACGCCATCCGCACCGCCCGCACGATGACCTTTCGCGTCCGCGACCCGGGCGCGGGATTTCGCCGGGAAGACATCGCCCACGCAGCTCATGCCAATCCAGCAGATGACCCCACGGCGCATATCGCTCTGCGCAACCAGATGGGCATGCGCTCCGGGGGTTATGGCATGCTGCTTGCCGCCGGCACAGTGGACGAACTTATCTACAACGAAACGGGAAACGAAGTGATCCTGATCAAATACCTGGATTAGGCACCTTGATTGGTCTGCTCAACGGGCATAGTCCGCGACCGGATGCAAGGTGGTTTGGAACTGTCGATCCCGCCGAGATAATGAGCCGGGTTGATCGGGATAGTACCGCGAAGCCGGCGAGCGTGCAGGAATCGCGGGGGTGCTTCGCACGCAATGCGCGCGATCCCACCCTGGCGACAAAAACAGAGGCGTCGCGAGGATGGGGCACCCAGTCATTCGAGATTTCTGATCTAGTTCAGGAACATGGTGCGATAGAGGGTGTCGCGCTGGACGGGTTTGAAGCCGGCGTCGCGGATGATGCGGCGGAGTTCTTCTTCTGTAGTGCAGTTCGAAGTGCCGGCGGCTCTCACCACATTCTCTTCGAGCATCACGCTGCCCACATCGTTGCCGCCGAAGTGGAGGCCGAGCTCGAGCACCTTGAGTCCCTGCGTTACCCACGAGGCCTGCACGTTCTCGATATTGTCGAGATAGAGGCGCGCGATGGCGAGCACCTTCAGGTACTCCACGCTGGTGGCTTCGTCCCAGCCGCGGCCGCCGAGAGCGGTGTTGCCGGGCTGGAAGCTCCAGGGGATGAAGGCCGTGAATCCGCCGGTCTCTTCCTGCAGGCGGCGGACAACTTCAAAATGATTGATCCGCTGATCGAAGGTTTCGCCGACGCCGAACATCATGGTGGCTGTGGTGCGCATCCCAAGCTCATGTGCGGTGCGATGCACGCTGACCCAATCCGCGGTGCGGCACTTGAGGCGGGCGATGCGGATGCGGACGTCGTCGTCGAGTATCTCCGCGCCGCCGCCGGGGATGGAGTCGAGGCCGGCGTCGCGCAGGCGGGCGATGGTGGTGCGCAGGTCGAGCGAGGAGTACTCGGCGATGGCCAGCACTTCAGACGCGGACAAACAATGCAACCAGATGTTGGGGAAGCGCTGCTTGATGCCGGTGAAGAGACGCTCGAACCAGTCGATCTTGAGGTCGGGGTGAATGCCGCCCTGCATCAGCACGCCTGTGCCGCCCATCTCGAGAGTCTCGGCGATTTTGTCGCAGATGGTCATCAAAGGACAGGATGTAGCCCTCTTCGGCGCGCGCGTCTTTAACGCCGGGTTTGGGCAGCGGCCGATAGAAGGCGCAGAAGGTGCAGTACTCGGTGCAGAAGTTGGTGTAGTTGATATTGCGGTCGATGATGTAGGTGACCACGCCCTCGGGATGGAGGCGCCGGCGCACGGCATCGGCTTCAAAGCCCAGGCCGATGAGGTCGGGGGATTGGAAGTGGTCGAGTGCCTGTTGGCGGGTCAGCGGCATGGTTTGATTGTACAGAGGTCAAAGAACAGGGAACAGAGATCGGCGGTCAGGCGTCTTTCTTGCCGCGGAAGAGGAACACACCGTGGGTGATGAGCTTGCGGCCCTGGGTGCGTGCCAGGTTTGATGCGGTTGATATGCCGCTGAACAGGATGAAAAAGTCGAGGAAGGCGCGAAGGAAGCCTTTTCGCGCGGAATTCTGAGAGTCTTCGACCTGATTCATAGTCTGGTTGACCCCCTAAGGAAAGATGCAGAGCCACTAACACCTTTGTTGGAGAGGCAATACAGTGGTTCGGTTGCAGAATCTTAAGCAGGAATGGGTGGATTCCTCTGCGGTCCGGGCCATAGGTGATTCCGGGCGGGCTCCCATAACAAGGTACTTGCCCGGAGGCCGCAGAACAAGCCATTCGCCATTTTTCGTAAGAAGCCGCCGGACAATAAAAGAAAAAGCGGGCTGGAATTGTGAGCAGGAAGCGCAGATTGCGCTGTCAAACCCCGTAGAGTTTCCTGTGCCAGGCCCAGGCGGTGCGAACAATGTCGTCCAACTGCGTATAGCGCGGCTGCCAGCCAAGTTCGAGGATGGCCTTTTGAGAGCTGGCGACAAGGACCGCGGGGTCGCCCGGACGACGGGGACATAGTTCAACCGGGATGGGGTGGCCGGTCACGCGCCGGACCGATTCCACCACCTCCTGGACGCTGAAACCCTTTCCGTTTCCCAGGTTGTAGATGAGACGGTCCTGCTTATTGAGGGCGCTGAGAGCAAGCAGATGAGCGTCGGCGAGGTCGGAGACGTGGATATAGTCACGGATACAAGTGCCGTCCGGGGTCTGATAGTCGTTGCCGAAAATTTTGATGCCGGCACGGCGGCCGGCGGCGACATCGAGGATCAACGGGATGAGATGGGTCTCGGGTGTGTGGGCCTCGCCGCGGACGATCCCGCTGGGTCCCTCGGGGGCTCCGGCGACGTTGAAGTAACGAAGGGTGGCGCAGCGGAAGCCATGGATCCGGTTGAACCAGTTGAGGATATGCTCCACCAGCAGCTTGGACTCGCCGTAAGCGTTGGTGGGCAAAAGGCGGGCGTCTTCGCGGATGGGCACCGATTCCGGCTCGCCGTAGACGGCGGCGGTGGAGGAAAAGACGATACGCCGGGGTCCGGAAGAAAGCATGGCTTCAAGCAACGAAAGCGTGGAAGCGGTGTTATTACGGAAGAACTGCTCGGGATGAAGCATGGACTCGCCAGCTTCAATGAGGGCGGCAAAGTGAAGCACCGCGTCGAAGGATTGGCCATCCGCGGAGGCGGTGAAGATGGCCTCGAGCGCGGCGCGGTCGGCAAGCTCGCCCTGAATGAATTCGACGCCGGCTGGAAGCAGTTCGCGGCGCCCGTGGCTCAAGTTATCGAAAATGACGGGTTTGTGCCCTTTTTCGAGGAGCAGCTCGGCGACTGTACCACCTATGTACCCCGCACCACCGGTAATCAAGACTTTCACAAAAAACGCTGTCCTTTCGTGATGAATTTAGGTAACCTAAAGTGTATTACGTTTGGATGTAGTCAGACTGCCGGGGGATTTGCCACGCATAACCTCCCGAACCCACTGCTCACCCCACGGAGCCATGATAATCAAAGTCATGAGACCGGTGGACAGCGGGGCGGCCCGATGTTTCCATTTCGCGGTGGAATCAGTGAGATTCAGCCGCCTTTGAGTGAAGTGGAGTCATTTTGCAAGGCGCCTTGGATTCGACTTGGAGAGATGGAATTGTCCGAGGCATCGATTAAAACAGAGCTACCGCGCCGAGCGGCAGGTCTTGAGCAACGCGGAGAATGCGCGGGCTTTCCCCCGGCAGACCGCAAACAACGAGTATTTTGAACCAAAGGCTGATCCCTTACGTCTGCATGTTTCAGCAATGATGACCGGGCCAGGCGGCCAGGTGACTTCAGGAGTTTGAAACCGGAAAGGCACGAGTCGCACGACCTGGTTATCGACAGGAGAGAGATGCGAGACGCAATCCGGCGTCAGAAGACGCGAACGGCGGTTTCAGGCAAGCGATAGTTAACCGATTCAGGGCCGCATCAAAGGTTAGAATCGAGGACTGACACACATGTCGATGAGCTACTCCCCCGGACGGATGACTTTCGGATTGCTCCCAGAGCCCGAAGGCAGGTCCGTTTCATTCATTACGAGTGCAGCACTCAATTTGTGCATTCTGGGGCTGGTTCTAGTGTTGAGCATGTTGGCGAAGCACGTGATCCAGCGGCATTTTGAGACCACGATGTTGATAGCGCCGACGACGCCACCACCTGAAGTGAAGCCGAAGGTGCCGCCTCCGCCGAAACTTCCGCCTCCGCCCGAACCGCCCAAGGTTCAGTTGGAGACTCCGAAGATTCAGATGCCGAAGCCGAAGCCGGAGCCGAAGCCGGTGATGATGGAAGCCAAGATTGCGCTGCCGGAGATCAAGCAGGCCAAGCCGAACATCATTTTGGCTCCGCAACCGAAGGCAGCGTTTACGGCCGCAATGCCGGCTCAGGACAAATCGGTCAAGCCTTCAACGGCGCCGGTGCACCTGGGCCAGACTTTCGGCGTGACGCCGAATCCCTACGCCACCAGGCCGGCAACAGTGGCCGCGATCGGCAATCCCTATGGCGGCATGAATGGGCCGGCGGTGGCACCGCACGGGGTGGTTGGGTCGGCTGGAATTGGGAATGGATTAAGGTCGGGCTCGAATTCCGGAGTTGTGGGCCGGGTAGCGTCGGCCGGGATACCGGGAACGACGAGCGGGTCCCCGACAGGCTCCTACGGCAGAGTTGGCTCGGCTGGAATTCCGACACAGACCGCGGCGGTGGCGCAGCCACAATTGGTGAGCCAGCCGGTGGCAACGAGTCTCGAGGTTCTTTCGAAGCCGCCGGTTCAGTACACGTCGGAAGCCCGGCAACAGAAAATTCAGGGTGATGTGGTTCTGCGCGTCACCTTTACAGCCGCTGGACAGGTGATTGTGCAGGGTGTTGTACACGGCCTTGGTTATGGACTCGACGAAGAGGCGCGCCGCGTGGCGGGACAAATCAGATTTCGTCCGGCTACACGGGACGGGCGCCCGGTGGATATGACGACCAACATAACGATCACTTTTCAATTGGCATAGAGTCTGATGTAGGATTCCCCGCCTCGCGCGGGGAATCAACCGACAGGCTCTGGCGTATTGGAAAGTGGAATCGGCGGAGAAACATAATCAAGGTCTGAGGACTCAGAGGCATGCCCTACGGCAGAGGCAGATGAGAATAAAGACCGGTAAGCACTCACCCAGGAGCTAGAAATGACATTTCGGAAGATCTCCCTAACCTTCCTTACCCTCGTACTGTGCGCCACCTGCGGGTATGCGAAGAAACAGCCCAAATACGAGCAGTCCCGCGCTCTGACGCCGGAGCAGGCAGCTCTTGTGGAGAGGGCTGTGGCGCGTGAGAAGGTTCTGATCAAAGCCATCCAGCAGCGCACGCCGCTGGTTGAGACCTACATTCAGGACACGCGCCCCGATGTGAAGCTGTACGAAGTTCCGGTCGACGACCAATACATGCTGAGCCGCGTTGATTTCGGGAAGGGCTTTTTCGATAAGGAGTACTCCCCGCGCGCCGAAGGCAAAAAAGGCTGGTTCAAGGGCTCGTTTGGGGCCATTACCGGACTCACCAAGGCGCTGGGACTGGAGAAGTTCACCTACTCGCCCACGGGCTTCATGCAGATGATGTTCGTCGATCCGTCGAGCTTTGACACGCAGCATTACGTGTTCAGCTATGTGCGGCGCGAGTTCCTGGGATCGGTGAGGACGTGGGTCTTCGACGTGCACCCCAAGGCGGATGTGCATGGCATGGGCCGGTTCTACGGGCGCATCTGGATTGAGGACCAGGACGGCAATGTGGTGCGGTTTAACGGAACATACACCGGGCCGACCTCAGAGGATTCGTCGAAATACTACTTCCACTTCGACAGCTGGCGCATGAATGTGCAGCCGGACATCTGGCTGCCGGTCGCGGTGTACGTTGAGGAGACGCATCGCGTCGACAGCGAAGCAAAGTCGGTGGGAATCAAGGCGCAGACGCACTTCTGGGGCTATAGCCTGAAGTTGCCCACGCGCGACAGCGAGAACGTGAGCGTGAAAGTTGACGACGCGGTAGACCAGAGCGAAGACTCGCAGGATGTGGGTCCGCTGCAGGCATCGCGCATGTGGATTACGCAGGCCGAGAACAACGTGATCGACCGCCTGGTTGAGGCCGGCCTGGTAGCGCCGCTCACGCCCGGCGGCTACGAAGATAAGATCCTCGGCCAGATTGTGATCAACCTGGTGGTGCCGAACAATCTGGCCTTCACTGACCAGATTCATTGCCGCGTGCTGCTGACGGACACGGTTGAGACCACCACGGTTGGAAACACGATCCTGGTGAGCAAGGGGCTGCTCGACTCGCTGCCGAACGAACCGGCGATCGCCTCGGTGATTGCGATGGAGTTGGCGCACATCGCGCTCGGCCACCACATCGACACGCGCTACGCGTTCAACGATCGGCTGCTCTTCCCCGATGAGTCGACCTTCCAGCGCATCGACATGTACCACTCCGATGTTGACAACGGCACGGCTGCGAAGAAGGCGATGGAGTACCTGCAGAACTCGCTCTACAAGGATCAACTGCCCGATGCCGGCCTCTACTACTCGCAACTGATGGACCGGGGCAAGGTGCTGAAGGCGCTGAACACGCCCAAACTGGGCGACAGTCTGCTGAAGGCCGATGGCACGCCGTGGATGGGCGATCTGAAAAACATGGCTCCCAAGATCAACTGGGACGACCTCGCGCAGACGCCCGCCCTGCCGCTGGGGAGCTGGCTGAAGACCGATCCCTGGGACGACAAGGTGCACATGCTGAATGCCAAGCGGTACGCGCCAATGAACGCGCGCGACAAGATGCCGTTTGAGGTGACACCGATCTTCTACAAGCTGCAACGGTACGATCTGGCGAACGTAGAGCCGCCGCCAAGCGGCCCCACAGCTCCGGCGCCCGCCCCGGCCGCCGCTCCACCGGCTAGTGGCGGAGATCCGCCGGCAGCCCCGACAACGCCGACCGGGCCGACAAGCGCACAGCCCACGGCAAACAACGCGCCCCAGGATCAGCAACCAGCTGCACCAGCGCAGAATCCGAAGTAAAACAACGATAGGGCCCGGCCTGCCTGATCAGCCAAAATCAGACAGGCCCACGGTTCCTTTTTTCGGATGTTAAAAAGTAAATAGGAACTTCATTTTCCCCGGAAGCGGATGTGTGCAGCACTCATGAAGCGATCCATCTTGGCCTCATTCTGCCTGGTACTCTTTTTTGCCGCGATCTGTGCCAGCGCGCAGGTTGCACCTTCGGCTTATAAGAGAGGAATGATCATCCAGGTGGGCGGCGAAGGCTCAGTATTTCAGCCGGACTACGCAGGCCAGGGAATCGCCCAGACCAGCCCCAACCGCCTCTACGGAATCGGCGCGTATACCGACGTGCATTTTTCTCGCTGGGTGCAGATTGAGGGCGAGGCTCGGTGGCTGCGCTTCAACGAATACCTGGGCATCGGCCAGAACACTTACATGATTGGCCCCAAAGTGCCGATCGTCACGTTTCATCGCTTGACGCCGTATGGGAAGTTTCTGTTTGGGTGGGGCAGCGGCTCGAGCAGCTGGCTGAATGGAAGGGCGACGGCCTTTGCCTATGGCGGCGGAGTGGAGTATCGGCTGACGAGGAAGCTTACCCTAAGGCCCTTCGATTTCGAAGAACAGGACTGGCGCACGACGCCGACGCTGCATCCGTACGGCGCGAGCGCGGGGTTGAGCTACCGGGTGTTCGGCGGCCGGGACTAGACGGCGTTCAGTTTATGGCTCCGAAGGGACGCGGATATTGACGCCTGCGCGCCGCTGAGCCTGACCCAAACTTACGGTGAGCGCCTTCTTACGGTCTTTGACGCCGGGCGCGTAGAGAGCGTCGTTGCCAGCTGCATCATCGGCGATACGAAGGCCCACGTAGTACTTTCCCGCATCCAGGCCGCGAATTACATAATGGCCTTTGCCATCTGTCACTGCGGAGCCGCCGGCGTTGTCTGCGTCCGCTACTGAAATTGCTTCGACTTCGATAGATTCAGCGGGCGTACCATCGGCGCTACGAACATAACCTGAGATTCTGCCGTCGACTTGAATGTTGACGAAGTAATTGGTGCATTGCCGCGATTCAACGGCGATCTCGCCGGACCACGTCGCCTTGAAGCCCGGCACGGTGTTTGGATTCAAGAAATACTTGCCTGCTGGCAACGGCGGAAACTCGAATTTCCCTTCTTTATTGGTGAACGCCGTGTATTGAACGCCATCGGTGAGATGCCGGACAACGATCGGGTGATGAGTGCGCGGCCTCCCGTTGGACTTATCCACCTCTCCCACGATCAGCCCCGAGCCGCGGAGTTTCGACAACCGCTCCATGCGTTCAACGCTTTCCTTTTCCAGCGCAACAGGGCCGCTGCCGCTTCCATAAGCGAGCGTCAGCGTATCGCTTTCCTTGTCATGCACGAGGAAGACGAGCCAGCGGTCGCCGACATGCGCATCGGGAAAACAGTCGCCTTGCTTGGTGGTGACTTCAATTCTTGGTGCGGGCTCGCCTTTGAAGACTTCGTCGGGTTTTAGTGCGAAGCTGAGCTCCCGGTCAGAGGCGGGCTCGACCGAGAGAATTGTGCCGACCACGATCTCGTCGTAATTCTGAGTTCCGCAGGAATTGCCAGAGCCCATGATGCCGGTACGTTCACATGCAACTTGCCTGCCGTCATGATTGACAAGTTCAATTACCTGCGAGGACGCGGACAGGCAAAGAGCAACGACGGCAATTAAGGCCGAGGCGCAATTATGAGCCATTTTTCTTGCAGGGATCACTGGTTCGGATTGTATCGTGGCGGGCAGATGCAAGAAAGGGCTGCTCGAAAGCAGCCCTTCCTGTTACTGACAGCCGACCACTGTTTTTATGCGGGTGATGGTGACCCTTCCGGGAAGCCTGGTCCGCGGGGGCTCTCGGGTTTGAGAATCTGCGACGAAGGACCGCCGCCAGTATCGGAGGGCGAAGCGATGGACGAACGCATCGGGGGCAGTTCCTCGCCTGCGATGAGCATGCGCAGCTCCTCGGTATCGATAGTTTCGCGCTCCAGCAGCGCCGCGGCAATGCGGTGCATCGCATCGTGGTTGGCATCGAGGAGGTTGTGCGCCGACTGGTAGGCCTCGTCGATGAGTCGGCGAACCTCGAGGTCGATCTGGCGCGCCGTCTCTTCGCTGAAGTCGCGGTGCTGGGCGATCTCGCGGCCGAGGAATATCTGCTCTTCCTTTTTGCCGAAAGTGAGCGGCCCAAGGCGGCTCATGCCGAATTCGCAAACCATGGAGCGGGCCAGTTCGGTGGCGCGCTCAATGTCGTTGCCTGCGCCGGTCGACATCTGCTTGAGGAATATCTCCTCGGCTACGCGGCCGCCGTAGAGGGTGGCAAGACCGAGTTTCAAGATACTCGCGGGTATAGTTGTGGCGATCGTCGGGCAGGTAGACGGTAACACCAAGAGCCATGCCGCGCGGAATAATGGTGACCTTGTGCACGGGATCGGAGTGCTTGCGCATGAACGAGACCAGCGCGTGGCCCGCCTCGTGATAAGCGGTGACGCTTTTTCCTCTTCGTCAGAGAGCAGCATCGACTTGCGCTCTGCGCCCATCAAGACCTTGTCTTTGGCGAGTTCGAAGTCGTACATGGTGACTTGCTTGCGGTTCATGCGGGCAGCGCTCAACGCCGCCTCATTCACCATGTTGGCGAGGTCGGCGCCGCTGAAGCCTGGTGTTCCGCGGGCCAGAATATTCAGGTTGGTGTCGTCGCTTACGGGCACCTTCTTGATGTGCACGCGGAGAATCTCTTCGCGGCCGCGCACGTCGGGCAGACCGACTACCACGCGGCGATCGAAACGGCCGGGGCGCAGCAACGCGGGATCGAGCACGTCGGGCCGGTTGGTTGCGGCCACCAGAATAACGCCGTCGTTCGATTCGAAGCCGTCCATCTCAACCAGTAACTGGTTGAGGGTCTGCTCGCGCTCGTCGTGCCCGCCGCCCAGGCCTGCGCCGCGATGACGGCCCACAGCGTCAATCTCGTCGATGAAGATGATGCAGGGAGCGTTCTTTTTGCCCTGCTCAAACAGGTCGCGGACGCGGCTTGCGCCCACGCCCACAAACATCTCAACAAAGTCGGAACCGGAGATGGAGAAGAAGGGAACGTTGGCTTCGCCGGCAACGGCGCGGGCGAGCAGCGTTTTGCCTGTTCCCGGAGGGCCGACCAGCAGCACGCCCTTGGGAATGCGGCCGCCCAGCTTCTGGAACTTCTGCGGCTCGCGCAGGTATTCGATGATCTCCTTGAGCTCTTCCTTGGCCTCGTCGACGCCGGCCACGTCTTTAAACGTGATCTTTTTTTGCTGCATCGACAGCAGGCGCGCGCGGCTCTTGCCAAAGCTCAGCGCCTTGTTGCCGCCGGCCTGCATCTGCCGGACCATGAAAAACCAGATGGCGATGAGCAGCACGAACGGCCCCACGTTGAAGAGCAGCGGCAGCAGGATGTTGCTCTGCGGCTCTTTGATGGTGACGTTGACCTTGTGGCCGGGGTCCAGCATGGCTTTCTGCAGGTCCTCGATAGTTGCTCCGCGATCGTGGTGTGGAACTCTTCCTTCGGCGAGGACTTCAGGTGACCCTTTAGCTCGTTGCCTTGGATCACGGCATCGAGAACCAGGTTGCTCTGGACCTTGTCGAAGAGATCCGAGTAGGAGTACTCAACCTCTTTGCCCATGCTTGCGCCTTTGGTCACAACCGCCCACAAGAACCATCAGGCAGATGAGGATAAAAACCCAGAACATGACTGTTTTAACGCTCGAATTCACCAGCACTCCCTCGTTTCCGGCGAGCGAGAACCGTTGCTCCGCTCAATTGATCTATTCGCCTTATCTTAGACGCTTATGCCTGGCCCAAAGTGGCAACAATGTGCAGGAATCTGCGACTGCCGACAGAGCTACCTTTCCGCTCAAGGCAGCAGTAATCCAAATTGTACTCCGACCGGAATAAAAGTTGCAGATAACGTGGGGGGGAGCCCGCCCGAACACCCGTGTGATCAATATTGGTACCGACAGGGGATGGGCTGAAACCCATCCGGTTGATCTGCAGTGTTGGCCCAGGTATTTAAGAACGCACCGTGGCAGGGCGCCTCGCCGGTTTTGGCTGGCTCAACCGATGTCCGGAGGCGGTAATGGCGAGGCGTCGATCGAAAGCCCCGGCTCCGGCTCGATTTCGACGCCTTGCATCCAGATGAGACGGCCGTCAAGCACCAGGACCGGCCAGAGGTTACGGTCGGAACCTGTAACTCGAAGATGTTCAAGGACTTCCTTGACCTTGTGCGGACCGGACGAGTGGCGCAGGCGAACACGGTCGCCGGCGCGCCAGTTGCGAAGGATGGCGGCTCTTGGGGTTTCACTGCCGGCCATGCTGATTCTAAGGCTGATTCCGAACGCGGGAGCGTCAATCTGGCCGGGAATGGCGACCCCGTACTCCGGCGGTAGCGGACCTTGCACCGCTCGCTCGGTTTTACTCGTTGGACCAGAGAGGTGGCCGAGTGAAAGCCTCAACTCCCGCGGCGTTCGCTCCGCAGACAGTCCCTGGGCCAGTTCGAGGCGCTGGCCGGCGCGGCCGTGGAGGGTGAGGTTGAGCATGGACTCGGTGGCGACGAAGTCGGGTTCAGCGCCGAGTTCGGCGGCAGTCCGGCGAAGCAACCGGCGCTGGAGGGCAGGAGCGAGCGCGGCCAGCCGGGTGCAATCGAGCGCGATGCCGCCGGACGCGGCGCGGCCTCCGCCACGGACGGCCCGGCCGCGAAGAATCAGTTGCGGAGCGATGCGGTCGAGTTCGGCGCGCCACCACGCTTCTTCGTCGCGGGCAAGGGTGGCCATGTTAGCGAGGTGGGTGCGAAGCTGCGGGTTCCATTTCACGAGCTCGGGCAGCAGCTCATGACGGATACGGTTGCGCGTGAACAAGAGCTGCCGGTTCGATGAGTCTTCGCGCCAGGACTGGCCGATGGCACTGAGAAAAACCTCGACCTCGGCGCGGGCGGTGGCGAGCAGCGGCCGCACGGCTCTCAAGGTTTCGTGTTTTCGACTGATTCCTGCAAGGCCCGAGGTCCATGCGCCGCGCAGGAATTTTGCCAGTACCGTCTCTGCCTGGTCGTCGAGAGTGTGTGCGGTTGCCACTGCGTCGAGCATCTCCCTGGACAAGAGTTCGTGGAACCAGGCGTAGCGCAAACGACGCGCAGCTTCTTCGATGGATTCGACGGGTTTGCCGGTGACTGGATTTGCTCGAGCCTCGGCTGCAGTGTCGACACGGGTTTCGTGGAAAGGAATCTGAAGGCGCGCGGACAGTTCGCGGCAAAACTCGAGATCGGCGTCGGCCTCTTCGCCGCGCAGGCCGTGGTGCAGGTGCGCTGCGTGAAGAACCAGGCCCAGTTCCCTGCTCCGCTGGGCGAGGGCGCATAGGAGCGCCACCGAATCGGCGCCGCCTGACAGGCCAACGACAAGACGCATGCCGGGCTTGAGCAGAGAAGTATCGAGGGTGAGCGTCGCAACCGGCTTGCGCGCAGGCAGAGTAGGCACCAGAGGATGATAGCGCGCGAAGACAGCCTTCAGCCTTTAGCCGTCAGCAAAATGCTGAAAGCTGCTTTTCCTACTTCTTCTCCGCCGCGCAGACGAAGCTCTCAGCGCTGTTGGTGTCACCGTTACCTTTATAACGCGCCACCTGCGGGAACGGACAAAGCGGGCGAGTCATAGCGGGAGAGGCCGCAGGAGTGCCGCCTCCGGGCGGCCTGCCAGCTGCTTTAGTTGCAATGATTGCTTCCGGGGCAGTTCCATTCTCCACCCAAAGTTCGAGCGCGGTTCGCGCGTTGAAACGAGGGTCGGGGTTCCACAATGGCGACTGGCCGAAGTCGTCGGGCCCAGGGCCTCCGCCGCAGTGCTGCATGCCGGGAACCATGTAGAGGCGTACGAATGATTCGGTCTTCGCCTTGCCCACGGTGTCGACAACCTGCTGATAGTAATTCACGGTGCTGAGCGCGGGGATCGCGGGATCGTTCCATCCGTGATAGATGATCAGCTTTCCGCCTCGCGAATAAAACGGCTTGAGGTCAGGATCAGCGGAATCGAGCGCGCTGGATGTCTTCTCTTTGGCCAGCGGCAATCCGGTTTCCACGCGAAACGATTTCATGTCCCAATCGGATTTCTCGTAAACCATGTTGGAGAAATAGCCGCTTCCAAACATTGCCATCAGGCTGCGGTTGGGGGCGGGCCCGGTGATCCAAGTTCCCCATCCATTTCTACCTTCTTCAGCGCCTGGCAAATACCCTGGGAAAATCGTTCGGCCATGTTCGTCCTTCACGCCGCCGTAGATGGTTTTGAGGGCGGTGACCTGGGGCCCGGTCAAACACTGGTCAGTGTCCTCACCGCTCTTGCATTCAATTGTTGCGGGGTCAAATTTGCATTGGCGGGGATCGTTGAGGATGCCATCGCTGACGCCATCGAGCGCGTCGCATTGGGCGAGGACAGCATGCGCGATGGTCGTAATCCTTTTCGGTGGAATGAAGCTCTCCGGCGTCGCAATGAGCGCCTGTGTGTCGGTGACTGCGCTGGTGAGGAGGCTGGTCCAATTATTAGCCGGCGCCCCGGCAAGGATGCCGTCGTAATCATCGGGATAACGCTCGGCTTCCATGAGCGCCTCGCGGCCTCCGTCGGAACACGCTGCAAAGTAGGAGCGGCTTGCCGGCGAACCGTAGAACTGCGCGATCACCAGCTTGGCCACACGGGTCATTTCGTGGATGCTGCGGCGCCCGAAGTCGATCACCTTCTCAGGATGTCCGAGCGCCCACGAAGCGTCGATGAACGAGGCAGTATGGCCAGTGTCAGTAGCTGCGGCTGCGTAGCCCTTTGACATGAATTCGGCCAATTCCTGCATGTCGTACGATCCCGCGAAGCCTCCGTTGCCCGTGCCTTGAAGCTTGCCGTTCCAGCCTTCGAGCGGCATCCAGATTTCGATCGCAATATCGGAGTCGGCGCTGGGAGTGGCCTTCGCCATTATCCTGCAAAAGCCGGGCAGCTTGCTCGCGAACGCAGCCATATCGCCGCCGTCGTTTGTGGATGGCGCGGTGTAGGTTCCGGTCGGAAACGCTTTGGCTGAGGTGATGGTGGCATTAGGGATTTGCAGGCTCGCGAGCCTGGCGCAGGCGTCGTTGGCAGGCTGCGCGACTGCAGCAGGCGGGTTTATGTTGGCAGCCTGACCAGGTGCGAGGGCTGCGGCAAACAGCAATTGGGCCGATGGAAACAGGAATCGGGAGATCCGCATGGTTAACGATCCTGGGTTGAATTCGAAGCATGGCAATTTTATACCTGGCTGTTAGCTGTCAGCTCTTAACTATTAGCCACTTCGCGGGATATTGATTCAGCCCGCAATGAAATGATTTGCGAATTGAAAAAGCCAGGAGCTAAAGGCTAACGGCTAACAGCTAAAAGGCAACGCCTTCCCGGTGCTATACTCGCCGAGTCATGCAAGTGTTTGCAATTCTTCCGGCGGCGGGCTTGGGAACCCGCATGGCCGGGCCTAAGCCGAAGCAGTTTCTCATCCTCGACGGCGTACCGATTCTGATTCACTCGCTGCGCGCGTTTGCGGCGGTGGAACGCGTCACATCAATTTATGTAGCGGTGCGCGGTACCGAGCGGGAGCGCGTTGAGGCGCAGATCGCCGAGTATGGATTCGGAGGCCGCGTAAGCGTGGTTGAGGGTGGTGACAAGCGGCAGGAGTCGGTTGCCCACGCGCTGGCCGCGCTGCCCGCCGAGGCCGACGACATTGTGCTAGTGCATGACGCGGTTCGGCCGTTGATTGACGCGGCGACGATTGAACGCACCATCGACGCAGTGATTGAGACCGGCGCGGCGATTGTAGGAATGCCGGCTGTTGACACCATCAAACAGGTTGAGCGTACGGCGCACGGCGCGCTGATCACCGCGACCATTCCGCGAGAGTTTGTAGTGCTGGCGCAGACGCCCCAGGGGTTCCGTTACGGGCTGCTCAAAAGCGTTTTCGCCGAGGCCGAAGCGGATGGCTTTGTGGGTACTGACGAGGCATCTTTGGTGGAACGCGCGGGCCATTCTGTGGCCGTGGTGCACGGATCTCAGGTTAATCTGAAGATTACCCAGCCGGGCGATCTGGAACTGGCGGAGTTTTATCTGAAACAGCGGGGCAGGCAGAGCTGACTTGGCCTCCCACCCTAAACGCAAAAAGACGCGTTTAGGATGGGGCACCCAGGCTGAGCTGGAAGAAGCCGTCGGACAGCAAGGATAGCGATGACCACACGGATCGGATTTGGCTGTGACTCGCACGAATTCAAGCCAGGTGTGCCGCTGCGCATTGGCGGAATGACGCTCGACCACCCCGAGGGGCTGGCCGGCCACTCCGACGGCGACGTGCTGCTGCACGCCATTACCGATGCGCTGCTGGGCGCGGTTGCGGCGGGCGATATTGGCAGCTTTTTCCCGCCGGGCGATCCGCGCTGGAAAGATGCCGACTCCTCAATTTTTTTGAATCTGGCGCTCGAAGAGTTGCGACATGCCGGCTACAGCATTGTGAATGTGGACGCGACGCTGGTGCTGGCCGCGCCAAAGATTTCGCCCATTGCCGGCGAGATGCGGGCGCGGGTGGCCGACCTGCTGGCCTGCCCATCGACCGCGTGAGCATCAAGGCCAAAACGCCCGAGGGGCTGGGCCTGGACCATGTGGCGCAATGCCATGCGGTGGCGCTGGTGGAGCGCGTCGCAGGACCCGGAAGAACTGAAGGCCATGAGCGCAGTGATTGAGACGCAGCGCCAGCTTGAGGATGTGGTTGATGACCTGCTTTCATCGGTCCACGGCGTGCCCAAGCGCCGGGTAGATCCGTCGGTTTACGACACTGAGGACATTACGTAAGACAGGTGGCGTGAAACGGTGAATAAGTGAAGTAGTGAATGAGTGAGGTAGTGGCACGTTGAGCCCGCAGCACGACCGAATATTTTCGTTGCGGCTCGGCGGGCTATTCAAGGTAACTTGACTGCGAACTTCCATCTCACTTTGGAGTGTTACCTAATGCACTATGTGGCGATGCTTCTGCACAACCCCAGTCTGACCCACAAGCCGTACAGCAGCAGGTTCAGACGGCCATGATGGCGATCTTGCCCATGATCATGATTTTCGGCATGATCTGTGTCGCCGTAATCATCGTTCCCTTCTGGTTCATCTGCAAAAAGGCCGGATTCTCGCCCTGGCTCTCGCTGTTGAACATTGTTCCGTTGGGCAATCTTGTGCTGCTCTATGTGCTGGCGTTTGCCGATTGGAAGGTGGCTCCGACGCCTCCGGCGACTTGGGCTAGCGGTTATCCGCCGCCACCTGATTGCCTGAAGAGACGGCGCGCACATTCGACGCGAGAGGCCGATGTTTTAGCATCGTAGAGGTAAACCTTTTCCTACGATGCCAGAATCCGACCTCTTCAGTACGCGCGGCTCACCCCGCGTCCGATTTGCGCCCTCGCCCACCGGCTTTCTACACGTGGGCAGCGCGCGCACCTTTATCTTTAACTGGCTCTATGCCCGCCACAACGGCGGCACCATGGTGCTGCGGATTGACGACACTGACGTTGAGCGCAACACCGAGGCCAGCGTGCAGTCGATCTTCGAGGGGCTGAGCTGGCTGGGCCTCGACTGGGACGAAGAGTACAAGCAGTCGGAACGGCTCGACCTGCACCGCCAGGCCGCGGAGGCCATTTTCGCCAAGGGGCTTGGCCTATCGCGACTTTACGCCGGCGCACGCGGGCGACGACAACCAGTCCGGCGCGCAGGGTGCGTGGCTGTTCAATCCCGGCATGCGCGAGCTTTCGCGCGAGGAGAGCGACCGGCGCGGCAGCGGCCGGCGAGCCGTTTGCGCTGCGCTATCGCGTGCCGCGCGGCGAAGGCCGGGCGCTGCGCTTTGTTGATGGCGTGTATGGCGCGCAGTCGAAGCTGGCCGACGAGGTTGAGGACTTTGCGCTTCGTAGCAGGTTCGGATGGAATGCCGACCTATCACCTGGCTTCGTGCGTTGACGATGCCGATCTGCGCATCAGCCACATCATTCGCGGGCAGGACCACCTGACTAATACCTTCAAGCATCTGCTGATCTTTGAGGGACTGGATGCGGAGCCGCCGCAATTCGCGCATCTTGCCGCTGCTGGTTGCGCCCGACGGGACGAAACTTTCAAAGCGCAAGCACGGGCCGGTGGTGAGCGTGACTACTTATCGCGATGCGGGATTTTTGCCGCAGGCGTTTCGTCAACTTTCTGTGCCTGCTGGGTTGGTCGCCCAAGAACGATCGCGAATTTATGACGCTTGAATGAATTCGTGATCTGTTTACGCTGGAGGGCGTCAACCGCTCCAATGCGGTGATCAACTTTTCACTGAAGAGCTACCGTTCGACGAGAAGGCTGTCTGGCTCAATGCGGAGCACATTCGCGCGCTGCCGGTGGAAGAGCTGGCGCGCGAGCTTGCAGCCGTTTTTCGAGAAGGCCGGATTCAACGCGCCGCCGGAAAAGGTGCTGGCCGTGACGCCGCTGATTCGCGAGCGCATCAAGCTGCTGAGGAGGCGGTTGAGCGCTGCGGATTTCTTTTTTGTCGACGAGCTTGCGCCGTACGATCCGGCAGAGCTGATTCCCCTGAAAAAAGGAGAAACAACGGGCGATGCCGGCGCTGGGGCGCAAGGTGCTTGAGACTGCGCTTGAGGTGCTGGCGGTGACGGCACTTCGATCATGATTCGCTGGACCAGGCGCTGCGCGGGGCTGCGGCTACGCTCGGGCTGAAGGCCGGGCCGATGTTTCAGCCGATTCGCGTGGCTGTCTGCGGGCGCAAGAATGCGCCGCCGCTTTTTGAAACGCTGGTTGTGCTGGGACGGGAAGTTTGCCTGGAACGCATCAAAAAGGCAGTGGCAAAGCTTGATTCGCTCGCGTGAGTGTCGCCTCGTCGGCGACACAGGGCTTGCGTTACACGATGCTTCTGGAATTGCTTCCCGCAGCGGCTAAAGCCACAGTCGTTTTGCGTTGCTTTGCGGCACGACTGAAGTCGTGCCCCTTCAAATCAGGTTTTTCATCGCAGGCTGTCAAGGAATCGAAATTATGACCAACTCAAATCCGGAAAGTCACGAAGTTCTTACGCAGAATAATTTTCTCCGCGACCAGATCGAAGAAGATGTGCGCACCAAAAAGTACGGCGACGCCGCGGTGCAGACGCGCTTTCCTCCCGAGCCCAATGGCTATCTCCATATCGGCCACGCCAAGGCTATTTTTCTCGATTTTGGACTGGCCGACGAATTCGGCGGCAAAACCAACCTCCGCTTCGACGACACCAATCCCTCCAAGGAAGAGCAGGAGTATGTCGACTCCATCCAGGCGGACGTGCGCTGGCTGGGCTTTGACTGGGAGCGGCTCTGCTACGCCTCCGACTACTTCGCCCAGCTCTACGAGTGGGCGCTGAAACTGATTAAGGCCGGCAAGGCTTACGTCGACGATCTTTCTGCCGACGAGATTCGCCAGCACCGCGGCACTCTTACCGAGCCGGGCACGGAGAGCCCTTATCGCAGCCGGACGGTTGAGGAAAATCTCGACCTGTTTGTGCGCATGAAGAACGGCGAGTTCCCCGATGGGAGCCGCGTGCTGAGGGCCAAGATCGACATGAGCTCGCCGAACCTGAACATGCGCGACCCGGTGATGTATCGCATCCTGCATGCCACGCACCACCGCACCGGCGACGAGTGGTGCATCTACCCCATGTACGACTACGCGCACGGGCAGTCGGATTCGATTGAGCGTGTTACACACTCCATGTGTACGCTTGAATTCGCCGACCATCAGCCGCTTTATAAGTGGTACATTGCCCAGTTGGGCATCTTCCCTTCCGAGCAGATTGAATTTGACCGGCTCAATTTGACTTACACCATGCTCTCGAAGCGCAAGCTGCTGCAGCTTGTGCAGGAGAAACATGTGAGCGGCTGGGACGATCCGCGCATGCCTACGATCAGCGGCGTCAGGCGGCGCGGATTCACGTCCGAGGCGATCCGCGCCTTCTGTGCCTCGATCGGCGCATCGCGCACTAATGGAACCACAGACATTGAGATGCTGGAGCATTTCCAGCGCGACGACCTGAACCACCGAGCCGCGCGAGCCATGGCGGTGCTGCGGCCGCTCAAGGTGGTGATCGACAATTATCCCGAGGGCCCCAATGCGGATGTCGCCGAGTTTGTCGACGTCGCCAATAACCCCGAGAATCCTTCGGCGGGGACGCGCCAGGTGCCGTTCTCGCGAGAGATCTACATTGAGCAGGACGATTTTCGCGAGGTTCCTCCGCCGAAGTATTACCGCTTTCGCCGGGCAAGGAGGTGCGGCTGCGCAACGCATATTTTGTGACCGCGCAGAGCGTGGTGAAAGATGCGGCCGGCAACGTGATTGAAGTGCATTGCACGTACGATCCGGCAAGCCGCGGCGGCAACTCGCCCGACGGGCGCAAGGTGAAGTCCACCATGCACTGGGTTTCGGCTGCGCACGCCATCGAGGCCGAGATTCGCATCTACGACAAGCTGTTTACCGAAGCCCGACCCTTTTGATTTTCCTGAGGGCGGCGACATCTTCGACAATCTGAATCCCAACTCGCTTGAGATTGTGCGCGATGCAAAGCTTGGAGCCGTCGCTGGCACGGCGCAGGTCGGCGGCCACTACCAGTTTGAGCGCGTGGGCTACTTCTGCGTCGATCGGGACTCAACGCCAGAGAAACTGGTGTTCAATCGGACGCTGCCGCTGAAAGACACGTGGGCGAAGATTGAGAAAAAGGCGGGAAATTAGCGAGTCAGCAAGTCGGCGGCTGGTTTGCAACTGTGCTATCCCAGGTCTCAAAAGCGAGACCTGGGGCACCCGGCTGGTATGAAAACTCAAACGATCAAGCAGGCGCTGAACAAGCTCCCGAATTGCAGCCGCAGTCATACATGACGCGATGCGACACCCAGAGAGGATGAAAATGCGGCTTGGTATCGAGCCGTGTGCGGGCGGGGACGCCCGCACGACAACCGGGCTGGAGCCCGGCGCTACCCTTCCAGCGCTATTTTCAGGGCAGATCCTTCGACTGCGCGGCTCACAAAAAACGTGAACCGCTCCGCTCAGGATGACAGGTTTGTGTGAGAGCCAGCGGGGGCTCTCGGCAAAGTCAGAGTCATTAGCGGAACCAGCGGGCGACCGAGGCGATGATGTTGTTAATCAAAACCGGATCGAGCATATACAAGGCGATACCGGCGACAATCACGATCGTGGCAAGAATCGAGATCATCGACCCACCTCCACCGGCTCTGGGGCTGACCATGGTTATACCTCGCTGGGGAAAAATCGAATTTGAGTGTAACAGAGTTGTAACAATTCGCACATCAATATATGCGGTTCAGTTTATTGTGCAATCACGTCGATCGGCACTGCTATTGTCTTGGGCGGCATGCATTCGTTGCGGTCACAGGCCTGGTAATGCAGTTTGCCCTGGGCCTGGTGGTTGCCGGCCGGCGAGACGATCTGCACATGAATGACGAAATCGCCGGTGTAAACGCTTAGCCTGGTTTTGGGGTCGGAGGCGAGAGTGATCTGCTCGCCCGCCGGATAGGTGGCCGAGGCAAGCTCGACGCCGTCGCTGCCGGCGATCGAAAAAGTAGTGGCGATGAGGAAGGCGTCGCTGGGCGTGTGCGAATTGATGTGCAGGCCCGGCGCGACGCGGAAGTGCAGATCGACGGGGGTGGGCTTGCCGGCGTGGACGTTGACCTGCTCAGGGGACAAATAAGCGACGGCTTGGGACTTGACGGTCGGACGGCTTTGACCGCTGGAGTCGACGAACTGAGCGTGGGCGAGGAGAGCAACGGCTCCCATAGCTGCGATGGTTGAGAGTATGTTTCTGGTGATTCTGCGCATCGATTCGTTGCCAACCTTTTTACTCGCTGACTTGCCGGCTCGCTTATTGCCCCAGCGCCTTTCTTATCTTGGCTTCGAGGTCGCTTTCTGATGTAAGGCCTACCTGCGCGGCGACTACGTTGCCTTTGCGATCAATAAAGAACGAGGTGGGCAACTCGTCGAGGCCGCCGTAAGGAGTGGCGATGCTGTCGCCGTCGAGAAGAACAGGGTACGGAATCTTTTCCTGCGCGGCAAACTTGGTCGCGGCCTCGTTGGCCTTGGCCCAGCCGGTCTTATCGTCCGCCTTCAGGTCGTCGCCCTCGGTATCGATGCCCAGGACCTCGAACCCTTGCGCGGCGTATTTATTGCGCAGCTCGATGATCCATGGAGTCTCAATCTTGCAGGGCGCGCACCACGTGGCCCAGAAATTGATGAGCAGCGCTTTGCCGCGGTAGCCTGCGAGGGAGACCTTTGTTGCCGTGACAGATTATTGAGCGCGAAGGCCGGCGCCATTTTGCCCTCAAGCGGCGAAATAAAGACGGGAGCACCGGTAGCGGCGTCGGCCACCAGTTCACCCTTGGCGGCGTTCGCCAGCAGACGCGCCGCGGCCTGCTGACGGTACTCCCAGTTGGCCCAGCCCGCCCAGCCGAAGAGGGCGAGGAGAAAAAGGACTGCGCCCAGAACCAGCGTATTGCGGCGCACGGGGAAAGTGCTCATGAGTCTATTGTAAAGCGGGGTTGGCGGGGATAGCTTGAGAAGCGAGACCTGGGGCACCCAGTTCGTTTCTGATCCCCTGATTCCGTTGTTCCCTCCCCCCTGGTTCCCTTGTTCCCTGCCCTTAACCTGCTACCATCAGAAACCGATGAATCAAAAGCACGATGACAGCGCGTTTGACCCGGCGGCGCTAGTGCGCACGGAAGCGGCCGCGCTCGAAGCGCTTGCCGCGCGTCTCGATGGGCCGATGGCCGAGCCCTTTGCACGGGCGGTGGAGCTGATTCTGCGTTGCGGCGAGCAGAACGGACGCGTGGTAGTGACTGGGATGGGCAAGAGCGGCATTATTGCGCAGAAGATTGCCGCTACGCTCAGCTCCACGGGCTCGCCGGCGCTGTTTCTTCATCCCGCCGAGGCCGTGCACGGCGATCTGGGAGTGCTGATGGCGGGCGACGTGGTGATTGCTCTTTCGGCATCAGGAGAAACCGAGGAGATTCTGCGCCTGCTGGCGACGCTCAAGCGCAAAGGCGACGCGCTGGTAAGTTTTTGCTGCAATCTGATCTCGACGTTGGCCGAGGCCAGCGACGTGGCGCTCGACTGCAGCGTGGAACGCGAGGCATGCGGGCTGAATCTTGCGCCCACGGCGAGCACTACGTCGATGCTCGCACTGGGCGATGCGCTGGCCGTCGCCGTTAGCCTGCGCAAGGGCTTTCGCGCCGAGGACTTCGCCGAGCTGCATCCTGGCGGCAAGCTGGGCATGCGGCTGGCCAAGGTACGCGACCTGATGCATAGCGGCGGTGAGATGCCCGCAGTGACGCTGGCGACGCCGATGGCCGATGTGATCTTCGAGATGTCGTCGAAGAAGCTGGGGATCACGACGGTGCAGGAAGACGGCCGCTTGCGTGGGGTGATTTCCGATGGGGATTTGCGGAGGCTGCTGGAGCGGGAAGGTGGCGCGGCACTGGGCAAGACGGCAGGCGAGGCAATGAATCCCAATCCGCGCACGATCGCGGCCGATGAGTTAGCGGCAAAGGCGCTGGCCGTTTTGGAAGAACGCAAGATTACTTCGCTGGTGGTCGTGGATGCTGACGGCAGGGTGGAAGGCATCGTGCACCTGCACGATCTGTGGGGCCTGGAGCTGATTTAGAGCAGGGAATAGGAAGCAGGGAGCAGGGAATAGAAAGGCCCGCTGGTTGAGGGGCGTGCTATCCCAAGTCCGGATTCGAATTCTCACGAAAAATCGGTACAGAATTGCGCTGCCCGTGCTGTACCGTACAATCCAGAGAGCCTGTCTGCGGCAGGTTTGAAATTGACAGTGAACGGAGAAGAGAACGATGAAGATGAAGAAGCTTTCCCTTGCACTCGCCATGGCAGTTGCATTCGCTTCCGGCGCTATTACGATGGCCCAGGTTCGCGACTGGCACGATGTCGAAAAAGTGCACCATCACGTAATTGATGCCATGCACGAGTTGGAGCACCTGCAACAAGCCAACGGCTACAACATGGGCGGTCACGCCTCCGCGGCAGATCAGTACCTGCACCAGGCCGAACACGAATTGGATTTGGCCGTGCAATACGCGCAGAGGCACTAAAAACCGGGAACAGGGAATTGGGATCAGGGAATAGAAAACCCGCTGGTTTAGGGGCGTGCTGTCCAATGTCCCGGAATCGAGATCTCTCCCCAACGAGCACAAATCACTCGTTGGGGCCCCTGGACCCGGGGCAACCGGCACTGAGTTCACCGATACTGCGGGGCCAACAGCGCGACCATCTCGAGGTCGCGATCGAGGATGACGGATTTATCCGGGTCTGAAGCGTTGTAGTGAACCTGAATCCGCTTGTCCTTTATCTGGCGCACAAATTCATCGGCTTCTGCTTCGCGGCGAAAGCGGTGCACGTGCTTGCCGGAGCGGTACTCGCCTACGTAGTAGGTGTAGGTGAGCTCAACCCATGAATGCATGCCTTGCTTATGTACCTGGCCGCTCTGGATCGTGCCATCGGTCGCGGGCCATCCGGCCATCGCTTTATTCTGACGCCATTTCTGGTAGAGCCTGCGCACGCCGAATGCGGCAATCGCGCCTGGAATGATCCCAAAGACCTTGAGGAGCTTGACGATCCCAAACAGGATCGGTTCCCAAGGGAAGTGATGGAAGTTCATGGTAGAAAGTATGTCACATCCGCAGCGCATCCATTAGCGGCGCAAGAAGATGGCCTTGGGGACCCTACCAGACCCCAACATTTAGAATGAATACTGCTCCAATATGCTCTGCGTTCGCCGCGCCGGACGGGAAAGTTTGTGCATTCCATATATGCGTCGTTGGTCGAAGTTGTTTGTCCCTACCCTGCGCGAGGCCCCGGCGGATGCCGAAGTGGCCAGCCACAAGTTCCTTCTCCGCTCCGGCTACATTCGCCAGCTGGGCGCCGGTATCTACAACTATCTCTTCATGGGGCAGCGGTCGCTGAACAAGATCATCGGCATTGTGCGCGAAGAGATGGATACGATCGGGCAGGAGTTTTACCTGCCCGGAATTCTGCCCAAAGACCCGTGGGTTGAGAGCGGCCGCTGGACGGGCATGGGCGAGAACATGTTCCGGCTGAAGGACCGCAAAGGTGCGGAGCTGTGCCTGGGCATGACGCACGAGGAGATCATGACCACGATTGCGCGCGGCGAGCTGCGTTCTTATAAGCAATTACCGCAGATCTGGTACCAGATTCAGACCAAGTTCCGCGATGAGCCGCGGCCTAAGTCGGGATTGCTGCGCGTGCGCCAGTTCACCATGAAGGACTCGTACTCGTTCGACATCGACAAGGCCGGCCTCGACAAGAGCTTCGACCTGCACGATGCGGTGTACCGGCGGATTTTCTCGCGCTGCGGGCTCAAGTTTGTTGCGGTCGAGGCTGATTCGGGATCGATGGGTGGCTCGCAGTCGCAGGAGTTCATGGTGTACACCGATGCGGGCGAGGACCTGATTGCAAGCTGCCCGGTGTGCGGCTATGCGGCCAACCTTGAGAAAGCAACTTCGTTGCTGGAGCCTGTGGATGAGATGGTTGCCACGGGGGATGGGACACCGGAGCTCGTGCACACGCCGGGCTGCGGCGCGATTGCCGATGTGGCGGCATTCTTCAAGATTTCGCCGGCAAGCGACATCAAGTGTGTGGCCTACATGGCGCTGAAGCGCGGCGCAAAAGGAACAAAAGATACTTGGCACGGCGTAACGGCATTCCTGCGCGGCGACCACCAGGTAAATGAAACTAAGCTGTTGGGCGCAATTGGCGCGGCAGAACTGCGCACCATGCAAGCCGAAGAGCTCACGCAATACATGAACGGGCCGGCCGGCTTTCTTGGACCGGTTGGGCTCGATGCAGAAAAAACGCCGCTGGGCGAACGGCTGACAGTTGTAGTGGACAAATCGCTCGAAGGCCGCAAGAACATGGTGGCCGGCGCCAACAAGCTTGACTATCACTTGCGCAATGTAACACCGGGCCGCGACTTTGGCTGGACGCTGATGGCCGATATCCGCAGCGTGAACGAGGGCGAAGCCTGCCCGACAGTAAGCGAGAATGGGGCGTGCGGCGGAAAGCTGGTGGTCGGCAAAGCGGTCGAGGTGGGCCACATTTTCAAGCTCGGCTACAAGTACACCGAATCGATGGGCGCGCGGGTGCTTGATGAAAACGGCAAGGAAGTGATGCCGATCATGGGCAGTTACGGCATCGGTATCGAACGGATTTTGACGGCTGCGATCGAGGGAGCAAATGATGCGAACGGCTTCTGGCTACCGGCGTCGATTGCGCCGTTCACCGTGGTGGTTACGGTGACAAATGTATCCGATGCCGCGCTGCGCGAGGCCGGCGAAAAGATCGCGGCAGAGCTCGAAGCAGAAGGGCTTGACGTGCTGCTTGATGACCGTGACGAGCGTGCCGGCGTCAAATTCAAGGATGCGGATCTCGTCGGTATTCCATACCGCATCAACGTCGGCAAGAAAGCTGCCGCGGGCCAGGTTGAACTGGTAACTCGCGCGACCAGCTCAAGCGTAGATGTGGCACTGGGCGAGGTTGCGGCACTGGCGAAAGAGAAGGTGCAGGAGGAACTGCTGCTGGGAGAGGCGTGAAAAACAGTGGTCAGTGGTCAGTGATCAGTGGTCAGCCGTAGCGCGCGGCGCAGAGTTGATGGTGACGGAGCAAACAGGAACGACTGCCCAATCGCAAACGTATTTCTCAGCAGGACGTAGCTAACGGCTAAAAGCTAATGGCTAAAGGCTGCTTTACCAATGGCATTGAAGATCAAATTCGCGCCGAGCACGGGCAAGCAGTCGATTGCGCGGCGGCTGCTGCTGTGGGGCGGCGCGCTAGTGGTGCTGGCGGTGGTGGTGGGCTTCTCGATATTTGAGTTCACCTATTTCAAGTACCGCGGCATTGTCGACGAGCGCTTCCAACAGCCGGTGTTTGCCGACACTGCGAAGATTTTTGCGGCTCCTCGCGAAGTACGGCCGGAGCAGAAACTGTCCATCGGCCTGATTGCCAACGAACTGCGCGAAGCGGGATACACGGTGGAGGGCGCATCGCCCGAATCGCAGCTGGGCACCTACAAGCAGACCTCGCAGTCCATCACCGTTCATCCGGGGCCGCAGTCGTTTCACGCGCCCGACAGCGCCACCATCCACGTGACCGGCGGCGTGGTGACTGCGATTACCGACGACAAAGGCGAAGAGCTCTCGAGCTACGAACTTGAGCCACTGCTGATTACCGGCCTGAGCGAAGATGCAAATCGCACCAAGCGCCGGCTCATCACCTACGATGAGATTCCGCAGAACCTGGTGAACGCAGTTGTCGCGATCGAGGACCGGCGGTTTTTTGAGCACAGCGGCGTGGACTACTACCGTCTGCTTGGTTCGATACGCAACGATCTGAGCCCCGGACACCGGTATGTTGAAGGCGGATCAACGGTCACCATGCAGCTGGCAAAGATGTTCTTTCTCACGCCGGAACGAACCTTCAAGCGCAAGTATCTGCAGGTTGTGATTACATTCCAGCTCGAGCATCGCTTCACCAAGCAGCAGATATTCCAGATGTACGCCAACGAAGTGCCGCTCGGGCAACGCGGCAGCTTTTCAATTGACGGCTTTGGCGAGGCGGCGCAGGCCTACTTCGGCAAGGATATGCGGCAATTGACGCTGCCGGAGTGCGCGCTGCTTGCGGGCCTTATCCAGAGCCCGAGCCGGCTCAATCCCTTTCGCCACCAGGATCGCGCCTTTGAGCGCCGCAATCTGGTGCTCGACTCGATGGTTGAAACCGGAGCCATTACCAAGGAGCAGGCTGAAGAAGCAAAGCGCGAGCCGCTGCACCTGGTGCCGGGCAGCGTAGACGCCAGCGAAGCGCCGTACTTTGTCGACCTGGTTCACGACCAATTGCTCCAGAAACTGGGCGATCGCGATTTCAACCATGAAGGACTGCACATTTATACCTCGCTCGACCCGGACCTGCAGCGCCTTGCTACAGAAGCCGTGGACGCGACCATTCACGTGGTAGACGCGCAGGTGGACAGGGTCCACGCGCGCGACAAAAAGCTGGGCAAGCCGTATATCTACCCGCAGGTGGCGCTCATTGCAATCAATCCGCACACCGGACAGGTGCTGGCGCTGGTGGGCGGCCGGGATTATGGCAGGTCGCAGGTGAACCACGCGGTGGCGCATCGGCCCACGGGTTCCATCTTCAAGCCGTTCGTTTACGCTTCCGCCTTTCAAACAGCCGTGGAGGGCACCATGCTTCCGGGGCAGACGAAGCTGTTCTCGCCAGTGACCATGCTGAATGACGCGCAGCAGACCTATGGAGCGGGCACACCGTATGAGTACACGCCGCACAATTTTGAAGGCGAATATTACGGCGAGATCACGGCGCGTTATGCCCTCATGCGTTCCGACAACAATGCCACTATTGGCCTGGCAAGCATGGTTGGCTTCGATCGCGTAGCCGCGCTGGCGCGCGACGCGGGCGTGAAGAGCGCGCAGGGCACACCGTCCATGGCAATCGGCTCCTACGACGCCACGCCGCTCGATATGGCTGGCGCCTATACCATCTTGCCAACGGCGGCCTGCACATCGATCCCTGGATGTTGGCCAGCGTTCGCACGTCCAATGGCGACATCGATTACCGACTACGCGCCCACTTCGCGGCAGGTGCTCGACCCTCGCGTGGCCTTCCTTACCACCTACATGATGGAAGCCGTGTTGCAAGGCAACGGGTCCGATGGCTGCAAGATTGCAGGACGGGATTACTGCGGAACTGGCGCCGGCGTCCGCAACATGGGCTTTCTAGCTCCCGCGGCGGGCAAGACCGGCACCGACCACGATGCCTGGTTCGCCGGTTTCACCAGCAATCTGATCTGCGTGGTGTGGGTCGGCAACGACGACTACACTCCGCTCGATCCGGAAAACCGCGGCCGCATCCAGGGTGCGCAGGTGGCCGCGCCCATCTGGGCCGATTTTATGAAGCAGGCGGTCCTTCTGCCGCAGTATTCCGACACCAACGACTTCGTGCCGCCGCAAGGCGTGCAGATCGTGAGTCTCGATAAGGCAACCAACCTGCTGGGCGATTCGACTTGCCCCGACGACTACTCCGCGGCCTTTCTGGACGGCACGGCGCCCACAGACACCTGCGACCACCCGCCCGATCATCGCAACATTCTGCAGAAAATATTCGGCATTGGCAAGGCCGGGAACTGATTCTTAGACAGCCTGAAGCCGCACCAATGTGGATGCCCCGTCCTCCTGAGCGAAGCGGAGCTGAGTCGAAGGATATGCTTTTTGATTTTTTGTTTGCGAAATGGGTGGGAGGCCACAATGCCTCTTCACATTTGAGTCTGAGACATTCTACCCATCCACCTCGCTGCTATCCGGCATCGGCTGGCATTGCGGGCACCAGAAGGTGACGCGGGCATCCGGCCCCTGGATGCGGCGGCGCACAGGCTCTCCACAGCGGCGGCAGGGCTCACCGGCACGTCCGTAGACCCACAGGCTTTCACTCGCATCGGAAGAGTGCGTGGTGCGGCGATGGCGCCCGCCGAAAGTAACAATGGTGTCGCCTGAATCCTCAAGCACATTGGCGCGAACCAGGCGCACAGAGGCATCGATGAGCGCCTGAACTTGCGCCAGGGAGAGCGCGGCTACGCGATTGAATGGATTGGTTTCGGTAACGAAGCAGATTTCGGACTTGAAGACGTTGCCTATCCCGGCGATCACTTCCTGATGCAGCAGAACGTCGCCAATCTCCTGATTGCGGTGCGCGGCGATGCGCAGGGCCGCTTCGTTCGCGTCGAACGCGGGGTTGAGTACGTCGAGGATGCCGGCCGGGAAGCGCGGGTCGCGGGCCAGCGATTGCGCCGAATGCATCTCGGCCACCGGCACTTTGAAGCCGACGGCGATGTAGTCCTCGTTCTCAAGCACGATGCGCATGTTGAAGCGCGGCTGCTGCCAGTGCTCGCCATGCCGGTAGATGTGCCAGCTTCCGCTCATCAGCATGTGCGTGGCCAGAGTGGCCCCGCCGGAGAAGTGGATGAGCAACCACTTGCCGCGCGACTCAACGCGCTCGACGGTCTGGCCGGTGAGCGGCAAGTCATCGTGAAATCGCGTGAGCATGGGATAGGTGGAGCGAAAGCCGGTGATGGCTTTGCCGCCGAGTGCCCGGCCGAGGGTACGCGCGGTGCGAAAAATGGTGTCGCCTTCAGGCATTATTTCCCAGTTACGAGCTTCCTCGTCACAGTAAGCGACTGCGTGCGCCGGGTCAAATGCAAAGGCCCCGGGTTATCAAGCCGGAGCCTTTGTTATGGTATTTTCCAATGCGCTGGACGCCGCCCGCGAAACTGAGACTACTTTAGCACAAATCGGCGCAATCGAGCAGATGATTGGGTCGAGTGCGGTACGGAGGGCAAGGGAGTCGAACCCTAGTGGCTGATAAGGCCACTCGACCGTTTCGCAGGCGGCGTCCAGTACCCACTGGAAATACCCTCCAGACGTCATCCTGCGAAGGAGAATCTTAGCTGGAATGTTTGGTTCAATACGTGATACCGGTCACGACTCAAGAGACACACGTCTTTGGCTATTGCACCTCGGGCCGAGCGGAATTGCCGTGCGGCATCGGCACCGGAATCCGCCGCAGATGCATGCCGAGCGGACCCGAGAAAAAGCCCGCATCCATCAGGAATCGCGCCATGGGGTGCGCGGCCACCGGTTGCCCGTTAATGGTGGTGATAAGCGCGCCCTGATGGCTGCCGGAGCGAAGTTGCGCCTGGCCGTGCGCGCTTAGAAAGTGCGCCAGCCCTGACGCTGCATGTGTCCGGTCCGGTTCTTCGGCGGGCAGAAAGACCAACACGTGAGGATTGCCGCGGCGCATCCACGCAACGAGATCACCGTTGCGCAAAATGATTTCAGCATAAGCGGCACGAGTAAGTATGCGCGGAGCAGTTTCTGAATCATCTTCCATCGCCGGCAGTTCGGGCCAGCGCAGCGCGGCGCCGTAGGGATTGGCGGGGTCGGCGGCGGCAAGCTGCACGAACTCCGACTTTTCCGCGGGTGGTTCGCTGCGCAATTGGCGCAGCAGATCGACGGCAGCGGGCAGCGCGAATTGGGTTGCGCCGAGTCCGGCAACGAAATAGCCGCGGCGAATGCGGCCGGACTCTTCAAGCGTCTTCAGGACGCCGTAGACGGCGCTGAATCCGCCGGGAATGTTTTCAGCCATCACGGCTTCGCGCAACAGGACTCCGTAGCGGTGGAGGAGTTGCATGGCGAGGGCGTGGCTGGCTTCCGTGGCGGACGGAACAGAGACGATTGCCCCAGGGGCTAAAGCCCCACCCGTTTTTGCCGCTTGTTCGGCACGACTGAAGTCGTGCCCTGACACTTCCAACACTGACGAAGCCGGGTGCCCCACCTTCGCGGCGTCTTTGTTTTTGCCGCTAGGGCGGGGTCTCGCTGCATCGTTGATGCCCGCAGCGGTCCGCAGGGGCAAGAGCGACCAGCGCCCCTGCGCATTGGGTGGCGTGGTGCGGCGCGAGCGGAAAACATTGCTTGCGTGCACACGACGCGGCGCGCGAGCGCTCTCCGGCCGGGTAATGTATGCGCGCAGGGCATGCAGGGAGTCGTTGGTGACCAGGCCGCGCCAGACCAGGTTCCAGAGCGCGTCGATGGTTTCGCCGGGATAACCTGCGCCGATGGCCTGATGTAGCGGCTCAAAGAAGCTGGCGCCGGTTGAGGCCAGGACTTCGAGCAACTTTTCTTCGCGCTCGGTGAGCGGGTCAACCAGCGGGCGCGGCTGCGCGAGCAACGGCAGCTTGTCGGCAAGGTAAAGCGCGATGCGCCCGTTGCGTTCGCCGATGGGCTCAACGCCAGCCCACGCAACTTCGCCGGCCGCGATGAGCGTGTCGAGGCCGTCGGGCGTGTAACCCTGCAGCCGCGCGGGCAGAATCGCGCTCTCAAGCAGCGTGGCCGGCAGCGGCGCGCCCTGCAAGCTCTCGATTGCGTCGAGAAGCGCATCGAGATTCGGACCGCGTCGTGGCGCTACCAGGCCCTGCCAGTGTGTAAGGAAGCGCGCCAATGTGCGCTGTTCCACGGGCTCGACTTCGCGGCGCAGGCGGGCCAGGGATTTCGAGCGAATGATGCGCAGAATCTCAGCGTCGCACCACTCCTGGTGAATCCCACCGGGGCGAAAACCACCTTCAAGCACGCGGCCCTCCGCGGCCAATTGATGCAATGCACTATCTGCAGCCTGCGAATCCAGCGCGAACCGCTCGGCAACATCGCGCAGCGTGAATGGGCCATGCGTACGCGCGTATCGACGCACCAGCTCAAGCACAGGACGCGCCACCGGCTCAAGCAGCGCCACGGCCAATCCCGGAGGCAGCGGAATGCCCAGCGCGTCGCGATATCGGGCCGCATCTTCGGCTGCAATCAGCCGGCGCTCGCCGGCAATGTTGAGTTCGAGCAGTCGGCGCGCACGAATGAGTCGATCGACGTGGGTGAGCAGATCGGCCGAAGCAACGCGGCGCGCCAGTTCTGCACGCGACAAGTCCCCAAGCCGCAGGCAGAGATCGTGAATTCCGTCTGCGGTTCGCGCGTGGTGCGATTCGACAAGGCATTGCGCAGTTTCTTCCACCTGGGCGATGGCATCGGCATCAAGTAATTCTCGTAAGTCGGCCTCGCCAAGAATTTCGCGAAGCTGATCCTGATCGATGGTGAGCGCCTGGGCCCGGCGCTCGGCCAGCGGCGCATCGCCGTCATACAGAAAATTGGCAACATAACTGAATAGCAGCGACGAGGCAAAAGGTGAAGGCTTGCGCGTTTCCACCACGTGCACGCGGAGCTTGCGCTCTTCTATTTCTTTGAGGATCTCAATCAGCGCAGACATGTCGAACACATCGCGCAAACACTCGCGATAGGCTTCGAGCAGCAGCGGGAACGAAGGATAGCGCGAGGCCACGCTGAGCAAATCGTAAGAGCGCTTGCGCAACTGCCACAGCGGCGAGCGCTGATCGGCGCGGCGACGCGGAAGCAACAACGCGCGACCCGCAGCCTCGCGAAAACGGCCGGCAAAGAGTGCCGTTGATCCCAATTGCCGCAACACCAGCTGCATGGCCTCGGCTGACTCGACAAGAATCATGTCGGAGTCGGGCGGCTCCTCGGTATCGGGGAAGCGAAGAACAAATCCGTCATCGCCCCAAAGCGTTTCGACCTCGGCTCCGCCTGTCGCGCGAATGCGCGCAGCCACCGCCATAGCCCATGGAATGTGGATGCGGCTGCCGAAGGGCGTAAGCACACAGACTCGCCAATCGCCGAGCTCGTCGCGGCAACGCTCGATCACGATGGTGCGATCGTCGGGAACCTGGCCTGTAGCTTCTTCTTGATCTGCAAGGAACTGCATCAGGTTTTCAGCTGCGCCGGGATCGAGATCGTGTTCGGAGACGAGACGCGTAAGTGCGGCGGGCTTGGGCAGTGCGCGCAGCTCGCGCACCATGGCGCCTATGCGGCGGCCGAACTCGAGCGGGCGGCCGGGCCCATCGCCTTTCCAGAAAGGCATTTTACCGGGCTCACCGGGAGCGGGCGTCACCAGCACACGGTCGTGCGTAATATCGACGATGCGCCACGTTGATGCACCGAGAATAAAGGTCTCATTGGGATGCGACTCAAAGACCATCTCCTCGTCGAGCTCGCCCACGCGCACCGGCTTGCCCTCGGTAAATGCAAGAAACACGCCATAGAGGCCGCGGTCGGGGATGGTTCCGGCATTGAGAATGGCGAGGCGCGCCGCACCCTCGCGCGCGCTTACAACGTTGCGAATGCGATCCCAGGTGAGACGCGGACGCAACTCGGCAAATTCGTCGGAAGGATAGCGGCCGCTGAGCAGATCGAGCACGCCTTCAAAAACAGAACGCGTGATCGAACCGAAGGGCGCGGCGCTCCGCACGAGGCTGAACAGGAAGTCGACGGAGACTTCGGGGGCAGCGGCGTTAGCGGCGTTAGCGGAGGTAGTCGGGTCTGTGCTTTCCCAGGTCTCAAAATCGAGACCAGGGGCACCCAACTCATCGTCTGAGCCGAAGAGACTTTCAGATGCTTGCCTGTCGGCTCGCTTTTCTCTGATCCCCGATCCCTGACCCCTGATCCCTGTTTTCCTGTTCCCTGCTTTGTTGTTCCCTCGTTCCCTCGTTCCCTTGTTCCCTGCACTTGAAACGATTGCGACCATCTGCTGCGCGAGCACATCGAGCGGGTTGCGCGGGTAGCGCGTGGACTCGATATTGCCCTCGTGCATGGCGCGCGTGACAGCGGCGCAGGCAACCAGGTCGGCGCGATATTTGGGGAAGATGGTTCCCTCGCTTACCGCGTCTACGCTGTGCCCGGCGCGGCCAATACGTTGCATGCCGCTGGCGACCGAAGGCGGCGATTCGATCTGGATGACCAAATCGACTGCGCCCATATCGATGCCGAGTTCGAGCGTTGACGTGGCGCAGAGAGCCTTGATCTGGCCGGCCTTGAGCTGCTCCTCAATGACAGATCGCTGCGCCGCGGCGAGCGACCCGTGATGAGCGCGGGCAATGGGCTCGCCGGCCAGATCGTTAAGTGCGCCGGCCAGCCGCTCGGCGCTCTGGCGCGCGTTTACGAAAAGAATAGTGGAATTGCGCTCGCGAATAATTTCGAGCAACCGCGGATGAATCGCGTTCCAGATGGAGACGCGGCGCGGCATCTGCGAGGCCGGGCCGCTGGGGATCTCCTCCATCTCGCCGAGGCGCGCCATGTCTTCAACCGGAACCTCGATGCGCAGTTTGAGCTTCTTGGGGGCTGAGGCATTGACGATGGTGACAGGGCGGTAGCGGAGCGATGCGGCTTCGGCTGGATCAGTGAGCGAGGGAGCAAGGGAGCCAGGGAGCAAGTCGTATTCAGGAGCTAAAGCCCCGTCTTCTATTGGGTGTTTTTCGTCATAACTAAAGTCGTCGCGCTCCCTGGCCGACTTGCTGACCTGCTGACTCGCCAACTCGCTTTTTTCTGATCCCTTATCCGTGTTCCCTGTTCCCTGTTTTTTCGGTCCCTCGCTCCCTCGCTGCCTTGCTCCCTCGTTCGCCGCTCCCTGTACCTCAATCCCTCCCAGAAACCGCGCCACTTCTTCAAGGGGTCGTTGCGTGGCTGAGAGTCCGATGCGCTGGATGGGTCTTGGCGTGAGCGCCTGCAGCCGCTCGAGCGAAAGCGCAAGATGCGCGCCGCGCTTGGTGGGCACCAGCGCATGAATTTCATCGACGATGACGGTCTCCACCGTGCGCAGCGCGTCGGCCGCGCGCGAAGTGAGAATCAGGTAGAGCGACTCGGGAGTAGTGATGAGAATGTCGGCCGGCTGGCGGGCAAAGCGGGCGCGCTCGCGCTGCGGAGTGTCGCCGGTGCGCACGCTGATGGACGGCTCGTGAAACGCGACGCCCATTCGCCGCGCCATGTTGGCGATGCCGACCAGCGGCGACCGGAGGTTACGCTCCACATCGACGGCCAGAGCCTTGAGCGGCGAAACATAAACAATGCGGCAACCGCGCCGTTCAGCGCCAGCGGTCTTCTGATCCCTGACCCCTGATCCCTGATCCCTGTCATGCAGCATCAACCGGTCAAGGCACCACAAAAATGCGGTGAGTGTTTTGCCGGTGCCGGTGGGGGCGAGGATGAGCGCGCTCTCTCCGCGAGCGATGACCGGCCAGCCCAACCGCTGCGGCGCAGTGGGCGCGTCAAACACAGCCCTGAACCATGCCGCCGTGACGGGATGAAAGCAAGCGAACGGATCCGCATCAGCCGGGACGGTTTGAGAGTCGGGTTGGTGTGTGCGCGGGGACACGGTCCTCTTTGCAGAATAACGCGGCAAGCGGGCGAAGAGGAAGCGAAAAACAGGGCACAGAGATCAGGGGTCAGAGATCAGTTTCTGGCATCCTGCTCTTAGTCTCCCACCGGTTTTACCGACTCAGCGACGAATGAAGCCGGTCTCGTCGCCGGCCCCGTTTGGGGCCGATCGATATTAGCCCACGGTGGAGGCTTCGTTCGCGCACGCGAACGGAGCCGGAACCGTGGGTTCTGCAACGCCACGAACCCGCCGTCCCGGAGGGCCGGCACGAAAATCCGTTGTCTCTTATCGGCTCCAGACTGCCGGCTATCGCCAGACAACGCCGCGGCACTCCCGCAAAGTGTCACAACCGCCGCCAGATGCGCGTGCGCCCGCTGCTACCATGATCCTTGCCGGAACAGGTTCATGCGCGATCATTTGGCTACTCTTCTCGACGATTTTAAGCGTTATGGCCGCGACATTGCCGTGGTGCGGCACCAGGGCAATCGGCGCCGGGTGACGACCTACTCTGAGTTGGCCACGCTGGCTGGGCGATTTGCCTCGCTGCTCGAGCGGCGCGGCGTTGTGGCCGGCGATCGCGTGCTGTTGTGGGCCGAAAACAGCGCGGAGTGGCTCGCGGCATTTCATGGCTGTCTGCGGCGAGGCGTGTTGATCGTTCCTCTTGATGCGCATGGCTCGCTCGACTTTGCGGCGCGGGTGGCTGCGGATGTTAATCCGAAGCTCGCAGTCGGCGATGCTCTCCTTCTAGACGAGTTGAAGCGCGCCAGGCCCGAGATTCCGCAGATTCGATTCGAGGATTGGGAAACGGAGTTGCCGGCCGAAGAAGCAGCGCCGGTCGAGGGGCTCTCACATAAAACGCCGTTGCAGATTCTGTTCACCTCGGGCACTACGGGCGACCCCAAGGGCATTGTAATTACGCACGGCAACGTGCTGGCGAGCGTGGGGCCCATTGAAGACGCCTCGCAAAAGTACCTGCGCTACGAGCGGCTGATCCACCCGCTGCGCATTCTGCACACGCTGCCGCTGAGCCACGTTTTCGGGCAGACCATGGGACTGTGGATTCCGCAGATTTATACTGCCGAGCTGCACTTTGAGGACCGCCTGGCCGCGCCTCGGCTCATCGAACTCATCCGGCGCGAGCGCATCTCAGTGCTGGCCACGGTGCCGCGAGTGCTTGGCGTGCTGAAGGCGCATCTTGAAACCGTCGACCCCGCATTGGCTGCGCGCCTCGAGAAATCGAAGGGCATCAAGGCGTGGCAGCGCTGGTGGCGATTCCGCGCGGTGCATCGCGCCTTCGGCTTCAAATTCTGGGCGTTTGTCTCCGGCGGAGGCGCTCTGGCCGGGCCGCTTGAGCAGTTCTGGAACGCGCTCGGCTTCGTGCTGGTACAAGGCTACGGCATGACCGAAACCACCGCGCTCATCACGCTCAACCATCCCTTCCATGTCGCGCAAGGGAACCATTGGCAAGCCGCTCGCGGGCCGCGAAGTAAAGCTGGGACCCGATGGCGAGGTGCTGGTAAAGGGCGCCATGATCAGCGGTGCAACCTGGCAGGGCGGCAAGCTGCACCAGCGCGAAAACGAGTGGCTGGCGACGGGCGACCTGGCCGAGGTGCAGCCCTCCGGCGAGCTCAAGTTTGTGGGCCGCAAGAGCGAAGTGATTGTAACCGCGTCGGGCATGAACCTGCACCCTGAAGACATGGAAGCCGCGGTGGAAGAGCAGCCGGGCGTGGCCGCTTGCGCGGTGGTGCCCATTGAAACCGCGGCCGGGCCGGAAGCCTGCGCCGTGCTCGCCGTGCGCGGCCCGAGCGAGCTTGCCGCAGCCGCCATTGAAGCTGGCCAACACCAAGCTGGCCGAGTTCCAGCGCATTCGCCGCTGGATGCTTTACCCCGAGCCCGATCTGCCGCGCACCTCGACCGGCAAAGTGAAGCGCAAAGAGGTAGCTGCGTGGCTCCGGCGCATTGAAGCGGCCAAAAACGGGGCGGGCAATGGCGCGGGGCAGCAAGCGTTTGGCGCCGAGTCAGACTGGCTGATTGCACTCATTACGCAGATCACCGGTGAAAATTACAGCGGCGTCGGCGACGAGTTGCGGCTCGATGAAGATCTGCATCTCGACAGCCTGGGCCGCGTGCAGCTCGCCTCTGCGCTTGAAGAACGGCTCGGCATTGTCTCCAGCAGCGGAATGCTTGAAGAAGTCCAGACGCTTGGCGATCTGCGCAAGCTGGTCGGAGAAGAAGACAGAGATCAGGGATCAGGGATCAGGGATCAGCGAACAGAAATCAGGGACCAGGGATCAAAAGCCAGCGACCACGAACCACGAATCACGAATTACGAAAGTCCACTCGCCGCACCCAGGCGCCAATACATCTACCCGCTCTGGCCGTGGTGGAAGCCGGTGGAGTGGATTCGCATCGGGTTTATTGAGGCGGCAATGCGGCCGCTGGTTTGGCTGCTCGCGAATCCGCGGGTGTACGGGCCTGAAAAACCATTGCCGCAGGGGCCAATGCTGATTGTTGGCAACCATGTGACGACGTACGATGGACCGCTCATCCAGTACGCGCTCGAAGGTCGTGTACGCAGGCACATTGCAGCGGCCATGTCGGCCGATATGCTTGACGATTTCCGGCACTGGCGCAATCCCGAGAAGCCGCCGAGCAAGCAGGGATTCTATCTTTTCGGGCCACCGGCGTACTTTCTCATTACCGCGCTCTTCAATGTTTTTCCGCTGCCGCGCCTGCGCGACTTTCAAAGCAGCTTTGCGCACGCCGGCCGCGCCATGGATCGCGGCATGAACGTGATGGTCTTCCCTGAAGGCACGCGCTCGGCCGAGGGCAAGCTCGCACGCTTCAGGCCAGGCATTGGATTGCTGGCCAAGCAAAGCGGCGTGCCGGTGCTGCCGGTGGCGATTCGCGGGCTGGGCGAGCTCAAATCTACCGGCAAGAGCTGGTTCCGATCGGGCAAGCTTGAAATATATGTCGGGCAAGCGATCCGGTTTGCGCCTGAGGCGAGCGAAACCGAAATCACCGAGCGGCTGCATGTTGAGGTGGCAAAGCTGCTGGGGTAAAGCAGCTTCTAGCTTCTAGCTATTAGCCATTGCTTGGGGCAGCGCCAATTGGAAACGCGAGGGGTGCACCATGAACGAATTCGCGGATGCGATCCAGAGCCTATCAGCCAATACCAGCGCAAGGGGCTCATTCCAATTGGCGCCAAGCGAAGCGATCAATGATGTTGTTGCTCGTGAAAACGTCCCAAACGGTCGCGGCGTGTACCTCATATTCGATCTTTGCGATCCAAAACGGCCAATCTATATCGGCAAGGCGGCCACGATGAATCGAGATGGTAGTTGGAAGCGTCAAGGCATTCGAGGCCGATTGACAAACATGCAGAAAAAAATGCGCCGTGTCGATTTCTTCTGTGAATTGATGAGGACAACTTGCAAATGGGGGCTTGAGTTCCATTGGTTCATCACGCATGACGGCAAGAAGAGTCGGCTCCCATCCCTCGTCGAAATGGAACTTCTCCAGGCACACTTTGAGGAATTCGGATGTCTGCCCACAATCAATGAATCCGCCTAGCAATCTGAAGGACTAGGAGCTAGAGGCTAGAAGCTGCCTCATCAGCGGGGCCTGAAGTAGCACGTTCCGCCGGCCAGGACTGGCGTCCACAGCGACGGGTCGGCGGGCTGCTCGCTGGAACCCAGAAACAGTATGCCGTCGGGCACAAGCAGACTGCGAATTGAAGCGAGTAGGCTACGCCTCGTCTCCTGTGAGAAGTAAAGCATCACGTTGCGCAGAAATATCACGTCGAAGTAATCGCCGGCGCGGTTGAATGGCGATCGCGATCCACAAAGGTTGGCCTGGCGGAAGTTGCACATCTTGCGCACCTCAGGCTTAACCGTCCAGGTCTCACCCTGATGGTCGAAGTAGCGAACCACGCAGCGCGCCGGCAAGCCGCGATTGATCTCAATGCGCTGATAGCGGCCGGCGCGGGCGTGTTCCACCACCTCGGCGCAAATGTCGGTGCCTTCGATGCGAATATCCCAGCCCACTAACATGGGAAAGTTCTCAAGGACCAGCATGGCGAGCGAATACGCCTCCTGCCCGGTAGAGGAAGCGGCGCTCCAGAAACGCAGCGAGCGCTTGAGCCGCCGCCCCTCGATTATCTTCGGCAGCAGATCGGTGCGCAGCAGATCGAAGGGACGCACATCGCGAAAGAAGCTGGTTTCGTTGATCGTCATCGCTTCGGCGACGGCGTTTTCGAGCGCGGGATTGCGGCTCGCACGAAGCCGTCGCACCAGCTCTTCAAGGCGATTCATGCCCTGGTTGCGCAGCAGCTTTGAGAGGCGGGTTTCAAAGAGATAGTCGCGCGAAGAATCGAGCACGTTGCGGGTAAGGCCGTAGACGAGCTCTCGGAGATACCCGTAATCGGCAGCGGCTGTTGCTTCCATTGCTACACCGCCTGCCGGCGAAGGCTGTCGGATTGGGTTGGGATGTCGGCACGCGACGCGGGGCCGCGGCCGGCAATTCTCACAATCTCTGCCGCCATGGCGTCGAGCGGAAGAATCTTGTAGGCAAGGCCGGCCGCAGCCACAGCGCCGGGCATTCCCCACACGGTGCTGGTAGCCTGATCCTGCGCAAGCACGCTGCCTCCCTGTTGCCGGATTATGCGGGCACCGTTCAAGCCGTCCGAACCCATGCCGGTGAGTACAACGGCGAGCACGCCCGGACCGTAGATTCTTGCTGCCGTACGGAAGAGGACGTCGACCGCGGGACGGCAGTGGTTCTCAGGCGGGCCCTGTTGAAGATGCATGATTGGCGCAGCCGAGGCGCCGGCCGGCGTGCGCAGCTCAAGATGCCAGTTGCCGCGGGCGATGGCAATTCTACCGCGGCCCACGGGCGCGCCCTCAAGCGCTTCAGAGACGCGCAGCGCACAGCGGCTATCGAGCCGCTCGGCCATCAGGCGGGTAAACAGCTCGGGCATGTGTTGCACCACAAGCACGGGAAGAGGAAAGGCTGCCGGCAGCGCGGGCAGCAGGATCTCAAGGGCGGCAGGGCCCCCAGTGGAGACGCCAATTACCAGCACCGAGGGCGGAGCGGAGAAGGCCGGAGCGGCGCGCTGAAACGACGCCGGCACGCCGGCGGGAAAAGCCATCACCGAAGCCTGCGGGCCGGAGATGGGAATTCGCAACGGAGTGGGCGCAGTCAGCGCCAGGACCTTGGGGATGAGCTCATGGGCCAAGGCCTGCAATGCGGCCTCGCGTCCGGCCTGCCCCGTTGGCTTGGCAACGTAGTCCGATGCCCCGCTGGCGAGGGCGTCGATGGTTACGCGCGCGCCCCGCCGCGTAAGCGAGCTGCACATGATGACGGGTATGCGGCAGCCGCGGCTGCGCAACTGGCGGAGCGTGGCAAGCCCATCCATCACCGGCATCTCCACGTCGAGAAGAATCAGATCGGGGCACTCGCTGGAAAGAGAATTCAGAGCCGAGGCGCCGTCGGCCGCGGTTCCAGACACCTCAAGACGCGGGTCTAAACCAATCACCGAACGCAGCAGGCTTCGCATTACCGCCGAGTCGTCAACAATCAGAATCCGCCTGCGGCGCTGGTCGGTCATTGCGCGGATGTCTCCACACCCAGCATTGCCAGCTTGTCGCCGAGCGCTTCGTTGTCAAAGGGCTTCATCAGGTACTCGTCGGCCCCGGCATCGAGGGCGCGCAGAATAAAGTCGTTTTCCGCCTCGGTGGTCACCATCAGGACCTTGATGCCGGTCAAGCCTTCGGCACGAACCTGCCGGACCATCTCGAAGACCATTCATCACCGGCATATTCCAGTCCACCAGCGCCAGGTCGAATGGGGCGGTAGTGTGAATGCAATCGAGCGCGGCCTGGCCGTCGCCGGCCTCTTCGCACTCCATGCCCCGCTTTTCAAGCAGGCCGCGAAGAAAACCCCTCACAAAGCGGGAGTCGTCCACAATCAGTGCTCGCATGCTCAACCTCCTGCCCGCTTCATCGCTGGGCCATCTCCTGCGCCAGGCGCATGGGATCGAGCCGCTCGGGATCGAGCATCACCAGCAGATGGTCCTTGAGCTTGTAGGCGCCGGCGAGCAGCGCGCTGTGACGCCGGTCGAGGATGGAGGGGTTCGGCTCAAAGTCCGCAGGCGAAACCGTCAGCACTTCGCCCACCGAATCCACCAGCAGGCCGAAGCAGCCGCCCTCGCTTTCGATCACCAGAATGTCCTGCGCGGCCTCGCGCGGCGGCAGACCGAGCAACTGGCGCAGACTCACGGTGGTGAGCACGTCGCCGCGATAGTGCACCAGGCCGCCGACATAATCCGGCGCCAGAGGCACCGGCTGCGGCCGCGTGGCGCCCACAATCTCGAGAATGTGCCCGATGGGAACGCCGAACGTGGTGTCGCCCATGCGCACCGAGCACATCTCCACCTGCGTCCCGCGCTTTTTCCTTTCGTACTGACGTCGCCAGCGCGTCATGCCAGCACCTCCGCGGTTCGGGCCCACTCGCCGCCCGGCATTTCGCCCTGCGCAAGCGGAGCCACGCTGCCCAGGTCCACCACGCCGGTCACGCGATCCTTGAGCAGGGTCACGCCGCCGGTTTGCGCGCCGGTTCCGGCTTCAAACAGGTCGCAGCCCGCCGCCACATCCAGCACGTGCGAAACTGCGATGCCCACCTGGCGATTGCCGTCGCGGCACACCACCACGATGACCTGGTGCGTCTTCGCCCATGCTTGCGCCACCCGCGCTCGCGGCCTGGGCCAGAATGCCGCCCGTGTCCTCGATTGGCAGCAGGTGCCCTTCAAAGTTGAGCACCGGCCGGTAGCCGACGTACTCAATGCGCGAAACCGGCAGCTGCTCGATGCGCAGCACGTCGGCCAGCGGCACGGCGGCCCGGCGGCCGGCAACTTCGACCAGCAGGAATTCGTTCTTGACGGTGTCGAGCTTCCTCTTCAACCCTGGCTGCGACCTCTTCTTCCGAGTTCATGGTGACGCCCGCCTTCAAGGCGATCGAGCCGGGATCGAGAATCAGCGCCAGATCGGCGTTGCCCAGCACGGTTGCGCCGGAGTAGAGGCCGATGTTCTTGAGCACCGCCGAGAGCGGCTTGACCACGATCTCTTCGGGATCGGCAAGCCCGTCGACGACCAGGCCGAAGCGCCGGCCATCGGCGTCGAGCACGGCGATAAAGTTGTCGCGGTCCGATGGCCAGGCGGCACTGGCGCCCCGGCGATCGAGCAGCCGGTCGAGAAATACCAGCGGCAGCAGCCTGCCGCGCAGCCGGTAAAGCGGCGCGCTCTCAATCCATTCAATCGCCGGTGCGGCCTGCTCCGGCGGAATGTGCACCAGTTCCGACAGCGCGCCCTGGGGCAGCGCAAAACTCTGCTTCAAGGCTGCGCACAATCAGCGCGGGAATGATGGCCAGGGTAAGCGGAATGCGCAGCCGCAGCGTGGTCCCCTTGCCGGCGCGCGAGTCGATCTCGACCTTGCCGCCGATCTTTTCCACGTTGGTGCGGACCACGTCCATGCCCACGCCGCGGCCGCTCACATTGGTCACGGCTGCGGCCGTCGAGAAGCCGGGCAGAAAGATCAGTTGCAGCAGTTCGCGCTCGGCCATCAGCTGCGCGGCGCGCTCCGGGGTGATGAGCCCGCGCTCGATGGCCTTGCCGCGGACCTTTTCGACGGCAATGCCGGCGCCGTCGTCGGAGACTTCGATGACGACATGGCTGCCCTCCTGCACGGCGCGCAGCTTGAGCGTGCCCTCCGGATCCTTGCCGGCGGCCCCTGCGCACCTCGGGCGGCTCAATGCCATGGTCGAGCGAGTTGCGCACGGCGTGCGTCAGCGGATCCTTGATGGCTTCGAGCAGGCTCTTGTCGAGCTCGGTCTCCTGGCCTTCCATCTCCAGATGCACGCGGCGTCCAAGCGACTGCGACAGATCGCGCACCATGCGCGGCATCTTGGAGAAGATATTCGAGACCGGCTGCATGCGCGCCTTCATCACGCTCTCGCGCAAGTCGGCCGTGACCATGTCCAGGCGGCGCGAAAGCAGCGTCATGTTGGGATCGGCCGCCGTGGCCTGCAGCACCTGGTTGCGCGTCAGCACCAGTTCGCCCACCAGGTTCATCATGCGGTTCAGCAGCGTAACGTCGACGCGCAGCGTGCTCTCAGCCGCACCGCCGCCCGGCTGCGTGCGCGGCTTGGCGGCGACGGATAATGCGTCAGATAAGTGCGCGGCAGCCTGTTCGGCGGAGGGCTCGGGAGCGGCATTCGGAACCGGGACCGCGTCGCCATTTGGCTCGGGCGCCTGCAACTTTTCGAGTCTCTCGATCAGCGCGGCATCGTCGCCAGTGCCCTCGTCGTCGCCCACATCGATGGCCTTGAGAATTGCTCTCAGGCCGTCGAGCAGCTGCAGCAGGCCGGTAATCATTGCGCGGTTCGCCAGCAATTTGCCGTCGCGCAACAGGCCCAGCAGGTTTTCACCCCGGTGGGCAAGTTTCTCAAGACGTTTGAAGCCCAGAAAACCGGTAGTTCCCTTGATGGTGTGCACGGAACGAAAAATCTCGCCCAGTAGCGCAGCATCCTGCGGCCGCGTTTCCAGGTCGGTCAGGCAGCGCTCCATGCGGTCCAGCCCCTCCTGGCTCTCAATCAGGAACTCTCTTGTCAGTTCGTCCATTGCGTCTCGCACCCATTCGGCCGCGTCCGCGCCCGGCACGGCAAGTCATCAATTGGTTTATCGGTTGGAAGGGGCGAGACTTGAGGAGGATGCGGACGGGGATTTCGGAACCCAAAGCTAAATTTGCCCGGGTGTACACGGGGGGATGAAATGCATTAGCCTCGTAATTCCAGAGCTCGATCGAACTGAGAGAGTGCATACCTATGACGAAGCTGGATCATGCCGCGCTCGACGAATTGACCCAACGCGCATGCGAGGCGGCGCGCACCTCCTACTCGCCTTACTCGGGCTTCCGCGTCGGAGCGGCTCTCCAACTCACCAACGGCGAAGTGGTTACCGGAACCAATGTGGAGAACGTGAGCTACGGGCTCACCATCTGCGCGGAGCGGTCGGCGCTGGTGACCGCGGTGTCGCGCTTCGGGCCCGATATTCGCATTGAAGCCGTTGCCGTGGTGAACCTGAACGATGCCGCCAGCCCGCCATGCGGCGCTTGCCGGCAGATGCTGGCGGAGTTTGCGCTTCCCGATGCGCCGGTCACCTTCCCGGCCAGCGACGGCGTGCGGACCATGACCTTCAGCGAGCTGATGCCGCTGGCGTTTGAGATGAAGCTGAAATAGGAATCAGAGAATCACATTATCGATGAGCCACTCTGCTGAAGCTCCGCTGCACATGATCGACATCATCCGCAAGAAGCGCGATGGCGGCGCCCTCAATGCGCGCGAGATCGAATTTGTAGCGCAGGGCGCAGCGTCTGGCGCGATTCCCACCGACCAGCTTGCCGCGTGGCTCATGGCAGCGTGGCTCAACGGCCTCAATCTCGACGAGACGCGCGCGCTCACTCTCGCCATGCGCGACTCCGGCGAAAAGTTCTCGCCCAGGCGGCTCGGCAAGACCGCCGTCGACAAGCACTCCACCGGCGGCGTGGGCGACAAGACCAGCTTCCTGGTCGCTCCGCTGGCCGCGGCCTGCGGCGTTGCCGTGCCCATGATCAGCGGCCGCGCGCTGGGCCACACCGGCGGAACGCTGGACAAACTGGAGTCCATTCCCGGCTACCGCACCGCGCTTTCGCTGTCTGAATTCGAGACAGTTCTAATGAAATGCGGCTGCTCCATTGTCAGCCAGACGCCGGCGCTGGTCCCCGCCGACCGCGTGCTTTACGCGCTGCGCGACCGCACCGGCACGGTCGAGAATCCGGGCCTGATCTGCGCATCGATCTCTGAGCAAGAAGCTTGCCGCCGGGCTCGACGCGCTGGTTCTCGACGTGAAGACCGGCTCGGGCGCGTTTCTGCGCAACTACGAAGAGTGCGAGTATCTGGCGGCGCTGATGGTGGCCACCGCCGAGGCCGCGGGCACGCGCACCGTGGCGCTGCTTACCGACATGGATCAGCCGCTGGGCCAGGCCGCCGGCAACTGGATCGAGATTGCCGAATCCGTTGAACTGCTGCGCGGCAACCGCCCGCCCGCGATTGAAGATCTGCGCGAGCTCTCGCTGATTCTGGCCGGATGGATGATTCATCTTGGCGGCAAGGCTGGCATCGCCGCAGGCCGGGTTATCAGCTTGCCGAAGCCGCGCTGACTGACGGCGCAGCGCTGGCCGCGTTCTTCAAAATGGTCGATGCGCAGGGCGGCGATGTCACCGTCTTCGACGACCCTGCGGCCTTTCATAAGCCCGGCGCGACGCGCGTGGTTGAAGCTTGGGAGAGCGGCGTAATTACTTCGATGGACACGACTGCGCATTGGGCTGGGCCGTGCAGCGCACCGGCGCGGGCCGCGAAAAAGCCGGCGAGCCCGTCGATCCGCATGCGGGCATCGTGTTCCATGCGCGGCGCGGCGCACGCGTGAAGTCAGGCGAACCCATCGCGACCATTTATGCGACCAACGAAACAATGCTCGACGAGCCGGAAGCGATTCTGCGCAGAGCAATTCACTTCTCTAAAGAACAGTCCAGCGCAGTGCCGGTGCCGCTGGTGAGCCGGGTGGTTACACGCGAGGTTGCGGCGCAGATTCTCGACGGAGCCGCTCTCGGCTAGGCACGGCACGAGATTAGCTGCGAATGATTCAATCCGCCGGAAACTTCATCTCAACAATCAGCGGCGGCGATTGATCGAAATCGCTGTAGCGCAGCCAGCGCGGTTTGATGCAAAAGTGAGTAAGCCCAGGCCATGAAAGCCGCAACGGCCCGTCAGGCCACGCAGCGAAATACGCATGAAGGACGCGCGTGAGTTCCGGCCCTTCGGGCTCAACGGCGATGCCTTCAAACTGCACCGTCTGTTCCCCGCCCCAGATCGGGGCGGCTGGCGGTGCTGCGCTCGAATCACGGCAGGCTCGAGCTGCTGCCGTCCCTTGACCACCTGCGCGAGCGCATCGGACTGTACCTGTCCGCGACGCGGCCTGGCGAGGTACCCCCGCTGGCCAGCGACGCCCCTGCGGCGAACAGCGCGCCAGGCACCGGCCGCCAGGCGCTGCATGGCAAGCGCGTGCTGGTGGTCGACGACGACGCGCGCAACGTCTTCGCGCTGAGCAGCACGCTGGAACTGCACGGCATGCAGGTGGCGCACGCGTCCGACGGGCGGCAGGGCATCGAGGCGCTGCTCGCCGCTCCGGACACCGACCTCATCCTGATGGACATCATGATGCCCGGCATGGACGGCTACGCCGCGATGACCGTGATCCGCCAGATGCCGCAGTTCGCGATGCTGCCGATCATCGCGGTCACCGCCCGCGCGATGCCAAGCGACCGGCAGAAGAGCCTGGCCGCCGGCGCGAGCGACTACGTGACCAAGCCGGTCGACACGGACGAGCTGCTCAACTGCATGGAGCGCTGGCTGGCCGGGTCCTCAGGAGCCGGCCAGCCGCCCGGCGGCCACCTTTTCCTGTCGTTCACCTGCCGTCCCGTCTGGCGCATATTTAAATCGTGTTACGATATTCTGTTTGACAATATAGTTCGTTGCACGATATATTTTTGCGGTATCGGATCACGTTAGCGAGAACACCCCGAGGAGGGGACCATGCCTCTGGACGAGCGCAACGTGCCGCTGCCGCCCGATAATGACGGGTGCCGCGGTGACAGCCCGGTGACGAGCCACTCGCTTCGCGTGGGCTACATCTCTCGCACCGCGATATAGTGTCGCGTACCCGCCAGGAAGGGTGATGATGCCCCGGCCAACCCGACGCGACTTCGAGCGGCTACTTGAGTTCCGCGTGGCGCTGCGGCGCTTCCAGCGCTGGAGCGAAGACCAGGCCCAGGCCGAGGGCATCACGCACGTCCAGCATCAGCTGCTGGTGGCGGTCAAGGGACACCCCGGCGACCTCCCGCCCACCATCGGCGAGCTGGCCGGCTACCTGCTGCTGCGCCCGCACAGCACCGTGGAGCTCGTGGACCGCGCCGCGGCGGCGGGACTGGTCGAACGGACCAGGGACCCGCACGACGGCCGCGTGGTGCGGGTCCGGCTGACCGAGGCGGGCGACCGGATCTTGCAGGAGCTGACCCCGGCTCACCTCGCTCGGCTGAACGAGCTCGCGGTCGTTCTTGACGACCTGGTGACCCAGTACGGCGGGCAGGTCGACACCCGGATCTCCCGGATCTAGGACCCTCGCGGCCCGGACAGCGATAACCCGCCGGGCCTCGTGGGCTCCGGCGGGTTATCGAGGTCCTTCGCGGGTTACCGGGTCACCACCGGTACCAGCGGCGTCCTTCGCCGGCACGGAAGACGAAGCCGACCAGCCACACGATAAGGACGATCGCCGCGATCCATCACAGGGCGTGCAGGACGAAGCCGAGCCCCCCAGCAGGATCGCCAGCAGGAGAATTAGCAGGATAAGAGCCATGACGGCGCTCCCCTTTGTCGATTTTGTCTTCTATTTGCCTACCGTCGCCCACGGTCTTGTCCCCGTGGACCGGCCGGTCTCCGTCAGACGACGGCTGTTGGTCTCTCCGGTCAAAAGCGTCGGTGGCAGCGGTTACTAATAACCAACTAATTACCCGGCTTGGCATGCGCAGTAGATGATCTCTCGATGACATCATGGGCCTGTGGACCGAATTTTCTAAGGTTCGACCTTACGTCTGTGGGAATCCCCTGGGCCGTTGAAAGGGGCGGGGCCGGTGAAAGAGGCGGCCCGGTCGAATTGCCAGTACCACTCACGCCGCCTGGCGGGGGCGCGCCCTCGCGTGGTGCCGCATTAGGAGTTACAACCGCCACGACTGTAAGCGTGCGCGAGGATGGCGGAGCAATGTCAATTTCGACGGTCCAAAGCCCGTCATGGCCTACATGTGCTGGACCTCCGACGAACCAAGACTGCTCAACCGTCGCTCCTTCAACATTCGGAGTTGCGCCAGTTTGCTGTGGTGTAGCTACAGCATATAGAGCTTCGTTTGACGAAATATCTTGCGCTACACCCTTTACGATCACGATTTCCTTGGTATGACTGTTGGCAAAGGAAACCGTGAGGATGCTCGGAAGCTGCTCAAGGCCAAGATATGAGCTGGATGATGAGCTACTGCTAACAGACGAGCTATCCCTAGCGCCAGAGGAAAGGACAAAGAACCCACCGATTATTGCGGCTAGTAGTGTCGCCGCACCACCTATGAGCGCAACCCTAATAGCGGTCGCGCTCTCGCTTGCCTCCCCAGTCCGACCACTGCTTTTGCGTCTCTTTGCCATGCTCAGCCCCCACGACGAGCCGTCCGTACGGTAGCGAGTAACGGACGAACCTGTCTCGGACAACTGTACCGCCCACTAGCGAGGTGAGCCCCGGTGCCTCTCGCTTTTTGTAGGCGCCTGGTCTTTATGAGCAGTCGCAGCATCAATGGTTGGTGTAGCCGATCGTGTGTAGCGGCCCGAAAGGGCCGTTGATGTGATTGCGAGCTGGACAATCAGAGCTGAGGAAGACGGACGCGTGCACTTCGGCTGGCGTGCCGTGAGCCTCCTTGATCGGTGTCTTTGCCGGTGTGTGGCCCGACGTGCGCCGGGCGGGCCTCCCAAGGCAGAGCCCGGCGCGAACGCCGGGCCGCGCGGCGCCGACAGGCGCCGCGCTTGATTTCATAGACAGCCGGATTCGGCAGTGGATCACGTCCGGCTTTCCGGATGCCCTTGTAGACACAGCCGACGGTTCCACAGACCGCTCTCCTCTATCGGTACGTGCCGATACCCACACACGCCGTCTCGCGATCGAAGCAACGTACGACCTCGACAATGGCGGTGTCGCCCCGCAGGCCCCATAGTTCACAGCGTCACCAAGTCCCGTTAGTGCTGGGGATTTGACCCCTCTGAGGGGTCAAATCCCCAGCACTAACCAAACCAGCCCCTGGCTGGGCTCCGTGTGCCCGACGTGATGGACAGCAGAGGCACTTGGGACGCCTGGTGCAGGTTGCCGCTGGACGCGATCCTGCCGATTGCGCGATCAGCCCCCTATTGGTGTCGATTGCGCAATCAGCAGGTTCGCATCGGCCCCTGCCTTGATAACAGCAAGAAGCGGCTGAGCCGCCTAACGGGCCGTGAGGTCTTCGACCGCTTCGCAGGCCGTCAGGACCGGGTCGAGGTCGTTGACGCGGGCGGCGAGGGCGCCCAGCAGTTTCCTGAAGGCCGCCTGATCTTCGGGGCCAAGGCCAGCCAGCAGGTGCTGCTCGGCGCGGGCGAAGCGCGCGTCCAGGTCCGCGAGGGCCTCCCGGCCGTGGGCGGTGGCGAGCACGCGGCGGCTGCGGCGGTCGCCCGGGTCGGGCTGGCGCTCGACGAGCTTCGCGGCTTCCAGGTCGTCGAGCAGGTAGGTCATGACGGTGCGGTCGATGCCGAGGCGCTGGGCCATCGCCGCCTGGCTGCCTGGCTCGTCGCGGGCGGCGGCGCACAGCACCTGGTAGCCGCGATGACCGCCGGGCATGCCAGCCGTGGCGGCGTCGGCCGCCTTGACGTACGCCCGGAACATCACGGCGAGGCTCCAGCCGAGGTCGCCGGCGAGCCGGTCAGGAATCACCGTCATGCCTCTCATGGTAGACCCTGCTGCACGCAAGATAGTCTGTGAGTTATATTATCTGTCGCGTAGACCACTATCGGGAGATGGCAGATGACTGACTACGGTCACGACCTTTCGTTCGGGATATTCGTGACGCCGAAAGCGGACGCAGGCCCGCACATCATCGAGCTCGCGCGGCGCGCGGACGCGGCCGGGCTGGACTGGGTGAGCGTGCAGGACCACCCGTACCAGCCGGCGTTCCTCGACGCGATGACGCTGCTGACCGCGATCGCGGCGGCGACCGAGCGCGTCGCCGTCTTCCCGAACGTGGCGAACCTGCCGCTGCGCCCGCCGGCGGTGCTGGCGCGCGCGGTCGCGAGCCTGGACATCCTGTCCGGCGGGCGGGCTGAGCTGGGGATCGGCACGGGGGCGTTCTGGGACGCGATCGCGGCGATGGGCGGGCCGCGGCGGTCGCCACGGGAGTCGGTCGACGCGCTGCGCGAGGCGATCGCCGTGATCCGGGCGCTGTGGACGCCGGGTCGCGGGGCGCGGGCCGGCGGGCAGTACTACTCGGTGTCCGGGGCGAAGCCGGGGCCGTTCCCCGTGCACGACGTGGGCATCTGGGTGGGCGCGTACAAGGAGCGGATGCTGCGGCTCACCGGCGAGGCCGGCGACGGGTGGCTGCCGAGCGCGCCGTACGCGCCGCCGGAGCAGCTCGCCGCGATGAACGCGGTGATCGACGCGGCCGCGATGGAGGCCGGGCGGTCGCCCGCGGACGTGCGGCGGATCTACAACATCGCCGGCTCGTTCACCGGCGGCGGGTCCGCCTTCCTCCAGGGACCGCCGAAGGTATGGGCGGAGCAGCTCGCCGGGCTCGCTCTCGACGAGGGGATCAGCGGGTTCGTGCTGATGGCGGACGACACCGTGACCGTGGACCGGTTCGCGGCCGAGGTGGCGCCCGCGGTCCGGGAGCTGGTCGCGAGCGAGCGCGCGCTGGCGGACGCGGACGCTCGCCCAGTCTCTTCTCCGGCTGATAACAGCAAGAAGCGCGAGCGCGGGCTTGGCGTGGCGGCGACGCCCGATCCGGGGGTCCGGCTCAGCGATGAGACGCTGTGGGACGAGGCGGCGCGCCCGGTCGCGCCGGCGCCCGACCCGGACACGGACTACTCGGAGGCGGGCCGGTCGCACGCCCGCGACCTGGTAGCGGTTCACGATCACCTGCGGGCGGAGCTGGCGCAGCTCCGGGACATGATCGCCCAGGTCGCCGCCGGCAGCCTCGACCCGGGCAAGGCCCGGACGGAGATCAGCAAACTGACCATGCGGCAGAACCAGTGGACGGTCGGCGCGTACTGCGAGAGCTACTGCCGGCTGGTCGGCCTGCATCACACGCTCGAGGACACGTCGCTGTTCACCGGCCTGCGCCGGCTCGACGGCCGGCTCGCGCCGGTCACCGGGCGGCTGACCGAGGAGCACCACGTGATCGCAGGCCTGCTGTCCCGCGTGGACGCGGCGCTGGTAAGCCTGGTCACCGACCCGGTGCGCGGGATGCCCGCGGTGCGGGCCGCCGTGGACCTGCTCACCGACGCGCTGCTGTCCCACCTGTCGTACGAGGAACACCAGATTCTGGAGCCCCTGGCCCGGCTCGGGTCCGCGATCTACGGCTAACCGGCCGCGACACGCCCATCATCTCAGGGCCTTAATCCAACTCCTGGCCGCCCCGGACCGTCATTATTGCCAACGGGGCGAAAGGGGCACGGCGGTGACGACGCGGAGATATCGGGATGCCCGGGACGGCGTGCCTGCGCCGCCCTCCAGCAGAGTGCGCATGGCGCGACGCCGGCTGCTCCTCGTCGCCGCTGGCGGCGTGGCGATCGGGGTCGCCACCATGACCGGGCGCGGCGGCGGCAGCCACCTGGCGGCCAGCGCGCAGGACGAGGCGCCGCACACCGGACCGACCCGTAACCCGGCCAAGGCGGCGAGTAACGCGAATCACGCCCGAGCCGCCGGGCACGCGCCCGCCCGCACTGTCGACACCGTGGCCGGGCAGCCGATGTACTACGTGGACGACGGACTGGATGTCATCGCGCTGACCATCGATGACGGCCCGAGCCCCGTGTATACCCCCCAGGTGCTGAGAATTCTGGAGAAGTACGACATCAGGGCGGCGTTCTCGATGGTCGGGGAGAACGTGGCCTACTACCCGTCGATTGCGCGCGAGGTCGCGGACGCCGGTCACACGATCGTCAACCACACCTGGAATCACGCCAACCTCATGTCGATGAAGCGGAGCAAGCTGCCCGGGGAGGTCGACAGGGCCACGGACGCGATCCACGGCGCGACGGGACAACGGCCGGGCATGTTCCGGGCGCCGTACGGGGCGTGGTCGCCGACGTTGCTTGACTACTGCGCGAGCGAGAAGCTCACCCCGCTCGACTGGTCCGTTGACCCGAAGGACTGGGCCAGGCCCGGGGTCGGCAAGATCGTCAAGGCGATCATGGGCACCACGAAGACGGGCTCGATCATCCTGGAGCACGACGGCGGCGGCGACAGGTCCGAGACCGTGGCTGCCCTGAAGATCGTGATTCCCCGCCTCATCGACGAGGGCTACATGTTCACGGTCCCGTAGGCCGGAGGCCGCGACGCTAGCGGCGGACGCGGTAGCGCAGGTGCAGCACCCGGTTGCCCTGGATGACGGTGTCCGGGTCCTCGAGCAGATGCTGGGTATCGACCGACCCGAAGTACCGCTTGCCAGTGCCGAAGACCACGGGCACGACGTCCATCCCCACCTCATCGACCAGGCCGAGGGCGAGCGCCTGCCCGCCGACGTCGCCCGCCGCCACGGCGACGGTGCGATCCCCGGCGAGTTCCTTGGCCTTGGCGATCGCCCGGGCCACATCGCTGATGAAGTAGTACGACGCCTGCTGCTGCCTGGGGTGAACGGGATGGAGCCC
>CAWILB010000048.1:0-26665 GCA_963836635.1 uncultured Acidobacteriaceae bacterium | reverse complement strand
TCACATTGCTGAGTGAACTGGTTTGTGCCTTTTCCATCGAAGTACTTGAGAAGCGCCGCCATCGCCGACGGCAGATTGGTGAACCCAGTAACAAGCATCCTTGCCATTGTTGGGTGGAGTTGATGGCGGTCAGAGCTTGTCGCTTCACGATGATGATCGCCGGATGCAGGTGCAGCAATGGCATCCATGTTTGTTGCTCAGGTAAACCGAGAGGTTTTGGACATCTGGTTTCTTTGGGGTCGATGGCAATATGTCGCGGTAGCCGATAATTAGCCCTGAAGAAAGGTGAAGAGATCGGAGTGTCGCTCTTTTATCGTCTCGGCTGTGAGCATCCCTCTTTGACGATTTCGTCACCTTGTGGCGCTATGTCCGGGTAGTTTACACCACTACCGGACGTCCATTTCGGGCAAAGTGTCGGCTCGGGCCACCTATAATAAGGGTTTGCCTCAGAACTCTGCCCGCCATGGATGTGAGTCACGACGGCACCCCCGGTGGTCCTCAATGGCCGCCCGGAGCGAAAGCGTTCGACAGAGGCCCCGCCTGACGGCAATCTATTGAGCATGAATATGCCCTCGATGGCGCGCCTGCCGATTGCACTGCTGAGCCTATGTATTTCCATGAACGCATGGGCCGCGGATATTTGACCGCACGTGAAGAATCCATCTCATCTGATCGCTTCCATCGCCTCGCTCACGGACGCGCACTTCATTCGCATGGATACCCGCCACGCGAGGGACGCCGTGGATCACTTGCGCCTGAAGCTGAGAGTGGCCGGGTCGCGCATCAAGTCTGCCTTATGATTTCATCCGTCTATTGCGCTTCTGCCTCCGCCGTCTCGGGAGCTGTGAGTTGATTTTGTTTTGCCGACGGGCCTACAGGTCACGGCGGCCACTTATCTGACGTCGAGTCAAGCAGTTCAGTTGGCCGGCAACGGTGTCTAGATTCATGTTCCTGAGAGCGCCTATCCTGATTCCCCTATTCAACCCCGCCCCCGCCCAGCAGGGACTCGTTGGCCGCGTTCACAATCGCGTCCACCGCCAGCTTTGCAATGTCCGCCTTTACCACCTCGATCCGCTCTTCCATACCCACCTCCGCCAGCTGACTCTCAGGGATCCAAGTCTCAGATGCTCTAAACTCTCACCCAATCAATCACTTGCAAAGAGTATCGCCCCAGTTATCCTAAGCTCCAATTCAAAAACCCTCTTTCGCCGGAACGCCATCTCTGCCATACTTGATTGTGCCCACCAGGTACGTCCAATCACAACAATTCAATAAAGAGGTTGCATCGATGTCGGCAAAGTATGTCTTTGTGACGGGCGGAGTTGTGTCCAGTTTAGGCAAGGGTCTTGCGGCGGCCTCCATCGGCTGCCTGCTTGAGAGCCGCGGCCTGCGCGTCAACATGATGAAGTTCGATCCCTACCTAACGTCGATCCCGGAACCATGTCGCCCTTCCAGCACGGCGAAGTTTTTGTCACCGACGACGGCGCGGAGACCGACCTCGACCTGGGCCACTACGAGCGCTTCACCCACGCGCCCCTCTCCCGCGACAACAACCTCACCACCGGCCGCATCTACGAGCAGATCATCCAGAAAGAGCGCCGCGGCGACTACCTGGGCAAAACTGTCCAGGTAATTCCCCACGTCACCAACGAAATCAAGAACGCCATGCGCAAGGTCTCGGCCAACGGCGCAGACGTGACCATCGTCGAGATCGGCGGCACGGTGGGCGACATTGAATCGCTGCCGTTCCTCGAAGCCATCCGCCAGATGCGCCAGGAACTGGGCCGCGAGAATACGGTCTTTGTGCACCTCACGCTGGTGCCGTGGATCGCCGCCGCGCAGGAGCTGAAAACCAAGCCCACGCAGCACTCGGTCAAGGAACTGCTCTCCATCGGCATCCAGGCCGACGTGCTGATGTGCCGCTCCGAGCGCCCGCTGAGCCGCGAGATCAAGCAGAAGATTGCCGCGTTCTGCAACGTTGAAGAGCGGGCGGTGATCGGCGCCAAAACCGTGCCCTCAATCTACGAAGTGCCGCTCAACTTCGCCCAGGAAGGCGTCGACGACCTCATCCTCAAGTACATGCACAAGGAGGCGCCCGAGGCCGACCTTGAGCAAATGGAAAGACCTGGTCGACCGCTGCTACCACCCCAAAGACGAAGTCTCCATCGCCATCGTCGGCAAGTATACCGACTACGAAGACAGCTACAAATCGCTCAAGGAAGCGCTGACCCACGGCGCGATCGCGCATAACCTCAAGCTCAAAGTCACCTGGATCGAGGGCGAAGGCCTGGAGTCGGAATCGCCCGACGACCGCAGCTACGAGTCGCAGCTCGAGGGATTCGACGGCATCCTGGTGCCGGGCGGCTTCGGCAAGCGCGGCATTGAGGGCATGCTGAACGCCATCCGCTACGCGCGCGAGAAGAACGTGCCCTATTTCGGCATTTGCCTAGGCATGCAGACCGCGTGCATCGAGTTTGCGCGCAACGTGTGCGGCCTCAAGGACGCAAACTCCAGCGAGTTCGACCCCGCCGCGCAGCACCGCGTCATCTACAAGCTGCGCGAACTGCTGGGCGTTGAAGAGATGGGCGGCACGATGCGGCTGGGCGCGTGGACCTGCATCCTGCAGCCCGATTCGCTGGCCTCGCGGGTCTATGGCGGAGCAACCGAAATCAGCGAGCGCCACCGTCATCGCTACGAGTTCAACCGCGAATACGAAGCGCTCTTGACCGGCGGCGGCCTGCGCATCAGCGGCACCACCCCCGATGCCACCTACGTCGAGATCGTCGAGATCCCCGGCCACCCGTACTTCCTCGGCTGCCAGTTCCACCCCGAGTTCAAGTCCAAGCCCCTGGAGCCGCATCCGCTGTTCCGGGAGTTCATTGCGGCGAGCTACAAGAACCGGCAGCAGCGCAGCGCCGAGCAGATCAGTTCCGTAGCAACCGTCCAGTAGGCCTCCTGCATTGCGGCCGGATCTTGCCTCCCTCGCCCCAGAGGGGCGATCAGACAATAGCCCCGGGTGAAGCGAGCCGCCCAGCGACCCATCGCTGGGCGCTGAGCAAAACCCGGGGAAGCCGTGCTTTTCGCGCGACGTCCCGTAGGGCCGCTCGAACCGGCCTCACCCCGCGTAACTTCGATCACAATCCCGCCCACTTCGCCCACCCAGAATCCCCGGGAACACTTCCACTCTCCCTAGTGTCTAATGCAACAAGGTGATCGATGCTTGAACTCCGGCACGTTTCAAAGCACTACTCCGGTATTCCCGCGGTAGATGACGTCAGCTTTAGCGCGCGCCCCGGCGAAGTGACCGGCTACCTTGGGCCGAACGGGTCCGGCAAGACCACCACCATGAAAATGATCACCGGCCTGATCGAAATGACATTCGGCCAGGTTCTTTTCGAGAACACCCCAATTCAGGACGACCCAATCGCTTACAAACGGCGTATGGGCTACGTGCCGGAGGAGCCATACCTCTACACGCATCTCTCAGGCGCCGAATACTTGACCATGGTGTCTCAACTCCGCAATTTGCCGGGGCGCGAGTCGGCCGAGCGCATCGACGGATTGCTGCGCCTGCTCTCTCTTTACGACGATCGCCATGCGTCCATCTCCGGCTACTCAAAAGGAATGCGCCAGAAGGTCCTGATCGCGGCCGCCCTCATGCACAACCCTGACTTGGTACTGCTCGACGAGCCATTCTCAGGCCTCGATGTGGGCTCTGCGCTGGTGCTTCGGAGCCTGATTCAGGAGCTCGCCTGCCGCGGAAAGGTCGTGCTGTTCAGCTCGCACGAACTCGATACCGTCGAGCGCGTCTCGACTCGCGTCGTCATTCTCCATCGCGGCAAGCTGGTGGCCGACGACTCCATCGAGCGCCTGCGCACGCTCATGAAGCTGCCTACGCTCGAAGCAATCTTTTCGCAGCTCGCCGTCGAGCAGGACACTCACTCAATGGCGCGGCAGATCGCCGACCTCATCCATGCATAAGCTCATGGACAAGCTGGTTCAGCGCCTGCCGCTCGAGTTCCGGGTGCTCTATCGCCAGTTCCTGCTGCGCGTCATCGATCTCGAATCGCTCTCGATTGAGGCCGACATTCCCCGCTTCCTGGGCCAGTTTGCCGGCGTGCTCATCATGATCAGCCTGCTTCAGGCTCTCGGCGCGTTCGGGATGAGCCAGCCGCCTGATGCTGCGGCCCGGCTTGCAATTTCCTGGGGCAAAGAGCAGTCCCTCATCTGCGACATGATGCTGGTCGTTGGACTCATCGCCGTCGTCAGTTGGGACAACATTTTTCCCGACCGACGTGACGTCATGGTGCTGTCCCCGTTGCCTATTCGCCCGCTCACTATCCTTCTTGCCAAAGTCTCCGCCTCTGCGGCAATCGTAAGTGTCGCCATTCTGGCCTTGAATATCGGTTCAGGCTTTGCATGGCCGCTGATCCTGGCCGGCTTTCCCGGCGTCCTGCGATTCTGCCCGGCCTACTGGCTCACCATGGCCGCCGCCAGCCTGTTTCTGTTTTGCGCCGTGCTCACCATTCAGGGATTCGCCGCGCTGCTGCTTCCGCGCCGCATCTTTCTGGGCCTTTCAGCGATCCTGCAACTGGCCGCGTTCGGTCTCTTTCTGGGAACATTCTTTCTTCTGCCAACCTTCACGAGTCTGGCTGAGTGGACTTACCCGGGGAATCATTGGATCCTTGCGTCTTCGCCTCCCTACTGGTTCTTCGCGCTCTTTAATCAGCTCAATGGCTCAATGCCCCCGGCGCTCGGCTGGCTGGCTCAACGCGCGTGGTTCGGCCTTGGCCTCGCGGTCTTCGGAGCGGCTGCATCCTTGATTCTTTGTTATCTGCGCACCATGAAAAAAACCGTGGAAGAGCCGGACCTTGTGGCGAGAGCGGGTGGCATTCACTGGGCGCCCCGCCTCGGCAGTCCCCTCCAGACCGCAATTGTGCTTTTCAGCTCTCGGTCGATTATCCGCAGCCGCCAGCATCGCGTCGTCCTGGCGTTTTATCTCTCGATCGTGTTCGCCACTGCTCTTAGTATGGTGCACAATCAGGTTTCGAGGCCGGGGCCTCGCCCCCTTACCGCCGAATTTCTTATCCCCACCATCGTAATGATGGCTCTTGCCGTCGCCGGTTTCAGAAACATCTTCCCGCTGCCCATCTCGCTTAACGCCAACTGGGTCTTGCGCCTCACCCAGCTCAACCCGAGCCACAAATACATTGCGGCAACCAGGCTTTGCCAACTGCTGTTCGCGGTACTCCCGGTCTGGCTGGTCGCGGCCTGCCTGTCTCTCCCATTCGGGCCGCGGTATCAGGTAACGGAACACCTCGTGGTCCTTGCTCTTCTCGGCTGGCTCTTCGCCGAGGTCAGTCTGATTGGCTTCTATAAAGTCCCCTTCACATGCTCGTACCTGCCGGGAAAGACCAATATTCAGTTCGCATTCTGGGGATTTGTAGTGGTCCTGATGATTCTCGCAGTCTCGTTTGCACCTCTCGAAATGGAAGCGCTTGGCATTCCTTTTCGTTATGCAATCCTCTGCTTAGCCGTTGCTGCCGCAGCTATTGGGCTATCGGCCTTCAACCGTCATCGCGCACAATCTGCTGTTCTCTATTTTGAAGAATTCCCCGACCCGATGATTACAACGCTGGGTCTCTCTCTGCGCCCCGCCATAGTCGAGACGGAGCGCGATTCAACCACGCCCTGACCGCGCCTGCCCTTCACCGGAGCAGCCGGCCTATGCGCGCCGTGGGGCCGCTCGAAGCCGGTAAAACCCTCACCCCAGCACCACCGCCCCCTTCGCCTTTGCCGCCAGCGCTCGATCGAATGTAACGAGGGTAAATCCGCCAGCCTCGGCAAAGGCGGCAAGATAAGCATCGGCCCATGTTTTTGGCGACGCGAATTCTGATGCCGTCCTTAGTCGGAGACCAATCTCGATCCCGGCCGATTCTTCCATAAAAATTACGGCTCCTGAATCGATCCAGCGGTCATAGAGTTCCCAGCATTGGCGCTGATTTCGCCTGTCATTCTCCCAGCGCCGCTTCGTTGTTCATCAGTCTGAACAATCCCAGCTGGGTATGGCGGCAAAAAACGAATGTCGCTTCCGGGTTTTGTGCGCGAAACCACGCCTCTGCCGTTTCAAAGTGGATGTGCGCCGGGTAGCTGAGAGCGAGCCAGACGTTTATGTCAAGGAAAAGGGATGTATTCGTACACGCCGTCCTTTCCAAGCTTCAAAGCGCCTGGAGTTTGCGACTGAATAACGGGAAACTCGTTCTAGAGGGCTCAGGCAGCGGCTTTCCCCGCTTGATTGTCACGGGAAATCGATGAGGTCATAAATGGTCTCGTTGTCGATCGACAAGCTTGTCTTTACGTGTGGAGGGAATGAGAGGCGGAGTGAACGGCTTCCGGGGGACGAGCCTCTTTTGCCGCACCGCCTCCAGCCCCTCCAGCACCAGTTCGCGCACCGTGGTCCCTCGATCAGCGGCCATCACCTTAATCGTCCGATAGGTCTCGTCCGGTATATCGATCGTCGTCCGCATATTTCCATAATAGCATATTTATGTATCTATGGAAATATGTTCGCCCGCCAGCGGCCAAACTGCGGTCTTCTCCCTCTGCTCGGGCTCTCCAAGCCGCCATCGACCCTTCTTCGCTGTGATTCCCGACCTTGCAAATCCGATTTCAACAGCTTGTAATGCCACTCTGAAACGCATATTGCATCCCACTTTAGTGGACCCTTTTGGGCTATTGACAATGAATTCGCCGGGGGCCTATCGTGTGAAAGTTTTGGATCGAAAGGCAGGATGAACGATGGTTGCCTATTTTCAGCTCCAACCCGCTGAGGCGGAACTGCAGGAGCTGGCTGAAGAATATTGGAAGAAGGCAGGGGAAAAGGTACAAGAGCTTGAAAAAGCCGCATTTGAAGCAGGCGAAGGCATTCGAAACGGCGACTATACCCTGGCAAACCTTGAAGCAATTGTGCGCTGGAAGTCAGAGCGATCGGTGCAATACCTGATTGCAAACAGCAACGAGAAGATCAGGCGCGTGCTTGCGGCTGTCACAGCGCCCGGGGCCAATACAGAAACCGCGGTGCGGGCGCTGCTGGATCTGCAGGGCGTTGATCTGCCGGTGGCCTCGGCCATATTGGCGGCGATTTACCCTGAGCGCTATACCGTGCTCGACTACCGTGCTCTTGAGGCCCTGGGCCACGCGCGCCACGACGTGCACTTCTACGAGGAGTACCTGGCCTTCTGCAAGCGGCTGGCTGAGAGCAATATCGTGCAGCCGCAGAGCGAACTGCCCGGCCCACGCCGCTGCGCACGATCGACCGCGCGCTGTGGGAGTGGTCGCGCAGCCATACCAGCTGATCGCGGCGCCGGCTGAAAACCTCTAGGACTCAATGCTCAGGGCATTTTTGTACTCAATGGGCCTGTGATCACCCCAGGGTCCAAAGCCCGCGGCGAAGTGTCCACGACTAGCCCACTACCTCCAGGTCCTGTTTCCCTGCTCAACTATTTCACTCCATTCACTCCTTCACTCTTTCACTCCTTCGCTCCTTCACTGCTCCTAGTAGAATTCTCCTACGTGACCAACTCCTTTGAAATCGGGCCGGTCCAGGTCGGCGCGGGCCGGCTTTTTCTCATTGCCGGCCCCTGCGTCATTGAAGTCGAGAGCCCACGCTCGTTCGGTGGCCGAAGCCCTGCAGCGCATCGCCGCCGATCTGGGCGTGCCCTTCATCTTCAAAGCCAGCTACGACAAGGCCAACCGCACCAGCGTGAAAAGTTTTCGCGGCCCCGGCCTCATTGAAGGCACGCGCATCCTCGGCGCTATCGCCCGCTCAACCGGCCTGCCCGTCCTCACCGACGTCCACGAGCCAGCACATTGCGAGGTCGCCGCCGAAGCAGTCGACGTCCTCCAGATCCCCGCCTTCCTCTGCCGCCAGACCGACCTGCTGGTCGCCGCCGGCCGCACCGGCCGCGCCATCAACGTGAAAAAGGGCCAGTTCGTCGCCCCCTCGGACATGAGCCACGCCGTCGAAAAAATCCGCTCCACCGGCAATGAGCGCGTTTCGCTTACCGAGCGCGGCTCCAGTTTTGGATACAACAACCTCGTCGTCGACTATCGCTCGCTGGCCATCATGCGCGGCCTTGCTCCGGTGGTTTTTGACGGCACGCACTCAGTGCAGCAACCCTCGGCGGCCAACGGAGTGAGCGGCGGCCAGCCGGAGTTCATTCCGCTGCTGGCCCGTGCAGCCGTTGCCGCCGGCGTCGACGGCCTCTTTCTCGAAGTCCACGACGACCCCGCCAACGCCAAATCTGACGGCGCCAACGCGCTTGATCTCAAATTGCTCAGGCCGCTGCTCGAGCGGCTGCTCGCCATTCATGCCGCCGCCGGCGAAGAGTAAAACATTGCTGCCGCACGCCGCGCAACGCGCGCTCCGCATCGCATTCTGGCTTATCGTCGCCGCGCTCGGTCTCTCGCGTTTCTTATGGCTCGCGGCCGACTTCCCCAACTATTCGCAATGGATGATCGACCAGGCCAAGTTTACCGACGAGGGCTGGTGGGCCAACGCCGCCGTAATGCACGCGCTCACCGGCCACTGGCACATTGCCGGAGACTATAACCCCGCCGCCGCGCTGCCCATTTGGCCGCTGCTCGTGAGCGTCCTCTTCCACTTCACCGGCGTCAGCATCGTCGCCGCCCGCGCCCTCAGCGTCGCAATCTCGCTGGCCACGCTAGTCGTTATCCATGTGCTTGTCCGCCGCCACGCCGCCAACCCCGTCGCCGCGCAGGCCGCTGTGGTGCTCATGGCCGCAAGCCCCTTCGCCTTCGTCTTCAGCCGGCTTGCCATTCTCGATACGCTGGTCGTCTTCGAGTTCTGTCTCATGCTCCTGGTCGCCTCGTCCACGCGGCCAAAGATCGCATCTGGCCGCTCGTCGTCCTCGCCCTGCATGGTTACTGCCGCGCTTCTCACCAAGACTACTGTCGCCGTGCTCTACCCGCCGTCATCTGGATCGCGTTCGGAATCGCCATCGGCCGCGGCTGGCTCGCCCTTTTTCGCGCACTGGTCGCCGCCGCCATCGCGCCTCTTGCATTGCTCAAGCTCTGGGCTCTGCTTGTTTCATGGCTCGGCTACGGCGCCGACTACAGCTACTTTTTCGACGTCAACGCCATGCCCGACATCGACTGGCCGCAAACCTTGCATTGGCTCCAGCGAACTCGCACGTCAACGGCTTCTGGATCGACCGCCTTCTCTATCCGCTGGCCCTCACTATCCTGCTCGCCTCTCTGGTACCTTCGCGGCGCCTCTCCACCCCACGGACGAAGACCCATCCGTGGGGGCCCCGGCTCTGGCGCAATCCGCTCTTCGCGGCCTCGTGGCTGGCGATTGCCGGCGAGGCGGCCTTCATCTTCAGCCGGCAAGACGACTACGCCCCGCGCTACTTCCTGGTGATGCTCGCGCCCGTGGTCTTTATCGTAGTGCTGGCCTTCGACGAGTCGCTGCGCCGGTCGCGCATCGCGGCCGGTCTTCTCAGCGCGGTCATACTCGCCGCCGTTGTCCTAAACTCCGTCTCCATCGCCGGCTTCCTGGCGCATCGGCAGTACCAACTCTATGGCGCAGCAAGCGAGATCGGCTCCATTGTCCGCACTGACCGCACCCGCAACCAGCTCCTCTTCGGCGTCAGCTCCGCGCAGTGGGCGTCATCGCCGGCCTGCCGTCCATCAACGGCGCATACGGCATCGACGACATGGCCGCAAAGGTCGCGCGCTACAAACCTGGCTGGTATCTGGTGTGGAATGACGAGATCGATCATGACGCGCTCGCCGGTCATACGATCGTCCCGGTCGCCAGTTATCGCATCTTCGACGATGACGAACGGACCACACTGGTGCTGTACAAGGTGCAGTGAACAGAGAACAGTGAAGAAGAGAAGCAGAGCAGGAGTGAAGGAGTGAGCGGCGGGCCGTGTATCTGGGCATGAGCTTACTCGTGCCAACAAGGCTCTCAAGATGAGTGAGGGCTTCAGCCCCCGGGGAACGTTTCTAAAGCTGACCCGCTACTCTCGTCAGCTCCGCCGGGTGCCCCATCCTAAACGCGTTCTTTGCGTTTAGGGTGGGATAGCACAAACCCCATCCAGCCGATGACCACCGTCCACCGTTCACTGTCCACTGATCTTCACCAGTTCCTGGCCGCCCGGCGCAACCATCCGCGTTTGCGGCGCGCGCCAGTGGTCAATGTGGCTTATGCGGTGCACGCAGCCGATGGTGCAATTGGGCGCGCAGCTTTTCGCAGTCAAAAACTCCCGCTTCACGTGCTCGCGCGTGTACTCGGCAATGGGAATGCCGGGATAGCCGCGCTGCTGGCTGCAATAGTGCACCAGCCCGTCTTCGCAAATGTAGAGGTAGCGCGAACCCGCGCGGCAGCGCCAGTCGTTGGGCCGGCCTTTCACAATCGCTTCCTGAAAGTCGTCGAACTGCGCGTAGTTGGTCTTTCTGCGATTGGTCATCTCAAAGTAGACGCTGCGCTTCGTCTTTATTGAGCGGTTTCAGCTGGCCTTCGCCGTCGTGGATGATGCCGATCGTTGACTCAAACCCAAGCTCGAGCGCGCGCTTGCCGATCACCAGCGCATCGTTGGGATTCTTGAAGCCGCCGCCCACAACCGAGTTAATGTTGACGTGGAACTCGGCGAACTGGGCCAGCATCTGCAGCTTCTTGTCGAGCACCTTGAGGCTCTTCTTCGAAACCTCGTCGGGTTCCAAATTATCAATTGAAATCTGCATGTGGTCGAGGCCGGCCGCGTTCAGCCGCTCGATGCGCTCCTGGTTCAGCAGATAGCCGTTGGTAATCATGCCGGCGATGGCGCCGGTCTTGCGCATGCGGCGAATAATGTCGTCGAGGTCGGGATGGGTGAGCGGCTCGCCGCCGGAGATGCCGATCATGGCCGTTCCCAGCCGGCCCAGGTGGTCGATGCGGCGATCCATCTCTTCGAGCGGCACGGGTGGGGAGACTTTGTCATACTCGTTGCAGTAAGTGCAGCTCAGGTTGCAATAGCGCGCAGGGATAATCTGCGCCAGCACCGGATGGAAGTTGACAGCGAGAGCGCGCGCGACCATGGCGTACTCGCGCAACTTGCGCTGAGCCGCAATCAACCGTCCGCGAGCCGTGGATCTGAGGGGAACCGCCATTACTACCATTGTATTGAATCCCAGGGAGGGAATGGGTAACGGACAGGGAAAAAGGGAACAAGGGAACAAGGCACTGGCGCCAACGTTCCGGGTCGCCGATGAGCCAGTGAATGGGGTGCCCCATCCAAGCTCCGCTTGGGTGGGAAGGTACCGACTTTTCCCCACCATTTTCATTTCGAGACGGATGGCAGTGCGAATCCAAAGTGACCCCGTGCTAGCATCGGTTTTGGGGAGAAGTGGCTTGGACTACGATCACGACAAGGTAGACGAGATCGTGCTGGCGCTTTTGTGGCTGACTGCGGCGGGCGATGGCCGCGCATGGAAGGGGCACGACTGGGATGCGCTGGACCGGCTGCATGCCAAGGGATATATCTCCGACCCGAAGAGCAAAGCCAAGTCTGTCGTGTTGAGCGAAGAAGGCGAGCGGCTGTCGCAGCAACTATTCGAGCGGTACTTCGCTTTAAAGCGGTGATGCAGCCTTCCTCCGGGTCTCAGTTGCCCTCAGGTCTCAGAATCGGGATTCTACGTCTTTGCTCAGGACAGACCCCCGAGCGCCCGGCGACTCACCGGAAAGGTGTTGGTATCACGTTGAGAACGTCCGCCCATGCATGCGCGATCATGCCTGGCCGCAGGCTCTTGCGCCATTGTGCAAGGATTCCGTAGAGTGCCCCAAGCACCGAGATCAGGATCACCTGCTTGACCCCCTGATACCAATGGCAGATTCCGAATAGAACGGCCTGCGCCAGCACGGCGAACGCGGCGCTTCGCGTTAAAGCCAGGGCCTGCTTTTGAAAATAGCCGCGAAACACCAATTCCTCGCAAAATCCGGCGGTCACCGACATCATGACCCAGAGTGTGACTTCAATTGCTCCAAGCGGGTTTACGAATTGGAGGGATCCGGCATGACTGGCGCGCCCCACAAAACTGCTGAGCTTTCCCACCGCGGCAAATACAACCCAGAACGCCGCGGCAATCGCGATGTCGCGCAACACTTGTTTGAAGTTAAGCCAGCGTCCGCCTATCACATCGCGCAGCCGGGTCGCGCCTGGTATCAGACCGCCGAGCCAGATGTACAGTGCCATAGCCCACTCAGCAGCTATGACAAATAAATAGTGGAGTGCGTTTCCGTGGTGCTGCTCGCTCTCTGCAAGCCTGAGGCTTTCCCATCTGAAAGTGACCCAGACAAATGCCAGCAGGATGATCAACAGTCCCAGAGTGTGCCAAAGCGGGGCGATCAGCGTGGCTGTCGGTGCCGCTTTCGGTCGTTCTGCATCAGTGTCCATAGGCCGCACCCAAACCAACCGAACCCTCAGCGTTCCGGGCTGAATTAAATGCTTACAGCGCGCGCAAAATTTGTTTGGTCTGTTTGGTACAGGTCGCTCACCGTCCATAAATATCCGGTTTGATCACGACGGAATCATCGGGCTGGTTCCACTTCTGGGCGACGTGCTGGCCGGTGATGAGTTTGACTTAGCGCTCCCCTAACAATCGTTTGAAAAATGATTACGCGCCCAATGTGGTCAATTCTGGACAGCCAAGAGGCGGTCAACCTGATCTTCTACTTGAAGACGCTCCTGGTCCACCCTATGCATCAGCCGGGAATACGTCTGAGCTGTTTCTGGAAGACGCGAGAAGAGCGCCTGAGGCGGTACGACTGAATGCGTAGAAACAGGTTGCAAGCGCGATTGCCGATGGGTTCGGCTCCGGACAAGCTTCCGAGGCTGCGAATTTGTTTGATGCTGATCGTGGGCGCGGGAATGATCTGCACCGCGGCTAAGGCCGAGACCCCGGCCAGGACCGATACGGCGAAGCCGGCTACTGCGCAGGTCAAGGACACGAATCCGGCGGATTTTGTCGGCGCCGAAGTTTGCGCCACATGCCACGACGCGGAGGCGAAGGGATTCGTTTCCAATCCTCACAGCAAATTGGCCCTTGAGCATGGCAAGACCGGAGTCACTTGCGAGGCTTGTCACGGCGCGGGCAAGGCTCACGTTGAGGGTGCCGGCGACGTTACCAAGATCTTCGACCCGGCCAAGGCCACGCCTGCTGAAGTGGATAGAACCTGCCTCGGCTGCCACGCCGGAGCGCATCCCAATTTCGAACGTTCTCCACATGCCAAAGCCAATGTCGGCTGCACAAGCTGCCACAGCATACACGGAGGCGAGGACAAGGAAGAACTGCTGAAAGCATCTCAGCCCATGCTCTGCTTTCAGTGCCACGCCGACGTGAAGCCCGCTTTCGATATGCCGTTTCACCACCGGGTGAACGAAGGCCTGGTGAAGTGCAGCGACTGCCATGACGTTCACGGCACATTCGGGAACAACAACCTGAGGTCAACGGCCGATCAGAACCTGATCTGCACCAAATGCCACACTGAGACGCGCGGACCCTTTGTGTACGAGCATGCCGCGGTCAAGGCAGAAGGATGCATGGGCTGCCACACGCCGCATGGTTCTCAAAATGCACGGCTGCTGAATATGCCGCAGATCAACACATTGTGCAACCAGTGCCACAGTCCGGTTGCCGCGGGCACGGTTCACTCGATGAGTGCGGGATCGTCGGAGCTGACACCGTGCACCAGTTGCCACACCTACATCCACGGGTCGAACGTCAATCCGGCGTTCCTGAGATAGGCGGCACAGAGCCGGGCGGCGCTCTTCAGACCGATAGGATGGCGCGGCGCGGACCCCGTAGCAACGTTGCAAGTGAGTTCAAGGTTTCGACGTCGGCGACAAGGTTTTTTTGAAGTGAGGCTTTCCATGAGGAAGACGGGGAAGAAGACGGGCTGGTTTTCCTGGCTGGTCAATGAACAGCCCCCTCCGGCAAAGACCCAGAGCATCGCCGCGGGCATCGGAGTCACAGCTTTTCTGGCGGCGACAGCCATCGCCGTGGCCCAGAATCCGACGCCTGCCGCTCCACTTCCAACGCCGGAGACACAGGTGACCGCTCCGGTTGGCTACACGATGCATCACTCCGTGGATCTGGGCGGGCGCATTGCCGGCATCGCGGGCAGCGGCGCCATGTACGACACGATGGTCAACTTGTATTCCGGGCCGCGCGTCCTGGGCGAATCGCTTGAGATGCTGGCCCTTCCGGGCAAGCAGCATAGCCTGATCGATTCCCTCAGCGCATTCGGTACCGGTTTCGGCGGCGATCCGAACAGCTTCACGAGGCTGGCCTTTTCCAAAGGCAAGGTCTACGAGTTCTCCGGCATGTTCCGCCGCGACCGCCAGTACTTCGACTACGATCTGCTGGGCAACCCGAATATTCCCGGCGGCCAGTCGATTCCCATCGGACCCTCCGCAGCGCCAACCGGCGCGTTTGCGTGGCCGCAGGTTCAGCATTCAACCTTCCTGTACAACACCGTGCGCCGCATGACGGACACCAGCCTCACCATCTTTCCCATTTCGAAGGTGACCTTTCGCGCAGGGTACTCGCAGAATATCTTTCAGGGCCCAAGCCTGAGCCCAAGCGGCTATTCATTTGCCAAGTACAACGCCATACTCGAGCAGTATCAGCGCAACAGCACCGACGATTTCACAGGGACGATCGACTGGAAGCCGGTGCAGGGAACCCAGTTGACCTTCGAAGAACAGATTGACCACTACAAGGCGGACTCCTACTTCACAATGGCCCCCGGCGACTTCATCGTGCAGGAGGCGGACGGAACACCCGCGGCCATCGACGATTACGACAGCCAGACGCCCTACCCCAGCACTGCATGCAATGCCAACAGCGTCGGCACCACTCCCATTCTCTCCGCGCCGCCAACCCCCGGTGGCCTGCCGGTCATCAATGCGGCATGCGATGTGGTTACAAGCTATCTGCGCTCGCAGCCCACCCGCATTCTCTATCCCACTGAGATATTCCGGTTGCAAAGCGCAAGCATCCGGAACGTCTCGATGAACGGCGACCTCCGCTATACGAACGCGAACATGAACCTGCCCAACTACTACGACAGCTACCAGGGCCTGAATGGGACGACGCGCTCGCTTACGTACACGGCCATCGCGAATGCGCACCGGGCGGTGGTCGCCGCCGACTATGGCATCGTGTGGGAGGCGATGAAGGCGTTCAGCCTCTCAGACCAGGTGGACTTCTCCAGCGTTCACCAGCCGGGAACCGCCACCATGACGAGCGTGACCACCCTGTCGACGCCCGCGACCGCGGGAAATGAAACCATCAACTACGCAGGCGGTTTGACCACGACCAACGCCGCCGTCGGCGCTTCCACTATTGAAGGCAGCGGCGCCGTCGGTACTCCGCTTCCTGACTACTTTGGCCAGAACTTCTTCACGAATGACTTGACGGGGACCTGGGATGTCTCGTCACGCGCTTCTCTGTCGCTCACCTATCGGCACGAAACGCACACCATCGCCGAGGGCAGTCCTCATAACACTCCGCTAGCTGTGGGTGCGACCTCAGGCGGAACAGTCACCATTCACGAAGACGGCGGAATCTTCAACGCTGCGCTGCGCCCCACTACCAATTGGAATATCAACGGTTCGATTGCGGCGCTCTACGCCGACAACGCGTTTACGCCGGTCGGTCCGCGGCAGACGAGGCATTATCGCGTGCATACCATATACAGGCCAAAGCCCTGGGCGACGATTTCGGGCGCCTGGAACGACCTGGAGCGGCATAACAACACCAACAATAACCAGGCCGCCGTTGCAGCAGGCGACGACCCGTACGAGGGCCCGCTCAATCATGTCGATCACAGCCGGGTGGTGAGCCTGGGAGCGGTGCTGACGCCGAATGAGCACTTTGGCATTGATTTGAATTACGCCTATAGCGATGTGTATGCGGCGACCAATATCTGTTACGACAACGGCGCCAGCGCCACTTTGCCAGGCACTGCTTCGACCAACAGCAGCGGTGGACCCGCTGTATGCGCGGGCGTGTATCAGAGAGGATCAACGACCCAGTTGGCGGACTGGTATGCCAGGGACTTCATGGATGCTCCAACGCAGTACGGATCGGTAGCTCTAAACCTGTCCCCGGTCAAGTCGATCCACTCCAATGTCGGCTATCGCATCAGCTCTGTAAACGGCAATCAGTTCTTCAACGATGCGCGGTCAGTGAACGGTTCGCTCGACTCCACCTATCAGTCTCCCTTTGTGAATGTCGCATGGACCCTCCATGCAGGATTGATTTGGAAGGCTGAATACAACTTCTACGGCTATGGCGAGGGTGGTCCCTCCGGCTCGCAGTATTGCAGCACGTCAACGACTACTACATCGGCCGTTGTTCCTTGCACTTCTCTGCCCGAACCGACGGGTCCAACCGAATCGCCTTCCGGTTTGACCGCGCCGCGGAACTTTCACGCGAATAATGTGACCCTGGGATTGCATTACGAGTTCTGACCGAAGGCGCCACTCTGAAAACTCCGGGGAGCCGACTTCGGGTCAATTGGCCCCACTTCTCGATTTTGAAATTTGGGAGCCCCCAAACCGGGCTCGAGGGAACCGTGGAGAAGGACTTCTACGGGACTGGCAGGCGCCGCGATAGTGGCAACGATCACCTCCGGCAGTGCGTTGAGAAACGGACCACTCCATTGGAACTTCTTTCCCGCCCTTGCATGAATGTGGTTTCATAGTTCGGCATGCAACCTTTCAGCAGAACAATCGCCCGATTGAAACATCACTACGGAGAACCTGAAGGCCCTCCAGCCAAAACGCCGTTCGAGTTATTGATTTGGGAGAATGCCTGCTACCTGCTCTCCGACGAGCGCCGGCTTGAGGTTTTCGAGTCATTGCAGAAAAGGGTCGGGCTCAATGCCGCGGCGATCCTCAACGCATCGGACGAAGTATTGCTGTCTCTTGCAATAAGGGGAGGAATGCATCCTGAGACTCGGATCTTTCGCTGGCGCGAAATCGCGAACATCACCCAGACCCAGTTTGGCGGCGATTTGAGTTCGATCCTTGCGCTGCCTTGCATCCAAGCCAAAAAGGCCCTCAAGCAATTCCCCACCATCGGGGATCCAGGTGCGGAAAAGATTTTGCTCTTATGCGGAATGGCATCGGGGCTTCCGTTGGAGTCGAATGGTCTGAGGGTGCTGGTCCGGATAGGCTGGGGCCGGCAGCAGAAAAGCTACTCGGCCACTTATCGATCTGTTCAGGACGACCTGATCCCGGACCTGCCTGCGGCCGCAGACAGTCTAAAAGAGGCGCATCTCTTGCTGCGCCAGCATGGAAAGACTCTCTGCAAGGACAAGGTTCCCATGTGCGATCAGTGTCCGCTGACAAAAGGATGCGATTACGCTGAGAGGGTTGTTGGTTCTTCCTCAGATTGACTGAAAGCGGGCTCCCGAAGCAGTCAGGCTTCTAATTGCTCCCCGCCAAGCCAGTGGAACTCCCCACTGAAACAGCGTTCGCAGCCGCTCCCGGTTTCAGCGTGCACGGTCCATAGTCCTTGCTGATCTTCTGCACCGTAAAAGTCTGATCTCCCGTGCTGTCTTTCACTTTCTTTACCTTTGACCCATGAAACTGGACCAGGTCGCCCGCTTTAATGTTCTCGGTAACGCCAGCCAGGGCATAGGTCTTCATGTTGTCCTGAGTCTGAACCTCAAGGCCATCTTTACCGGCGAAAACGCAGCCCTTCACGGTGTGGTGGGCCCTGTTTACCAGCACAATCGTGACCACGACGGCGGCCCCCACTCCCGCGGCAATGCCGACTACCTCTCCCGCAGTTGGGCCGAAGCTTTCGTTCTTAAGCTGACTGGACTGGCAACCTTCGGGACCGCCCACCGCACAGCAAACGAACGAAGCCAGCGCTATCACGGCGACGCCCCCTCTTCCTCGTATTCTGGACACGGATTTTACGTCTGTATTGGACGGACTGGGATTACCTCGAGAAACTGTCATGGTGTTCTCCATTGCCGGTCAATGTCAGGTGGAAGGGGAAGCCATCCTTGCCGGATACGGAACGAATTCCCATGCTTCTGGATCGTTGCGCCGATCCAGTTCATCGAGCGAGATGCAGCTGAAGGCACTTCTTATGGATGGACCCTACAGAAGAATCAATGCGCGCGCAATGATCTAAAAGATAGTTTTTACGAATTCCGATGCTACGATTCGTAGAGGTCCGACGAATGACCATCACCTGGCGCGCGGGAACATTGGCCGACATCGAGCCAGGACTGTCGATTCTGACGGGACATCGTGGTGATGCTCTTGTGGGCGCGAAGGCCGCGGCCGAAATCTGGCAACACCTGGCCAGGGATCCCTTCTTTGCCTCCGCGGCAATCGAATCCAGCCCCGCGATCAAGGGTCACCGCATGTTGGCATACGGTGCTTCTGTAATGGTGTCGCATGCATTTGCTGATGCCGAGATCGAGAATCCCCGGCCTGAACTCAATTCAAGAGTCGTTGCGAGTATTCATGAAGGACGGTCGGTGCTTGCGACTCGAAACCAGGTGGCGCAGTCGAATGCCGGCGAGGGTGTTGACGTAGTGGTCCTGAACGGAACCTGGCGCTACGATGCCCTCGAACCTGCGGAGCTGCAGGATGTACACACTCTCTTTGCCAAAAGCTTCATAGAAAGGCACTCGGGATTTCGGATTCGAAAAATTCTCCAGGAAACGGTCTCAGAGCCGGAAAGTAAATTCCTGCTGGGGTCGGGCGTGTGGAGGACGATTGCAGAGTACACAGAACTGGGCCGGGCCCTTCATCTCATGACCCGCGAGTCAGCGACAATTGCGCCCGCATCAATTGGAAACATTCTTTTCAGTTACAAAGAGCCGCTGCTCCGCCTGCGGGATTCCGATCAGCAACTCCTTCTGGCCGCCTTGAGCGGTTCTACCGACGCGGAGTTGACTTTGCAGCTTGGAGTAACTCTCTCAGCGGTCAAGGCCCGGTGGCGTTCAGTGATTGCAGGTGTTGAGGCAACCATGCCAGAACTGATCCGCGACGCGGACGACCATGAAGGACGCGGCATGCAAAAGCGCCATCGTGTGCTGGCCTACGTTCGCAGTCATCCCGAAGAGCTTCGGCCCTTCGATTGGAAGAAGTAGGGCGGGCGGTTAGCGTCTGCGTGAGAACTCGCTTCGGCACGCTTGACGCCGGTAAATCGGAGGGAGCAGCGGCCTTCAGGCTGCTGAATTCTGCGTAAATCATCCGAGCGGCTTCAGCCGCGGACCTTTCGTCCGTCAGCCTTCCGGCGAAATCCCCGTTCTTACGCACACACGTTCGCGCCGATGGCGCGAGGGTAGCTCCCAGTCAGTCATTCCTCCAGTTCTGATCATCCGCTCAATTTGAGTGGAGAAACCTGCCAGCCGGTTTGTGACCTGTATCACCGCATGGCTCGTCGGGGCCGCACTAACCTCACGGTGCGGTACTATTTCTTGCCAGGGCCGCGCTTGAGGGTTATGAGGGTTCGTTTCGCCAATTTCCTGCTGGCCGGCAGCGGTGTCGCCGGCGCTGTTCTTCTGGTATGCGGAGCTGCGTTGTCACCCAACGGACAGGCCAACGCCGCGTCCGCCAGTCAACCAGCCAATCTCACTATCGATTACCCTCTCGAAGGCTCCATTTTCCCGCCGGAGATCACGCCGCCGACGTTTCTTTGGCACGACGCCAGCGAGACAGTGGCGCGGTGGGTGGTAACGGTGTCGTTTGCCGGCCTGCCGGACAAGATCCGCATTGAGGTGCGCGGCGAGCTCATGCAAGTGGGCGAAAACGACCCTGACGCAGGTACGCCCGCTGAGTTAACACCAGAACAAGCCAGTACGCGGACATGGAAGCCGGACGCCGAGACCTGGGAAAAGATCAAGCGGCTGAACGTGAAATCTCCGGCAACCATTATGATCGCTGGATTTGCCGAGGGCGATCTAAGCCATCCGGTATCGGCCGGAAAAGTCACGATTTCGACGTCGAAGGATCCCGTCGGCGCTCCCATTTTCTACCGCGACGTTCCGTTAATTGTTTCGCCCATCGAGCAGAAGGGCCCCATAACGCCGCTGCCGCCGTCCGCAATTCCGCTCATCAAGTGGGAGTTGCGGAATATTGGCGAGCCCAAAAGCCGCACGGTGATGGAGAATCTGCCCACCTGCGCCAATTGCCATTCGTTTTCGATGGATGGCAAGAAAATGGGTATCGATTTGGATGGACCCCGAAACGACAAGGGGCTCTACGCCATTGTTCCCATCTCGAAGAACTCAACCATTACCAATCAGGATGTGATTCGCTGGAGTTCGTTCAAGGAGCATCCCGACGCGATCGGCGAGGAGCCCACCGTAAAGCGGTTCGGGTTTATGGCGCAGATCTCGCCGAACGGCCGTTACGTGGTAACGTCGATCGGCCCTCCGGAGCTGAAGAACACCCATCAGGACGAAGCACCTGACTTCGCGCCAGGCGTCATCAATCGGCTCTTCAGCGTCAATTACAGGGACGTCAACTTCATCCAGGTCTTTTATCCCACGCGCGGCATCCTGGCCTATTACGACCGGGTTGAAAAGAAGATGCGGCCGCTGCCGGGAGCCGACGATCCGCAGTATGTGCAGACCAGCGCCTTCTGGTCGCCCGATGGAAAGTACCTCATCTACAGCCGCGCCGTAGCGCGCGATCCGTTTCCGCCCGGAGTTCCCAAGCCGACCCACGCCAACGACCCCAATGAAACGCAGATCCAATACGACCTGTACAAGATTCCGTTCAACGATGGCAAAGGCGGCAAGGCTGTTCCGGTGGTGGGCGCATCGCAGAACGGCATGAGCAACGACTTCCCCAAGGTTTCGCCGGACGGCCGCTGGATTGTGTTCGTGCAGAACAAGAACGGCCTGCTGATGCGCCCTGACAGCAAGCTGTACATCGTTCCCTTCGACGGGCGGCAAAGCGCGGCTGATGAAGTGCAATACATGGCGGATGAACTCGTGGCACTCGTTTTCGCCGAACGGCCGCTGGCTTGCATTTTCGTCAAAGGCGCGCTCGCCTTACACGCAGCTCATGCTCACGCATATTGACGCCAACGGCAACGACTCGCCCGCCATCATCGTCGACAACACCACCGCCGCCAATCGCGCCGTCAATATTCCCGAATTCCTGAACATTCCGCAGGACGGCCTGGAGAAAATCGACCCGCAGGCGACCGAGTTTTACCGGCTACTTCAACCAGGCCTATGAGCTGCTTGAGAACAACCAGATGCCCGAGGCCATCGAAGGGCTTCACAAGGCGCTCGGAGCGGGACCCTGACGATCCCGTGGCGCATTTCGCCCTGGCTACAGCTCTAACCGGAAACAACCAGGAAGACCTTGCGTTGGTGGAGTACCGCAAGGCCTGCGAACTGAACACGAAAAATGCTTTATGGTTCGACCATCTGGCAACGTCGCTCGACTCTGAACGCGCTTACCGACGAGGCGATGGAGAATTGGCGCAAGGCGCTGGCGATCGATCCCGACCGATGCTGAAGCCGAGTCGAATCTGGGCATGTCGCTGTTTGAAAACGGCAACACGCAGGATGGATATGAAGCCCTGCAGCAAGGCCGTAGACATGGCTCCCGATTTTCCGGATGCGCACAATCATCTCGGCCTGGCCCTGGCAAAGATGGAGCGACCGGATGAAGCGGTTGCGGAGTTTCAAAAAGCAATCGCGCTCGACGCCAATTCAGCGGAGTATCGCTTCAATCTGGGTTTCGTTCTGGAATCGCGCGGGGATTTCGCCGGCGCTCTGCCACCGCTTCAAAAGGCCGTAGAGCTTGAGCGAAGGCAAGAACTTGGCAATGCCTCGCCGAACTCGCCAATGCCTACAGCAAGACCGGCCACTCCGCCGAGGCAATCGAATCGGAACGCAAGGCGCTGGACCTGGCCATTCAGCAACACGACGACCATACCGCTAATAGCCTGCGCCAGGTTCTTGAAGGCTATGAACGCCAAGGCGACCACTCTCCGCCTCAATAGCGAAGCGTGCACATCCTCACCTGATCGCCGACCCCTGATCTCTGGCCCCCGACCCCTGACCCCTGAACCCTGCTTCATTTCACCGTCACCCTCGGCATATCGGTGTGCGGCTCGGAGACGGTTACCTGGTACACGGTCGGTGTCTGCGGGTTGGTCCACACCTCAAGAAAGTACTGTCCGGAGGGGATGTTATAGAGGTAGTACATGCCGTCGCTGCCCGCGTGGGCCGGCTGGCTGCGAAAGCTCTTGTGATCAGAGACTGTGACGGCAATACCCGTGGCTGGCTGGCCGTTCTGGTGCAGCACCTGTCCGCGGACCGAGGCGGCGTGAGCCGAGGCGGTTGCCAGGGCGAGTGTCAAACTCAGCAAGTAAGCGCGAAGAAATGATACGCGGCGGGTCATTGATTCTGCTCCGGCGTTGCGGTTGCGGGCGCCGCGGCCTGCGGAACCGGCGTGAGTGTCTGCGTGGGGCTGTAACTCGCAAGCTTGTGAAGTTGGACTCGTCCAATCACAATGCTCTGGCCGTTGCGCGTAACCGGGACATCGTTTTGCGCGTTCAGGTTGAGGTCGATGAGGTCGGAGCCAAATGTGGCGTGGCTGATAGACAGGATCGGGAACTGGGGATTGCCATTGATGTCAGGCCAACTGGTGACAGTGACCTGATACTTGCCCAGGATGCCGGGATTGACGACAGATGGCTGAATGGAAACGTCCCCGGGGTCGAAGTAGGGAATAGGCTTGCCTTGGTCGTCGACCACCTGGCCCGTGACCTGCCAGACCTCGTGCGGTTTGGGAATTTGACCGACAAGGGCGTTGTTGATGATCAAAGCAATGCCGACAAGGGCCGCCAGCGCGCCGCCCAGCTTAAGGGCGCCCACGGTGATCGAGGTTCCCGGAATGCCGCCGAGAAAACGGTAGGCAAGCGCGGCCAATCCCGTGGCCAGCAGGAACGAGGTGGTGATGGGCGGAATGCTGTAGCGAAGCGGCAGAAACACCCCGCCGGCAACGCCGAAGATGGCGAACGCGGCTACCACAATTTCGTCGAGGTTCCAGCCGCGGCCGCTGCGGCCTGCCGGTGTGCCGGGTTCAGCCGGAATCGGCGGGGCAGTTTGAGGTGCTGTGCCCATAAGGTCTCCTGAAGAGGGAAGTTGGCTGCAGAATCAGGGAAAAGAATTCGGGGGCCGTGGATAGCCTTGGGTTAGGCTCGGTATTTGCAAAGCATTATCTGCGCGCAAAGGCGGCAAGGGCAAGGGGAAAACAACGATCAGGGGTTATGGATCAGAGAGCAGGGGCCAGGTACGTCAGGGCTTTTGGTCATTAGTGCCGATAAAGCCTACAGAAGGAAGTCTTGTATCAGGGCACGGATTCATCCGTGCCAATCGAGTCTGCAAAATGAGTCCGGGGCTTTAGCCTCTGAGGGACGCCTCAGAGATCAGCCCTAGTGCTGAGAACCTGGCTGCCCTGCTGAGGCTGGGGCGCGCGCGTCCGCAGCTCCCGGCTTGTATTGCAGTCCCAGAATCTCAGTAAGGTAAACACTTCGTGGCGGGTCTTTCAGCTTGGCCAGGTTGCTTGGTAAATGTGCCGGCGCAAGCAGCCTCCAGGCCACCGGAGCCTGCCAGGGATCGTAACCCGCATCTGCCATCAGGCCCAGCGCCACGCGGCCGCTGTCGTCTTCGAGCCTGCGCTCAACGCTGTGAGAAATAGAATTGGTGGCAATGGCGCCGGTCAGCGAGAGTGTGACATACGAGGCCGCCTTGGTAACGCCAAGCAACGCCAACCCGGCTGCGTAGCGAGCTTTCTGCCGTTGAAGATTCTCGGCTACGCCATCGGCCAGCACCGCGGCAAGCTGGCTGTCATTTTGCAGCCGGTCAACCACTTCCATCGGAATTAACACCAGCCCCTCTTCGCAGTCCAGATCGGTTCTCTGGCCCTTTGTCACCACGACATAGAACCGAAACGGAATCTTAGTCGGGTCGTCGTCGGCAAGCTCGTGTTGGTACGGCGGTATCAGGCTTGTGCCGAGGCGGCGCACGCGCGCCTGCAATGCATCATCTTCCACCACTGGATGCCAGCCGCACGCGGCGCCTGCATCTTCCATCCTGTGCTTATCGCGATCGGTGCGAAAGCCGCCGTCGAAATCGATCAGGCTGCCGGGTGGAAACGTCGTCACCTGCTCCACCAGCTTGGGATCGCGCTTTTGTTTTTGCAGCTTGAGCCCGGCGAAGGCGGCGTAGCTCAAGCCCACTTCGCCTTTGTCGTTGAGCCTGCCCTCGTAGTGAACCCAGTTGTTTGTCCCCAGCTCGTCAAGTTTGGTGAGTCCGCCGTTAAAGCGCAGCTCGGTTCCCGGTTCAACCCGCAGCGTGTACCCATCCGCGCGGACCACCGTCTCAGGTTTAGTCGCAATCACGCGAACAATAACGCCGGTCCCGGAGACCTTTCGGCCATCGTCATCGTGCATGGTAATTTCAGTCGCCGTTATATCCGGCTTGCTGTGATCCTTGGTGCCAACCAGTTGCACGTACATTCCCACTTCGAGTTCGCGCCGCAGCTGGGCGGCATTTTTCTTGATATGGTAAAACGACACGAACTCCGTATCCGTCGAGATCATCACATGATGACCGGCCACATCGAATCCGTCAGGCGGCCGAACGGCGGTGATCTCGCCCTTGATCACAACGGTGTCAGGATACTGGGCGGCCGCGGAGCCCCAGACCGCGACGCAAGCCGCTGAAAGCAGCACGAGCCGAGACGCACGAAGAACCCCGGCTGTTTGATTCACGGCCACGCCTCCTGCAAGAATTTTGCTCATTTTAGCGCGCGAGCCCGTATAGCGCGAGAGGATCAACAAAACATAGCGCCAGCCACCCCGGAGTCCAGGAAGGTGGGGCGCGGGATGTGTTGCATCTTGGCGGGTTCGCGCTGCTGGCGCAGCGCCGGCGAGTTGGCGAATTCGCGCGGGCGTGGTCGACTTGGGCCCACCGGTTACGGGGTGGGCGGGGCAGGGAGCGGTGGCTTGAAGGCGATTGAGAGGAATTGGGCTACGACGTCATCGAGCGCCATATCGAAGTTGTGGTCGTGGGTTTTCTGCAGGAAGGCGAAGCCGACCGATGAAGTCATGGTCCAGAGCATGAAGTGACTTTTGGCGTCGTAGACGGTGAGCCGGAACATCGGCAACGGGTCAGAGGAGCCATTCTGCTTATTCGGTTCCTTGGGGCCGTTAGGCGCGACGAGTTGGATTTCGAGAACGAGGTCGGCATTAGAAGGGTCGGTTACCAGGTGGAACTGGCCTGAAGACAAGAGCGAAGCGTAGAGCTGGTTGTAGGCGCGGCTGGTATCGCCTGAGAAGGGCTCAGGAAAGAGGCCGCTATCGGCTCCGCCATTGGAGATGAAGATGGATTTGGCAGCAGGGATGGCTGACGGAATGGGAGCTGAAGGAGCAGGCTGCTGCGCGGAGGCGGTGCCTAAATCCAGGAGGACTGCGCATGCGATAGCGAATGGTAAAAACCAAGATCGGATCATGGTTGAACCCTCTCTGTCGCATGAGACGTAAAAAGATCAAGGATAGTTTGTTTGGGACTGGGTTCGTGGATGGTTGAGATGGGTTGGTGAAGGTTGATAGGCCCCACCCTAGCCGCAAAAACAAAAACGCTGCGAGGGTGGGGTACCCATTTCGACTGCTGATTTGACGGGACAGATCAGATTCGTGCAATCCCGTGTTTCAAAATAGAACCTCGGGCACCAGTTTGGTTCCGGAGCCGAATGCCTACTGTTCAGTAGTGCATCCGGCGAACGGTTTCTGCAGGTCCTGGCGGGCTTCGTTTACAGCGCCTTGGGTATTGTCGTTGGTCTGCACGGCGAGGCGGTATTCGTTGATAGCGCGGTCGCGCTGGCCGGTGCAATCGAAGATTTTGCCGATCGCGATGTGGCTCCAGACCTCAGTCCATGGCGGCTCGTCGTCGCCGCGCAGGGCATCGCGGAAGGCGTTAACGCTGGCCTGGAAGTTGCGCTGGGTGAAGAGCACCTCGCCGATCCGGTAGCTGGCGAGCGAGCTTTGCGGATTTGATTGGAGGGCTTTCTGGTACTCGGCCAGCGCGTTGACAAGGTCGCCCTGGGCGACGAGCTGCTGGCCCTTGAGAATCGAAATCCGCACCTGGAGATCGGCTTCGTCGATGATGTTCCAGCGGTTGGGCCGCTTCCCCCGGCCCGGCGAGGCCAGCGGCCGACTGCACCGCTGAAGGCCTGGCCGACATTTTGCGTGAACTGCCGGTCGGATTGCGCGACTTCACCGCCGAGGCCGTCGCTACGGCGGCGGAAATCACTCGTATCCATGTACTTCTGCACCTGCTGGCCAACCCGGCCGCCCACCGGAGCATCTTCATCGGCGATGAGTTCCACCGCTTGCGGCTCCGCTGCTGCCGCTGGCGCCGCCGGCTGCCCGCCCCGCCGCAGCGCGGCGGAGGAATTCGTTGATCTGCTCCTGGATTCGCCCGCTGTCCGCGCGATCGGGCGGGAGGGGATTTGTCGGCTGGGCAATCTCGCGCAACTTGGAAGCCACCGCCCCGATCAGCGGGATGATGATGAAAAGGATCACGATGCCGATC
>CAWILB010000047.1:0-10577 GCA_963836635.1 uncultured Acidobacteriaceae bacterium | reverse complement strand
ACGGGGCGGGAATATTTTTCGGCGGTAACTTCCGGATTGCCGGTGACACTTACCCCAACTCTGAAAACCTAGTGCTGGGAAACCGTGACATCCACTGATCCGGTCACTGAATCATGTTGCTTGATACGAGCCGCATGGAATGCCACCACTCTCTAGTTTTCGGAGGGTCTGTCCACATGGTCGATGACGATACGCTCGATTGGCGCCTTAACTAACTTAATATCGAAGCCAAATTCACGAAGTCCCGCAAGTACAGAAGCTCCAAAGTCAGAACCTGGTTCCTCACCTGACTTCTCTTGGTAGTAACAAGGAACCTGAAAGTCGTACGACCCGGTCAACCCGGTTCGGTCGATTACATTCATCTTTGTGTACCGACCCAGCTGTCGTGCAAAGACCGACATCGTGGAATTAAGTACAACAAAAGAAATGCTCCCGGTTGACAAATTGTCAATATGCAACGAAACAAAAGAAGGCATATGCTCGTCTTTGGGTGGTTGCAACCTCATAACATCAGGCTTTTTTCTCAAGAACAGGAGGTACGCTTGCTCCTTTGTGGACTCACGATGAAACTTTAGATGAAACCTCTCTATCAGCAGTGATTGCAACATCTGCTGCTGTTCTTCACTGGGATACACCGTTCGATATTGTATTTTGGCAGACTCTGACGACTCAGGAGAAAGGGCCGAAATTGCATATAGATCACTCCCTCCCCACTTCGGCAGATTTACAATGTGGTCGCTTCGAACCTCGTTAATGTACGCCAAGCCAATGAGCCCACCTAGAGTTTGTACTCCTTTGATCCGGCCGCCTGGTAAACACTCCCAAGAGGTTCCATCCTGCTTGGATGGACGTATCGACGCCACCTCAAATTCTGGTAGCTTTTTCGAGGAGCCATCCTGAGGGGCAATAGTCTGCGCCGTGCAGAGCTTCGTGCTGACGGCAGGGCTACCTGCTAAGACAATGGCAGAGACGATTAGAAATACATTTTCGCGGACACTTCTTCTTTTGGTGAAATCCAAGAGGCACTTTCCTTCAATCAAGTGGGTTTCTTTGCTCTAAACAAGGTGACGTGGTTGGGGCTGAAAACGCTTGCGAAATGGCACCTCAGCGCGACGGCCCAGTGACCTCGGCCCAATATGGTCTGAGTGGTCGACTATCCGGAAAACACTCGCTGGCAGACAACGCTTTGGGGCTGAATTTGTTTGGTTCGGGAGCGCATTTCTAGAGTCAAATGCAGAAGCGGCCGCAGGTCCCCGTTCGACTCCGATTGCTTCGTAGCCTGCGCTCCGCTGCCTTCGGGATGACATTGGTTTGGTGGGGTTGAGGACTCCCCGGTCCCCAACTGCGAGGGACCGGGGGCACCCGGCTCAAGGAGAGGACACGGGCCGGATTTGGCGCGTGCGAGGACGCCCGCACGACAACCGGGCTGGAGCCCCGGCGCTACTGGGCTTTGGTGGCTACCGCCAGCAGTGTCTGGAACTGCGGCGCGTCAGGGTCTTTGTCGACGACCGAGGTTTCGATCGCAGTGAATCCGGCAGCACCCAACATCGACTCGAGCTCCGATTCGGTGAAGCCGAGCCACTCGTCGGCGTAGAGCTCGCGAGCTTCTTCAAAGCGGTGCCGGGCGAGGTCGAGAATGACGACGCGGCCGCCGGGAATGAGAATGCGCGCCGCCTCTTGAATGGCGCGGGCCGGGTGCGGCGCGTGGTGGAGCGACTGCGAGAAAAAAGCGATCTCGACGTGTGCCGAGGGGATGGGAAGCTCTTCCATGTCGCCGAGGCGAAAGTCAATGTTGGCGATACCGTTGCGCAGGGCCTGGTCGCGGCCGACCTCGATCATGCGCGCCGAGGTGTCGACGGCGACGACGCGGCTGGCGCGCTGCGCGAGCATGAGCGCGAAGCTCCCCTCGCCGGCTCCGAGATCGGCCACAGCGACTGCGGGCATCAGGCGCAACAGCGCCTCGGCCAGGCTCTTCCAGCTTTTGCCGGGAACGTAGTCGCGGCCCAGCCGGCCGGCTACGGAATCAAAGAATGCGCGCATCTTGTCCTGGCGCTTGCTGAGGACGCGGTGCATCTCGGCCTGATCGGAGCTGACTTCGGGGATTTCGCTTGCGGCGTTCGCCAGGATCTCATCCACAACGCCGCCGCCCGCAGGGCCAGGAGCGAGCCGGTACATGTTGCTTTTGCCGGTGCGCCGGTCTTCAACCAGGCCGGCCTGTTTAAGCTGGGAGAGATGGGTGGAGATGGTGCTCTGCCCCATATTGAGAATCTCCTGCAACTCAGCGACGGAGAGTTCCTCGCCGCGAAGCAGCAGCAGAAGCCGCAGCCGGTTGGGGTCCCCGACTACCCGCAAAATTTTCACAATGGAAGGCATTGACGGCATAGCTTGATTCTGGTACATATCAATATATCACGATAAGACGATGGATCAAGAGCAGGGAATAGGCACTAGGGACTAGTGAAAAAACCAAAGCCCCGCTCCAAAAAAATGTGAGGAGAGAAAAGATGGCAAGCTCGACGCTGGAAGTGACCGAACTGAAGTACAAAGTGGCGGACATGTCGCTGGCAGACTGGGGCCGCAAGGAGATCACCATCGCCGAGCAGGAGATGCCGGGCCTGATGTCGATCCGCAACAAGTACGCGGCCGAGAAGCCGCTGGCCGGCGTGCGCATTACGGGCTCGCTGCACATGACCATCCAGACGGCGGTGCTGATTGAGACGCTGGTGAGCCTGGGCGCGGAAGTGCGCTGGGCGAGCTGCAATATTTTTTCAACGCAGGACCACGCGGCGGCAGCGATTGCCGCGACCGGCGTGCCGGTGTTTGCGTGGAAGGGCGAGTCGCTCGAGGACTACTGGTGGTGCACCTACCAGGCGCTGAACCATGTGGGCGGCAAGGGTCCCGAGCTTGTGGTGGACGATGGCGGCGACGTGACGCTGCTCATCCACAAGGGCTACCAGCTTGAAGATGGCGACGGCTGGGTCAACACGCCTTCAGGAAATCATGAAGAACAGGTGATCAAGGACCTGCTGAAGAGCGTGCATGCCGAAGACCCACAGCACTGGCACGAGGTGGCCAAAGCATGGCGCGGCGTGAGCGAAGAGACCACGACCGGCGTTCATCGGCTTTACCAAATGGTCGAAAAGGGCACGCTGCTGGTTCCGGCCATCAATGTGAACGACTCGGTGACCAAGTCGAAGTTCGACAACCTGTATGGCTGCCGCGAATCGCTGGCCGATGGAATCAAGCGTGCGACTGATGTGATGGTAGCCGGCAAGGTTGCTGTGATCTGCGGCTACGGCGACGTGGGCAAGGGCTGCGCGCACTCGCTGCGCGGCATGGGCGCGCGTTGCATTGTCACCGAGATCGACCCCATCAACGCTCTGCAGGCGGCGATGGAAGGTTACGAAGTGACGACCATCGAAGACACGCTGGGCCGCGGCGACATCTACGTTACGTGCACCGGCAATACCGACATCATTACCCTCGAGCACATGAAGAAAATGAAGGACCAGGCGATTGTTTGCAACATCGGTCACTTCGACAACGAGATCCAGATGGACCGGCTGAACGAAGAGAAGGGCGTAGAGAAGCTGAACATCAAGCCGCAGGTGGATTTCTACACCTTCCCCGACGGGCATGGAATCTTTGTGCTGGCCGAAGGACGGCTGGTGAACCTGGGCTGCGCGACGGGCCACCCGAGCTTTGTAATGAGCAACAGCTTTGCCAACCAGACGCTGGCGCAGCTCGACCTGTGGAAGAACAAGGACAGCTACGAAAACAAAGTGTACGTGCTGCCCAAGAAGCTGGACGAGGAAGTGGCGCGGCTGCATCTCGAGAAGATCGGCGTGAAGCTGACCAAGCTCTCGCAGAAGCAGGCGGACTACATCGGCGTGCCGGTGGAAGGGCCGTACAAGGCGGAGTTTTACAGGTACTAGTGGACAGTGATCAGTGGTCAGTGGTCAGCAAGAGCTTGCCGACCGTATCTGATCACTGATCCGACCGATCACTGATCACTGATCACTGATCACTCGTCATGACAAAGCCTCTCTCACTTTCCTTCGAGCTCTTTCCGCCGCGGACGCCGGAGGCGGCGGCCAAGCTGCCGGATGTTATCAAGCAGCTCGCAGCGCTGCGGCCCGACTATTTCTCAGTAACGCACGGCGCGGGCGGGTCTGACCAGGAAGGCACCTACGAGACGCTGCTGACGGTGGTTGAACACAGCGGCATTGAAGTGGCGCCGCACCTGACCTGCGTCGGTTCGACGCGCGCGCATGTCGCGGCGCAACTCGACCGCTATCGGGCGACCGGGGTGAAGCGCATTGTGGCGCTGCGCGGCGATTTGCCGGCGACTGCAATGAGCCCTGCCGCGCCGGGCGAATTCCACTACGCCAGCGAGCTGGTCAGCTATCATCCGCCAGACGCATGGCGACTGGTTCAGAATCGAGGTTGCGGCGTATCCCGAGATGCATCCGCAGGCCTCGGGGCCGGGCGCGGACTTCGACAACTTTTGCCGCAAGGTTGAGGCTGGGGCCGACGCGGCGCTCACGCAGCTCTTCTACAACGCCGACGCCTACTTCGACTTTATGGAGCGGTGCCAGAAGGCCGGCATCACGATTCCCATTGTGCCGGGCATCATGCCCATTACCAGCTTTCGCCAGCATTACGCGCTTCACCGGCGGCTGCGGCGCAGACCTGCCGCGCTGGATTCGCCTGCGGCTTGAAGAACTGCAGTTCGACAAGGCCGCGCTGCACGATTTCGGCCTCGCCGTGGTGGCACGCCTGTGCGAAACGCTGCTCAAAAACGGCGTGCCGGGGCTGCACTTCTACACCATCAACCAGGCCGAGCCCACGCTGCGTCTGTGGAAGGCGCTGGCGCTTGAAGCGCACGCTTAGGAAACCGCTGCGCGGCTATCGATAATCTGCGCAATCGCTCGCCGGCCATGAAATCATGGGTGTAATTCTCCTTGGAGGCTGCGCCCATGTACTTCTACTCCTGGTTTGTCTTCTGGTCTCCCCTCATCACCGCTGCCGGATTTCTGGTCGCTCTGCCTACAATACTGGCCACTTATTACCAGTCGTTCAAAGCGCGTCAGGAGGCGCGCAACGAGCGCGACGGCAAGCTGCACAGCGCAAACTGCCTTGAATTTGTTGCGTTCGATGGAACCTGCGTCAACCTGGTTCCGCTGGAGACGCTGCACTCGCTGCCGCGTGAAGGCGACGTGATTCTGCTGCCCGGCGGCGGTGTGGGCGGCGGCGGGGAGTTTTTGCCAGGCGCGTACCTGGTGGAGTCGATCGAGCACATTTACACGCCGGTAACACTAAGGAGCACGCGCCCGCTGGAGGCGCGGCTGACCAAGGCGATTGCGCGGGTGACGAGCCTGAATCCGCCGGTGGCGGCGTGAACGGGAATAATGGCTCTCGATGATGCGACGGTTACAAGTTAGCGGCTCTTACGTCCTGACATCCGTCGCCACAGCCGCCACAAGCCATTGTGCATCAGCCGGGTTTGTTCGGCCTTGAGAGCCTGGTATGAGCGCTCCACATACGAGTCGAACTCGGGCGGCCAGCCGATGGTAGAGCGGCGCTCGCCGTAGTTGCCGTCGGCCCACTTGGCCAGCACTGCCTTGTAGCCCACCACGTGCGTGACAAAGTCCAGCAGGCAGCGCGGCATCTGCTCCTCGACGATCAGGTGGGCGTTCTCAATAATGATCTTCTCGCGCACGTCATTCAGCGGCATGAAGATTGTCGTCATCCACAGCACCCACTCCTTCATTTCTTCGTCGCGGATGGGATGGCAGGTTTTCTTGCCTTGTTTCTCAAGCAGCGCGCGGTAGCGATGTTGCCGGCTACGGTGGCCACGTAGAGCGGGCCGTAGAACTCGTTGAGGCGCTGGTTCACGAGCTTGAGGCGGTCGGAGCGGCGAGCCATCATGCGGGTGAACATGAAGGTGACCAGGTAACCGGCGAAGGCCAGGATAATGGTGAGCGCAAATCCGTTTTGCAGCGAATTGGGAAGACTGATCGACGATAGGTCCATGCGCGGCTTGCCTCGAGGAGATCGGTAACGGAGCAAAGTATACGCGCGGCGTGGGCAGACGGGCGGTGATGGGGAGGAGCTTTCCATCCCCGGTCCCAGAATCGGAACCGGGGGCACCCGATCGTTCCAATTTGCTACCTGGGTTTTTGAACGGGGACCCGCTCGGCGCTCTTGGAAACGACTTTAATCTCGAAAAGCTTTGGCCACAGCTTGCCGGTGACGAAGAGGCGGTCGTGTGCGGCGTCCCAGGCAATGCCGTTTAGCACGGCTTCCGGCTCGCTGTGCTCGCTCGCTGGAAGGAGGCCTGTGAGGTCGATCCAGCCCAGGACATTGCCGGTTGCCGGCGCAATGCGGGCAATGCGGTCAGTGTGCCAGATGTTGGCGTAGATCTCTCCGTGGATGTACTCAAGCTCGTTGAGCTGGTCGATGGGCTGGCCGTGGTCTTTCACCGTGATTTCGCGCAGCTCGTGGAAGGAATCGGGATTGAGGAAGCGAATGGTCGCCGTGCCATCACTTAGGATGAGCGACTTGCCGTCTTCCGTCAGGCCCCAGCCATCCCATGGGCAGCGAATGGTGCGAAGCTGGCGAAAGCTGAAGCGGTCATAGACGAATGCAACGTGATTCTGCCAGGTAAGTTGGATGAGCGTGCTGCCCCAGGGCGCGAGCCCCTCGGCAAAGTACTGCTGGGGCAGGTCGAAGCGCTGTTGCACCCGGCCCGTGGTGAGATCGACCATGCGCAGCGACGAACGCCCATTGAGGCCTGTCGATTCGTAAAGGTGGCCGTCGAGGTAAATGAGACCCTGGGTATAAGCCTGCGGGTCGTGCGGATAGGTGTGGACGACGCGGAAGCCGTCGGCGGCTCGGCAGGCCGCGACCTGGATAACGGCCAGGCAAAAAGCGAGAAGCGCGGTGCGAAGTCGCGGCGTGAAGCTGAGCGGGGCGCGAAGTCTCATCTCCCTCCGTGGAACTGGCCGAAGTGCCGCGCGCTGCTCATCGCCATTACCAACGCGCCCAGGAAGGCCATCGAGAAATGCACCCAGCTATGAATATCGAAGTCACTGACGCGGATGAGCAGCAACCAGGCGATGAAGAGATTGATGAATCCCCACAGCACGTTGATTCTCGAGGGCGAAACGCCTCTGCCCGGCGGCTTGGCAAAGGGGGTTTGAAAGGCGCGGCCTGAGATGCCGTTGACGATATGCGGCACCGCGTTGGCGAGGAAGGCCCCGCCGATGAAGAGAGCGATGAGAGCGTACCAATGCATAATTCCGTCCTTGCGGCTGGCGAATTGCCCGCAGCAAAGATTCTAGTACCGCGGCCAGGCGATTTTTGTGCTCTCCCACCCTTTCCGCGGTGAAACTGCGGAAAGGATAGGGCAACCACATTGGATTTAGGAGAAAAATAGCCTAACTCGTGCCGAGGTAGATGAAGCGGGCGAGGAAGAGCGCGGCCAGGACGTAAAGCAGCCAGTCCTGCTTGCGCGCTTTGCCGGCGGCCAGGTGCAGCACTGCCCAGGCGATGATTCCAAAGCCGAGGCCGTTGGCGATGGAGTAAGTGAAGGGAATCATGACCAGGGTGAGGAAGGCGGGCACGGCCACGAGCGGATCGTGCCAGTGAATCTCACTGATGGCAGCAAGCATCATGGATCCCACCAGGATGAGCGCGGGAGCGGTGGCTGCAGGCGGCACAATGCCGATGAAGGGAGCGGCGCCGATGGCGCCGAGAAAGAGCAGGCCGGTGACGATAGCCGTGATCGCCCGACCGGCCGCCCGCAGCTACGCCGGCTGTGGACTCAACGTAGCTGGTGACCGTGGAGGTGCCGACCATCGATCCGAAAACCGTAGCAGTGGCGTCGGCGAAGAGGATGCGGTTGAGGCGCGGGATGGAGTGGTCGGCTGCGATGAGTCCTGCGCGCTTGGTGACGGCGACCAGGGTTCCCAGGTTGTCAAACAAGTCGACGAAGAAGAAGACGAAGACGATTTCGAGCAGGCCCTTGCTGATGGCCGCGCCGATGTTGAGCTTGAATGCGGTCTGGGAGAGCGCGCCAACACCCACGTCGGAGTGCGTCCAGTGCACCAGCTTCATTGGCCACCACGCGATGGCGGTCACGGCGAGAACTCCGATGAGGATGGAGCCTTTTATCTTGCGGATTTCGAGCGCGACCATGAGGATGAGGCCGAAGAGCGAGAGATACGTAGTTGGGTTGCGAATGTTACCAAGTCCAACCAGCGTGTTGGGGTCGCGAACCACCAGGCCTGCGTGCTGAAAGCCAATGAAGGCGATGAAAAGCCCGATACCGCTGGCGACCGCGGCGTAGAGCTGGTGAGGAATGGCATGCAAAATCATCTGGCGGATGCCGGCCGCGGTGAGCGCGAGAAAGATGATGCCGGAGAGAAAAACCGCGCCGAGGGCCGTCTGCCACGGCACGTGCATCTTGATGCAGACCGTGTAAGTGAAGTAAGCGTTGAGGCCCATACCCGGCGCGAGCGCGATGGGGTAGCGGGCCACAATGCCCATCATGATGGAGCCGAAGGCCGCCGAGAGGCAGGTTGCCGCAGTTACCGCGGGCACGGGAACACCGGCGTCGGCGAGGATGGCGGGATTGACCAGCACGATGTAGGCCATCGTGAGAAAGGTCGTGACGCCAGCCAGAATCTCGGTGCGCCAATTAGTGCCGAGATGAGCAAATTCGAAGTACGCTTCGAGTCGCTTGAGCATAGGCGGATGTGTTTAGAAAAACACATAGGACTCGCATCGCAAAGAGATTTGTTCGCGATGCGGCACGACGAGCGAGTGAATAAGCGGATGCCGCGGATCTATTGGGCGGCGGAAGGGGCAGCCGTCCCCGCTGATGGCGCAAGCTCGGCAGTGCAAGGGCCGTAGTCCCTGTTTATCGATTCCACTGCAAAATCCAGGTCGCCGGCGTTGTCTTTCTGCCCCTTGAGCTTGGTCCCGTGAAGCTTGATCACGTCGCCTGGTTTCACGTTCGCGGTCACCCCGGTGAGAGCATAGACCTTGTTATTGCCATTCTCATGCAGTTTAAGACCGTCAGGGCCCGCGGTAACGCAACCGCGGACGGTGTAATGAGAGTTATGGACGTGGACCAGAACCACCGTGGCCACCACCACAGTTGCGACGACGGCGACGCCAACGCCGACAACTTCGCCGGTAGTGGGCCCGATATGCCCTGAACTGCTACAAGTGGTCGGTGAGGTCGCCCCGCAAAGCAGGAGCGAACTGAGGGCCGCGAAACAAACGATTCCGTTGCGACGACGCATGGTTATCTCCGATCATCGATCAAGCGAAAGCAGATCGCTTAATCGCCCAAATGGCATATTGCTGAATGCACAAAGGCCCAGTTGTCTCGGGGAAAAGGGAAGCGGGGTAAAAGGGGAACGGGAAGACTGACGTGAGCGTCGCATATCCAGATGCGCGCGTCAACGGAATATCAACATTTTCCTGAATAGATTCGCTGTTATTTGTCGTACGGATGCGGGTTGGCGCCGACCAGGCTTGGCTGGATCTGGCCGTAGATTTCGTCGCTCACATTGCGCACCTGCTCTACCACGTGTTTCAACATCTGGGCATCGGTGAGCCGCAATGAAGTGTCGGTCCTTACTTCAAGATCGCCGTCAGCGTCATAGGCAATCTTCACCTGGTCCATCTCATGATTCTGCCTGAGCAGGTTGCTCATAAAATCGGTGGTCACGGGCATGTATTGCTTTTCGACCACCGTGACAAAGACAATGAGGTCGCTGTCAGGATCGCCGCCGATGGCGAGCACTACCTTGATGGCGCTCATGTGCGTGCCAGTGAGGTTGATCTTCCACACGGTGTTGGAACGGGTGGCTTGAAAGCTGTAGCCGCACTCGTTCATCAGCCGGACCATCTTGGCTATGCCGTCGGCATTCCCCTGGTCCTGGGCCGCGATCGGCTTGGCGGGAACGTAGCCGAATCCGCGTCGTCTACGCGACGATCGATGACGTAAGACGCGGACGTCGCAGGCGATTCGTTGACCGGCGCCACCCTGCGTCCTTTCGCCGTCCTGCGAGCATTGCCAACGCCGACACGGCCGACGTCGGTCGTCCCCGGAAACTTGCCGTCCGATGACAACTCAGCGAACGGTGGTACCAGCCACGCGGCCTACGGGAGGTCCAGGGGGAATCGACCCGCTGTTCCGCGGGGACGTTCGCAAGAACGGCGCCTGGTGCACCCGCGGAGGCCGCGGAGCTGGTGGCACGCCGCGGCGACAACCGCTTCGCAGGTCAAGTGGGACGTCGGCGATGCGCGCTCCCTCATGGGCTATCCTGCGGTGCATGCCCGAGTCCGATCTGGCGCTGGGCCGAGCGGAGAAGACCGCGTGGCGGACGTACCAGATCAAGGGAACTCTCCTCGCGTCGCGACCCAGGTATGTCCGCGAGCAATGGGGCGACGCGGGTCTCGCGGACGTCGCGTCGCGGCTTCCACCGCCCCTACGGGCGCTCTTCCAGAGCACCCTCCTGCCGTTCGCCTGGTACCCGTTCCCGGAGATGGCCGAAATC
>CAWILB010000046.1:0-68699 GCA_963836635.1 uncultured Acidobacteriaceae bacterium | reverse complement strand
GCCGCCTCCACCAATAACTAAGCTGCTTATTTTCAGCAGCTTGGAAATTCAGACGGAAAAACTCAGGCCAAACTGTACAGTCACTGTACAGTCGCGCCTCAGGGTTTGCCCCAATTTGGCGATTCGAGCACAATTTCGCTGAAGTCGGGGTGCTCATGCTTTCCGTTTATACCCGCCACCATCCAGACTGCAAAAACGCCGGCGACAAGACATGGCGCCGTTGTAGCTGCCCCAAGTGGATATGGGGATCGCTCAACGGCAAGTTCATTCGCCAGAGCGCCAAGACCCCTCGCTGGGAGGAGGCCGAGGAACTTCGGCGTCAACTAAGCGAAGGGCTGCTGCCGGCAAGTCGTCCAGCGGCAAAAACGGATCTGGCCGTCAACGCGCCGGTTCCGCGTCGCGAGGGCTCAAATTCCGACCGACCTCAAAGGCCAAGGGTCACTGTAGAGACGGCCGTTGAGGCTTACCTGGCCGATGCAACGAGCCGCGGCGTCGCGGCTGCCACGCACACCAAACTGACGACGATCTTCCGCAAGCAGTTTCTCCCTGGACGCAATCGCAGGGGCTTGCCTATCTCGATGAGATCGACCTCGACGCTCTCCTGAATTTTCGCAGCACCTGGAGTGATGCCGCACTGGCAAAGCAGAAGAAGCAAAGCCGAGTGATCGGTTTCTTCTGGGCCTGCGTGCGCCGCCGGTATCTTCAGGAAAACCCGGCTCTCGGATTGGGCAAAATCAAGGTTGTCCAAATCCCCACGGACTACTTCCCGCCTGAGGAGTTCGACCGCATCATCGACGCCACCTACCGGGTGTGTGACAATCGGGGCGGATTCATCGATACCGATTCGAATCGCACGCGGCTCCGCACGATGACGCTGTTAATGCGCTGGAGCGGGCTGCGCATCCGCGACGCCATCACCCTCGAACGCCACCGCCTCCAGGGCGACAGCCTTCTCCTCTACCAGGCGAAAACCGGAACGCCGGTCTATGTTCCGCTCCCTCCCTTCGTGGTCGAGGCGCTCGAGAATTTGCCGGCCGGCCCGAAACCCAATCTCCGCTACTTCTTCTGGAGCGGCAACGGGGATCCCAAAAGCGCGGTCGCCAATTGGCAGAGAAGCTATCGCCGCCTGTTCAAGCTGGCTGATATCAGGACCGCCGGACGGCGAGGTCAAGCGCTGCCACCCGCACATGTTCCGCGACACCTTCGCAGTCGAGATGCTGCTTGCGGGCGTCCCCATCGATCAGGTCTCGCTTCTGCTTGGCCATGCTTCCGTGAAGATCACCGAGAAGAGCTATTCCCCGTTCGTGAAGGCCAGGCAGATCCAGCTTCAGGAAAGCGTCCGTAACGCATGGAAACTGGGTCCGCCCACAGGGCGCGGCCCGGGAACCAGCCCGCCTGGATCCTCGGCTTCCCACAAAAAGAGCGCAGGTCTGGCAGCTGATTCACACGCGGAAAAAGACTGGGACCGGCTAGTCGTTATTGGAGTCGCAGGCCGGAATATCGGCTAATGTGCACCTGGACCCTGGCATGAACTTCATCCCAATTCTTATCCAGGATTTGAAAAAACCGCTCCTCTGCGTACCCGTTCACTACCAGCATGCGAATCCAGGAGCGAAGCAACATCGACTCGATCAAATCTGGCGCGACGCCTTCGAGTTCGCATTGGGAGATTGCGTTCTGGAGGTCATCGATCGTCAGAATTTCTTCTGGCTCCTCCTGGCTGAAGAGATCGGGCAGTTTGCCGAGCCAAGTGTCCGGCTCTGCTCGAGCGGCTTCGATCCTGGCAATCCGTTTCTCGATTGAGGTGCTCCACGTCCGGTCGGGCAGCGTTTCGCAGATCTCATACAGGAGCATTGGAATGGCTCCAAGATCAATTTCGTCAAAGCGCTGATGGTCAGTAGGGTCGGGGGCAGTCTCCGGAGTACGCCGGTGCCTCAAGACGTAATCCGACCAAGCCTCCGAGAAAAGTTCTTCGACAGCGAAGGAACTGAGCCCCTGATCGTGCGCGCAGAGCACAGCGATCGCGAATTCGGATACCGCAAAGCGCTTCTTGTTCGCGGAGTCGGATCGGCCGGTCTCGTGATGCAAGGTGAAGCAGAGATCAATGGCCTTGCTGTCGCCTTCTACTCTCCGTCGATACTCACCGAGAGCCCGATCCCATGCACGACGTGCTTTGGCGGTCCACAGCTCCCGATTTTCGTCAGTGACCAGGTTGCCTGTTTTCTCGAAGGCGTAAATGAAATCAGGGCTCACCCGTTCCTGACGGAGTCTTCTGGCGATTTCTTTGCGTGCGACATTGTCTAGGGACTCGCCGCTCTGGTCGGATTCAACAGCGTCGAATGAAGCGGGCACTGGTAACTTCCCTTCCGATGCAGGCTTGGATTTGGCTAGGTTCCGTTCGCCGCTCAGTTTCCTCATGGAGCACTATTTTACGTCGGTCGATTCTCCTCCTTCGCGCAGCTGGGCTGTTGAGGCGAAGGGGGCTGTTTGACCGAATCCTAGGTCCACGCTAAATCTGGGCCGGTCGATCTCGCAGCCCGCAGTCTCTTCGGACGCATCGGGCAGTATTCCCTTTGCGCCGCAAATCCTGATTCTGAGAGGTGATCAATGGAAGCCGCACAACAACAGATGAATGTTCCGATAACTTCCGAACGACCACAGAATGGCTTCGTCCCAACGGCATTGGAACGTCATTACAGCGTTTCCGAGCTATCCAAGCTCTGGTTTTTTAGTGAGAACACCATCCGACGCTTGTTTAGCCGGGAGCCTGGAGTCATCAAGATTGCCCGTCAATCTACCAGAGTGAAAAGGGGTTACACCTCTTTGAGGATTCCGGAACGAATTGCCCAGCGGGTACACCGTCGATTGCAGGGGCTCTCATAAATAGACCGGGCGTACAACTCCTATCGAACTGGGATGAACCCACATGAAGTTGTGAATTTGACCGAGTTTTGAGTTCACATCATCCTGTCTCCGCATTTGAGGAGGCTCAGGTGACGAAGCGACCAAGGTTTCTCATCATCGCGGCATTGGTAACGTTTCTCGACTTGGCGGTGGCTGTTTGCCACGGCTGGCCTGTCTGGACGGCATGGTCGGGAGACATTTTGGAGCGCGGGCTTTTGGTCCTTCTTACGGCGTTGGGAGTCACGTCAGTCGCGAATGTCTGGGCCCAAGTGGTTCCCGCACCTAACGATCCGCCTTGCGGCCGGAGAGCCGACCGTGAGCAAACTGCGGCTGGGATTCAAGTAGAAGCGCGAGGACAGGTCGATGTTTGATTCAATCAACGATCTCGCGGCCAAACTCGCAGCCACCGGCTACTTCATCGACCCGGTAATGACCCAGGTGGTATTCCTGGCGGCGAAGCTGCAGAAACCCCTCCTGCTTGAAGGACCCGCAGGAAGTGGCAAGGCAGAGGTCGTTTTCTGGATTGAGCAAAACTGGCTTCAGGCTTCAGTCGCCGATCAAGGGAAGCGGCGTTTCTACACCATTACGCCCGAAGCTCTCAAGGACCTGTACAGGCATCACCACGCGGATCTCATAAAGCGCGGCATTCGGAATCAGTCGTTATTTGAGGCTTACGTTGAATACTGCTTTGCGCCAAAACACACGATTGGGGAACAACTACTGGATGTCCGGCGGGATAAACGTGAACGGGCGGCTTTCGCAGCGTTGGGTGAACAGGCTGCCGATGACCAAGAGGAGGACGATAGCGATGAGATCGATCCGGACATGGACGGGCGGTATAGCATCGAAATGGCGGATGTGGGTGTCGCAGAGGGAGGTCCAGGAAAGCAGGAACCGTGAGATTTGTCCGCATTGTGGCGCCCAGATTCCCTCGTCACGGTTGTCGTTGCGTGAGATGGCTATGTCGGCCCTTTGCGGGAGCCTCTTGCTTTCGATCCTCATTGCAGCGTTCCTGATGGCCGAACCGTGGTTAGAGGATACAGGCCACAGATTCGTTGATCGAATGGTCTGGCACGAGCCGCTTGACAGTTGGAATCTGTGAGCGGTTCGTTCGAGACATTGCTGTCGGACCGCCTAGTTCCGCCCTATTCGGGTTCCCGTCCTCGGGCTTTGGCGCTGCGGCGAAAACCGATGCGCGGAAAGCTCCACGTGCGATGTGTCGAAGAGCGACTCGTGCTGATATCGCTATTCAACCTTCGCGCGACTTGCCACAGACCCCATGGTCGTCTCAAGTACTATCCTCCCCTTCAAGAACCCTCAGCCATTCCGGCATGGCTGAGGCGTTCAAAACCACGTTTGAGGTATTCCCCAGGGTTGGTCCCGACAACTCGCCTGAAGGCCTTACTGAACGCAGCGTCGGACTCATAGCCCACCGACCGGGCAATGTCGATGAGCTTTTTGTCGCGCTGTTCAAGTGACTGCATTGCCTTCTGCATCCGCCATTCGGTTACGTATTCCAACGGTGTCTGTCCGAGCAGATCTTTGAAACGCAGTGCGAATGCGGATCGAGACATGCCCGCTGCTTCGGACAGAGACTCGACTGTCCATGGCGCGCCCACTCGATCGTGAAAGGCAGTCAGGGCAGTGCCGATCGGAGGATCGAAAACGGCGCGAAGCCATCCTTGTTTGCGTTCCGGTTCCGACGCGATATACGCCCGGAGCACCTGGATAAAGAGAACTTCGGCGAGGCGCGTCGCAACGATTTCAGAACCCGGCACCTGGTCTGCCATCTCTGACGCCAGAGACTGCATGGTGTTGTGAAGAGCGAACGTGCGTGCCTGATCGGCCCTGATCAGAATGAAGTTTGGTAATAACTGAGTGATGGGTTTCAGGCTGGCGCGGTCGAAGCTAAGAGACCCACAGACGATGGTCGTTGGTGCGCCGCCACCTCCGCAATGAGCTACGTTGCTCTTCGCCTTGGCTCGCGACCTCACGGAAAGTCGATTTCGGAGATGTGCGAGGGCTATCGCGCATGACGATCGAAGTGTCACGAGCCAGCAAGATGAAGTCGCCACCGGTGAGTGGAATCGGCTCCGCAACGCCTTCAACGTTAAGCCAGCAATTGCCACGCGAGAGCATGGCAAAGTGCGCCAACTCTGCCGGTGGCCGATTCTTGCCGGTATTCGGCGCCTTCTCTTCGATCTCCGCTCCTCCACCTTTGAGTCCCCATGGGGCGGTGGCTTCTAGCCTGTGCTGACCGAAAGCGGTTACGTGCAGTGTGCGAAAGACATCTGTTATCGGGTCCAATTGCGGCCTCCTTGTTTGGACGAATAGACAAAAGCTTTGGACTCCTGAGCAGTTCTCGTCCACCGCAAGAGGAATCTACTCCTATGTATCGGATGTTATACGACTACGAAAAGGAGCAAGTATGGGAAAGCTTGAAGGAAAAGTTGCAGTCATCACAGGCGGAAACAGCGGGATTGGGTTAGCCACAGCCAAGCGCTTCGTTGAAGAAGGCGCGCACGTTGTAATCACCGGTCGACGCGAGAAAGAGCTGAAAGAGGCCGCAGCCTTTATCGGGAGAAACGTCACGACGGTCACGGGCGACATAACGCGCCTGGAGGATTTGGACCGGCTCTATGCCGTCGTGAAAGAGAAGCACGGGCACATCGACGCACTCTTCGCAAATGCCGGCTGGGGTGAAGTCGCACCACTTGGGGCGGCTACCGAAGCTCATTTCGACAAAACCTTCGATTTAAATGCGAAGGGAACATTCTTCACCGTGCAGAAGGCCATTCCGCTCTTCAAAGATGGAGGCTCGATCATCCTGAACACTTCGGTCGCAAACGTAATGGGATTGCCGACCTTTGCTGTCTATGCCGCGGCTAAGGCGGCTGTGCGCAGTTTCTTGCGTGCCTGGACCGTGGAACTGAAAGACCGCAAAATCCGCGTGAATGCGGTAAGCCCCGGACCAATCGAAACTCAGGCACTTGAGAAAGCGGGCATCCCTCCTGAAATGCTCGAACAAGCGATAGCAGGATTCGCTACACAGGTTCCGCTCGGCCGCAGAGGCAAGCCCGAAGAAATCGCGGCAGCAGTTGCATTCTTCGCCTCTGATGAGAGTTCTTACATTACCGGCGTCGAGCTCGCCGTCGCTGGCGGCATGGCGCAGGTCTAATCGCGAGTCCTGCGGCGGGCTTTCCAGCACGGCCAGTCGCGGGACGACGCTTCTCAAACTTTTGGTTCTCACACAAGATCGGAGACACACTATGAACTATGCCATTGTAGGCTTCGGCAAGATCGGCCAGGCGCTGGCCCACGCATTTGCGCGTAAGGACATGGACGTGACGGTCGCGAGCCGCCGCTCGCCTGCAGAGCTGGAACCGCAGGCTCGTGCGATTGGCCCGAAGGTTGTTGCCAAGTCGCTGGAGGAAGCGCTCAAGGCGGATACGATCTTTCTGGCGGTTCCGTTTGGGGAACATCGAGATGTTGCGAAGGCGCTGCCGAGTTGGGAGGGCAAGACGATCATCGACGCGATGAATTCCTTTCCCCTCCCGCTTGAGGAACTCGACGGTCTCCCATCGTCAGCGTTCGCGGCGAAGTCGTTCGCCGGTGCCAAGTTCGTGAAGGGCTTCAATCACCTGGGTGCGGCCAAGCTGGCGACCAATCCGGAGATTGAGGGAGGATACCGGGTGGTGTTCTTGTCGAGTGACGATGACGATGCGGTCGCTCCCGTGGCGGAGGTGGCTAAAGAACTGGGGTTCGCACCCGTGAAGCTAGGCAAGCTGAACGAGGGCGGATGGCTTGTGCACGCGCGGGGCCGCGTCTGGGGACCACTCATCTTCCAGGACCTGTTCAAGAAGCAGCAATAGTTCCTCGACCGCGTGATTTGGCGCGCGTGCGACACAAAACGTCCGACTATATCGGACACGCTCTGATGCAAAGGAAAGGAGAGATTTCGATGAGCATCGAAAAGAACGTCCAGACTGTGAAGAACTTCCTTGCGGCACTCGGCCGCCGCGATAAGCAAGCCCTGCTGGCGTTGGTTGCCGAAGATCTTGAGTGGATCATTCCGGGCGAGGACTGGCCACTGGCCGGCACGTACCGCGGGCATGCGGGGCTGGAGGGGCTACTTCAGAAAGCCAACGAGACGGTGGAGACTTCATTCCCTCAGCCTCCCGAGTTCATAGCGCAGGGAGACCGGGTCCTGATCGTCGGCTTCGCTACTGGAAAAATCAAAGCCACGAACAAAACGTTCGAGGATCACTGGGTCTTCGACATCACAGTTCGAAATGGCAAATTGACGTACGTTCGGGAGTATGTCGATACACAAGCACTGGCACGGGCCTCCAAGTCAGATGCAAACCGCAATCACTGACCCGCCGAGAGCGCTGCTATAGGCGTGACTTAATTTCGCGCAGCCGGTAGATTCTTGTTCATGCAATAGGTCGGTGAATGCACAATCGCCTAAGCACTCACCGATAAATCCATATGCGTCCGCGTTCGCCAACCTGAACGCCAATGGACTGCTCAATGCGGCCTGGCGGCGAGGTGATAACGCCGATGTGGATCCTGCGGACCGCTTCCAATCTCGACGATCAATCCGCGTTCTACTAACGAAACGAGTCGAGTTCTAGTTGCACGGGGAGAGAGTTCGAGTCGTTCTGCAATCTGCGAAGTAGAGAGACCCGCCTCGGCGTTCTCCTCCAGTGCTGCAAGGATCATTTGATCTCGTGCGTCTTTTGCAGGGGCGCTGCGAGCAATCGCCGAAAGTGTCACACGAAAATGCGTTCCAATTTCCTCGAATTGTGGGGCGTCCAGTCCGCGATCCCGGCAAGCCGCCGTCATGCGCTGAATGCCACTTCCCCATTGTTCGATTAGTCCGAGTTCTTGAAATACGCGGCCAATGACCCGATTGCGAAGCTTTGAGATGCCTTTCTGAATGTCGTCGATGGTGAGACCAAAGGGCAGCAATCCGGGATTCTCAACCTCAAGACGATCATCGAAGAGAGCAACGCGAATGGGCGCGCCCCGCTGAGCATAGTCAGCGTGGACGATTGCATTCATGATCGCTTCTCGCACTGCCACCACCGGATAGGTCCAGACGTCGGTCCGCTTCACAGATCCAATCACGGCCTCGCGGGTCATGTGTTTCTGCAAGAAGGCGATCACTTCTTCGGCTGCGCCGGGAAGATAGGAGCGCACCTCAGTGGTGTCCATGATCCGACGCCGGTCATTACCGGCGAATCTGCCAGCCTGTATCCATGCGTCCGGATAGTGGTTCAGCCGATCGGCGCCAAAGAGGAGAACGCCGCCGATGGTCGGCACAATCCGGCCCTGGTACGTCGTCACCAGCTTTAAAGTCTCCAGTTCATGCCGAGTCAGTTTGCGGATCGGCCGAAAGTACTCGGAAGCAGCTCGGAAGTCGATGGCTTCCGAGTTCAATTCCGGCATCGGCTGCTCGTCCAGGGACGACACCTGGCTGAATCGCCGCATTTCCTCGATCAGAACGAGATCGGCGCGCCGGTTCGTTGAGCCCACACGAACGAAAACACCTTCTTCCGGCCCGAGGCGGTTGAGATGGTGAGGACGGTTGGAACTCGGATAGATCTCGACTCCCAGGACATGGGTCTTCCGCCAGGCGATGACCTCGATGGAGGGGACGATTTTGGGGGAGATGTTGTCCGCGATGAGGTTCGCCAGACGCTCCTCTTCTTTCAGGACGTCCGGGACGCCCTTGACTCCCCTCGCGCCATCCTCGATTCCAATAAGAAGAGCGCCTCCGGAGGTATTCGCGAACGCGACGATGGTCTTCAGCGCGCCTTCAGGGGAAGAAAGGTCGCGCTTGAATTCGAGCGTTTTGCCTTCCGGCCGGCTGAGGAGGGAGACCAAATCCATGCTCTGCATTTTACTCTGATGCGGTCGCGGAACCAGTGCTTCCGAGCTGGCTGCATTGACGAAGAGCTCGCCGTCCTCACTGCCCGATCCGCCCATGGCAAACAGAGCATCCAAATCGCGCAAATCCGTACGATTCGAGCCCCAAAACACTGTGAAGAGATTTGTGCACCTGCTCTTTCAAAATGGGTGATAATCGTGAGCATACCGATAGCAATCGGTGAAGAGGAGGGAAGTCAGAACATCTGCTATGAATCTTGTTGGCGCGGCCACAAGTCCTTCATATTTCAGCGGTTGATAGATGAGCTTATGTGCTTTTGCTATGAATGCCTTAGCGCATCCTGCCCTCGGATGTGCTCCTGCTGGGCTTTTCAGAGTCGCAAAAAGCCGGAGCATTCGGCTGTTAACCGAAGGGTTGTAGGTTCGAGTCCTACCTGAGGAGCCAATCTAATTTGAAATCAATTACTTACGATGAGCATCATTTCGATGTTCATCGAACTTCGGCGAACTTCGCCAAATTTCGCCGAATTCGACCGCTCCACAGAATTGAAAACTTCAAACGATGGGGTCGCGAACTCCTTCATTTTCTGCGACTACATTTAAGCGCGAAAACCCATCCACGATTCGAATTGGGATATCACCCGAAGGGTTGTAAAAGGGGCGTATTGGAACGACTGGGACACACTAAATTCATGGACGAGAGGACTCTGAATCGTGCGCTATCAAGGGCACGTCACTTCTTTCTCGATAGCTTGAGCATTTGCTTGATCCGTTTAGCGCCCTCTGCCCTGTAACTAAGGTTGCTGCCTTGCGGCGACAGAGTTCCGAACGCGCTTGGGTTGTCATACCGACTAACGCTCTACTCTTTCTTGATGATGAATACAGTCTTATCATCGATGCGGTCGGACTCACCGATCTGCCTCAAGCGATCATCACTCCGCAGCGCGTAGTCCAGAATCGCGTTGCAGATTTCCCTGGCCGGCCGTTGCTTGTGTTCCTGGATGACCTTTTCGATCTCTTGTCGACTCTCCCCATCATCACCGTCATAGACTCCATCTGTATGAAGGAAAATGATGTCACCTGGACTCATCAGGGTGATCTCATCCAGGTCAGAGGCAGTCATCTGACCACGTCGGAGCGTGAGGGATACATACCTACTCCGGTCAGGATGGTCCTCTGGGATTTCCAGACCGAGCGAAGGGAATTGCATCATGCGATCCCATCCGATATCCATGAATTTCCCATATTCCGCAGAGAACACGAGCGGCGGTGGATGGCCGAAGCTTACAAAGCGAAAGAGTCCGTTAGTGCATATTTCACCGTAAACCATGGTGGCTATCTCGCGAGTGTCGTTCTCCATATCGAAGCCCAATGCGTTTCTGGCAGTAACGGAATGTGCAAGTCGGAGGTTGATGATCTCGAAGACACCGGCTGTCGTTTTCCCGTTGGCGTCGAGTTCGCAAAGCATTGCCGTATGAAAGGTGTCATGGACGGTAGAAGCAATCTTGGCCGCAATGCTCCCATGTCCCTGGGCATCAACCAGCAGCACACCCGCAGTGGTATATAGCTCATGCAGGTTCTCAGCGATTCTCAGTTGTTCAGAACTCTTGGCCTTCCTGTATTGAATGGCGTCCTCCGGAGTGTAATCCGGCCTGGATCTCAACCACTGCAAATGGGCATCAATCGCGTTTCGCGGTTTCAATCCGTCCGGAAGCGTCTCGAGGTGTTGTCTGGCCAATTTGTTAGCGCGCTCAATGCGAGCATCGATGTTATAACGCTGCTGAAAGTTGATGTACTCAAAGAGATCCCCATCTGCATTCGCTGCAGGAATCGAGTTCCCGTACATTTCGATTCCTGGCAAATGAGGGATCGCACCCTCTACCGGTTTCAGTCTTTTACGAAGATAATCGTCGAGAGTCGAGGAGACGACTCCGATTTTATTCACATCCATAGCGAGTTCCCCTCATGTAAACGAGTATATTTGGCGAACTCAAGACGTACGAACGGTTTGATATCGCACCCTGAGAGGGAACGACTCGTCGAGGGCGATCTGTACAAAACTGCTTCTACGCAGAGGGTTCAAGTTTGGACAAGACGGTTGGGAGAAATTCCGCAACCGTCGGATGGATATGCATTGCGCGCTGTACCACCGTGTATGGCGCCTTCGCATACATGACGTCCAATAAAACCTGGACGACTTCATCGCCGCCAGTTCCAAGAATCGCCGCTCCTAGAAACTGCTTTGTTTCCGCATCCACTGAGACTTTGATGAAACCTTGTGTCTCACCCTTTTCAATGGCCCTGCCCACTTTGCTCATCGGATGTTTCGCGGCGAGTGCAGTTCGACCGGAGCTCCGTATTTCGGCATCCGTCATGCCGCATCGGCCGAGCGGAGGATCTGTAAACAGCGCGTGGGTCGGGATTCGGTCTGACACGCGGCGATGGTCGGCATTGAACAGATTATCGGCGACAATCTCATAGTCGTTGTATGCGGTATGCGTAAAGCCGCCGTGGCCATTGCAGTCACCCAGTGCCCAGATGCCGGGCACGTTGGTTTGCAGTTGATCATCAATGACAATGTAGCCGCGTTCGTCCGTCGCAATTCCTGCCCGGTCGAGGCCTAGGTCGGTCGTGTTGGGCGTACGCCCTATCGCGAGAAGTACCTGAGTGCCTGATACTTCCGGCAGACCTTCAGTGCATTCCATGCGAACTGCGATACCACTGTAGCGTTTCGCCAGGGATATGCATTTCGCATTCAATCGAATCTGTATCCCCTCAAGCTCCAGGATCTTCCGCACTTCATCGGAAACATCTTCATCTTCGCGTCCAATCAGGCGCGGTCCCATCTCTACAATCGTAACCTCGCTGCCGAAGCGGCGATACATCTGACCGAATTCCAACCCAATGTAACTCCCGCCAACAATGACGAGATGTTCCGGCAAAAAGTCGACATTCATCATCGATGAGTTGGTGAAAAATGGCACATCGTGAATCCCCGGAAATGCGGCAACAGTGGCGCGGCCACCAACGTTGATGAAGACCTTGTCGGCGTCCAGGACTTGATCATTGACAACGACAGTGTGGGGCGACTGAAAGCGGGCATGGCCCTGGATGACCGTGCAGTTTTTGAGTCCTCGCAGCCATTGCTCCACCCTCCTATTTGAGCGGCCCGAAATTTCATCCTTGCGTGCCTTGACACGCACCATATCGACGCGCACATCGCCATTGACGAGAAATCCAAATTCGGCACCTCGGCGAGCAAGTTGCATTGCATACGCGCTCGCAACAAGCGTCTTTGTTGGGATACATCCCGTATTCAGACATAGCTCCCCGATGTTTCGGCGCAGCAAGGCTTTCGCGCCACTCTAGTCATTCCCAAATCACAGGTCTGAAGCGGTCGCCTGGGCCTTCCCCCTCACATTCGAGCGACCCATTCTGGCCAGCCTACCCCCAAAAGGAGTGAAGCCATGCGAGCACTTCCTCTGCGTGCCGCTCTGTGGAGCGCCGTGCTCCTGTGGCCTGTCCTCTTTGCCTCCACCGCTGCTCTTGCGCAATCCAATCGTGGTTCCGCGCAGACGGCCAAACCCGTTATCACAAACGCGGAGCTGAGCTCGCCAACTGGAGTGGCCGTGGACTCGCAGGGCCAAGTGTACATCATCAGCTCGGCCTCTACCGGCCAGGTTGTTCGCAAACTCGGACCCGGAGGGTACGTGAACTTCGGCAGCCAGTTTAAGGGTACAAGCAGCCCAGCTCACCTGGTAACGTTGGCCAACACGGGCAACTCCGCCATGACGCTGACCAGCTACAATTTCGGCGGCATGAATCCCGGCGATTTCGCGATGGACCCCGCCACTACAAGCTGCATCCTCACGACAGGTGCAACGCTGTCCGCCGGTCAGAGCTGCAAAGTGGGCGTCATCTTCACGCCTGCCGCCTCCGGCGCCCGTCATGGCTACCTGAACTTCCTCGACAACACGGTGACCAACATGAACACCGTGTATTTCTCGGGCACGGGCACCTTGCCGGCGCCCACATTCACTATTACCGCGCCCGCTTCGGGCGCAATGGAAACGTCAGGGACTGCATTTACGTTCTCAGTGAGCGTGACCTCGACGTCGGGGCCCAAGCCAACCGGGACAGTGAAGATGTTGCTCAATGGAACAGCCATCAGCGGCAGCCCGGCCACTCTGAACGGTTCAGCCGTAGCTTCACTCAGCGTGACCTCAACAACAACCGGCACGAAGACGCTTTCGGCCACCTACAACGGCGACGCAAACTACGCTGTCGCCGGACCGATCACCCGAGCATTCACGATTGTCGCAGCAGCCTCGAAGCCTGCGAGGGTTGCGGTAACGTCGTCGGCCAACCCGGCCACGCTATGCAGTGCGATCGCCTTCTCAGTCGCAGTGACCGGAACCGGCAATGAAATGCCCTCGGGCGCCGTGACGCTAATGAACGGCACGGAGTTGCTGGGCGAGGCATCGCTGGTCAAAGGCACCGCCAGTTTGAAGAACATCCGCCTCGCCGCCGGAACCAACGAGTTGACCGCGAACTACCTCGGCGACTCTACGTATGAGCCGGCCGCGTCTGCGCCGTTCAAGCAGGTGGTATCGGCAAGTTCCTCGTGCGTGAGTGGCCTCGCTCCCTATCAGCCAAGCCCGACTCCGGGGGGAATCCAGAGCTGGTAGTGATTCACGGACGGTAAATCAACTCAAGGGCGGGAGTTCCAGCGAGACTCTCGCCCTTGACTTATTGGGGATGAGTCTGAAGTTCGAGGTTTAGGGTCTGTTCTTCGATTCCGGGGCGAACGCAGGGGGATTTAGCATAACAGGCCTCTTGTAGACAGGTAACGTTTGCCCTTAGAACGTACGCAGTACATGTCCTTGCGACTCGTCGAAATGGAAACCGGCGGGTCGCTTTTTTACCTATTTCTGCTCGGGATTCGCTATTTCGTATCTTTCTCAACGGTAAGTTTCATCACCCGGGAAGAACTTGAACAGACCCTCCAAGAGGAACCGGGGTTATATCCCGGGCATTCCCCAAGTGCTCGCAGCGGACTTTCGCTCTGTCCGATTGGCAATTGCGGAAAGCTAGGGCGCACCGTTTGGCAATTGAGCCTGTAGCACCGGCAATCCGGCAGTTATTTTTCCAGGAGATTGCGCACTCAACACAGAAATAGAATAAGCATATAGTTGTTTTTTGAAAGAAAACCCCGGTATGCAACTCGCCCGTCTTCAAACCAACATCGTGACGCTCCGCAAAGAGCAGTACCGGCTGAGCAGGATTGCTGCGGGAGTACGAAAATTGGCGTGAATCTTCCCTTTCGCGGCGGCAGCCTATAACCTGGTGCGAATGCGCAAGCTGATTCCGATTCCAGCCGCAGCTTGATTGCGACGTAGTGTCGCCACGGGCTGCAAAATCGGCCCTCAGGACACCGAAAGCCTCCTTCTCCAGCGGTGAGAACGCACGAGAACGGGACTTCGAGAGACAATCAACAGTACGAGTTACCCTTTTTCAGCAACCTGATTAGAAGGTCGACGGTGTCTCCATGCTCGCCGCAAGCCCGGTGACGCGTAGTAGTGCCGGTATTTGTCTGCGGTAGGCCGACATTTTGGGCTTTTGCCTCGTTAATACTTGCATGACGGGGTTAGTGTAGGGTATGTTTTCAACTACCAAGGATCAGTTGGCTATCCGCTCAGTTGTCAATTGCACGGATCCTCGCAGGATCAAGGAGGCATACTGTGGGCGGCATCCCCTCCAACTATACGGTGGAAATGTCTTTGGATCTGGTCAGTCCCGTCGATCTTACCGGGATTCCCAGTTCCTACCAACTGGATATCACAAACCTGCCGAAAATCCAGATTGGACTTGACCCCATCACCATCAATCCGCTGAGTCTGGCTGTTCAGATCACCCAGATTCCCTCGATTCGTGCGCACGTTCCCGCGAACTTTGTCGCGGGATTCTCTCTTTTCGGATTCCAGTTGGCGTCGATTCAGCTCTGCGGTGAAGCGCAGGTGATTACGGAACCCTACGTTCCGAATCCGTGCGAGCCATGTGGGACCGCGGTATTCATTGCACCGCCGTCTCCCCCTCCCAATACCCCCGTAACGGGAGGCACGGTGGCCGAGCCCCGGACCCAGGCCAGGACGCGGAAGAGAGCCACGGCATGAGCCCGCTGGCTAAGCCGCTCCATTTTCGCGGGGCGCCGATCCGCCTGACCGCAACTTCTGTCGAGTTTGGCCAGGTACCCAAGTCCGGGCTTGCGTTTTTTCCGGGAGCCCCTCCGTCGCCGTTGCGCATTCGAACGATACGTGAAACCCATCCCGCGGTTACGCTGCTCAGCTTTCGTCTTCCCAGAACCACCAGCCCTGGACACTACGACGGCAAGGTGGAACTGGGCGGCTCCGAGATGCCGATTAAGATTGACGTGCAGGCACGTCCGCAGATGCGCTTCTATCCCTCGTGGCTCTCGCTCGAAGCGCACCCCGACGAGCGGCTCGAAATCAATGTGGGCGTGCTCAATCAGGGCAACGTGAAAGTTCCCATTGAGCGCAAGTCCACCTTCTGCCTCCTTGAACCGCGGGGCGTGGATGTGGCCATATACCACGCACTCACAGAACAGCCTCCGGCAGATCAGCGAAGGCTCGATCGCGCCGCGGAAGGGATTGCCGAATCACACGGCGGCCTGGTCCACGCCACGGTGCGCGAGGGCGCCGGGGACCTGCCGCCAGGCGAGTTTCGAGAATTGTTGGTCGAGCTGCATTTCAGCGACCGCGTGAAGCCGCGCCGCACCTACTACGGCGCCTGGTTTCTCGGCGAATCCGGTTTAGGTATCCAAGTTGAGGGAATTTAACCTTCGGAAGGGATTTGAACCATGCCCAGCAATCTTGAAACTGCGGTAACCGCTGCGTTTAAGGCTGCGGAGAATCTGCTGGAAGCCGGCGCGAAGGTCAGCACGAGTTTTCTGAATCTGCTTTCATCGGGAGCGCCCGGACTCCTCGGTGGCGCAGTGAACTGGTCTGCGAACGCAAGCCCTGGCGGCGACTGCGCTTGCCACATTCCTCCTCCCTGCTGGATGCCCCGCACCCTGCGCCAGATCGTCAGTTACGGAGTCGTCGGGAACGAAGCCAGCCTGACCTTTGTGATCACCAACGAATCGATGGCGGCGCGTTCGATCCAGGTCTTTACGACCACGCCCATGGCGGGACTCAGCCCCGCTTCGACGACGGTGAATCTCGCGGCGATGGCGCGCACTGAGGTCACAATCACTTACACGATCCCCACCGGCACGACCGCCAATCCCGGGACTGAGATTCTTCTCTGGATTCTGGGTTGCCGGCTGCATTTCCAGCGCTGGATAGTCAGGCTGGGAACTGTCTCGGCCGATACCGATCAGGAAGTCTGGGTGAAGGATGGGCCGGAGAATCTCCACCACTGGTACGACCATTTTTATTGTCCGCATCCTTGCCTTCAACAGCAGGACAGGAGCAGGCAATGAGGGAGGGGTCTTCCCTTGGCAGGATGGTGGGGCGGGCGCTGGAAGCAAACCTGCGAAGTGTCGCGCTCGCTGCCAGAGTAGCCAATTCCGTTGCCGGCGCAGCTATCACTGCCCTATCGAGAGGTGGCGACCGAGCCATCGCCACTGCTGGAAGAATCGTGCAGCAGAAGCAGCTCGCGCCACCCCTGCAACCGCAACCAGCGCAATCGGCGATTCTTTTGGAAGGTGCTGCCGGTAGCAAGCCAACCGCCCTCTTTCTCCTCGAGAATCATCTGCCGCACGAGGTATCGGCCAGCGTGGAGATCACGCCGCTGTTGACGCCGAGCGGGCGAAAACTGAAATCGACGCTGCGAATCGACAAACAGAAGATCGTGCTCGCTCCCTTGCAACAGGTAGTGGCACGGATCAGCGCACCCATTACGAAAAAGTTCGTCACGGGAGAGCAATACACCGGCGAGATTCAAGTCCAGGGGATTCCTGGGGCCTCGGTTCCTCTGGTGCTCCGGCGGACTGCCGATGAGAAGCGGGTTCAGAGCCGCCAACGACTCGCAGCTGTTGCTTCTGCCGATCTCGCCAAGAAGGCGAACTCCTCGCGGCCGCGCCGAAGGGCAGCTGCAAAAACCGGGTCGCGCCCGTAGGGCCAGCGGCATCCTTTTTCGGAGTAAGAATCCATGGGAACGGCAGTCGCCGAGCAGGAAGAAACCCAACATGTTTGGCAGTTGCCGGAGCGGCTGGGGCTGGTTCCGGATCTGGATCGCCTGCGCGCCTTTCTGGCCTCATGGGTCAGTCAGACCGATCCCGAAGTTCGTCCCATGATCGAATGCCAGCTCTCGGGGCGGGCGAAGTACTTTCGGCCCGTGACCACATTCGCCTGCTGGCGCGCCATGAGCGATAATCCGGTGCCCCAGGAACTGCTTCACTGCGTTGCCGGCATTGAACTGCTGCATAACGTCAGTCTGATTGTCGATGACATTCTGGACCGTTCGCGCTATCGGCGCGGCGCACTATCCCTGCACTGCCGCTTCGGGTTTCTGCCGGCCCTGATGGCGTCGGGATATGTAATGGCCGCGACTTCCAGGCTGGTTGCCGATGATCCATATTCGGTCCATTTGCTAGCGGAGTTGATGCAGCGGCTTGGCGTTGCCGAGTGTCTACAATGGCGGCTGCGCCGGCAACCCCTGGGCACCGAGGACTGGCGAGGGATCGCTGGCGAAGACACGGGATCGATGTTCGAGATTTGCGCTCGCGCAGGAACGCGCGATGACCGGCTCAGAAAATTCGGCCGGTTGCTGGGAATCCTGTACCACGGATGTGACGACGTAGCCGATGTGCGCGGTACCACGGCTCTGGGTGGCGGCTCGGCGAGAGACATCGAAGACGCCATTCTTACCCTGCCCGTCGCAGTTGCCATGCGCGACCCCGAAGCTGCGTTGATGTTTCGCAACTCCAGCCCGTCCAACCGCGTCGCCCTCACGTCGAAACTGGTGGCAGTGCTGCCCGAGGCAGAAGAATACCTGGACACTGTGGCCGCCGAAGCCGAGAATGAGGCGCGGAAGAACGCCCGCAACCCCGAACGTCTTTTGGCGCTGATTCGCGATACTCGACTGCTCTCGAGGGCCTGATATGACCGGTTCCGCATCTCCACCCCAAAAGCGCGCAGCATCAAAAACTCGAGCAGTAACGACGAAGGCCAGCAGCGTTGTTCGACGCTCGCGAGCCCGGTCGGCGCCGGCGATATACGACGTCATCATCGCAGGAGGCGGCCCGGCCGGCAGCACCCTCGCCTGGAAATTAGCCTCGCAGGGTATGAAAGTCCTTGTGCTGGAACGAACAAAATTCCCGCGCGAAAAGGTCTGCGGCGATTTCGTGGAACCCCGTGGCCTCCGCATTCTCGGCCAGATGGGCGCCCTCGCCGCTCTTGAATCAACATCGCCACTCCCCATCACCCATTCCTCCACGTTTGTCGACAACCGCTGCGAATACTCCAACAAGATCCCGTTCTACGGCGTGCATAAAACGCTGCTGCCCCACGGGTACATCGTGCCGCGGCACGTGCTGGACACCCTCATGCTTGAAAACGCCGCGAAGCAAGGCGCAGAAGTTCACTACGAGTCCTCCGTCACCGGCTTCGCGTGGAATGGCGCGTCCGGCCGTGACGGAGTCACCGTGCAGGTTCAGCGCAAGGGAGTTTCTGAGAGTTGGCGCGCCCGCGCGATCGTGGGAGCCGACGGCACCAATTCGGTCGTGGCGCGCACCGCCGGCTTGCTGGTTAATGATCCACGCCACATCGCGCTTTCGCAGCGCGCCTATGTCACCGGCTACTCCGGTTCACTGGGAGAAGCGGCCTTCTTCTTCGACAAAGAATTCTTCCCTGGCTACGGCTGGATGTTTCCCATGAGCGGAGGCATGGCAAATATCGGTATCGGAATCCTGAAGGAAACCTGCCAGCGCGAAGGGATCGCCGTGCCGGAGTTGTTCCGGCAGTTCTTCGAGAAGCTCAAAGCCTCCCATCCAGCGTGCCGCCGGCTGAAGCTATTCAAGCCGGCCATTGGCGGAATCGTGAAGACCTATGGATCCGCCGGCCCCAACTTCTTTGACCGCGGCCTGCTGATCGGCGACGCCGGATGCTTCGTTGATCCAATGACTGGCGAAGGCATCACTCCGGCAATGGAATCTGCGCTGCTCGCCGCCCGAGTACTCACTCGCGCCTTGAAAGACGGAAATCTCGGCGCTTCAGCACTCTCGATCTATGAAAAGGAGTTCCGCGATTATTTCGGCCCCGCGATGGTTTTCACCGACCTGTGCGCGGCAATTCTGCGCAACCCCCACTACTGGCCTTCGTGGAAAAAGGCCATCGTTCGCGGCTGCCGGCTTGCACAGCATGACAGGGCCTTTGCCGCGACGGCTGGTGGATGCTTCGGGGGGATCGAAGTAAAGCCGGTGGGGATTATCGCGGAAGTGTGGAAGAAGACCGCGGAGAATCTCATCGCGCTCGGGCCGAGAAGCGTCGCCGAACTGACGCGAGGCAAAATTACTACGGCAACTGCAGCGATTCGGGAAGGCGTTGGCTGGATTGCCGACTCCTGGAAGTCGATTTGCGATGATCCAGTCTGGCACGCTACCTGGACGCTGGATGTGCAGGGAAAATGGCTGTGCGCGGCGGACTATATGGCACGGGGACAGACCGACCCTCGTGCGCAGGGCATGGCCCAGGAATCCAGTGCGTGAAGGAACGCCCATCCGTCCGCACGCACAGAGTCACTCTTTCGCGCGAGCTCTGCGTTTACGCTTCGGAGAAGGGGTTGCGGCAGCTGCAGAGGTAGTTTTCTCTACCTCATTGTTGAAGTGCTCCACTGCGGCGGCCGGCAGAGCCACCACTTCTCGCAGGTATTCACGGGTGAGATCGGCGAGCTTCCCCACGAACTGCCGCGAGGTTTCCCCTCCCTGGTCGACCTTGTCGAGTTCCGCCTGCAGTTGCTGCGTGTATTTTTCCGCGGAAGTGACCCAGTTCCCCCAGAATTTGAGCGCTGATCCGACTGCCGCGAGCTCCGTGCGCGCCAGTTCCATTACGATGCTTCGCAGTTCATCGTTAGCCGTCGATGCTTTAGCCTTTGCCATAATCCCGTCTTTCCCTTGCTGTATTTGGATCCTTCGTGCCGCCCGCGCCGCATTAGACCGCTACATCCAGATCGAAGATGCGCACCTGTAGCCCGCACACCACCGGTCGAGGCCATCGCTCTGCTTCCCCGCAAGTGCGCGAAATCCTTCGTCCGTGCCAGACGCCTCCAATCTCGCGGAACTCGGTGAGATAACCAATCGGATCACTTGCGTAAACCACTGAGTCTTCGTCGCCCGAAAGAACTGCTCCGGCGTTTCCGCCGACCTTACCCTGCGAAACCGGAAGACTCTCCCACCGTTCTCCATCGGTTGAGCGAAACTCGACCAGTTGTCCTGCGTCAGAGCGTACAAACACCTGCAACCTGTCATGTGATGCAACGGCACTCGGCGTTCCTGTAACGTTGACCGACGCGGCACCCTCGCGAGAACTGGCAACCGCGGAAATCGAGTACGCCTCCACCAGGGAGCCGTCCAAGTCAACCAGGAAATCCCATAACTCGAATGCTTCCTGCTCCGGAGAAAATCGAGCCGGAAAAGCGGAACAGACAAAAACATGCAGTTTCCCTTTGAACTCCACAAGGGCTGGATCGCCGGCGAAGTTGCAAACCGACCCATCTGTGCCGAGGTCGATGAAACGCCACCTGGTCGTTTGCAGATCGCGCTTACACAGCAGTAACGCTTCGCCTCTCGGCGCCGATAGTACAAAGACGCTGCCTCCGGCAAGTGTCGCCACGGGGTTGGCATCAACCACGATGTTCGGCACAGGAATGGCCGAAACGCTCCAACCCATCTCGGGCCTGCATTTGTATTCGAGCAACTGGCCACCGTTGAAGTACGCGAGCATCGTGCGGTCATCCATAACCGCGGACGGAATCCCGCTTACAAAACGCTGGATTCCATCGACCTTATCCGGCAGCCGGGTCAAATCAAGGGTATCGGATTCAGGACGCAGATGAAGGCACAACGGAGATAATGGCCACGGCGCACAGGATGGTGAGCTCGGATGATCGGCCTGTCCTGCGACAAACAGGTGCAACCCTCCGTCCGATCCGGTCAGGACGGATGGAGTTCCGCACTGCGTGACCACGCGCTCCTGCTGCGGAATGATCGTCTGGTCGGCGTCGAACCCAGGCACATACTGCAACAGCTTGCCCTGGGTGCACGTGCCGGGTGTAGAGATGGATCCAGCTTGATACATGGCGGGGGGACGCCCTCCGTTTTTCTGGTTAGGCCCAATAAATGAGGCTGCTGGAGTTCGCCAAGTACGTTGAACGTACTTTAAGAGAAGCGGAAGCTGGTGTCAAGCAATCTCCCGGCAAATACGGGCCCCCGATCGAACAAACTGGGAGACTTAGCTTCATAACAAACTGCTGGCTTCGAAGAACCTGATCCCAGTCGATGCAGCCGGTTACGCTGCTTGAGCTACCTATCCGCGCTGGACCGGGTCGGAGTGAAGCAGACTATAGATTGACGCTCATTTCACCATGGATGCACTGTTCTCCTTCTCCGGTGCGATGTGGATCGGACAATCCTACGCCGTCTCGTGACGGCTGTACGGCTGCCGGACAGAACGGACCGACTCCTCCAGAAGGAAGCACAAGCTGAGGTGGCTGTAGCGAACGGCAGGAGCATGCCGCGTCTCCGCGAGCACAAACTCTTGGAGGCAGTTGTGGCTTGAGAAGTTTGGGGATCGCCCTCGCGCGTTGTTGGCGATAGCGTCCTTTATCATTCACTGCCATTGGTTGGTGCTGAATACAATTAATTCTGCCACCCGTTACAGTCCAACGCTGCCGTGGCGTACATCCAGCCCGAGTGGGCCTGTGGGTTTGATGCTCCGCGATTATGCGTAAATCGAGAAACACTCCCGGAGACATGGGCGATTTCCGAGAGTAATGGTCACTTGGCATCCTGGCATGCCCTTGCGACCCGGTTTTTCGATCACAATTCTTGACGAACTTGGCGAGAAGTTGGTGTCCTTTCGGCAATGCTGCAAACAGCCAAGGACGCTCAGGTGCGGCTGTCCGAGCCATGCCGTTAACCCCGCGTGAGCATGTTATGCCTTATATGCCGACTCGACGGGTGACATTCTGACGCAGGAGGGAATCCGGCCACTGTCGTGGTCCACAAGCGAGATGCTCACAAATTCGTAGTCGAGAGTATCGGTGATCACTGCAAGAACGGCTTGAATTGTCTGTTCAAAGCTTGTGCCGCGAAGGATGTTTCGCTTGGTCTGGTCCAACGTCGCGTACTTTCGATCTGTCTCAATTCCATCGAAAGCAAGCGCCGCAACGCGTGCCAGGATCATGAGAAACGTTTCGTCTAGAGCTGAGAAGGCATCGACATTCACACTTTCAACGTTCAGGATTCCAATGTGTTTTTGTCCGATACTTACTTCGTGTCCTGTTCTGATCACTGTCTGCTGAATAACCAGCGGGACTGTGAGTTGGGACCGCGTGTCGCTCTAGGATTGTTCGTACAAGGGTTCATTGTGAACATCGGCGACTCGCGATGCTTTTCCAGTGTAAAAGGTTTTGCTTGAAATCCCTTGTTCGAGGACCAGAGAGCCAAGTGCTGGGTTGCCGATCGTCGCTCGACAGAAAGACGACCCGGTGGCCGCCCTCGACAATTGGGTCGGTAGCCAGTGTGGCCGCAACCAGGTGGTTAAAACCTTTCACCAACTTAGCGCCGGTGAACGACTTCGCAACGAAGGCGGAGGACGGGAGACCGTCCAGTTCCTCAGGTGGGACTGGAAACGAGTTCATCGCGTCGATGACCGTCTTGCCTTTCCAGCTCGGCAGGGCCTTCGCAATCTCACGATGTTCCCCGAATGGGATCGCCAAAATGATTGTGTCGGCCTCGAGTGCATTCCGCAGCGACTTGGCGACGACCGTGGGTCCAATCGCCCGAGCCTCCGGTGCCAAGGCCTCGGGCGACCGACGACTCGCGACGGTGACTTCGATGTTCTTACGGGCAAAGGCGTGGGCGAGTGCCTGGCCTACCTTTCCGAATTCTACAATTGCGTAGCTCATAATGTTTCTCCGATCTCGTGTGAGAACTAAAGTTCGAGAAGCGACCGCGCCGGAGTCAGACTTGCGCCATGCCTCCATCGACGGCGAGATCCACGCCGGTGATGAAAGAACTTTCATCGGAGGCGAGGAACGTGACGGCGGCCGCGATTTCCTCAGGCTTGCCCCTGCGACCCATTGGGATCTGTGAGGAAAACTGGGCGGCCGCTTGCTCGGCCTGTTCAGCTGTAAGGCCCGTCGTTGTCTCTAAGGCAGGGGTCTCGATTGGCCCGGGGCTCATCGAATTCACGCGGATCTTGCGGTCTTTCAGCTCCAGAGTCCAGGCGCGCGCGAAGTTGCGCACAGCCGCCTTACTCGCGGCGTAGGCGCTAAACCCTGGCAGCCCCAACATGTTCGAGACCGAAGAGTTCAAGATAATCGAACCGCCGTCTTTGAAGAGAGGAAGGGCCTTCTGCACCGTAAAGAACAGCCCCTTCACGTTCACGTCGAAGGTCTGATCAAAATGTGCCTCAGTAGCCACCGCGAGCGGTGCGATTGTACCCGCGCCCGCGTTCGCGAAGAGTACGTCGATGTGACCATGTTTCTCTTTCACGACGGCATAGAGCCTGTCCAGATCTTCCAAGCGCGACACGTCGCCCACGACCGTCGTAACGTTTCTCTTGATGAAGGCTGCGGCCTCCTTCAGCTCTTTCTCTCGTCGCCCAGTGATCACGACGTACGCACCTTCTTCCACGAAGCGCTTGGCCGTGGCCAAGCCAATCCCGCTACTCCCGCCTGTGATAACCGCAATTTTTCCCGCCAAGTTTTGCCCATGGTTATTACTCATACCGCTTTCTCCTTTTTGTTTTTGGTTGTTTTTTATGTTGAATTTACGGCCAGGCGTAGCGCGTCAGACTTGCGCCAGGCCGCCGTCGACGGCGAGCTCGCTGGCAGTCATGAAGCTGCTGTCGTCCGACGCGAGAAAGGCCGCCGCCGCACCGATCTCCGCCGGATCGGCCATGCGCTGGAGCGGAGTCATCGAGGCGTAGACCTTCTGGCCCTCTTCGCCTAGCGCTGCCTTCGCGAGTTCGGTCGCCGTCGGCCCGGGCGACAGCACGTTTACGCGGATGCCGGTGCCCTTCAGGTCTTCCGCCCAGGTCCGCGCGAGGTTGCGCACTGCCGCCTTGCTGGCGCTGTAGACGCTCATTGTCGGGGCGCCCGTGGTGCCGGCGCTCGAGCCGGTCAGAATGATCGAACCGCCCTTGCCCATCAGCGGCAGCGCCTTCTGGACCGTGAAGATCGTACCCTTGACATTGGTGTCAAAGGTTTCGTCGATGTGCTTGGCGGTGATCTCGCCGAGCTTAAGCGGGCTTCCCGCCCCGGCATTGGCGAAGACGATGTCGAGGGTTCCGCGCTCGGCCTTCACCGCCGCGTACAGTCGGTCGAGGTCAGCCAGATCGGAGACCGAGCCCTTTACGGCGCGGGCATTGGGCCCGAGGTAGGCCACAGCGGCGTCCAGTTCCTTCTGCCGGCGACCGAAGATGAAGACGATCGCGCCCTCCTCGATGAAGCGCTTTGCTGCGGCGCGGCCGATGCCGGTAGCCCCACCCGTGATGACTGCAACCTTACCTTGAAGCTTTCCCATATTTGCTCCCTTCGTATTCGGTACAGTAGAGTAGATTCTTTGACGGTGGACGAGAACTGCTCAGGAGTCCAAGACTTTTGTCCATTCGTCCAAAACATGGAGGCTAAGTTGGACCCGATAACAGACATCTTCAGAACGATGCACGTAGCCGCTTTTGGTCTGCACAGGCTCGAAGCCACAGCCCCGTGGGGCGTGAAACAGGAAAATCAGGCCGAAGAGAAAGTCACGCCTTCCCGCGAAAGAACTTCCCCAACAGATTTGGCGCACTTCGCCATGCTTTCACGCGGCAACTGCTGGCTGAGTGTGGAAGGGATTCCGGAGCCGATTCCGCTCACCGGTGGTGATTGCTTTTTGCTGGCTAAGGGAACTTCGATTGTTTTGCGCGACAACCCGCGAACACGCCCGAGGTGGACTTTCCGCGAGATCGGGGCCAAAGCTAATGGCAATGTCGCACTTTGTGGAGGTGGTGGCGCACCGACGACGATCGTCTGTGGGTCCTTGAGTTTCGATCGCGCCAGCCTGAAGCCGATCACTCAGTTATTGCCGAGCTTCATTCTGATTAAGGCCGATCAGGCGCGCACGCTTGCTCTTCACATCACGATGCAAGCGCTGGTGTCAGAAATGGCAGAACAGGCGCCGGGATCTGAAGTAGTCGCGACGAGGCTGGCCGAGGTTCTGTTTATCCAGGTACTCCGGACGCATATCGCGTCGGGGACGGAACGCAACAGACCGGGGCGAAACAAGGGATGGCTTCGTGCGGTTTTCGATCCTCAAATGGGCACTGCCCTGAGCGCCATTCACGACAGAGTGAACACACCCTGGACAGTCGAATCCCTGGCCGAAGCCGCGGGCATGTCTCGCTCCGCATTCGCAGCACGCTTTAAGGAGCTGCTCGGACAAACACCACTGGAATATGTAACTGAGTGGAGGATGCAGAAGGCGATGCAGTTACTCGAACAGCGTGACAAAAAGCTCATAGACGTCGGTCGGTCGGTCGGTTACGAGTCCGACGCTGCGTTCAGTAAGGCGTTCAAGCGAGTTGTCGGGGCCAACCCTGGTGAATACCTCAAACGTGGTTTTGAAGGCCACGGTCATGCCAGAATGGAGGAAGGTTTTTGAAGCAGAGGATTCTGACTTTGGCGGCGAGACCTAGATGCCATGGAAGTGTGTTCTTCCACTGAAATGGTTGCCCCAGTACCTCACATTTGGGGACGGGAGACCACGGATCCAAAACCGACCTAAGCAGACCACGATCAGTCCTGGTAAACGGGCTTCTGTTGACTGACCCGATTCTCAAGTGGCGATAAAGGGCAAACGGCTCATCGAGTAGGGTTTTCGCGCCGAAGGGAGAAAGCTTACCCTCGGCGCTGTCGGTTTGATGAATAAACGGTGAAGAACCCTTCAGGTACCCGCTGAACGGATTGGAAGATGACAGCTGTTGGAGGTTCGGGAATTCCAGGAATTGTTTGTACGCGATTTGTACGCAAACCTGGCGCTCTTGGAAATCTGTGAATTCCAGGCATTCCTAGAATGAGTAAGTTGCGTGTTTTCAATGCTCAGCACGAGTGCGACTCGCGCCGCCTCCACCATATTGTGTGCAGCCACTGCCTGTGCATGGAGCCGCCAAATCAACCCAGCCATGGCCCAACAGTCAATAAGTAACGGAAACAGTGATCGTATCGGTGTAACTCCCTGGCTTGGCTAACTGCCCTGCCGGTATCTGGCCGTATACGGTAACGGGCTGAGTCGTTCCATTGCCGGTCCCGGCCACCGTATCGGTGCCGACGGTGTTGCCCCAATTGGTGGTGTAACTGGAGTTACTGAAAAGCGAATAATGCAGCAAAGCCGAGCTGGGGCCGGTCATGCTGCGGTTTGTCACGGTGGCTCCGGTTGCCAGCCCGGCGTTGAGGCCGACGTTGTAGGCAGTGGTGTTGGTGCAGAGGACTGAGATGGTGGATGTGGAGTTGATGAGTGCTCCCGAGTAATTGCCGAAGGCCAGGTTGGTGGCCGAAACCGAGCACTCTTTGGAAATGATCGCGGTAACGGTGAAACTTGTGGTGGCAGTGGTGAGCGTGTCGGTGTACGTGCCTGGGACGACGTATTGCCCCGCCGGAATCTGGCCATAGAAGGTGATATTCGCATTGCCGGTTCCAGTCATTTCAGTGCCGGTGGTGTTGCCCCAATTGATGGTCCGCGCAGCATCCTGAAAGACCTCGTAGCTCAACTCGGCGCCGCCGGGGCCAGTCATCTTGCGAATTGTTTCGGTTGCGCCTGCGCCCGTTCCAGCATCAAGGGGAATATTCCATCCGCCGGCGCAGATGATCTTTCCTGTGGAAGTTCCGTTGAGCAGAATACCGGTGTAGGTGCCAAAGTTCATTGACGTATCCGTGAGATCGCAGGTCTGCGCCGTTGCTGACCGGGTGACGAAGCCGAGCAGGAACAGCGCCGCAATGGCGAGTTTTCGCGTCATGGCTTCTTCTCCAGGCAGCGAAGCGGCCCGATCGAAGGAATGTCTCCTGCTACCGGTTTGTAGGCGAAGGCGGCAAAGCAGCGCCGCCCGTCGGGGAACTCGATGGCAATTTGGTTATGGGGATTGAGATCCTCCACGTAGGCGTCGCCGTCGTAGCCCACCGGGACGACAACGCCGGTGGCCCGCAAGGTAGCCGTGCTGCCCAGCGGGACCGCTATCCCGGCCTCATCCACCAGTCGCAGCAATGCGCCATGGCTGAATTTAATCGGGAACTTGACCACAACACCGGAGCGATCCTGGGGGCGCAACTCGCGGGTGGCTGTGTTGATGGTGGCCTCCGGCGGAATATCGGTGGGCTCAATGGCGATGTGGTTCAGGTCGAACGCGCGCATATCAGGCACCAGGAGCCGCCCCGATGAGTTGGTGCTACCGACTTCGCGGTTCTCCTCGAGAACATGTACATGCGGCACCGGATTGGTGTCCACTATGGCGAAACTGTCATAGATCGTGTTGGAAGGAAACAGGGCGCGGTCGACAAGCGAGAACGCTCCCTGGGATTCCAGGCGCAGGGTCGTCACCCCATCGTCATTATCGATGCCTGCCGCAAACAGGCCCACGGGCGACTTGTACTGCGTCTGAGCGAATACGTGGGTGGCATTGCCGGCGGAGAGATAGGCCTGGTAGCCCCAATCGCCGATCATTGGGGCCGGCTGTTGCACCTCGACCTGGGCCGAACCGTCCGACTGTCCACTGGCGGTGACCGAGTTGCGTTTGCCAAATGGGATGGTGAGGCCAATCTGCAGCCCGCTGCTGCCTTTGTTTACCAGGTCGTGAAACTCCGTGACAGAGAGAAACGTGTGGTGGATCTGGAGCGAATAATTGGCAGAAACGACCTGAGAGTGCTGCGCCGGCGCGAATTCGATCGGGAGAGGGTGGGGTGAAGCATCCTGGTTGACCGCCGCGTAGGCCAAGCCACCGGAGCCGAAGTGTCTGAGAGACAAGCCGGCGAAGGCGCTGAGTTGCTTGCGCGGAACCCCGCCTCCATTCATCGACGCCACATCCCGATAGTTGCGGTCCGCCATGATGGCGGAGGCGCCCAGGCTGAAGACTCTGCCGATGCGCTGAGCTCCAGCAGAGAACTGTGCGCCTGCCTGCCCGGAGCCAAAGCTGGGCGCCACGGCGAAATTGACCACGCCGAGATTATCGATCTGCGCCACCCCGCCCACGCCGGCCATGAATGCACCCGGAGTGTCTTCAAAGCTGCCTTCGACTGTGAACGTCCGAGTCAGACCACGGCGATAGATGGCGGCACCCACCATCTTTCCATAGTCGTTGCTGGCTGAGCCCCAGTCGCGGCGCGCCAGGCCAGATTGCATGGCGAAGGTCTGCAGACCCGGGGCCAACATTGCGGAGCTGGCATAGAACGGTTGGTTCAAGGTTACTTGTTGCCCAAGTGCATTGGTCACTGTCATCGAGATGGTGCCAGCCCCCTCTACCACCGGAAGTTGCGGGATCTCGAAGGGGCCGGGGGCGATCTGGCTCGAAATCGCCAGGTTGCCGTCTGCAAGAATGTTTACCGTGGAGGGGACTGCGGCCGAGCCGGTGATCGAGGGCATTGGGAACGTGACGAGATCGGGGCGCATGCTGAAATCCGAGTTGATCTGCACTCCCTCGAGGTGAACAGGACGGGTCCAGGCAAGTCCACCGGTAATGAAATCGCCGACGCTATAGCGGCGCAGAGTATTGACGTCGGCAAACGTGTATGCCGAATCAAGGCGTATCGCCGTGTTTAAGCCGGAGGCGCTCGAAGTTGCGCCCGCATAGGCGAGCCACTCGGAACTCAGTATACCGCGAGGCGAAAAGGCTCTCATCTCCATTGACCCGCTGCCGCCTTTCTGGCCGCGGGTGAAGGTTCCGACTGTGTCGTAGTTGAGCGTCACGCCGGTACCGCTCTCGATCACACGACGCGCTCCAGCCGGCTCTCTTCCATTGGGTAGCAACAACGTGGGCACCAAGGCCATATCGCTGGCTGTCACTCGCAGCAGTTGGTTCTTCTCGTCGAGAATCGCGGTTAATCCTGGCAAGTCGGACACGGCGATGAGACCGCCGGTTTTAGAGGCGCGAGACACAGGAACCCGAAAACCCAGATCGCGCAATTCGTCTGGCCGCGCCAACAACTTGCCGTGGCGGAGGGTAAATTCTCCGATCTTGCCAATGAAACGACCATTGACCTCAACATCCAGAAACAGTGTCTCGTCGTTGTCGGCGGAGGCAGCTGCGCCAGCGGCTGGGCTGGAAGCTGCGCTGGAAGTTGCGGGGCTGTTTGCGGAGATAGCTGGGGAGACGACAGGGTCGCTGGCTCTGGCGAGTGGCGGCGCCATCGCCATCATCAGGAAGGTGATCTCGGCAAGACCAAGCCACCTGGCCACCGTGCCCCGAAGATCATTGAGCCGCAACAAAGCCGACCTGCTGTTTGATAGCGCCGGCGTCCGAGTGGGCTGTCAACAGCACGGTTTCGCTTGGCAGCGGCAGGGGACCCTGCGCGGCTATGGGCCAGCGCCGGGTGGCGCCAGCGAGAATATAGGGCGATGCGCTGACCTCTTCCTTCAGGTTTCGGCCATCACTCGCCAACAGTTCCACGTCGCGAATCACTTCATGGCGAAGGCCATCGTTGACACCGACGAGGAAGAGCTTCCCGGCAACCATCTCCATGTGGAACTGAAGATGCGAAACCGCGCGCGTCGCCGGCTGGACAAAAATCGGAATTGACAGGCGCAGCACCATATGAACGATCCCCGGCTCGGCTGGAGGTGGAATCTGGTCGATCAGAATGCGGTAGGTCGCCTCTCGTCCCTCCGCGGGTTGACGCAGAATAAGGCGGATCACTTGTGAAGCCCCCGGAGCCATTCTGGCGAGCGGAGGACTCAGCACCACTGCGTCTGAGTCCGTTAGTCGATCGTCGTCGCTCTTTTGATCCCAGGCGTAGGCGCGAATCTGAATGGCGGTTTCGGTGCTCCCAGTGTTGGTCACGGTCAACGACGTGGACTTCTGGCCGGACGACAGAAAAATGTTTACAGGCAGAACCGACAATGACTGCGCCTGGGCCGCCAAACCCGTCATAACAACGAAGAGTATGGCGGCGAGCGCGCGGGCTGCTATGCGGCGGGATGAGATCATTGTGGCCCCGTTTTTTTGTGTAGCTAACAGTTAATAGGTAATTGAGGCGGTAACCGTATCGGCGTAGCTGCCGGGTGTTACAAGCTGATTTGCAGGAATCGTGCCGTAGACCGTTTGTGTCGTCTGGGTCATCGGCGTCGCACTGCTGGTTCCACCCACCCAATTGGTAGCAAGGGTATTGCCCCAGTTGGAGCCGGAGTAGGAAACCGATGTCAGCGTATAGTTCAGCGCAGCCGCGCCATTGAGCATCTGGCGGGTGGTCAATGTTGCACCTGACGTCGCGCCTTGATTGAGGCCGATGTTATAGGGCGTGCTGGCGGAGGTGCAGGTGACCGTAAGCGTAGACGACGCCTGGACAGCAGCGCCGGTGTAGGTTCCGAATGCCAGTGTCGAGCCAGTGACGGTGCAGGCCGTTTGCACGGTTGCGGTCACCGAAAAGGTGTTGGTGGTGGTGGTACTTGCGAAGGCAGGAACGGAGGCTAGTCCCAGCGCCAGAATTCCAAGAGCGGCGGCGGGCAGTGCGGACCTGAGAGCGTATGAGAACTTCATGGCGGTTACTCCTCGTACAGTTTGTAGTTAAAAGTTGAGATTTACGGCCGTCCGACGAAAAGTCGAACAGGATCAGCCACTGGCTGAATCAGGCAATTCTGAACCACTGTGGTCGAGCTTACTTGCACCACTCTGTGCTCCTTTGCCGCCGAATAGCGAACGCAGTCTTCCCGTGCTCGTTGTTCACGAGGAAACGAAATCAATCCGATTGCAGATGCGGGCGGTAATCTAACAAGGCCCTGACCTGGCAATTCGCGGTTGAATGTTGTCTGAACAATATTGTTGTTGGTTACTGACTTCAATAGTACATTCGCGCTATCCATCCAACAGAATGTGCACCTTAGCGGTACACAAAAGATTGAATAAATCGGTTACCTGTGCTCACAGACGCAACGCCGGCGAGGTTTGCCGGAACGTAATTAATTGAAGAGAAGGCAACTTATCCTAGTGACCTTTTTGCGGCGATCTGGAGCGTGCGCCATCGTTCAATAGGTCACGACGACTGTAATCGTATCCGCGTTGGCACCCGCCGTAGAGTTCTGCAGAGTCGAAAGCCAGCCATGAATGGCATGTACCGGCGTGGAGCCGTCGACGTCCCCGGCCGCAGTGTTGGCTCCGACGGCCTGCCTATCGTTGACGATTGCACGGGAGACCAATCTGAGCGCATCTCCCAGCAGAACTATGCCAGAACCGGAAATCGCCCGAATGGGCCCGGTGGCTTCAGGCGCAAATGTCGCGCCGAGGCTGACACTGATCGGGGTGGAGTTGCTGCAGGCGACCGAGACTGAGGAAGCAGCGTTTGCTGCGGCGGCGTACGTTGAGAACGCCGGGGCGGGGGCGGAAGCCAGGCAAGAAGCCTGGACAGTCGCAGTGACACTGATTGAGGCGCTGGCGGTCGCGGCATGGAGGGGTCTGACTGCCAGAACTGAGGCCACAATTCCTAAAACGAGGACCAGTGATGTAAATCTCGTGATCACTGCGCTCACCCAACCCGGATAAATTGCGTTAGGTCGCTTATCGGCCGTTCCTGGAAAAACTTTAGAGCCTTGGGAAAAACTCGTTTCGTCCGGAGACTAAAAACCCGGCGGAAACGAGAAGAATGTAAGTATGGACGCCCCGGCATTCTTAGGAGGACATTTTCTGACAGCGATGGAATGTTTGGGGACGTTCGTACCAGTTGCTGTGCAAGTGAAATAAGAATTTGACCCGCACAGAAAAACTGAACCAAATCGTGTTGGAGAATTCGGCCTGCGCGGTTTAGTTTAGCTCTTTTTAGGTGCATGTATGCGATGAATGTACCTCAAGTAACGGCCTCAAACAAGAAAACTGTTACCGAAGTGCGGAAGAAACCATTACCAAAGATCGCCATGCGGTGCCAATGTCGTAAGCGCGAGGAGTCTTCCAACGCGGTTTTGTCGCCGTCATTGACAGCAAAGCATACGGCTGCAAACTCGGCTTGCATACGATTTGGCGGGAAACCCGGCTCGGAGTCGATTTCCCAATTCGCGCGTAGCAACAGGGCCGACGGACGCAGATAGCCGCACCGTATTCGGCGAGGGGAACTTGCACGGCGGGTCTACCGTCTATAAAGTATCCGGAGCCAAGGGCTTATTCAGGACGGGATGTTGGACTGCGCGTGTTTGAAGAGCGTGTGCGGCGAGAACGGGATGTCTGCACGATCGCCGGACGGGTTCTGAACTGCAATTGGATTTTCGGCTGGAATTGCGTACGTTTTTGCAGGCCCGAGGAAGCGCTTTCTCCGGCTTTGTGCGCAAAAGTTCGTTGATTCTCAAAAGAGGGCCTACTTTTATGATCGCACCCCGCAGAATTGTGTTGCTTGGATCGGGCGTCGTGGCCGTTATGGCAATTACCGTCATTTCGGCGGGGCAGGCGCATGCGCCGGCTGCTGCTCCTGCTGTCGCTGCACCCGCTGCACCTCAAAATGGGGTCCCGCCAGCCGGCCCACCCGACTTTGCCGGAATTCCCCACCTGCCTCCGGCGTCGGCAGCCGCAAACGCTCCTCGCAGCCTTGCGCCTTACTTCACGCCGGCCACAGGGGCTGGCAAGCCGCCGGATGCCGACGGATTCATTCAGCGCTGGCTGCTTCTGGATCCGATCGCGAAGCCAAACCGCACGAATACGATTTTTGTCGGGACCTATGTTCGGAAGACATTCGCTATCGAGTATTTTCCCGACCAGTTCACCGTTGTTCCGCACAACGGCGAAAAGGTGACGGTTGCCGGACAGGAACTGGCGTGGCATGCGCTGGACTCAACCAACTTCAATGTGAAGCTGTTTCGATTCGCCTATGGGCTGAACAAGCCGACGTACGGCGTGATTTTCTGGGCCGTGACGGTGGTGGACAGCCCGCGTGAGATGAAGAATGTCCGCCTGGCCGTCGGCTCCAATTCCGCGTCGATGTGGTGGCTCAACGGTGAGGATGTCGCTGACCTGTTCGACGACCGGCGCATGGTGATGGATGACGTTGTCTCAAAGCGGCTCACGCTCAAGAAGGGCAAGAACGTCCTTCGCGGCGCGGTTATCAACGGCCCCGGCATGAGCGATTTCTGCGTCCGCTTTATCGATGAAGACGGCAAGCCGATCAAGGACCTTACCGTAAGCCTGCAATAAAGCCGCGAGCCGCCACAACGCTGGCCTCTTTCTTTCTGTCGCGTTTTGATTTCATCTCTACAGTTTTGATCTCGGAGCTACTATGAAATCCAATTCTCTGGCCGCAACGGTTCTCGCCCTGCTCTCTCTTTATGCGTCTGGTCCGCGTGTTGGCGCAGCTCGCCGGCGATCCTTACATCCACGATCCCTCGACAGTGATCATGTCCGATGGCAAGTACTACACCTTCGGCACCGGGCGGTGGCGGCCTGATCTCAGACGATGGCTACACCTGGCACAGCGGGGCCGTGCGCCCCGGCGGCGGCGTGGCTCCCGATGTGATCAAGATCGGCGACCGCTATTACGTGGCTTACGCCGTGGGCGGCGGCGGCATGAGTGGCGGGCACGCCAGCAAGGTCAAGATCATGTGGACCAAGACCCTCGATCCCAAGTCGCCCGACTTCGCATTTCATGACATTGGCATTGTTGCCTCGAGCGACGGCGTGGAAGACTGCGACGCCATCGATCCGGCGTTCCTATACGCGAAGGGCCATCTGTGGCTCAGCTACGGCACCTACTTCGGCTTTATCCGCATCGTCGAGCTCGACCCCAAAACCGGCAAGCGCATCGCCGGGCAACAAGCCGGTCAATGTGGCCATCGACATGGAAGCCACGGACCTGATGTATCGCGATGGCTGGTATTACCTGCTGGGCACGCACGGCACCTGCTGCGACGGCGCCAACTCCACTTACAACATTCGCGTGGGCCGCTCGAGGAACCATACCGGGCCCTACGTCGATAACATGGGCATCCCGCTGCTCAGGGGCGGCGGCAAGCTGGTGGTGGCTGCGAGTGGCCGCCATGATCGGGCCGGGCCACTTCGGCCTGCTGGACCTGGGCGATGGCGTGGAGAAATTCTCGCATGCATTACGAGGCCGACATGGACCGCAGCGGCCGCAGCGTGCTCGATATTCGCCCGCTGCTGTGGAAAGACGGATGGCCGGTAGGCGGCGACAACTTCGATGCGGGGCACCTACGAGATCCAGTCCGAACGCAGCGGCTTTGCGCTTGAGCTGGCGGTGGACTTTGTGCGGATCGATACCGGAAGGCGCGGTTTCGGTTTCGGTCCGCCGACAGGCCCGGTGAGCCCGATTCCCAATCAGACACTCGAACAGGATTCAGCAGTCTGGCCCAGCGGCAACATCGCCGTTGACCTCAACGACTACATGGTCCGGCCGCATCAGATGTGGACGATTACCGCCGGTCCCCGACGCCGGCGGCTATCCCGGCTCGCCTTACTTCAAGATCACCATCGCCGGCACCGATCGAGCGCTGGCTGCAACCGCTGACGGCGAAGTGGTGACGGTTCCCTCGTTTAACGGCGCTCCCGAACAACTCTGGCGCATCGACCAGCTGACCGATGGCACGTACCGCATCATGCCTAAGCAAATGCCGAACTTGAGTGAGCCAGTGGCGTTGACCGCGGTGGGCGCAAGTACGCCCACGCTGGCCAAGTTCGACCCCATGAGCGACAAGGCGCGGTGGAACTTTAAGAAGCCGTAAAGACGAAAGGCCCGCGCCAGGCGGAGTTCAGTACCTCTTGACTCGCGGCCGCCGAACAATAACCCAATCCTCAGGGGCCGGGGTCACTGCGACGATTGGGGAGCGCGAAAAGAAGAGACGGAAAAGATGGGAGCGAGCAGAATCACCGTGACAAGCGCACCATGTTTTGCTTCTGCGGCGATTTCAAACGCGACGTGGGGTCAATTTGGCTCGGAACCTGCAAAACCGCTGCCCGCGCCCGCTGTGACCTGGACCCTGGAAGAGGACCAGCAGAAACGCTCTACGGCTCGGTGTCTGTCCATTCGACGGGATGCTCACCGTGGCCGGGGTACTCGTAGAGCGTGTTTCATAAATGGCTGTTAAGGCCCGGCATTCATCCCGCAGGGGTTAAAACCCCTCATTTTTCATGCTGTTTTCGGCACGACTGAAGTCGTGCCCTGACACAAAACGGGTTTATGAAACACGCTGTAGTAATACCTGAGGGAAACAGATCTTTCGATCCCGAGGTTTTCGTACCCCAATGCAGCCGATATGTAAACAAGTCTTTTCGTGGAGTGTTGCGAAGCGCTTGATTCATAAACCTCAAATGCAGAGGGGACCATCAGTTCGATTTCATAACAATTATTGATGGTGAACCAGGAGCAGAATGGAAACGTTTATCCGAGTCGACGCGACAAAGAAATGTGCGTATTTTGTTTGCCGTTCCCGGTGGGTCCCCGGCCGGGAATCTGCACAAATTCTGGCTCACTGCCGCGGTTCGAATCGTCGATGAGGATTTGGTGAAATTGCAATTTTCTGCTTTACAAGCCTCGCGGGCTGCGCTAGGCTGCTATCCACGTGAAGCTTATCCCCGGCTTCCCGTGAGACTTCAGGAGGTCTGGAGACTCCAGGTTTTACGGAATATTCCGCTTCGCCTGAAGCGGAACCCGCTGGTTCGGCCTATAGCACGGAACGCGTTTTCGCGTTTCTGGCACGGATTTGAGATCTGACATAGATCGGGCTCAATGGCCGAATGAACGGAATTCACCTATTTATTGGGCCTGCATCACCTGCTATTCATTCAATTTTCCGAAGCCGCATGAGACGTTCGCTTGTCTCCAGCGATATTTCGATTGTTCAATTCCCCCGGTGGTGGTGAACCGCTCCCCATACAGGAGCCATGCTGCTGTTGAAGAGTGCTTCGCTCCGGCTAACTTTCGGGAAGCATTACGATGCACAAACCTTGCTCAACTCCCTCCGGCAATTCCAGTGGTCGCGCGCAAGATACGATGCTGAGCGCCATGGTCGGTTCGAGTCCCGTTATGCGCGAATTGAAGCGAGAGCTCGCGCAGGTTGCAAACTCGAACAGCACTGTCTTGATTACTGGAGAAACCGGCACCGGTAAAGAGCTGGCGGCAGAATTCATTCATCAGCAAAGCCGAAGAAGAGACAAACCTTTCGTCTGCATTAACTGCGCCGCCATTCCTGAAAGCCTGCTGGAGAGCGAATTATTCGGACACGCAAAAGGAGCGTTTACCGGCGCCAGCGAGGTTCGCGACGGCCTGCTTTCCTCAGCTCGGGGCGGCACGATACTGCTGGACGAGATCGGCGACATGAGCCTTTGCGCGCAGGCCAAAATCCTGCGCGTCATTGAGAAGGGCGAAGTGACGCGGGTTGGAAGCAATCGCGGAGTGCAGTTGGACCTGCGCTTTGTGGCAGCCACAAACCAGGATCTGGAGAAAATGGCTGACTGCGGCACATTTCGTAAAGATCTCTTCTTTCGGCTCAATGTTGCCAGAATTCAAATGCCGCCGCTCAGGGAGCGCCCTGAAGACATTCCCATTTTGCTGCAATATTATTGCCGCAGTTTCAGCGGCGGAATGGAATTTGGAGCGCCAAGGTTTTCCGACGAGGCATTGCAACGGCTGGTCGCATACGGATGGCCCGGCAATGTGAGGGAACTCAAGAATCTCGTGGAGAGCATGTTCCTGAGAGATATGCCTTCCACCATCGAAGCGAAGCATTTGCCGCAACGCCTGCACGCAGCAATTGCAGGCCGGGCAGAATTGCCTCGGGCGGAGCGGGAAATGCTGATCGCTGCGCTCTTCACGGCAAAATGGAACAAGAGCGAAGCGGCGAGAAGTCTGCGCTGGTCGCGCATGACCCTCTATCGGAAAATCGCCAAGCATCGTCTCGCACAGACGCCTTAAACTCCCGTTCATCTCTGATCGGCAAGCGGCAATTACAAGAATTCAGCAGCGCATCGGCACCATCGACGGGTCCGAGCGCATTGCTGCGTTTGCTTTGCAGGTGTAACACGCTGTTACAGCCGTTACACCAGGTGTGACACTTCCATGTTTCCCGCATTCGAGTTTGAAGTCGGCAGCAAGTTAATGAATCGAAGTTCGTTGCCGTGAAGCGCACATTCAAAGCGGTGTGTAACAGGCCGGTGTTGCATACGTATTGCGATTCCGTTCCGGAGTCACACACGGAACATTGTGCGAATCCGCGCCGCTATTGCGCTCGAAGGCGTTTTGCACAGATCGCCTTTCGAATGGCTGGCGGAGTGCAGGGAACGAAGCGAGCAGGAACCAAACTATGGATGGCGATGCACGACTCTGTCTGGGCAATGAAAAACTCGGCCTGTACGCCAATCACTTCAACATCGGGCACAACGCCTTTGAAGTCATTCTCCACTTTGGCCAGTTTCATGAAGGAGAGCTGCAGTCCTTGATGCATACCAGGATCATTACGTGCCCGGCATATGCCAAAACCCTGCTTCATTTGCTCGAGCGTTCGCTTGCCGAGTACGAAAGCAACTTTGGCCCCATTCCTCCCGGAGGCTCGCATGAGTGATTACACCGTGCTCAGTGCGGTGAGCGGCACGCTCAAAGAGCTTCTGAAGGTAAACATCACTCAGAGTTCGGATGCTGAGTTGAACGGGGTCGAAATCCACCTTCTTTCGCCGAAGGAGATGCAGGAGGCCGGACACTCGGTTGGAATCTCGCTGTGGCTTTACAAGGTCACGCGCATGGCCGAAATGCTCAACGAGCCGCCCGAGAGGATTGGCCAGAACCAGGTAGCGCGGGTGCCGCTGCCTGTGTTGCTTTTTTATCTGGTCACGCCGATGACTCGCCATCCCGAGACGCGGCACACGCTTCTGGGCAGGGTGCTGCAGGTCTTCTACGATCATGCGATTCTTCGCGGCGCAGATTTGCAAGGCGTGCTGCAGGGAACAACGGAACAGTTGCGCCTGAATCTCGAGGCGCTCTCGCTCGAGGAACTGAGCCTGGTTTGGGAGGCGTTGAGCGAGCCATATCAACTTTCAGTTACCTACCTGGTCCAGGTTGTGAAGATCGATTCCGATCTGGAGCCGGTCAAGACCGCTCCCGTCATCGAGCGGGATGCGACGTATGCCGAGATTCTTTCAGTGAGCTGAGGTTGAGATTTGACTGCGACTTACGAAGTAACCGCGAACGGCCTGACGTACACCATTGCAAACGACTGCACGTCGACGTATTGGGCTGTGATTACCGGACAGGCAAGCGACGAGATCTACGGCGTTTTGAACGCGCCGGGGTTCGCTGTGACGATCGATCGCACCGATCTGGCAACACGCGCGCTGCCCAATGGGCTTTACGCGCTCACCGGCTACCCGCAGCAGTCGTTTCCCCAACTCGCCACGACGAGCTACACCGTCGATATCGTTTTGAGCGCTCCGGGCTTTCTCGATTTTCCGGTTTCAGTCACGATTCCGGTAAGCGCAACGTTTCCGGTTGTGTCTCCCGCAACGCCAATGCGGCGATTGTCAGTTCGCATTCAAGGGCGCGTGGTGAGCGACTCGACCCGGCTGCCCATTGCCGGCGCGTTAGTAGCGAGTGTGGATCCGTCGCCGATTCCGGCAGTTCACACTACTGCGCTACGATCGCCGCTTTATTTCGCGCATGCAAATGGCGCCGCCGTACAGCCGGTATCAATGGCTGTGACAGGAAGCGCCATTTTGACGCAGAGTTTGCTGGGCGGAGATCAGGTCTTGAATCTTTCACTGCGGACCGGTCTCATTGCCGGCTCGATTGTGCGATTGACCGCAAACGCCGGCGTGCTGCTTGAGTACGCGGTCGTGGACCATCTCGGGCCGGGAGCCGCGAGCGCGCCCGGACAAGTGTTTCTGCGCAATGCGATCAACCGAAGCTATGCGATTGCAATAACCGCAGTTGATTTTGTTTCTGCAACGCCGTTGGGCGCTGCGGCCACCCTGAGTACCGACGCCGATGAAGGTGACGGCGTGCTGCTGGCATCGGCTCTCCTCGCCGACACGGTCGCGATCGAGACTGGTACTCCGCAATTCGAGGTTCACGAGATCGGGGCAATCAGCGATTCCGATGGGTACTACGGATTCGATGGCATAGGACGCGTGCAGGAAATTCCATTGAAGGCTTCACAAGGCATTTCAGATCAAACCGTGGATTGGTTTGTTGAATTCGATCAACCGCTCAACCAGGTGGACTTCAGGATCTGACCTGATCCGCTTTGTTCAGAAAGGATGCGCTATGGGCAACTATCTTTCACCCGGTGTCTATATCGAAGAGCAGGACACGGGGCCGGAACCGATTGAAGGTGTAAGTACAAGCGTAACCGGCTTCGTGGGCGTAACCCAGAGCGGTCCGCTCGACACCAACCCGCCCGTACTGGTTACGAGCTACCCCGAGTATCAGCGCACTTTCGGCGGCTACTTCACGCCGGGGTTCAGCACTCCGATCACGTCGCAGGATGTCTTCAACCTGATGCCGCACGCCGTCGCGGGATTTTTCAACAATGGCGGCCAGTTGCTTTACATCAAGCGCGCGGCAAGTGTAGCGTCGCCGCCGCAGACGGCGGCGGTGAGCAATCTTGAGAACTTTGCCGGCTCTGCAACGCTGATGACGCGGCTCACCGCTTCGGCGCTGCCAGGTTCGCTCTCGCTGCAGCTCGCCAGCCTGCGCGGAATCCAGAACGGTACAACATTGCTGCTGACCCAGATCAAGAACGGCGTCACGTCAGTGTCGGGTACTGTGACGGTTGCCAGTTACAGCGACGCGCAGAAGACGGTCACTCTCTTTTCACCGCTCCCTGCCGGCTCGCCGCCCGTCGCTTACTACGACTGGCAGTACACCGCAGTGGCGTTGACGAGCGCGACTGCACCCGGAATAAGCGGCACGGCGCTGATTCCGGTGCCAAACTCGTCTGAGTTCCTGTTACAGGCTGCCAATCCAGGGCAATGGGGCAACTCAGCGCAGCCCTCCGGCACCGGCCTGCTGGTGCAGATCACGCCAAGCTCGCGCACGCAATCGCAGGTGGCGCAACTTATTTCGACTACTAATATTCTGCTCGCCTCCACGTCGGGCTTCTACACCGGCGCAATCGTCGAGTTCAACTCCGGCGGCCAATATCAAATTACGGGCACCGAGAGCGGAACCCTTCTCGCCGGCGAGCAAGTAAAGCAGACTCATCAGATCGCGAACTCCTCACTCATCGGGACCGTGACCGGAACCGGACCGATGGTTATTGCAGCGCCGACAGGCACTCCCGACGCATGGGATCAGTGGGTGGGACAAAGCAGCAGCGCGGTCTTCGCACCGACCTCGGCGCCTGCCGCAATGTACGGAGTCACCGGCTCGGTCACTGCAGGGGTGTTTATTGCCAACGAGCAGGTGCAGCAAAGCGGCACCGGCGCTATCGCTACGTTAATCGGAACCGTTACCGGCAACAACCCATTGATCATCGGACCGCAAACGGGCGTAGCCGCTGACCAGTCGCACAGCTGGGTTGGCCAAACCAGCCAGGCGATCTACACTCCGAGCTCCGCGCCGCAGCAGTTGTACGCTGTCTCTGGAACCTTCACGCTGGGCCCGCTCGTGCCCGGCGAGCAGGTGCAGCAACAGACCACAACCGCAACGGCGAATCTGATTGCTCTGAACTCAAGTTACATGGTGATCGGAACGCTTTCGGGTCCTGCTCCCGATAACACCGACACTTGGATCGGGCAGACTAGCGGAGGTCATTGCGCGCCTTCAACCGCTCCAGTTGCAATGTATGGTGTCGCTGGAGGCGTAGCAAACGGCACATTCATCGCCGGTGAGAACGTGATTCAAAACAGCGTGTCTACTGCCACGCTCATTGTCCCCGTCTCCGGCGGGATTATGACGATCAGTGCGACATCGGGCGATGCACCTGATGCGACCGACAAGTGGGTGGGGCAGACAAGCGGCGCCTCGTTCACTCCAACTGGAGCCACTGTAACTGCCGGCAAGTTCTACGGAAAGATCGCTTCCATCAGCGGCGCCAGCATTCAACTCATGACTGCGATCACGGCAGCGCAGCAGGCCGCGATCCAGAGCAATCTGGCCGCATCTCCTGCTGTTGCGGTCACCGTGCGCACCTGCGAGTTCGACATCAACGACTCGTATGGTACCGTGACCGAGAGCCTGCGCGGCCTTACGCTCGACAACACTACGCCGTATTACTTTGCTACGGCCATTGCCAACGGGTCTTCGCTGTTGAGCGTGCCCGCGCCGCTGCCGTATGACAACACTTCACAGGATCCCAGCACCATGCCTGTGGCGCCCGACGGGCTGAATGTTCTGCTCACCGGCGGCACCGACGGCGCGCTGCCGATTCCGTCCGACATCGTGGGCGTTGACAACGGTCCGGGCAGCCGCACGGGCCTGGCGGCGCTGGTAGACGCGTCGGAGATCAGCTTAATTGCAACGCCGGGCATCACCGACCAGACGGTGCAGGGCGCAATGATCACGCAGTGCGAAACGCTCAAATATCGCTTTGCGATTCTCGATCCGGCGCCCAGCGCAACCGGAGGCACGCCCAGCCTCAACGACATCCAGAATCAGCGCGATCTTTTCGACACGCACTATGCGGCCATCTATTATCCGCGGGTTGTGGTCACCGATCCGCTGAGCGGAAATCCGCTGGCCATCTCGCCGAGCGGGCACATGGCCGGCATCTACGCTCAGACCGATGCATCGCGGGGAGTCTGGAAGGCTCCGGCCAACGTTGTGATCAACGGGATTACGAGTCTTGAAACCAAGCTAAGCAAGGGCGACCAGGACATTCTCAACCCCGAGCCGAACAACATCAACGCTCTGCGCGACTTTACCGCGCAGGGACGCGGGCTGCGCGTCTATGGCGCGCGCTGCATCACCACCGACACCGAGTGGATGTATATCAATGTACGCCGTCTCTTCATCTTCATCGAAGACTCGCTCGACCAGGGCACACAATGGGCGGTATTCGAGCCGAACAATCAACAGCTTTGGAACCGGCTCATCCAGAGCGTGTCGAGTTTTCTCACCACGATCTGGCAACAGGGCGGATTGATGGGCGCAACGGCCGACCAGGCGTTCTTTGTGAAATGCGGCACCGACACCATGTCGACCGATGACATGGAAAACGGGCGGCTGATCATGCTGGTGGGCATCGCACCGGTCTTCCCGGCTGAGTTCGTCATCATCAGGATTGGCCAATGGGCGGGCGGTTCGTCGGTACAGGAGCTTTAGCGGCGCAAGCCGCGACAAACGCGGCTTTGCGCAATTCGGTGGCCGCAACTGTGAACTAGCGAGCAGAAGGAGTCTCTTATGGGAACAGCAGCAACTCGCGTCGATCCCTATCGTGGTTATAACTTCCGCATCGAGCTCGATAACACCACCGTCGCCTCGTTTCGCGAGGTTGGCGGATTGACGTTGAGCACCGACCCGGTGGATTACCGCGAAGGCACCGATGTGCCGCTATCGGTACGCAAGCTTACTGGCCTGCGTAAATACACCAACATCACCTTCAAGCGCGGATTCACGCAGAACGAAGACTTGTGGAACTGGTACAAGAATATCGTCAATGGCATCTCGGACCGCAGAAACGGAGCGGTGATTTTGCAGGACGAAGAGCACAACGACGTGTTGCGCTGGAATTTTAGAAATGCGTTTATCTGCAAATGGGAAGGGCCCGCGATGAATGCGACCAGCAACGACGTTGCGATTGAAGCGCTTGAGATTTGTCCCGAACAAATCGCGCTTGCTTAGCAACCATTGAGACAAAGCAACGATAAGAAGATCGCAGGTTGACTGGAAATTATGCCGACTTATCTCACACCAGGCGTCTACTTCGAAAGCGTCGATACGGCGAGCGACGAGATCGTATCGATCCGCACCGATGTGACTGCCTTTGTGGGCGTGACGGCAAAGGGGCCCTTGCACTGCGCCACGGCAGTGCAGTCATGGGAACAGTTTCAGTCCGCATTCGGTGGATTTCTTCCCAATGCTTACCTTGCCTACGCGGCCAATGCGTTCTTCCAAAATGGCGGCGCCAGGCTTTACGTAATACGCGTCGCTGCGCCGGGCGCCACCACTCTCACCAATCCCGCGTTTCCGCAGCCTTCCGACGGCTCCTACTCTGCAGTGCTCTCGGTTGCAGGGTTTGCGGCGGGAGCAGTCGCGACCGCCCAGCAGACGGCCGTGGCCAGCGCGGCCGGAGTGCAGCCGGCCGATCGTATGAGCTCCATCGTCAGTACTGTCGCGGGTTTTCCGCAGGGCTCTCTCGTCGAAATCACGCAGCCCTTTCCCTTTTTGCAGGCGTGGCACAAGGTTGAGGACGTGGATGCCGCTAGCGATCGGCTCCATTGGGATTCATCGCTGGAACCGGGCTTTGTGCTGACCTCGCCTATCACATTCGAGGCCTTTCACCAGACCGATCTTGTCATCGCGCAGGTGAATTCCGGCTCAAACGTAATCAGTTGGATGAATGGACTGGGCCCGGAGTTCAATGTTGCCCAGCCCATTCAATTCGATACCGGGGTTTCATCGGCGAGCGGCAACTTTACCGACGGTGCGGGCCTTGAGACACTTGCGATCGAAGCATCGAGCCCAGGCTCGTGGGGCGACACGGTTGAGGTTGCTGTTTCCATGTCGAGCCTTGCCGCGACAGCCACTTCATCTGTGCCACAGCCTGCTTCCGGCGCTTATTCCTTCGTTCAGAGCGTGGTTGGCTTTCCGGTTACGTCGGTTGTACGGGTATATCAGACGCAGTCGTCGTTGCCGGTGGTCGACTATCGCAAGGTCACCCGGGTCAATCCCGCGAACAACTTTATACAGTGGGATACTCCGCTTGTGTCGAAGTTCGATGTCACGCAACCAATCTCGTTTGAGACAGTCGAGTTTGCGCTCACCGTTTTTGAAAATGGCACTGCGCAGGAGACATTTACCGGCCTCTCGCTCGACCCCGCTCATCCCAGATACGTCGAGAGCGTGATTAATTCGAGGACCACAAAGAATCCCAACCCGCCACAGGTGGGAATGCCTTCGCAGTACATACGCGCGACCGATCTCCACTCACCCACTCCGTATCCCGGCAATTTTCCCAACCCTTCCGCGCCGCAGCTCGACGATGGAATCCTTATTTTGTGGGGAGGGCGCGACGGCATTGCAGCGCTCCAGGTGTCGAACTACACTGGCGATCCGGCGAGTGCCAGGAAATGGGGCATTCGGGCGCTCGAAGACGTGGACGAGATATCGATCGTTGCCGCCCCCGACATACTTATCGAGCCGAGTCCGGCGATCATCTATACTGTGCCGCCGGTAAAGCCGACCAATCCCTGCCTTCCTTGCTCCACCATAACGGCGTCGATTCCCATGCCGGTCCCTCCACCGGTTGAAGCCGCTCCGCAATTCACACTTGACCAGGTTTACCAGGTGCAGCAAGCGCTCATCGCGCACTGCGAGCTGATGCAGTATCGCTTCGCCGTTCTCGACCCGCCGGATTTCGGATATCCGAAGGTTCAAGTCGACCTTGCCGAAATACAAAGCTGGCGCCAGCAATTCGATACCATGTACGCCGCGCTCTACTATCCGTGGATTTATGTGCTCGATCCGCTGCAGACGGGCAGCCAGGTAGTTCGCCGCATTCCGCCCAGCGGACACGTGACCGGCGTTTACGCGAACACCGATTTGACCGTTGGAGTGCACCAGGCGCCAGCGAACACCTCTCTCCAGTGGGCGCAGGACCTGACCAACGAAGTGACTCCGGAGATGCAGGCGTTCCTTAATCCGTTATCGATCAACTGCATCCGCAGCTTCTCGGGCCGCGGTATTCGAGTGTACGGAGCGCGTACTCTCTCAAGCGACACCAGCTGGCTGTTTGTGCCGGTACGCCGCGTGGTTTCCATGATTGAGCACGCGCTTGAGATCTTAATGCAATGGGCGGTCTTCGAGCCGAACAACGTACATCTCTGGAATCTCGTTCAGACGTCGATCACGAATTATCTTGAGTCGATATGGCAGAAGGGCGCGCTGATGGGCAACACCGCTGCCGATGCCTTCTACGTTATCTGCGACGGGACGGTCAACACGCTGGCCACAACCAGCGTGGGACAAATGATTGCCGAGGTCGGCGTTGCTCCGGCGTTGCCGGCCGAGTTTGTGGTCTTCCGCATCGGGCAGGTGCAGGACACGCTGGAGGTGACTGAAGCATGAGCTCTGCACCGACAGTGCGAATCGATCCGTATAAAGCGTTCAACTTCCTGATTACGTTCACGCGATCGGCAAAGTCGCTCAACTTTGGCGGGATGAAGATTCCCAGCCCGCCCAGCATGTCGCCGCCACCGCCGCCGCCGGCTACAGGCCCGGCCACTCCAGCGCCGCCGCCGCGCATGTCGTCGCCAAAACCGCCCGCGCCCGCGGCCGGATTCAGCGAGTGCAGCGGTTTGGAAATGGCGCTCACAACCGAGGACTACATGGAGGGCGGCAACAACGGCACGGTGCTGCATCTTCCCACGCGCATCAAGTGGACCAATCTGCGCATGAAGCGCGGCATTGCTCTCTCAGATGATCTTTGGCAGTGGCATTACGGATTTGTGCAGGGCACCGGATTCAGGCGCGATGGCGTGATCACCCTGCTTGACGAACTGAAGAATCCAGTAAAGGTGTGGTCGTTCAAGCGCGGGCTTCCCGTAAGGTGGGCTGGGCCCAGTTTGAATGCAGCGCAGAGCCAGATTGCCTTTGAAGAGATTGAAATTGCGCATGAAGGACTGACGCTGATGTAGCCGGCGGAGGTAGGCGATGGACGTACGCATCAACGAAGTGAGCAGCCAGATTCGCACGGTTGATTCAAAGTCGCTGCTCGATCCGCACGTGATGCAACAGATTGTGAAAGCGTGCCTGAAGGCCGTGAAGGAAGACCAAGCACGCAAGAAGCAACTTGCCGACGACCGAAAGCTGACCCCCGGCGCATCGGCCGACGACAAATAAAGATACGGTACCGCGAGGCTATTCCATGCCGAAACCGTTAAAGGCAACGTTTCAGCAAGTGAACCAGGATGGGTCGCTCGGCTTCCCGCTTCTGGTGAACTACAATCCGACCGAGTACACGCTCAACAAGGGAGCGCAGATCGCCGAGATCGCGATTCCAGGCCTCGATTCGCCGATTCTCCAATTCGTCCGGGGCCAGAGTGAGACGCTTTCGCTCGATCTATTCTTCGACACAACTGAAGCCGGTATGGGCGATACCGTCACGCCGGTTACCGCCGTAACCGACCAGTTTTATCAGCTCGTCAAGATCGACGGAACCACTCATGCGCCGCCTATCTGCTTCTTCGCCTGGGGCGCAGATTTTCCGGGCCAGCGCTCCTATGCCTCGATGGGAATGGGAACGGGAAGCCAGCAACGATACGGCTTCAAGTGCATTGTGGAGAGCGTGAGGCAGCGATTTACGCTCTTCAGCCCGCAAGGCGTTCCGCTGCGCGCGACGCTCACGGTTTCGCTGAAGGAATACAAGACACTCGCCGAACAGATCGCCGAACTCAACATGCAGTCGGCCGATCACTCGAGCACGCATTTGGTGCAGACCGGCGAAACTCTCTGCCAGATCTCCGCGGCCGTCTATAACGATCCCACGCAATGGCGCGCAATCGCGAACCAGAACAATCTTAACGATCCAATGAACCTCACACCCGGCCAGATGCTTCAGATTCCGCCGTTGCCGGTAAGTTAGTTTTCCTATGTCCACCACGCAGACGCCCATTCCGATCTACAGCCAGCTCGAGACGTTCTACGTCCCGCAGGTGCAGATCTATGTCAGCGGCGCGCTGCTCCAGGACAACGTCATCAACGACATCATTCAAGTCACATACAAGGACAGCGTGAACGAGATTGGCTCGTTCGACATCGAAATCAACAACTGGGATGCGGACTATCGCACTTTTAAATTTGCTCCGCCACTCCAGACCCCGACTGTGGACTACAGCGGCATCTTCGAACCAGGATCGGAGATCGAGATCTGGATGGGGTATCAGGACAACATGCGCCGCATGATGAGCGGCAGCATTACCTCATTGTCCGCAAGTTTCTCTGAGTCATCCGCTCCGACGCTCTCCATCAGCGGTCTGGATGATCTACAGAAATACCGTACAGAGCAGCACACCTACTCGTGGAACACCGGCACTATGACCGACACGCAGATTGCGCAGCAACTGTGCGGCTGGCCGGTCAAGAGCGGTCAACCGGGCCTTGGGTTGCCGATCGTTACCAATCCGATGGCCAACGAAAAGCCCGACCCAATCGTCTTCATGAATAACCAATACGACATCATATTTTTGCTCGAGCGCGCGCGGCGCCGTGGCTACGACATGTATCTGCTCGACGCCGGCACAACTCCCACGCTCTATTTCGGGCTTTCAAACAACCCCTCATTTGCGCCGGTCTATCAGCTCGAATGGGGTAAGTCGCTCATCAATTTCAGGCCCGCGCTCACGACCGCGAAGCAGGTTTCGCAGGTTACGGTGCGCGGATGGGACCGCAAGAGCAACAGCGCCATCAACGAGACCTGCACGCAACAGCAATTGTGGCAGGCGCAGAATCAGCCAGCGGCAGAAGTGTCCCGGCTCAATCAAATTGCGCAAGCTTACAGCAATCGAAGCGAGATCATCACCGACCAGCCGACGCACACCAAAGCGGAAGCACAGGCTCTCGCCCAGGCAATTCTGGACAAACGCAGCAAGGAACAGATCACCGCAACGGCAAACACTGTGGGACTACCCGATCTGCGTTCCGGCAGCAACGTTGAGATTATCGGCTTCGGCGTCACCACTGACTCAAGCGGAAATCTGCAGGGCGCAAGCTCCGATTTTGACGGCGAGTACTACATCACCGAGTCAACGCACACGATCGGGAACGGCGGTTATCAAACCGAGTTCTCGGCAAGAAGGCAGGGACCGGTTACGGGGCTATAGGAGAGCCGCCTGCGCGGCTTTGGGAGACTTGGATGGGACAGATTAAAGGCGTTGTAAACGGGCAGGTAATCAACATAACCGATCCCGACCAGCAGGGCCGCGTGCAGGTCAGTTTTCCGTTCCTGGGCGGCCAGAACCAAAGCTACTGGGCTCCGATTGCCACCATGATGGCCGGCAACAACAGAGGATCGTGGTTTATGCCCCAGGTAGGCGATGAAGTGCTGGTTGCCTTCAATCAGGAGGACGTCGCGCATCCGTACGTCATCGGCTTTATGTGGAATGGTGCAAACGCTCCGCCGAGCACAGATACCAACCTGTGCACGATTCACTCGTTGAACGGGCATGAAATTCAGATCTACGATTCACCCACTGGAGCCGATCCGGGCCGCATCCGTTTGCAGTATGCGCGGGGCAACGGCACGGTGAACATCGTCGAGATCAACAACACCTCCATCACGATTTCAAGCGATTCAGCCATTTCGATCCAGGCGCCGACCGTGACCATCAATCAGCGCCCGGTTATCTGGGGAGGAGGCCCGATTTAGTAGCCGACGAAATGCCGGCCGTAGGAAAGATTCTGCAAGGGGGGTTTGAGTGGGCTGCACACCGACCATTTCGTTCGACATTCCGAGCGTTCAATTGCCGTTCGGAATCGAGTTGCAGGCGATAGCGGACTTCTCAAAAGGTCCGCCGAATCAATGCGCCATGCTATCGAACTTGCTGGTGCAGCTTACTCCGGCGATGGCTGCAATGAGCCCCATTATCACGATCATCAATGTATTCGCGGCTCTGAAAGGCTTTCTTAAACTTCCACCCGGCGACCCGACTGCGGCGGTGGCCGCGATTGAGGCCCTGGTTAAACTGATTGACCCGGCTCCTTTCATCACCGCGGTGAAAAGCATTCTCCTGCTCGTGATTGAGTACCTGAATTGCTTCATCACGACCATGGAAGGGTTGCTCGCGTTTCAGGCGTCCATCGATTTGTCGGCGGCCGTTGGCAATCCCGCACTGCAGGCGTCACTCCAATGCGCAAGCGAAAACGCAGCCACTTCGATTCAACAGTTACTTCAGTCACTTGGCCCAATCGGGCCCATTCTTAATCTCGTGCAGCCTTTTATGAGCATCGCAGGCCTCTCAATTCCTTTGCCCTCATTGTCGAGCATGCAAGGCGCGCAAGATATGGAGCAAATGCTCAAAACCTTGAGCAAGACGCTGACCGATCTGCAGCAGGTAGTTGAGGCGATACCCACATAGTGCATCAGCAACTGGTGATTCCAAAAAGGAACGTATGGCAAGTGCGGCAAACATCAGAAAATTTCTCGGAACCGGCTTCAGTTTCCCGGTGCGCGTTTCTCCCTCGGGCAACCTGACCTGGTCGTCGGGAGAGGAAAGTGTGCGCGAGGCTATCTGGATTCTGCTCGGCACAGCAAAGGGAGAGCGCCAAATGCTGCCCAGCTTCGGCTGCGGCATTCAGGACCTGGTGTTCGCGCCGAACAACCAGACGACCTGGGCAAATGTTCAGCATCTTGTGAAAGACGCGCTGGTCAACTTTGAGCCGCGCATCGATGTTCTGGATGTGAGTGTTTCAGCAGCGCCCAATGAGGCCAACACGCTGCTCATCCGCATCGATTACAGGATTCGTTCCAACAACGCCTTCGGCAACATGGTTTATCCGTTTTACATAACCGAGGGAGCGGGACAATAAATATGCCACTTACCCCTCCAAATCTCGATGACCGGCAGTTTGCCGATATTGTTGCCGAAGCGAAAACGCTGATCCCGCGCTACGTTCCCGAATGGACCAACTTTAACGAGACCGACCCAGGCATTGCGATGGTGGAGCTCTTCGCCTGGATGTCGGAAATCATCATCTATCGCCTCAACCAGGTTCCCAATCTCAACTACATCAAGTTTCTTCAGCTCATCGGGATTGAGCTTGAGGCTGCGCAGCCAGCGCTTGCGCAACTCAAGTTTACTCCATCGCGGCCTGATTTGAGCAGCGTGATAGTGCCGCAGGGAACGCAGGTTGCGGCTTCAGGCTCTTCGGGGCAATCCGTGATATTCGAGCTCGATCAGGACCTGATCGCCATCGGCGCCACGATCACCGCCGTGCAGACTTACGACGGCTCGGGATACACAACTCAAACCAATAAGAACAATACGCCGGGCCAGTGGTTCTATCCCTTCACGCAAACGCCGGAGACCGGCAATGCACTGTTACTTGGCTTCTCGTCGCCGGTCGTATTCCCCAGCGTACAAATCTCGCTTGCAGTGAACATGTATCAGGACGGACTGACACCGCCGGTGCTTGAGAGCGGAGCAAATCTGCCGCCGCCAGCGACCATTGTGTGGGAGTACTTTGACGGCACGCAGTGGGATTCGGTCCAGATGCAGAGCGACAGCACGATGGCGTTTTCGCAGAACGGATACATCGTGTTCATCGGCCCCGGCACCAAAGTTGCCGCAGTCTCGATGGGTAATGTGACGGCGAGCCTGTATTGGTTCCGTGCGAGACTTACGGCTGCCACTTATGAGTTGCCTCCACAGGTATCTACCATTCTCACTAATACTGCGAATGCGACGCAAGCTGTCACCTTCACTGGCGAGGTGCTTGGCGGCAGCGACGGAACACCGAGCCAGACTTTTCAGGTAACTAATACACCGATCGTCCAGCTCTCCACACCAATTCAAGTTACAAATTCCGACGGATCCACGGCGATCGTCACAAGCCTGCAACTCACTATCGATGAGGGGCAGGGACCGATAACCTGGCAGCAGGTTGACGACTTCTATCCATACGGGCCAACCGACAACGTCTTCACGCTCAATCTCAATTCAGGGCTGCTCACACTCGGCTCGGGCGAGCATGGAGCCATTCCGACTGCCAATCTCAATAATCCCAATGGCAGCATTGTTGCGCAGAGTTACCGCGCGGGCGGGGGTAGCCAAGGCAACGTTGCCGCGGGTGCAATTTCGCAGATTATCACCAATGTTCCATCGATCAATTCAGTAACGAATCTGCAGGCCGCCTCGGGAGGCACCGATGAGGAGTCAATGGCCGACGCGCAGTTGCGCGCGGGCATGGCGCTGCAAAGTAATGACCGTGCTGTAACCGCGCAGGACTTTGAATATTTGGCGACGCAGGCGCCGGGTGGGAATGTAGCACGCGCGATGGCGCTGCCGCTTTATCATCCGGACTTTCCCAACGGCCAGGTGCCTGGGGTGGTGACGGTGATCGTGGTGCCCAACTCACCTGCGCCCAACCCAACGCCAAACCAGACAACTCTACAGGCAGTGTGCAGGTATCTCGACGCGCACCGTTTGCTTACTTCCGAGCTCTTTGTGGTGGGGCCCGTCTACCGCGTGATTCAGGTGCAGGTACAGATTGTTGTAGCTCCCGGATCGGACCTGGCAACAGTACAAAACGCTGTGCAGGCCGCGCTCACCACATTCTTCGATCCGCTCGATGGCGGCAACGATGGCACCGGCTGGCCCTTCGGCGGCACCATTTATTACTCCGACGTATATCGCGTGATTCTCGATGTCGCCGGAGTTCAGCGCATTCTCGACAATGACCTAATTATCTATCTCGACGGTATCATGCAGACTTTCTGTCGAGATGTTTCGATCAACCCCGGCGAGTTGTTAGCGAACGACGCGCAGGGACACATCGTGAATGTGTTTTACGCAACCTAAGCGATTGAGGGAAGCGAAAACAGTGAGCAGCGCAGGCAAACATTATTTGTTGGACGGATTCGCGGGATGGCAGGCAGCCAGACTGAACAGCGTCGCCCCCAACGCGCGCGGCGGGCTAACGCTTCAGTCTGTTCCCGGCTCGGGCCGTCCCCTCGTGGATGCGGCTGGAAGCCTGGGCGGGTTGCAGGCTGCGATTGGCGTTGCCGTCGATCGCCAGGACCGCGTCTATATTCTCGATGGCGCCGATTGCCGAATCAAGATGTTCGACCGCTGCCTTGAAAGGTTCGTCCGATTGCACTGCGTGGGCGGAAGCGGAAGTGCTCCACGAGAGTTTGCTTCTCCGAATGGAATTGCGGTCTCGAGGCACGACGATCTGTACGTTGCCGACACGGGCAACTATCGGGTTCAGATTTTTGCCTTGAACGGGCTCGCGCTGCGCGACTTGTGGGGCCCTCTGCTCGTCACGCAAAAGGCGAATTCGATCACTGTCGCGCCCGCTGTCCCAACGATGGCGTCGCCGGGCACGGGCGATGATTGCGATGCGCAGCTTGAATTTCCCGCCGGCACATGGCAACCGTGGGATGTCGCCATCGGACACCGCAACCAGGCCTACGTGACTGACTACGCCAATGGGCTCGTACATATGTTTGATGCCGCGGGATGCTGGCGACGAGCGTTCACGGGCGCGGGTCCGTCGCAGCCGCAACTTGTGAATCCCACGCGCATTGCTGTGGATCGCCAGAATCGGATTTACGTGATTCAGGAAGGACAGAGCTATGTCGTCGTTCTCGACAAGCACGGCAACTGTCTGGGCCAGGTTACGCAGCCCAGCGAGATTCAAGGCCGCTTTTGCCCCGTCGCCGTTGCTGTGGATTTGAACGGTAACTTGTGTCTCAGTGACTGCATGACGCGAAAGGTTTATTTCTATCAACCTACGGGTGACGACGGATGGTGCGGTTATCGTTGTACGGGATGCGCGAGTTCGTTCGCGGCATCGATGGTCTTCGATCTCACCGGAATGCCATTGCTGGCAAACGGCGCCGAGAGCGTGTGTCAATTGCAGTTGCAGGCAGCCTACCCCATTGAGGGCCTCTATTACTCCACGGCTCTCGATAGCAAAACTTATCAGTGCCAATGGCATCGTGTAGCGCTACGGGCATCGGTCCCCGCGGGATGCACGATTCAGGTAGATACATTTGCCGCAGAGTCGCCCAAGTCGATTGACGAGGTGCTAAACCTGCCGGCCAGCCGCTGGTCAACAGGCCAACTCGATGCCAATGCAAACGGCTGCGACTGGGACTGCCTCATTCTCAGCCCGCCGGGACGCTATCTATGGCTGCGCCTCACGCTGAGTGGAGAAGGCGTCTCGACTCCGTGCATTGAAACGGTTAGGGTCTACTACCCGCGCGCTTCTTCGCTTCAATACTTACCTGCTGTCTTTCGCGCCGATCCGGTGAGCGGCGATTTCATGGCGCGATTCCTCTCGATCTTCGATACGCTCCGCAATCGGACCTCGGCGGAGATTTCAGGAATGTTCCATTACTTCGATCCGATGGCCACTCCGGCCAACAAGAAAAATCAATCCGGGACAGATTTTCTTTCCTGGTTGGCGGGGTGGCTGGGTTTAAGCCTGCAAAGCAACTGGCCTGTGCACAAGCGCAGAGAACTGGTGAGGCAGGCGCACAAGCTCTTTGCGCAGCGCGGGACACCCGAAGGCATGAAACTCCAGATTGAGCTTTACACGGGGGTGAAGCCGCGCATTCTTGAGATGTTCCGGATGAGACGCTGGCTGTTACTGAACAGCTCCACTCTTGGCAACTGTTCCACCGTCTTCGGCGCCGAGGTGATGCAGCGGCTCGAGATCGGCATCAATTCGACCATCGGCAACTTCCAATTGATTGACTTTGGAGATCCGTCCCTCGACCTCTTCAATGCATACGCTTACCAGTTTCTCGTGGTTGTCCCCCGCTGGCCGGGAATGACCCCGAGTGACGAACAGGCGGTTCAACAGATTGTCGACATGGCTGCTCCCGCGTACACAGTCGGCAAGCTCCAGTGGGCCGAGCCGAAAATGCGCATCGGAATCCAGTCATTCATCGGAGTCGACACAATCATAGGACGCTACCCGCTGGGAGTGATTGAAGGCCAGAGCCAACTGGGCTATGACGCGGTTCTGGGCAATCCGGCCGACGTAGCCGTCAAGCCGCCGCTGCGCGTGGGCAGCACAACCGTCGTCGGATGCGGCACAGCGCTGAACTAAGAAAGCGAGATAAGAACCATGGGCAACTGCAATTGCAAAAACGGCGCTTCAGGACAAGGCAAAACCTGCCCCGAGTGCGACATTCTGCAGATGGCGCGCAACAACTACTTTACGGGCAAGCTGTTGGTTGAGCGCGACTTTACCGACGAGCAACGCTACAACATGGGCAAAGTGCGCCGCCACAACCAGCGCCTTCACGGCTGGGGAGTCGCGTGCGGGCTCAAGGTCAAGCAACATCCCAACCCGGCGTGTCAAACGCAGTACGTGGTGGTTAAGCCGGGAACTGCCATCGATTGCTGCGGCCGCGAGATACTCGTTGAGCACGAAGGGTACTTCGATTTCGAATCGAGTTTTCTGGCCAGTTGGCAAAAGCAAAAAGGCCCAAATTCGCAGCCCGATGCCAACGCGCACGTGATCGAGATCTGCGTTTCCTATCGGGAGTGCCCCAGCGAGAATGTACCGGCGGTATTCGACGACTGCAGCGCGGGCGGTGGGTCGTGCCAGCCCAACAGGATTGTCGAAGGACACTGTTTCGAGGTCATGATCGATCCCAAGAACTCCACTAAAGATCCTGACGCAGTCGCGCTCAAGTGGGAGTTCACGGAGTTTATTGCCAATGTTGTGTGCACGGCGGAAGACGATTCAAACAGTCGACTCTATGTACTGACTTCGACGGTGAGCGCAAGCAATGTCCCCAGCGCCGCGCTTTATGTGATCGACACAACGAACTATTCGCTTGTTGCTTCGACCAACTTTGCCAAACAGACCGGGCTCGACGTTGTTGTCGACAGTTCTTCGCAATTTGTCTACGTCGCGCTCCAGCCGCAGAAGGCTGGATCGGCGCCGCAGATCAACATCTATGCGGCCTTAGGCGATTTTTCCGCTGCGGCTCGTCCTGCGGTTTCCGTCGGTTCCGCACCTGACGCGACGCTGCAGATTACGCCGGTGCCCGGAGCTGAAGGCAGCCTGGTTACCTGGGGCAAGACCGCAGGACTGGTGTTCTTGAGCGGCCTCAACACGGCCTCACCAAGCCAGGTACCTTACTCAGCAATTAGCAACCCTGTGTCAGTGGTTCTCAGCAGCATCACGGCTTACGGCTATGTTGCTTCGAGCAGCAGCAATACCATCACGGTGGTTCAGGTTGCGAAGACCGGCATCGAGTCCACCACTTCCACAATCGCATTGGCTTCAGGCGCCTCGCCGGTTTCTTTGGCTCTTCAACCTGCTAAGGCAGGAGAGACGCTGGCGGCTCTCGATACGTCGGCCAAGACACTCTACTTTGCGACCATCCCCACCGCGGGACCTTCGCAGGCAAAGGTGCTTACGCAGACCGTCACTACATTTACCTACGCGCCGCTGCAGGTGCTGCTCTCGCCCGACAGCCATTGGGCGTACGTGCTGGAGCAGGACGCGGGATCGACTCCTAAAGCCTATGTGCAGGCTGTCGATGTGGACGCGGTGGCCGCGGGAAAGACCAGCGTCCTGGGCTCGGCAGTTGACGTGGGTATAACCGCAGCAAGCGAGTTCCTTTCGCAGGACGGGAGCCATCTCTATATCTCATTCACCGACACTTCGAAGGCCAATCTGGGTGGAGTCGCGGTGGTTGACATAACTGAGACCGATTGCAGCGACGTCTTCAATCGGCTGGTGGACGGATGCCCGGATTGCAGCGATGGCAACTGCATCGTTCTGGCGACTATCGCGGGCTACACTTACGACTCAACCAGCGTTACCGATGCGATCATCGACAATCTTTCGAATCGCCGTTTGCTGCCCAGCACCGATCTGATTGCCGAAGCAGTCCAATGCCTCATCGATCAGGGAACGACGAGTGGGACCGGAACGAAGGGCTCTACCGGCGCCCAAGGGACTCCGGGGGGAGGACTTGAGAAGGGCCTGGTTGCCATCAACGCACTTAGTTGGGCGCATGCGACCCTGAACTCCACTCAAATTGCGACGCCTCCGTCGCTGGGTCTCGACCTGACCGCTTATGGCGCGAATCCGAGCAGCAACAACAACCTGGCCGCGATTGTAATCGGCTTCTCCGGCGATGTGCAGATTCCGCCCCAGGCCAATATCGGAGACGTTTTGCAATCGGCCTATTCCTACCTCAACGTCTTTGAAGTGTACTTCGACCCGAACCAGGGAACAGATCTGGGCAACCTGGTTACGACGGAGCACATATCGGGCTTTTATCAACCTCAGCAGGTTATTGGCGCTGTGATTGGCGTGCAATGGACGCCTGATTCCGGTAATCCGAATCTGATTGCCTCAGCATCCGTTGCACCTTCCGCAACTACTGCGAACGGGCTTGGCTTCATCTTTGACCAGACAAATCTCAACACGGCGATCTTTGCCAACCAAGGCGCGCCACTGATCGTGAGAGTCAGGCTCAAAGGAGATTTCGTTCTCGATACAAATACACCCGATGCGCGCGCCATCAGTGCTCAGTTCGTGCGCGCAGGCGCGTCTTCGCCAACTACAAGCTTCCCGACTGGCGAGCGGCCGCAAGGGAGCGGCTACTTCCTGGAGGGTGGCACTTTTGAAAGCTGGTTCGGACTGCTGCCTCCGCCATAGACGTAATGTAACTAACCCATCGAAGCCGATGCCCTTTTTGCATCGCCGCACACAATAATGAGTTCGACATACGGGAGACAAGAAATGCCGCGAATCACAGGAACGCCCCAACGGATACGGCCGGCCGCCGCACAAAAGCGCGCAATGGCAAATGCAATACGTGCGCCAAAGGCTCAAACCATTCGCATCGCGCCGCGCGCCAATCTGTCGAGCTCCGGCGTAACGACGATGGATGCCACCGCGACCGCGATCGGACTCCGGGCGCCGATGACGTCTTCGACAGGATGCTGTTGCAGCAGTTGCGGAGGGCTTGAGTGCCTTGACCGCACGCGCTTTTTTGCCGGCCAGCTTTTGACCGACACCGACCTCAACAACGAGCAGCAGTACCTGCTTGCAAAGAATCGACTGCACAACCGCTATCTGCACGGGTGGGGAGTGGTGTGCGGCCTGCAGGTTACCTGCAGCGACTGCCCAGGTTGGGTCACCATCAATCCCGGGTATGCGATTGACCCCTGCGGCAACGACATCATTGTCTGCCAGGCGCAATCGTTTAACGTACTGCAGGCGATTCAGGCGTGCAATACGCCCTCACAGACAGCCGTCGATTGCTCGCCACTGCGCTATCGGCCCATGCCCAATTGCACTGACGCAATCCAGGAATGGTGCATCACCGTCCAGTACCAGGAGCAGGCAACCCAAATGGTCACACCGCTTCAGCAATCGTCGAGCTCATCGAGCGGCGGGGGCTGCAGTTGCGGTTGCGGCGGAAACTCTAACAAGCCCAGCGGATGCGGTTGCGGAGGCAACGGGAATTCGAGCAGCGGTGCTTGCGGTTGCGGGGGTTCGTCTTCCGCCTCATCGTCCTCGTCGGCTACAACCACGGCGGCCTGCCAGCCTACCCGCATTATCGAAGGATTTCAATTCGGCGTTTGCACGCTTCCTGAGGATTCGAGCGCGCCCCAGCCGGGCACCTTCCTGTATCAAGCGGAACAGTGCGTCAAAGGGCTCATACAACTGGCCGAGCAGGCGCCGGACCTGGTCGCAAGCCAGGACAACGTGCAGCAGGCCTATCAGGCAACCTTGAACTATTACCTGAGTGTTCAGCAGTACTTCCTCTTAAACTCCATTCTCACCAATTGCAAAGCCCTGAACACGCTGAATCAATACATGGTCCCGTCGCCAACTCAGAATACGACGGTCGGCGATTACCAGGAGATCCTAAGAGAGCTTCGCCTGTTTCTGGTCACGGCCATTCTCGATTGCGTGTGTCTGGCGCTGTTGCCGCAGTGCCCACCCGATCCCTGCGACACTCGTGTGTCGCTGGCCTGCGTTACCGTGCAGAATGGCACTGTCATGAGTATCTGCCACTTTGAATGCCGTCAGCAATTGATCGGCTTCAACACACTGCAGTATTGGCTTGAGCCTCTATTCGCCGCCATCGGCAAGGTCTTTGATGACATCCTCGAGCGTTTCTGCTGTTCAACCTCGCGATTGAAGAACATGGTGGGCCTGTTTCCCTCTCAATACGCATATAACACCTCGAACTTCACCACCAATGGCTTCACAAATTCAGCCATGTTCAATCGAACCGTCAGTTCGTTCGTGTCGCAGAAGATGGGAGCCTCGATGGTGAACACGATCAACCCGAATATGAACGCGATGGACATGCGCCCCTTTGTCGGTCAGCCTCTTCAGAATCTGCAAGCATCTTTAGACAAGAACAACTTTTACAACCAGAAGACCGACAACCAGGACTTCTCCAGTAATCAAGGACAGTACTCGCAGTTGGACGTTCAGGCTGTCGACAACGATCCGTCGTGGGATCTCTCAGCATCCACAGCGAGTTCGCAGTACGCGCCGGCTGCCGTTTCGGCGGGTCAGCCACTGACCGTATATGTGAAAGGCACCAACCAGTCGATCGTGGGAATCGAGGTTACCGATCCGACCCGCGCACTTCAACTCCAGGTACAAAGCCTCACCGATACAGTCACGGGCATGAAAAGCACGATCGCAAACATGCAGCCCCAGAATCCGTCGGGAGCGCAGACCAATCCGCCGCCAGGGACCGAGACACCCGGCCAGGGGGACTAACTGTGCTCTCGATTGCGCCTGACGCGCTCAGCTAACCCGATCCGATCACACGTTTTCGCAGGATGCCAACCATGACTTATCTTACCGATATTGAACGGCTCAATTACTACGAGGGCGAGTTCCTCGGCGCTGTCGACTTTCAGGCCGAACAAGAGTACCACCGTGACATGCGCAGGCGCCACAACCTCGGCCAGCACACATTCGGCATCGTCACCGGGCTCGAGCTCGCGCAGGCGCCGAACGGGGGTACTGACGGAAGCAACGTTGATGTGGACGTCTACCTGCAGCCGGGGATGGCGGTGGATGGGCTGGGGCGGGAGATCGTTGTTCTAAATCAGGTGCAGCTCACGGCCGATATGTTCGCTGCTTTCTACAGCCCGAATCCAGGCTCATCTCCGGTGCTCCTATATATATGGATCGGATATGAAGAGCAGTTGCTGGAGCCGTCGGCCGATGCGTGCACCAGCGCCAACGTCGCGAATGCCTACGCGCGCACTGAAGAAACCTACACTCTTGTTGTTACCGCAACCAGAACCCCTCCGCCAGGCACGGCAATCGTTGTGGATGGCGTGCAGGTTTCACCGCCGACTGAGCCGTCGTCGTCCTCAAGCTCTTCGTCCGGCACGACGATCGTTACCGATCCGCCGCAAATCACGATTCCCTACGATGGATCGGTACCGTATCAGGAGTTTTCGGATGACGACTCTACTTTGAACTGGTGGGTGCCGCTGGGCCGAGTTAAGTGGGATCCTTACAACCAAGTGTTCCTGCAGATTGTACCCAACGACCCAACAGACTCTGCTACCTCGGCGAACTTCGGTCGCCTGTACGTGGGCAACGTCTCTGAGACCGCATACGCACCCGCAGGTCTCTATTACATTGTCGATCGCAACTCACCCTATCCTGCGCCACCGAGTTCGTCCGATCCAAACCTGGGTGGAGTCCAGGCTGAAGTCGCGGGCTCATTGCAGGTGGATTACCTGCTGAACGCCGAGACGAGCGCGGTGATTGGCGGCCTCTATGACCCGAACACGATGTCTTCTCTTAGTCCTCTGAATATTGTCGCCACCACTGCGGCAACCAACCAGCAACTGGTGCAGTTCTTCGATCCAAACGACAACCCAACCTGGTACATCAACCAGGAGTTCGACGGAAGTACTCTCGGCCTCAATATCGGAGAAGTTACGGGGACGGGCGCGCATGTAGACAATCGCATTTTCATTCAACCCACGCAGTCATCCGGTTCCGGGCCCAGCACGCAAAACGTCGGCATCGGCACCGCAACGCCGGAACAGAGTCTCACGGTCAACACCGGACTCAACATCGATGAGGCCGATTCGAATACCGGGACTCTCGCCCAGGGGCCATGGGCGGCGCTCACCTTCGGGCGGGCTAGCGGTGAAGGCATCGGCTCATGTCGCCAAGGGTCGACGAATCTTCACGGGCTCGACTTCTACACCGGATTCAACAAACAGATGTCGATCGACCATAGTGGCAATGTCGTCATCGCGGGCAACCTTTCCGTGGCGGGGGCCTTCATCTGCCCAAACAAAACCGGCTGCGTGGAAGACCGATTCATTAATCGCGATGGAATCGCACTTGAACGCGGCGATGTAGTTGTCCTTCATCCCACGCCGTCATCTCTCTATTACGGATCGACCAACCAGATACCCATAGTAGAAGTGCGACTGACCGATACGGTTGGGGACACGAGAGTCTGCGGCATCGTCGATGAGCCGGAACTGGCGGACGCGCGAATTAGCGATTTAAGCCGGGCGAAGATCGGCAACGTGAAAGTTGGTGTAATGGTCACGCTGGGGGCCTTCGCCTATTGCAAGGTTGACGCCGATGTCGCGCCTGTAGCCCCCGGCGATCTGCTGGTCACGAGTTCAACCCCGGGGCACGCACAAAAGCTTGATCCCAATGCGGCACCTAAACCAGGAGCGATCATCGGCAAGGCACTTGGCGCTCTGGCAAGCGGCAAAGGACTTATACCGGTCATCATTTCGCATCAATAACGCGGGAACAGAACGCCGGAGCAGCGCAATTCACGACGCGGAGCTACCCATGAATGACAAACTCCGGAAACTTGGAGCCGAATTCCAGAAGGGACAGCGGCAACTTGAATTGCTTGACCAGCGCCGCCAGGAACTGCGCGACACCATTCTGCGCATCAGCGGCGCGATCCAGGTACTTGAGGAGTTGCAGACGAAGGCTGCATCGGAGCTGGAGCTACGTGAGAAGGAGGGCGCTGCGGCATGAGCAGTGTGGCGCCGCCGAAAATGTCACGCATCGTCATGGAGCGATGGCGAAACACTTTTCTCGTGGAACCGGGCGCGCTCTCGAACTTCACAGGACTGCGCAATCTGACTGACCAAGTGGAAAGATATATTGCCGAGGAACTGCCGTCGTCTTGCGGCCGGCGACTCGAGGGCGCTTTACCCGATGCGGACGATGAAATTGTGCGAATCCGCAAACTCGATCTCGACTTCAACCTGGACGTGGCTGCCCAGGATATCGCGTTGATAGCGCGGCAGTGGGGAGAGAATTTAGCGGGAGCTATCGTTCGAGTCGCTACAAGTGACTCGTCCAGCGACGAAGTTCTCCGATTCCCGAACTACGCGGCTTGGACCGCACGATTTGTCCTCGACCATATCGCCGGTCGTGCAAGAGGCAAGTGGTACTACGAGGAATTCGAGTCGTTATTTGCGCTTCCAACTGGACGTGCGGTTGCCGAATCGATCGCGCGAGAATCCGAAGAAGGCGTAGCAATTCTGCTTGCCATCGCACGTTCCGGCAGATTTGACGAGTTTCTCTCCGCGCTCGCGAATGCCGATGCACGTTTGATCTGCCAGAGCTGCTTTCAGTATGGGCTGCACGATCAATTCGTTGGCGGCGACGCGAGCCTCACCAAGTTCAGCACCGTCAGCAACTCAGCTGCCCAACTGGAACCTCATCTTGATTCGATTCTGTCGCAATGGGCAGGCCGCCTTCTCGCGCTTTTGAGCGAGGAACCACTCCGTGATCGCTCAAACACCGAGAGAGTTTCTCATGAGTCGCTTCGCTGGCTCACCCTCGCCGCAATAAATTTTCCGGGTTCGGAACGGGATTCGCAATTGCATGCCACAGTCGGCGGCCTGCTATCGCTTGCGGGCGTACTCGCTGCCATGCCGACGTCGCTTCAGGCCGATCGGCTGGTTCGCGACATCGCGTCGAATGCGATCAGTTTTCAGAAAGCAATTGCGATGGCGCGAAGCTACGGCGCCTCATCTCCGGAAAGAGGATTGAGTTTCCTCCTCCAGGTTTCCAGCGGCGATCCTGACTGGGCATCGCAGGCGGCGGCAGTCCTCGACGGAAAGACGCGCCGGCCTGACTCGGAGCCTCTTTCCGCAGGCGAATCCATGATATCCGCCTTCGGCAGCGTCTACCTGCTTGCCCCGGCTTTGATAAGCGTCGGGTTGCATGAAGTTTCGGAGACCGCAGCGGGGGAATGCGACAAGGCTCGGGAACTCTCCGCTCACTTCCGGCACATGGTGATAGCGCGCTGCCTGGGAGCCGCGCGAGCCGACGCCGCGCTCTCAAATATCGCGGTCGCTCTGCTATCAGGATGCGTCTGTTCAAGACGTGCATTGCGGGGTTCAATTGAAGCGGAGGCTCTGAGCCGCGCGCAGCAGCTCCTGACGGCCAGCCTCATCAAGGTCAGAGGTCTAGAATGCCGGTGCCTGATCGCCGAGTGTTTTCCGGCGCCACGTCAGGAATTCGAACTCCTGCTAGTGCGTGATGTGGCCGGCGATGAGTGGCTCCATGCCTGCGCGCCTGCTCTTAAGGGTGCGGAGATGGAGGAAGCGCTGTGCGCAGTTCTCGTAGAAATCGAACGCTTCACCGGCAATCCTCCGTCGTTGATGCTTCTCGGTTCGTTGGCACAATACGCGCGATCAGGACGTTCGCGGCGGTACGCGGTTAATTTGATCCCAATCGAAGATGGAGAACCAGGAATTGTTGCTGCCGCTCAGTTTCTTGAGTCCCTGCGACTGATTCCGGTGGCCCAGCGTGGTCGTGTCGAACGTTTGACTCAATCATCGGCCGCCGAATTCAACTATTTTTCGTGTCCAGAATCGGAGGCCTGCGACGACGCCGCTCTGGAGATGATGATTGTGCTCTTGAGCCGCGCCGCGATCAGGAATTTCGCGCGCCGCCTTTTGGGCTTTCAGGCGTCGAGCCCCACATTCATATTTCAGAACTTTCTTGAGGGCGTGACCACCGTGCGTAACTTGCCAGGCCGAATCGAAGTCGAACTTCCACCCTCTCCGCTCTCCGTTGTTCTTGAAATGTCAGGAATGGCCAGACAGAGCTTCACAATTCCATGGCTCGGAGGGAGAGAAGTATGTCTGCTTCCCCCCCAAAGATAGGCATCTCCGATGAGTTGGGGGCGCAGCCCTTTCTCGGCGGCGCCGAGCATCTGGTGGCTGAAGTGGAGCGGCTCCGCTGGATCCTGCTTCGCGAAGTCGCGCGCCTGCGTGCGGCAAACCTGCTGAGAGAGGATCAGTTTCGCGGTCTCTATATTTCAGACGAGCAAATCGATGCTATTGTTCGCGGATCCGCACAACCCGACGTGGCGAACGGTGATAGGCACACTTCATTCCCTGAAGCGCATTCATTTTCAGTGCGCATAAGCGGGTGTGCGCAGGAGATTGCCGCGCGCTGCACCGCGACATACGAGTCAGGAGCGCTACTTCCCCTGGACAGGCTCGCGACGGCGTTTTCTCTTGACGGATTGGAACGCGAGGCTCTGCTGTTCGCAGCCGCTCCCGAAATCGACTCATCGTTTGAATTGCTCTACTCCTACGTGCAAAACGACGTAACGCGAAAGAGACCCACAGTGGGTCTGCTTACGCGTCTTATGGCGCGAGACTGTCTCGAGTCCGTCCACCTGCGAAGACTTTTCTCTCCGAGTGGCGCGTTGTTTCGAGCCCCGTTGTTGCGTTTTTTCGATGAGGCTCAGGAGCGCGAAGCGCCCTTGTTATCGCGCGCAGTCAGGCCAGACGAGCGCATCATTGATTTTCTTTTGGAGCATGACGAGCTGGATAGTCGAGTTCGTTCCTTCACGCGCACGGTCTGCCCTGCGCGCTCTCTCAAGTCGCTTCACCTTCCATCGCAGTTTGCTGAACAGTTGCGGGCTGCACTCTCCCCGGTCACGAACGCAGGCGGCGTGTTTTTCTTTTGGGGCCCGACGGGCACTGGAAAAACCGCCGCGGCCGAAGCGCTCAGCTTCGAGGCCGGCCGCAGCCTTGTTACCGCCGATACTCGCCAGGCAGGAAGTCTCGATGCGTTGACTGCACTTCAACTCTTCAATCGCGAGGCGCAATTGCGTGGCGCCAATCTTTTGCTCCGGCACGTGGACGCGTGGTTCGGCGACGACCCGGCGCAGCGCCAGCGCGCGCAATCCCTGATTCAGGCAGTCTTCGATTCAATGTCGCGGCAGGGTAGCACAATTTTTATTACAAGTCAGACACTGTTGCAGCCGGCCGCAGCCAGGCTCTCCTGCCCATGGTCAATATTCGAATTCCCTGTTCCCGCTTTCCCCGATCGCATTAGTCTGTGGCGGGATGCCGTCGAATCGATCGGCGCAACCTTGCCGCACCCGGCCGCGTCGGAACTTGCGAATCGCTTTGTTCTTTCCGGAGGTCAGATCGAAGCTGCCTGCAACGCAGCCGCAGCTCATGCCGGAATGTCCGGGCAAGACGTGTCGAGGCTCGGCGTGACCGAGTTCGAGGCAGAAGCCCGCGCGCAGTCAAACCGAAGCCTGCAACGTTACGCCCAAAAGGTGGGATCGGTGCACGATTGGCGCGACCTCGTGCTTCCTCCTCGCACACTACAACAACTGCGTGAGGTGTGCGCCGCACAACGGTATCGAGGCACGATTTTTTGCGAGTGGGAATTCGACCGGCGTTTGATGCATGGCAAAGGGCTCAACGTTCTCTTTAGCGGACCGAGCGGAACCGGCAAGACCATGTCTGCCGGAATTGTCTCGCGGGAGTTGGGTCTCGATCTCTACAAGGTCGACCTTTCCACTGTGGTGAGCAAATATATCGGTGAAACCGAGAAACAGTTGAGCCTGATTTTCCACGAAGCGCAATCTTCAAATGCAATCCTGTTCTTTGACGAGGCAGACGCCATATTCGGTAAGCGCTCCGAAGTGAAAGACGCACATGATCGATACGCGAACATCGAAGTCGCCTACCTGCTGCAAAAGATGGAGGAGTACGAGGGCGTCGTGATTCTTGCAACGAACTTCCGCAAAAATATCGATGAGGCCTTCACTCGGCGCATTCAATACATTGTCGAGTTCCCGTTCCCTGAGCCGGTCTATCGCAAGCGGCTGTGGCGCAACATGATTCCGGCCAGCGCGCCTTTGTCTGACGATGTCGATTTTGAGTTTCTGGCGCGTCAGTTCGAATTGGCCGGCGGAAACATTTGCAATGCGGTGTTGGTCGCCGCGTATAACGCAGCGGCTGAAGGCGGTTCCATTCGCATGGAACACTTCGTCCTTGCCGTGGCGCGCGAAATGCAGAAGTTGGGCAAGCTGCCTTCACGGGCCGACTTTCGCGAGTACTACGAGATCACACGGGAACGCTGCTGAGCCGCACCTGAAGTTGGATGGGCAATGGAGCGAACGCATGAATCGGCGATGAACGTTAAGGCCGCGGCGCCCGCACGGTCCGGCCCGCGATCGGATTCTTTGTCTCTGCATCCGGTGATGCAACTGCAGCAACTCGCCGGCAATCAAGCCGTCGGTGAATTGCTGCGTCAAAGCGGCATTCGAGCCAAGCTTGCCATCAGTCAACCCGACGATCCAGAAGAACGCGAAGCCGACCAGATTGCGCATCGCGTCATGCGCGCACACGCGGGTGCGCCCGTACCCTCGTCGTGTTCCTGCTCTCAAAGTGGCGAGACGTGCGAAGAGTGTCAGCACAAACAGCCCGCGATTGCGCGCAAACCGGATGGAGTCTCATCCTCGCATGTGCAGCATCAAGGAGTGGATCGTGCGCTACGATCACCGGGACGGCCGCTGGACACGCAAACACGCAGCTTCTTTGAGCCGCGATTTGGCCGCGACCTGAGCAACGTACGAGTGCATACGGACGATGCTGCCGGAGCCGCTGCAAGGAGCATCCAGGCACTGGCCTTTACTCGCGGCAGCCATGTCGCCTTCGCCCCCGGACAATTCGATCCCCATTCTGACAAGGGCAGAACTCTACTGGCGCACGAGCTTGCGCATACCATTCAGCAACAGAACCGGCCTCAACGTTCCGCTGGTGAGCAGACCGTGCAACGGCAGGATGACGGAGGGGCCCCGTCGCAGCCTACGCCACAGTCGGCCGCTGACCTGGATCAGCAATATCAAGCGGCGGTTGCCGACGCTCGTAAGACGGGGGACTGGCGGGACGCAGCCGAGAAACTAAATGGATTCAATCGTGACGACATCCAGGCGCGGCTCGCGAAGCTTGCGCCGGGTGAGATCACACAGATTCACGATGGCGCAGTCAAGAATGCGAGCGTTGGTCCGCAATCGCAGGTTGCGCTCATGACTGCGCACCTCACCGGGGAACAACTTGATCAGCTATATCAGGCTGCGCTCGCGGATGCGCGGAAGACCGGCAACTGGCAGGATGCCGCTGAGAAGCTCAACGGGTTCAACTACGTGGACATCGAGACTCGGCTCGCCCGGCTCGGTCCTGAAGAAGTTGGCTACATCCACCAAGGAGCCGTTGATAATCCCAAAGTCGGGCCCGACTCTCAGGTCGCCAAAATGACTGCTCCTGGCATTCCACCCGCATCTATCACGCCCCCATCTCAGGAGCTGACCCCGGATCGTGAACAGCATCTCATCGATCTCATCGATGGCAAGGACTGGAAGGCATTCTTCGCCGATTTTCGCACATTGAGTGAGGGCGACCAGGTGCAGTTTCTGAAGGATAACTTTGGCGCCACCGCACAAATCAGCAATCACATTGACGCCGCCGATGAGGCTGACCGTGACCACATCCGCTATCTGATCGAGCGGGCAACAGCCAAGGAATCCACGGGTTTGTATATCGATTCCTCGATCACCACCTATCGCTGGCAGCCCAAGTATCGAGTAGAAAATCCAAACGATTTCTCAACCATCATCGCCTTTGGCAACGTGTTTGACTCAGAAATCGACATCAATACAATCGGCGACCAGCAGTTGAGCGAAGAGGAGGCCGAAAAGCAGTTAGAAGAAGCTCAGCCTGGTCCGGGCGGCTTTCTCTGGCCGGCAAGCCGCAATCAGAGCACTCTTCCCGTCCTGTGGCAAGTCAAGCAGGATGTGCGCAAACAAATGGAGACGCTGCTCTTCGACACCGTTTTGGCGGCAGCGATCCTGGTTGTGCAATATCTCCTGAATGTCGTGTTTCCCTTCGTTCAAGGGGCGGCGATTCGATCTTTGGCGGCACTCAAGCGAGCCTCGGTGGTTGGCCGTTGGATGCAGGGATCAATGGTTGTGAAAAGGCTGCCCACGCAAGTCATCGGCGATGCGGAGGCGTTTACAAATGCTCGCAACGCCCGGAATACGATGGTGGCGGCATGGAAGGACCTGCCAAGAGCGGAGCGCGAAGCGGTTGCTGTGGTGACCGGGGGTGTCAATATTGAAACGGGTGCGGTTGCGGGCGGATATAACACCGGCGGCCAGTGTGCGGAGGAGATGGTGGTGAGCCGCCTTGGAGGCGATGCCTCGAAAGTGAGATTCTCTGAAGCCCTGAGACCGCGCACCGGTCAACAGGCACCGGTGTGCTTGGGTTGTCAGACCAGATATATCAAAGCGCAATTCCCCGAGGGCGTCATCTTTGCGGGGCCCGGTGTGAAAATGCCCGGAGCAGGACAGTAAGATGCCGATCATAAGGAAGTCACTCGCAGAACTCGAAAACGTGAACTGGCCGCTCCTGCGAACAGCCCACGGAACCGCCGAGAACATTCCTGCTGCACTCAGAGCTCTCGCCACAGCGCGGGACGCTTCGGAGATATTTGATGCGTACTGGAGCCTGGACAATTACGTCGTCTTACAAGGAACCCTCCACGAAAGCGCATATTTCGCGATACCGTACATCCTTGATATCTTGCTCTCGTCCCATCGGGCCGCCATTCGAGTTGCCGCGTACGATTTACTTATCGAAATCGCCTGTGCCGTCCCCAATCCTGACCGGCCCAAGATCCAGATCAACGATGGCGTGAAGAACCTCCGCGAAGCGTGTCGTGAGGCAGTCGCAACCGGTATTGCGGAGTTCGCGCCGGACCTGAATTCTAACAACCCGGAGATCCGCCGACGGGCGCTTGATTTGCTCATGTCGTTCGGCGGCAACTCTCCAACCCACCTCAAGACATTGCTCGCAGGAATTGATCCGGGTGAGGACGCGGATTTCGCGCAGTTGCTGGAGCGGGCGAAGCGAGAATTGCGATAGCGTCGTGCGAAGGCTTGGATTCGCATCGTAAGTCCTCTAAAACGAGTTTTTCGTGCCAAACAAATGTACCTGTCTTTTTGTTACATTCAGTGAGCTAACTATATTTAATTGCCTAAATTTATTCTGCTGGTCTCCATTTCATCGCGTACCGCCGACGCTTTTCGTCCATCCGCAATTCTGCGCGCGTGTCACGCAATTAGTCGCAAACGGCTGGCGTCAAACCGGCGGCATTGAATTCGCGGGCTTGTGTGAAATGCGGGCCAGCCCGCTACGGCCCCTTCGGCGCCGGCGATTGCGAGGCTGACCGGCGCTGGGATCCGCATCGCAGCGCGAAACTTTATTGGGAAAAGTGAGCAATATTGAACAGTTTTCCTATCCGCAATGGTTCAGGATTGTGCTAAAGTATCGGCAAAG
>CAWILB010000045.1:0-15016 GCA_963836635.1 uncultured Acidobacteriaceae bacterium | reverse complement strand
ACCGCGCGAAACCCGCGCAAAAACGCGGCGAATCCACAGGAAAGATCCGCACGCGCAGCCGCAGATGGATGTTCGTGACCTTTGCGCTCAATGCATCCGTTCTGCTGGCGCTCATTCTCATTCCCCTCATCAACCCTGAGGCTCTTCCCCGCATCTCAAGCATCATGCTGATTGAAGCGCCGGCGCCTCCGCCCGATGCACCGAGGCCAGTTCACGTCCCGCCTGGCGCGGTCGCGGTGCAGCGGAGTTTCGATCTGTCGACTTTCACCGCACCATCGCATATCCCACCGCGTATCGACTATACAAATATCCACGAAATCCCTGATTCCTCGGGCGTCTGGACTGAGATGAGTGGAGACCCAAAGATCCCGAGCGGAGACAACCCCTTTGGCGTCGACAGACGCCCTGCCGTCGTCGTATCCCAACCCAAAGGCCCGACAAACGTCTCGAAGGGAGTGATGGAAGGTCTCCTGCTACGTAAAGTCGTTCCTTCCTATCCGCCTTTTGCCAAGGCCTCGCGCACCGAAGGCACCGTCGTCTTGCAGGCCACCATCTCAAAGAGCGGTCAGATCGAAAACCTGCGCGTCGTCACCGGTTCGCCTATGCTTACGCAGGCCGCAATGTCCGCGGTCTCGCAGTGGCTCTATCGGCCGTACCTACTCAATGGCCAGCCAGTCGAAGTTGAAACCACGGTCAACGTGGACTTCAGACTCAATTGACAGAGTCACGGCGGGACGAGCGGCACTCGCTCGTCTCGCATAATTTCGCCAACGCACCAGCGAACTGCTGGCTGTTTGCTACTGGCTGTCTTTCTGGAGCTTTTCGCGGGTAAGCTGGTTCCAAGCGACGAGGGCTTCCGGCATCTCCGGACTGAGCGTGCCGGGAGCCACGTCGTCAATCACGGTTTGTGGATCCAGCGTGCCCCGCTTATTCCGCAAAGCACCCTTCACCCATCCAATTGCGCACTGGTCCTTTATGTTGGCAAAGGTCTGCTCCATGTAGAACCATCGTTCGTCCCAGCACACCACTCTTGTTGTGAGCGTGAACCGTGAGAAAAGCGGAAGTGGCCGCCGGTATGTCACCCACGCCGCGCCCACCAGCGGCTGCCACCGCGAACGGACAATGTGTTCCAGCATCCCCGTTCGCGCCAGCAGGTGGGTGCGCGCGTAGTCCATCACGCTCAGGTAGCGCGCATTGTTCATGTGCATGTTCAGGTCGATGTCGTTGGGCCACACATGCAACCGCAGCACGTCTTCTCCCAGAATTTCCAGCCGCGGGAGCGGCTTTACATGCTGGCGAATCGCCAGCGCGGGAATGCGCACAAGATTAATGAACTGCGACAAAGTCTGCTCCCGCGTTCAGTTTAGAAGAACCGGTCTCTGGCGCATCCCCGGCTTCATCGGCGAAAATGGTCTCCGCCATGAGATATCTCTCCCGCCGAGAATTTATGCTTTCAGCTTCTGCCGCCACACTTGCCGCCACCGCAATGTCACAAAGTCTCCGCGCCCAGGAAGCCAGCACCCGCACTCGCGTTCTGGTTGGTTCAGGCGCGCCCAACGGCATTCTCTCCTACGACTGGAATCCGGCAACTGCCGAGCTAACGCCCGTTGGTGTCGCCGCAAAGGTCCCCAGTGTCGACTGGCTCGCCTTCTCGCCCGGCAAGAATTTTGTCTTCGCCGCCTGCGAGATCGATTCCTTCGAAGGGAAGCCCGCCGGCGAAGTCGCCAGCTTTGAATTCAATGCCGGCGAGCTGCGGCCGCTCTCCGCTCGCGCCTCGGCAGGCGTCGGTACTTGTCACGTTGCTGTGGACCAGACCGGCCAGACCCTCGTCGCCGCAGATTATATGGGAGGCAGCGCCGCCAGCTTCCGCATCTCCAATGGCAAACTCAGCGAGGCTGTCTGGACCGAGCACTATAAACATCACGGTCCTAACGCCGATCGGCAGGAATCTGCGCACGCGCACTACGCGTCCTTCTCGCCCGACAATCGCTACGCCTACATCAACGATCTGGGTGGCGACTGCATCCACATCTACCGCCTCGACGCCGCGACAGCCAAGCTTAGTCCGAGCGGCACTTATACAGCCGCTCCGGGCTCGGGACCGCGAACCCTGCACTTCCATCCCAACGGCCACACCGCCTACTCAATCAACGAGCTCGCCTCCACGGTCGATGTTCTAGAGTGGCGTTCAGCCGGAGGCAGTCTCTCGCTCGTCAAGCGCATCGAGCTTTTGCCCGCCGGCTACCACGGCCCCACCCGCGCATGCGACACCGTGATCACCAAGGATGGCAAATTTGTCTACTTTGCCAACCGCGACAACGACTTCCTCTTCGCCTTCTCCGCCGATCCAAAATCTGGCGCGCTCACGCCCATTGGCCGGTCCAATTGTGGAGGAAAAACTCCGCGCAACTTCACCCTCGATCCAACTGAGCGCTGGATGCTGGTTGCAAATCAGGACTCAAACCTGATCAGCGTCTTTGCCCGCGACCCTGAAACCGGCAAGCTCGCCAACGAAGGCAAGAGCTTCGACGCTCTTGCTCCCATGCGGATTCTGTTCACCTGATTTTGGGATGAATCAGAGCTCAGACTGCGATCACGGCGAGTTTGCCGCGGCAGGGTCTGGTCCTACGCGCTCACCAGCGCTGGCGTTCCAATCGCATCGTCTGCGCGTTCTTCCGCACCGGTTTCCGCCGCCGGAACATGCGCCAGTTCCCACGCCGAACGGTCCTTCAGTAGCCGCGCCACAAACGCCGTGTGCATTGCGTGCCCGGCGCGCTCCGCCACCACATGCCCCTCAATCCGCTTGCCGGCCAGCGCCAGGTCACCGATCAGGTCAAGCACCTTGTGGCGCACATACTCGTCCTCGAACCGCAGCGGCCCGTTCTCCGGACCTTTGGCGCCGAGTATGATCGCGTTTTCGCTGCTTGCTCCACGAATCAAGCCCATGTCCCGCAGCTTCTGCTCGTCGGCCTTATAGCCAAAGGTGCGGGCCGGGGCAATCTCCGGCCCGTAAAGCTCTGCAGCCAGGTCCACGCAGGTCTTCAGCTGCCCAATGGGCGCCGGGAAATCGATCGTGTACGAGATCCGGTAGCCCGATCCCGGATACACGCCGATGAATTTGTTGCCTTCGCGCACTTCAACCGGTTTCAGCACACGGATGGTCTCGCGTTTTCGCCGCTGAACCCTGATGCCCACCTGAAGGAATGCTTCAACGTACGGCTGCGCGCTACCGTCCAGAATCGGCAGTTCCAGGTTGTCCAGCTCGACAATCACATTGTCGATTCCCATCCCGATGCAGGCCGAAAGCAGGTGCTCCGTTGTCGAAATCAGTACACCCTGCCGCATAAGGCTGGTTGCGTAGCTCACCTTGGCCACGTTTCTGCCCGTGGCGGGAATCTCAAAATTGTCGAGGTCGGTTCGCCTGAAGACGATTCCTGAGCCGCCCGGCGCAGGCAGCAATCGCATTGTTACTGGGGCTCCTGAGTGTAGTCCCACTCCGGTAAATTCGAGTGAGTCTCCAATCGTCTGTTCAAGGTGTGCAGATTGGGCCAAACACTTCTCCCTGAAACTCTTACGGCGTCTCTCTGGGTATACCAAACAGCCCGTCGGCGCCACTTCAGCAGGTTCCTCAACTTGAATCGAATCGGGTTCCGGAAACCTTGTCGCAAGTCCCACCTGGCTCACCGGAACGCTTCAGGATGGATCCAGGGTCCAGCCCCGAAGCCCACCCAATATGACAGATTAGACGGGAAATCCACTTCCCGTCCTGTGGCATTTTAGCCACACTCTGTCCAAATGGAGCGTGAATCGCCATGGCAGTCGACCCGAATTATTTGCCTTTTGTCTGGGCCGGTTTCGCCTTTTCGTCCACATCTTCAACAGGCCAGGGAAGCGCCTCCCCGCGCGTAGAATGCCACTGTTGCATCCATTCCAATCACTTGGGGAGCATTGGTGATCACTGTCCCAGGCAACCTCGAACTCGGCAAGCTCGAACTCATTGTGGGGCCCATGCGCAGCAACAAGACTGCCGAATTGCTGCGGCGCATCGAAGCCCGCCGGGAGTATGCCCACCAGTTCGTGATGCTGCTCAAGCCCAGCGCAGACACCAAGGCCGCCGCGGGACTGGTGGAAAGCCGTAACCCCAATGGCTGTGGCAAAATGCCGGCCGTCGAATTCCGTTCTTCCGACCCGTGGTCGGTGCTGCCGGTCATCGCCGCAACCGAGCATAAGATTGGCAAGCGCGTTGAGTGCATCGCCATCGACGAGGGCCAGTTTGTCTCCGACCTCTTCCTCTTTACCAAGCGGCTGCTTGAAATGGGATACGATGTGATGGTTTCAGGCCTCGAGCTCGATTTTCGCGGCCTTCCCTTCGGCGAGATGCTCGATCTCTCCTGGCTGGTGCGCACCTACGCCGGCAATGTTACTGAGCTGGTTGCATACTGCTCCTGCGGAGCCAAGGCCCTGTACCCGCAGCGGTTCGTCGACGGCAAGCCCGCTCCTTACGCAAGCCCGATCATCATGGCCGGCGACTTCTACGAGCCCCGCTGCGGGGAGCACTTTGTCCTGCCGGGGCGACCGCACTAGGGCTTTGACTCATTGATTTTGTGCCGACGAGGTTGCCCCACCCTTTCGCCGGCTTCGTCGGCGAAAGGGTGGGAGGACGCACTCTACCGTCATTATGAGGTGGTGGCCGCGTTGTCGGATGGTTCCGACGGCGGCTCAATCTCAGGCTTATCGGTGGCGGCAACAATCTTCCCGTCGGCGGTTGTAACAACCACCCCATGCCGGGCGGCCGCGCCAGGTTCGTCGATCCACAGGCACGCGATCCACCAGATCATCACCACCAGCGCAACTGTGCTGTTGGCATTCACCAGCCTGTCCTGCACGTTCATCAGGTGGTCGTATCCGGCCTGAGTGTGGGGCATGTTGCGCCTCAGTGTCTGCCACATGACCTGCATAACGATCAGCGTTACCGAAGTAGTTGAAAGGCCGAGAAGGATTTGCTGAGTGTGGCTTCGCCAGCCGGCTTTAAATCGCCTTCCGAAAATCACCACCAGAACGAACAACTCGAGGGCCAGCACGTCGTTGAAGAGGTCGCCCTTTTGCGCAACAAGTTGCATGAACCTTAAATGGCCGAGGGTCGATTGTTCAAACACCACACTGGCGGGCGGCCATTCGCCCCACCATTTGATCACCGCCGTTGCCCCGGCGAGCAGAGCGACCACGCCCGTAACCCATGCCGGCCACTTCGCCTGATTGAAGGCCCGGCGCGCCAGCTCGATGACAAGCAGCAGGCTGACAAACACGCCCGCGTCCGCCAGCGCCAGAAACATCTCGCTTGAAGGCAGCGGCGCGAGCCGGTCGGCAAGCAGCCTGTGGGCCAGCATGTTAAGCCCGACAAGCACGATGCTGGTGGTAAAGATCGGGAAACGGCGCACTCGCTCGCGTCCCAGCAGAACAACGAGGAGCACAAGAATAGCCGCAAATGTAAGCGTCCAGACGATCTGAGTGGCCGTAAAGTCAAAATTGAAGTGCATTTGCGAGCGACCCCAGCCTGCTGTCTTTCATTTTGGGCAGGCGCTCTTTCAAGTCTAATCCCCGTGGGTTGTCTGGCTTGCGCCGCTTGTTGACCACCGCTGCCATAATCTCATTATGCTTGTTCTCGCTTCGGCATCGCCGCGTCGGCGCCAGTTGCTCACCCAGGCAGGGTTCACTTTCGACGTGCGTCCGGCGCACATTCCAGAGCACCCAAGGCCTGGCGAGGACCCCATCGCCTATGTCACACGGCTCGCCCGTGAAAAAGCACAGGCGGTGTTTGACGAAGTTGCGGCAGAATCTCCAGAAGGAGACGCGCCGAACAATGCAAACAGAGCGACAAATATTGGGCCGCTTGCGGTTCTCGGCGCGGATACCACGGTGACTCTGGACGGCCAAATCCTGGGCAAGCCTGAAGATGCGGCCGATGCTGCGCGCATGTTGCGCATGCTCTCAGGACGCAGCCACTTGGTCATAACTGGCGTAGCGCTAGTGACCCACGGTGCAGTTGAAGTTGCTGCCGAGGTCACCTCGGTTCGATTTCTCGCGCTCTCTGAGGAAGAAATCAGAGCCTACGTCGCTACGGGCGAGCCCATGGACAAAGCCGGCGCTTACGGCATCCAGGGCCTGGCGGCGAAATGGATCCCGCGTGTTGAGGGCTGCTACTTCAACGTGATGGGTTTGCCGCTCGCACTTGTGTCCACGCTGCTTGAGAGCCGCGGAATTAGCGTCTGATCGTATGCACATTTACGTTACCTGCGGCCGTCAATACCCAAAACGACACCCAAAAAAGGCGCGACAGGTTAATGGCAAAGGGCTAGAATTGCGCTAAACCAAAAAAGGCGCCATCAACAGGTCAAATTTATGAACTTCCGCCTACGTGTATTTTTGTCTTGCCTCCCTCTCGTCGTCCTGTCTTCGTTTCCAACGCTTCTCCACGCGCAGTTCCAGCCACCCTCGACTGAAGAACTGCAAATGACCTCCGACCCAAAAGCTCCCGGAGCCGAGGCCGTCTACCTCGAAGTGAAACAGGTCGATGACGACACCCTGCACTATCAGCTCTACTACGAACGCATCAAGGTACTGACGGAGAAAGGCAAGGAACTCGCCACCGTTGAAGTCCCTTATGGCGGAGACTTTAAGGTTGCGGCTATTATGGGCCGCACTATTCACCCCGATGGGACGATCGTGCCGCTGGAAGGAAAGCCCGAAGACTTGCTTTTCGAGAAGAAAGGCGATTTCAAGATAGGGCGCAAGGTTTTCACGCTGCCAAGCGTCGACGTTGGCAGCATCATTGAGTATCAGTACCAGTTGCGCTACGACGACAATCACTTCTCGTCGCCGCTCTGGGAAATCCAGCGGCACTATTACGTCCACGAGGCTCACTACTCCTTCACGCCTTTCAAAGAGTTCTGGCCTGGTGCGACTGGAGGTAGCAGTCGGTACCTGGTCGATGAGCGCGGACAGGAGGTCAACGCATTGGTGTGGTGGAAGAATCTGCCCAAGGGCGTTGACATTAAGCAGAGTATTGGCGGGCACTACACAGTCGATCTCACTGATATTCCGCCGGCGCCGGACGAGGAGTACATGCCGCCCGAGGACGTCACGCTCTACAGGGTGTTCTTCTACTACATGCCATCGTCTGAACCAGCCAGATTCTGGATGAGCGAGGCGAAGTTCTGGCAGAAGGACGTCGATCATTTTGCCGAACCGACCAAGACAATCAAGGCTGCCGTGGAAGGCATCGTCTCGCCTACCGACAACCCGCAAGACAAGGCGAAGAAACTCTATGCCGCGGTTCAGGCCCTCGACAACACCGACTTCTCGCGCGAGAAGGCCGCGTCGGAGCGCAAGTCGCTCGGTCTCAAAGCAGTAAAGCGAGCAGAAGACACCTGGAACCAGAAAAGCGGCTCAAGCGAAGATATCGCGCTGCTTTATCTGGCCATGCTTCGCGCCGCCGGGCTCCCGGCGTATCCCATGAAGGTCGTTGATCGCAACAGAGGGATCTTCGATATGACCTACATGAGGTTCTCGCAGCTCGATGACACACTGGTGGTTTTAGGTGATGGGGCGGACACGATCTTTCTCGACCCGGGAGAAAAGATGTGCCCATTCGGAAAGCTGAACTGGAATCACGCGGAGGCGAAGGGCATTCGAGAGAGCTCTCAAGGAATGGGGCTGATGGGAACGCCTGGGCAGAGCTACATTGACAACACGACAACCCGCGACGCCGACTTGACGATCGATCCGCAGGGCGCCATCAACGGTACATTTACGTTCGTCATGAACGGTCAAACTGCAATGCGCTGGCGGCAGAGAGCGCTCGAAAACGACATGACCGAGGTCAAGAAAGATTTTGACAAGACGCTCGAGCAGATCGTTCCTGACGGAGTTGACGCGCATGTGGATCACTTCCTTGGCATCGACACGCCCAATACCAATTTGATTGCCATGATTGTCGTCAAGGGTACGGTTGGAACGCCGGCAGGCAAGCGGCTTCTGTTACCCGGACTCTTCTTCGAGAGCCGCGCCAAAACTCCGTTCGTAAGCCAGGAAAAAAGGCTGGAACCGGTCGACATGCACTATCCAGAGCGCTCCATCGACATCGTGACCTACCACCTGCCTGACGGCGTGACCGTGGAAGGTGCGCCACAGGACAACCAGGTGAGCTGGACGGGGCATGCATTGCTCATCGTGAAGAGCGAGACAAAACCAGGCAAGTTCACAACTGCATATTCAGTTGCGCGCGCATTTTCAACGGCCAAGCCAGAGGAGTATCAGGATCTGCGCGGGTTCTATCAAAAAATTGCGACAACCACCCAGGAACAGCTTGTGTTGACCGGAGCGCCGGAAGCGAAGAGCAATTGAGGCAACATCGCGCATCGGCATTTGCTGGGCCAGCCGCGACACATGCTTTCTTTAGCGCGCGAGTGCGCGGGGAAGGACAGGCCAGCATGAGAGATCGCACTCGCACTTTTCCGGCAGTGAAAGTCCGCCGCGAATGCTCGCCGCTTTTTGCCTTGCTCCTGCTCGTCTCATGGTTGGTGCCGGGAACTGCTCGTGCACAGTTTCAAGACCCGACGCCTGACGAGCTCAAGATGACCTCCGATCCGAAGGCGCCAGAAGCAGCAGCGGTCTACCTCTATCGCGAGGAGACCACCAACGATAAGCTAAGTTTGCGGACGCTGTACGAGCGCATAAAGATCCTCACTGAGAAGGGGAAAGACCTCGCTATCGTTCGTATTCCCTATGAGCATGGCGACTTTAAGGTTACGAAGATCCAGGGCCGTACCATCCATCCCGATGGGACCGTTATTCCGCTTGAGACGAAGCCCGAAGACCTTGTGGACCTGAAAACCAAAGGATTTCAGGAAAACACGATGGTCTTTACATTGCCGAGCGTTGAAGTAGGCAGCATTCTGGAGTACCGGCTCGAGATTCGATACAAGATGGACATCGTCGATCCTCCGATTTGGGAGATCCAGCAGCCGTATTTTGTTCACAAAGCGCATTACTTTTTCGATCCGGAATGGGGAGCTGGCACTATTACCGACCACCGCGGCGAATCGCTGGATCGTTTGATGTACGCACATTCGGCCGGCGTGACGGTCGTCCTTGACAAGCATGGGCATTATTCAGTCGATGTAACCGACATCCCGCCATTGCCTGACGAGGACTGGATGCCGCCGATAAATGCGATCAGGCAACGCGTTGAGTTTTATTACACCTACGCCAAGAGCGAGCAAGACTCTTGGGACCGTGAGGGTAAGCGGTGGGGACAACAAGCCGAGAAGTTCATCAAAGTAACGCCTGAACTTAATTCGGCTGCAGCGGGGATGATTTCTCCCGGCCAAACGGATGAGCAGAAGGCGCGCAAAATCTATGCGGAATTGATGAAGTTCGACGATACCGATTTCAGCCGCGAGAAATCGAAAGCGGAGCGCAAAGAAGACAAGCTGAGAGATGTGCGAAGCGCCGGCGATGTTTGGGAACAAAAAGGTGGAACCGGAAACGAGATAGCCTTGCTTTATGTGGCGCTGGCCCGCGCTGCAAGCCTCAAGGCCTGGCCTATGCAGGTAGTGGTCCGCAGCCGAGCCTTGTTTGACCCGACCTACCTCCGGATCGAACAGCTCGACGATTATATTGCGATTGTGACGATTGCCGGCAAGGAAACGTTCCTCGATCCGGGACAAGACGTGTGCCACTTTGGACGATTGCATTGGAAACATACTCAGGCTTCTGGGCTCAGGCTCTCAGATAACGGCGTCTCTATCGCGCAAACTCCAGCGACCAATTACACAGAAAACGCCACGATACGCGCGGCCAGCCTGTCGATTGGGGAACAGGGTACTGCGACGGGCACTGTACGCATCACTCTCAATGACGCGGACTCAGTCCGCTGGCGCCAATTCGCTCTGGAAAACGACGCAGAAGAGCTCAACAAAAAGTTCATCCAGTCCGTTGATAACGATTTGCCGGATGGGGTCGAAGCTGAGCTCGACCGCTTTCTTAATTTAGGCGATTATGAATCGAACCTGATTGCAGTATTTAAAGTCAAGGGCGCTCTGGGTGTGCCGACGGGCAAGTACTTAATGCTGCCTGGGCTGTTCTTTGAGACGCGCGCCAAGCACCTATTTGTTGCGCAAAACAGACGTATCACTTCCATTGATGTTCACTATCCTCAGAGCGAGAAGGATGTTGCTACTTACTATCTGCCTGACGACTACGTGGTGGAAGGTTCTCCGAATTTGACTGACGCGAAGTGGCCAGGGTACGCCACAATGAGAATCAGTTCGGGAACGGTGGATAAGGCCTTCCAGGTGGAGCGGGTTCTTGCTTGGAATTACACTTTGCTTAACGCCGAATATTACCCGGACCTTCGCGACTTTTACCTCAAGGTGGCATCGGCTGACCAGCAGCAGATAGTTCTCGCTCATCCCTCGCCGCAGAAAGGAAACTGACACGCACAACCGCGTCTTCTTACGAGTTCTCGCGCTGACAGCCCTTATTTCCATGTGTGCTGCGGCTCCCGCTGCGCACGCCGGCATCTTCAACAAGGACCTGCCTGTGCCGCAGTGGGGCCTGGACGCGGAAAGGGTACACACGCCGGACTATGCGAAAGACGCGCCCGCAGTGATGCTCTCAGACGAATATGTTGAGTCTATCGATGCCCAGGGCCGCGACGTGGAGCGCGAGCGCTCCGCCATTCGGATTCTGCAGCCGCAGGGCCGGCGCTTTGCAGAGTGCGCGGTTAGCTACGACGTGGACGAAAAGATTAACTATTTTCACGTGTGGACGATCGGCGCGGACGAGAAGCAATACCAGGCGAAAGATACCGACTTCTCCGACAATGGAGATCCGTACGCTTCTGTATTGCTCTCGGCTGAAAAGACTCGTGTCGTTCGTCCCCCTGCGGCCGATCCGGGAGCCATTGTAATTTGCGAGTCGGAAGAGGTGCTGGCGCCTTATCAGCAAGAACAACAATGGCAGTTTCAGTCTGAGATTCCCGCGGTCTATCAGGCTCTCGAGATCGACCTGCCGCCCGGTCGCAGCTATGCGACAGCCTGGCACAGGCATGAGCCGATAAGGCCTACTGAGGTTGAGCCCGGTCATTGGCGCTGGGAAGTGAAGGACATGAAGGCGCTCGACCTTCGCGATGTAAAGGCCACGCTCGCGCGGCCAGCGCTGGCGGCGCGCATGTCGGTGCAGTGGGGCATTGCCGCCGTTGATGGCGTCGATAACCAGTGGCACGAACTCGGCGTGGAGTACAGCAATCTCGAAGCGCACCGCACCGACCCCTCGCCTGAGATTACTGCTGAGACGCAGAGCTTAGCGGCGGGCGCTCCCGATTTCTACACCAAGCTTAAGAGAATCACGGAATACATTCAGAAAAACGTGCGGTACTTTGTCGTCGAGCGCGGCATCGGTGGTTGGCAGGCACACTTCGCGGGCGACATTTTCCGCAACCGGTATGGCGACTGCAAAGACAAAACCACGCTGCTGATCTCGATGCTCTCAGCCGTGGGGATTCAAGCCCAGTACGTACTGGTTGACCACCGGCGCGGCGTCGTCGATCCCGATGCGCCTTCGTTCTACGGCGACCACATGATTACGGCGATCGAAATACCGACCGACGTGAATGATTCGCGTCTGATGGCACTCGTCAAAGCGAAAGACGGCAAGCGCTATCTGATCTTCGACCCGACCAATGAGCGCGTGCCCGTCGGCAACCTGCCCAACTACGAACAGGGAAGCTACGGATTGCTTTCGGCCGGCGATGCGAGCCAGGTATTGGCTCTGCCCGTCCTGCCTCCGGACGCAAATGGGATGGAAGAGAGCGGCGCTTTTTCGCTGGGCTCCGACGGATCATTGACCGGCAGTGTCATCCTGGCCGGGGTCGGCCCCGAGGGCGCTGACCTGCGGCTCGATCTGAAGTACAGCGACGAGAAGGAGCGACGCGCCGGAGTAGAGAGAATGGTGGCGCGGGATCTGCCCGGAGTTACTCTTGACTCCATCGATTTTGTGCAGCCGCCTGACCTCGAAAAGCCTCTTGAGATTCATTTGAAAGTAACAGTGCCCCAGTATGCGCACAGCGCGGGGCCGTTGTTGTTGGTCAGGCCGCGCGTTGTTGGAGACGACGCAATCCCCTTCGACGACAAGCCGAGGACATTTCCCATCAATCTTGAAGCGACCGGACATTGGCGCGACAGCTTCGACATCACGCTCCCGGCGGATTATGTGATTGACGATCTGCCCGACCCGGTCAGTGTCGAGACCGACTTTGGAAGTTATCATTCGGCGGTAACCGCAAAGGGCAATGTTCTCCACTATGAGCGCGAGCTCACGGTTAAAGCAGTGGAGTTGCCCGCAGAGAAAGCCGCGGAATTCAGAAAATTCGAGGGAACGATTCTGTTTGACGAGAGAAGCGCCGTGGTGCTGAAGAAAAAGCAGCAAACGGCAATGAGCGAAGCGTCTTAGTTCCGCATGAAAGTTGATAGCAGACTCTAGTAACCCAATTCCTTGTTCACCACATTCCTGAGCGGCCGGCTGCTGACGAATCGCTCGTATTGCTCGAGGAAGAACTGCATCGCCTGGTCGAGCCATGCGCTGGTGTGGTCTGCGGTGTGCGGCGAGATGAGCACATTGTCGAGCGACCATATGGGATCGTCTTGCGGAATCGGCTCCTGCTCAAAGACGTCGAGCCCGGCGCCGCGAATCTGCTTGCCGGCCAGCGCGCGAACCAAGGCTGCCTGGTCGATCACCGGGCCGCGGCCAACGTTGATCACCACGGCTGAAGGCTTCATCGCGGCGAATTCCGCCCCTGAAATCATGTGGTGTGTTTCAGGCGTTAGAGGCGCTGCCGCTACTACGGTATCGCACTGGCCGAGCATTTCGTGGAGATGCTGTGGCAGAAAAAACCTCTCGATCAGCGGGTCGGATTGTGCGGGCGCATGACGCTTGAGCGCCAGCACCTTCATCCCCATGGCCTGCGCGCGTGTGGCAACCCCTCGTCCAATATCGCCGTAACCCACAATGCCCACCGTCTGACCTGCAATCTCGTCTACGTCGAATTGCTCCCATCGACGCGCCTGCTGGTTGCGCAGCATACGGCCCAGGTCCTTGGCGAAGTAGAGAATCGCCGCGAGCGCGAACTCGCCGAGCGACTGGCTGAAGACGCCGCTGCCGTTGGTGAGCGGGACTGGGCTCTGGACGAGTTCAGGAAAGAGAACGCCGTCGAGACCCGCCGAGCGCGAGTGGACCCAGCGTACCCTGGGACTGGCGAGAAAAACCGTGCGCAATGTCTCCCGGCTGCCGGACCAATGAAAAATCACCTCAGCAACGGCAACTGCGCAGGCGACGTCTTCGAACGTGGCGCCTGCCACATGACGGATCGCGCTCAACATTGCAAGCTGCGAATCATTCTCAGCAGCGAGCACCAATACCAGCGGACGATCGTTCATCGGTACAGCGGACTCCCATCAAGTGGTCAGGTTATAGATGAGTCCATAGGGATCGCGAACATAGCAACGCGGAAACTGGGGCTCATCTTTCACGATCTCGCAGCCATGCGCAACCAACTGGTTGCGCGCTTCGGCCACGTTTGGAACTGTGGCCTCAAGGACAGGCCCAAGCGCCGGTCCCTTCTCGATAAACAGGTTGATGTGCCTGCCGTGCAGACCGATCATATTCGCATCGGTGCCGGTAATTGTGAAGCCGAGCTGATCGACATAAAACGCAGCTGCCTGCGCCGGGTCGGGCGCCTGGATGAGGATATCGGTGCCGAAAGCGTTTGCCATTGTCTCAATCTCCGGCGAGTGAGGTTATCTCACACGGACGAGGAGCCGCAGCCTATTAGCGCTTGCGATCGTCATGCCGCGGTTTGAACTTGCCGCCTGGCCGCGAGCCGGGCTTGCGGGGTGCGCCGGCGCCAAATTTTCTGCCAGATGAAGTTCCGCCAGAGAATCTTCCGCCCGGAGGGCGCGCCCCCGGCTTGCCGCCGAATATTCTGCCTGGCGGTCTCGAAGGACGCGCTTTGAAATTCTTGCCCGCCTCTGTTCTCGGTTGGAACGGCGGACGGTCGTCGGGTTTGAATGCCGGCCGCTCGCCGGGCCTGAAGGCGGGTCGTTCGTTCCGATTGAAGGTCGGCCGCTCACTTGGTTTGAAAGGCGGCTTGCCGCCACGCTCGAAGGCAGGTCTGCTCGCACGATCAAAGGCAGGTTTGCTGCCGCGATCAAAGGCGGGTCTTTCACCTCTGAAACTGGATTGACCTCCGCGAGTCGGCGTGCCTTCGCCGCTCCGTTTGAAAGGCGGCCGTTCGTCGGTCTTGAAGGCGGGTCGTTCGCTCCGATTGAAGGCTGGCCGCCCGGTTGATTTGAAGGGCGGCCTCGGGGTGCGCTCGAATGCGGGCCTTTCACCTCTGAAAGTGGATTGACCTCCGCGCACCGGTGCGCCCGGGCCGCTGCGTTTGAAAGGCGGCTTGCCGCCACGATTGAATTCAGGCTTGGGACCTCGCTTAAACTCCGGCTTGCCGCCACGATTGAATTGCGGTCTATCGCCGCTCCCGGCATTCGACTCTTCACGCCCGCGGAACGGTCTCGACGAGCCACGCTGAGGTTCGAATGGCCTGGACTCGCTCGCCTGTTCGTCTTCTGGACGCGGGAACTGCGACCGTCCGCCGAATCGCTCCGTGCTGCGATTATCAAATCGCGGCTTGAAACCGGGCTTGGCGTTACGCTCAGTACTGCGATTGTCAAATCGTGGTTTGAACTCCGACTTATTTCCACGAGGCGGACCGTCGAAAGGCCGAGAAGGCCTGCCGGCGGGAGCCCGACCCGGCCTGCTAGCGAAAGACTTGCCGCCGCCACCGTCGGGGCGAGCGCCGGATGTGCGGCCGGCATCCTTCGGCACCGTCGGCATTGCACGCTGTCGCCGCGGTTTCAGCTTGCCCTCGGCTGTGAGTTGCAGCGCCTTCACCTCTTCA
>CAWILB010000044.1:0-14643 GCA_963836635.1 uncultured Acidobacteriaceae bacterium | reverse complement strand
TTCATCGATGATTTCCTGATACCGAACTACGGGCCTGACGCGAATCAGAAAGGAATTGTCGCAGGCCATCCGGAGATCGAAATGGCGCTCATCGAACTTTATCGTACGACCGGAAAGAAGAAGTACGTTGATCTGGCCGGCTACATTCTGCATGGTGACAACCGGATTCCACTTTCACAGGGACAAGTCACCTATATGTTCTGCGGGATTCCGTTCACATCACGAACCAGGCTTGAGGGCCATGCCGTTCGGGCGATGTATGCCTGCTGCGGCGCCACGGACTACTATCTTGAAACCGGTGATCAAGCTTACTGGCAAACCTTGAACAGGCTCTGGGACGACCTGACGTCGCATCAGCTTTATGTGACTGGGGGCGTCGGCGCGCGTCAGGAAGGCGAAGCCTTCGGTGATCCGTTTGAACTGCCGAATGCGCGCGCTTATGGAGAAAGTTGCGCAGCGATCGGTAACATGATGTGGAACTGGCGCATGCTTGCGGCATCGGGCGAATCGAAATACGCTGACGTGATAGAGCGCGCGCTCTACAACGGGATCAACTCTGGAATGTCGCTGGACGGAACAACCTATTGCTATCGCAACCCGCTGGCATTCGATCCCGCTGGCGACTCGCGCTATACGGAGGATCCGGAAGGGAAAATTCGCAACCCCTGGTACTACACGACCTGTTGCCCACCGAATCTGGAACGGACCTTTGCCTCGTTGCCCGGTTACTTTTACTCAACCAGCGACGACGGCGTCTATGTGCACCTCTACGATAACTCGAGATTAAACTGGCGATTGGAAGATGGAACCGGGCTTAGCATGGAGCAGAAGACGAGTTACCCCTGGGATGGTGAAGTCCATATTTCCGTCGCCCCGGAGCAGCCTCGCGATTTTACGGTCTACGTCAGGATTCCGGGTTGGTCGCAAAAGAATGTGGTGACCGCAAATGGAAAGACAGTCACGGGAGTCGCGCCTGGGAAGTATGTTCCGATTCGCCGCCGCTGGTCGAGCGGAGACGCGATCCATCTTCAGTTCGACATGGCGACACAACTGATCAAAGCAAATCCTGCAGTCGCGGAAGATCGAGGACGAGTGGCGTTGCAGCGCGGACCTGTTGTATTTTGCATGGAATTGCTGGATCAGCCGGATGCAGTGCGACAGATTGGATTAACCAGTTGCATCGCGGAGATTTCTCCTGCCACCGAAGCCCGTTTTGTTCCCGATCTGCTCGGAGGAGTGATCGTGCTTGAGCACCCGGGCTCCTTTGCGCGCGCATCTTCAGGTGACTCGCTCTATTCCGCGGCGGCAAACACCTCTCATGAAGAAGAAACGCCCACGAGATTGAAGTTCATTCCGTACTATGCATGGGCGAACCGGTCGCCTACGGCGATGCAGGTCTGGATTCCATACACTCGCGTATAAAGTTTACGGCTCGCATAAACCCGATTTGTGCGAGCGGTAGTTGTAGCCGGTTGAGTTCGTCAAGCACCTCGAGGAAGCGCTTCACCGAACGGGCTATCGGTCCGAATCCCACACCAGGACCGCATCGAACTCTCCGCGGCGTCATCCAAATGGCGGGATAAGTTCAGTGGCAGAGCGTCAACTTTTTGCTTAAATCGGATGCTCCACCGTGGCTTCGATCCGAATCTCGGCCGGAGAAGCCAGGCTGTTCTGCACAAGGCAATGATGGACGGCGCGCTGCAAGCCTTCATGTTGCGCTTCGGTCAATGGAACGGGGCAGTGCACGGTGACAACAAAATTACCCAGCCGAGCTGGTTGCTTGAGCTTCTCGGCAGTCACTTTGACTTCCACCCCGTTCTCGGCCAGTTTGCGCGTCCGCAGATATTCTGCCGCATAAAACGCCGCGCACGATCCCAGGGCGGCCAGCAGCAACTCAGGGGGTGTCATACCTGTATCGTTGCCGCCGTTTTCTGCCGGCTGATCGCTGATTAACTCGTGCGATTTTGCTTTTATCGAAAATTGCACATTATGAATCTGCGAAACATTGACTTCCATCGTGCTCCTCGAATCCCGCTGCTTCCCCTTTGCCAGCCATGCATGCGGACGCGCCCGGCAAGCGCGCGCGGCAGCGCCCCAACACCGTCCAGGCTGACTTCATTTGAATCGTATCGTCGAAGAGCGGCACTGGTCGCTGCCGTGCGTCACAGGTCCCGGCTGCGATGCCGCCAGGTCCGGCGAGGATTCACCATAGGCCCGCGATCAACCCAGAGCGATGCGACTCAGATTGTCGCCAGAAACGCCCGAATTCCCAGTGTCATCGTCTGGACCCAGCGGGAGTGCGTGACCCTCTTTGCCGTGAAACCGCCGAATTATGAGTGGAGTGGTGGGCACTCAGCCGCGGCCGGAAGACCGTCCACCGCCGCTCGAGCCCTTACGGGCCACATAACAATCCCGGCAAAAAACGGGCCGATCGCCGCGCGGCTCGAACGGCACGGTCGTGGGTTGTCCGCAACCGGAACAAATCACAGGAGTTCCCTGAGACGCCGCAGAGCGGTAACCGCCGCCGCCCCCGCCACCCCCCTGATCGGCTTTCTTGGCCTGGCGGCATGGTTTGCAGCGTTTTGGCGTCGAAAACCCTCTCTCCGGAAAAATTGTCTGATCGGCAGCGCTGAATGTAAATTCCTGCCCACAGTCACTGCAAATTAACTGCATGTCTCCGGCCATAAGGGCCTCCCGATAGTTGTTCTTGTGCGCCAATTGTACAGCCCATTTTGATTTTTCCGGCAATGATTGTTTTTCGAATCGATTTTTTGTACCTCAAACTGCTCCCTGAAAATCTACCCTCGTTAACATCCGAGCCTATATTCTCCTCAAGTGGCAGAAGCTTGATATCCGGCTCGCGCCTCCGATCCTCAAGCGGCGATTGGCGGCAGGCATGACAAAAGCGCCTGAATGCTGAGTTTGAAGCAGACTGCATTCGCCGCATCCTGGCCGGCGAACATCAGCTTTTTCATGAACTTATCCGCCCCTGCGAGCGCTCGATCTACTTCTTGTTGATCTCCATTCTGCACAACGAGGCCGACGCCGAAGACGCCGCGCAGGACACCGCGATCAAGGTTTTCCGCAACCTGCACCTTTTTCGTGGCGATTCCCAATTCAAAACCTGGGTGCTTTCGATTGCCCGCAACGAGGGGCTGGGGCGGCTGCGCAAAACCGATCGGCTGCGCGAGGACTCGCTGGAGGCCCTTACCGGCGAGGATTCCGGCGACTTTACCCCCGCCGTGCTCACCAGTTGGCGCGAAATACCTGCCGAGGCACTGGAAAAAAAGGAGCTTGCCGGGCTGATTGCGGGAGGCAATTGACAAGATTGCCCGATATTTACCGTAACGCGGTGTTGCTGAGAGACATCGAAGAAATGGATGTGAATGAAACCGCCGCCGCTTTGGGAATCACTGAAGGGTCAGTAAAAGTTCGTTTGCACCGCGCCAGGGCGCTCTTGCAGCGTAAACTGGCACATAAGCTGAAAGCGTTTGCACCAAAACGCGGATTGTTTGGCTGGGGAAGATGAGAATCGACTGCGAGCACGTGTGGAACCACATCTCCGCCTACATTGACGGCGATGTGGAGCTGGCGCTGCGCGCCGACATCAACAAGCATCTTGAGACCTGCGAGATCTGCTCGGCGGTGCTTGATTCTACGCGCAACGTGGTGGTGCTTGTGGCCGATGGCCGCGTCTTCGAGCTGCCCGCCGGATTCAGCGACCGGCTCCACGAACGGCTGGATCGAGTGCTGCAGAACAGTTGAGGTGGGTAGCTATAAATTCACAACGCGCGATGGCCGGACTCTTTCCAAGCGTAGTGCTCAGGCGGATCTAGACTTGTTCAATGCCCGCAATTCTTGCAAACACGCTGGCCATCTGTTTCTGCGAAGCCTGGAATCCGAGAGCAGCCATGCAGGAACACGATCCCGATTCCGCTTCAAGCTGAAACCCCATACCTTTCCATACTGAAACATCGAGGGCAGTAATCAGCACCCCGATCACCTCGCGGGCCTCGTCGAACGCGGGTTGATAGGACCAGAGGACGGTACGAGCCGGCCGCCTCGGGATTTCGCTCATCTCGAAGAAATCGATGCGTGAAATGGCCTCTCCACTCAACGCACGGGTCAGGTACGTCTCGATTCGCGAGATCAGGTCCGGCCTCATTTCCTTCATGGTCCGCCCGATATGCGCCTCAATCGTAGCGCCATTCATTTCTGCCATTCGGTTGTTTACGCTCACGTGCCTAAACTCCCGGTCGAGATAGCACAGACCGATTGGCGCACTGTCGTAGATGGCCTTGAGCTGTGCCATGCGTTCCGTCGGAAGGGCCTCAAAAACCGAAACTTCGTCGTCCGTAGCTAATGACGAAAAAATCGAACAAGGCGTCTTTGGCGCGGCAGCAACGAGTGCCTGGATCGACTCCGCAGGCATGGGCTCTCCATAGAGCCAACCCTGACCCAGTTGGCAACCAAGCAATTGAATCGTCCTTGCCTGCTCCTCGGTCTCAACGCCTTCGGCAACTGTAATCAAGCCGAGGCTGTGCCCCAACCCGATAATCGCCGCTACGATCTTGCGGCTCTCGCGCTCACGCGTCATGGACTGCACAAAGCTGCGATCCACCTTGAGCTTATCGAAGGGTAGTACCTGCAAATGCCGCAGGCTCGAGTATCCCGTTCCAAAATCGTCAATCGACAGCCTGCATCCCATTGCCTTCAGGTCGCGCGAGATAATCTGCGCAATTTCGATGTTGCCAACCAGCGCGCTTTCGGTGATTTCGACGTGCAATCGCCGCATCGGAAATCCGCTCGCCTCGGCCAGCTCAAGGATTTGATGGGGAAGCTGCCGGTTGTGGAGCTGATGCGGTGACACGTTGATCGCAAGAAAAATCGGTTCTGGCAGGAAAGGACCCGATTGGAATGCTTTAGAGAGAGTCTGGCACATAAGGCGGTCGATTAGCCCGCCGTCTTCTGCTCGCTGAATGAATTCGTCCGGCAAGATCAAGCCGCGCAGCGGATGTTGCCAGCGCGTCAAAACTTCGAAGCCGGCGAGGCGGCCTGTTCGGAGCTCAACGATAGGTTGAAAAAAGGGTACGAACTCGTCGCGGTCAAGTCCTGCTGCTATATCGAGCAGCTCCTCCGTGGTACCTTTAGGATTTTCGTTCTGCATAACTCCTATGCACCATGGTCCAGACATATCCCGAATGGTAGGTGCGTCACTTCTGCAGGTCAATAACACGGAGAGACCATTACCTTTTAGAAACCAATTAGGTACTGGGAATTCAGGGGGCCACGAATCGCGCGCGTCCCGCGGAGGCCTTGCGGAATTGAGGTTCGGAGCCGAGTGGAACGCACGCCTGCGTTGACCCGGAGCAGAATTGCAGCCCGCAGATCGATTCTCAGCAGCTTTGTCGTTTGTTATGAGGTGATTAGCTCATCCACGATTCGTTACTTGCGGTGACGCCGGATTTTGGTGCACCACCCCGTGCGCCCATACCTCAACCCCAACCAGAACCAGCGTAAGCACCGCCAAAACTACCTGCAAACGTTCTGACCGCCGCTGGCGGGATGAAATCTCGCGTTGGCGCCATTTGGCCTCGGGGCGGGCGCGCAGTCGCCAGATCCACGCCAGCACGGCCAGGTTCACCAATGCACCCAGAACAGCCAGCACCAGCATGGGGATCCGGATTGCATCCTGATGAAACCAAAGCAGAGGAACCGAAATGCTGCTGGCGGCCAGCGCGCCAAGGCCGATCAGCACGCGGACGCCGCTGATGGTCAAAACCGCGGTGCAAAGGCTTTGCAGCACTGCGACAATAGCGCTGGCGCCGGCTACGAGCTCCATGTTTCTCTGGGACTTCAAACGACCTCCTGCGGCCGGAAGCGCTGCGGGGTGGGATGCCCGGGTTCAAACAGGTTAGCGCACCACCCTGTTTGCAGCCAATTGCCAAGATTTTCCACTTAATAACTGTCCGCAGTTGCCCCATTGAGCAGATTTTCATTTACGACCGTCCAATTTCCTTGTAACTATTCCCTCTGGGGTATTGTCATAGGAGCGTAACCCCTTCTGCGGGATGAGGCAGCCAGCCCACCCTGCACATTTCAACCGCGGAGCCCCTTCCGCTCAACCCCCAAGCGAGGTCTTGAATTCCCATGAAGAATCAACTCAATGCTCTGCTCCTTTCCGCAGCGCTCGCCGGTCTTACTGGTGGCACCACGGTTGCAGCCCAGTCGACCAACTCGGCTGCGAACCACTCGGCAAAGTTCACCAAGGCCGGCCTCAGCTTCGGTCAGCAGACCCCGGCTCCCAAGCATTCCTGTAAAGGCAAGAACGACTGCAAGGGCCAGGGCGGCTGCAAGTCCAGCGACAACGGCTGCAAGGCCAAGAACAGCTGCAAGGGCAAGGGCGGCTGCGCAACCGACGGCTCCAAGATGCCGAAGGCGCTCTTCGCTTAATCCACGCTTTACGCGCACACGAGGGATCGGAAGCTCTGCATCCTGACAGGCGTTGCCGCATTTCGATCCCTCACAATTCCCCATGATTCGCTTATTCACTTCTTAACTGGTTTCCAGTCCTATGCCCGGCAATCGCTTCAATGCATATGCAGATCACGGAGTCGGAATCGGCTTGCGGATTCCGCATTACCAGCACATCTTCGCGCGCAAACCCGAAGTCGACTGGTTCGAGATCATCTCAGAGAACTACATGATCGACGCCGGCCGGCCGCTGGCGACGCTCGACCAGATCCTGGAACGCTACCGCGTGGTGCAACACGGCGTCTCAATGTACTTTGGAAGCGTGACCGCGCCCGACCCCGAACACCTGCGGCGGTTGAAACAACTGGTGCGGCGCACGAAGACGCCCTGGCTGAGCGATCACCTGTGCTGGGGCTCGGTTGACGGCACCTATACGCACGATCTGCTGCCGTTGCCTTATACATGGGAAGCCGTCGATCGCACCGTCGAGCGCGTGAGAATGGTACAGGACTTCCTGGAGATTCCCGTCGCCGTTGAGAACGTGAGCTCATACGCCGCGTTCACCGCTTCTGAAATGACCGAGTGGGAGTTTGTAACGGAAGTAGCAGAGCGCGCCGACTGCGGCCTGCTGCTCGACGTGAACAACATCTATGTCTCGGCCATGAATCACGAGTTCGATCCGATGGACTATGTGAACGCTGTACCCGCGCACCGCGTGGCGCAGATTCATATCGCAGGCCACTCCCACTACGAGAAGTACATCCTCGACACGCACGACCACCCGGTCATCGATCCGGTCTGGCAGCTCTACGCACGCGCGATCGAGCGCTGCGGACCGACACCCACGCTGCTTGAGTGGGACGATCACATTCCGAGCTTCGAAGAAGTTCATGCAGAAGCCCTGAAGGCGATTCGGTATTTGCACCAGCAGCAGCCCGCGGCGGAGCTGGTCGAGGCTGCATCATGAATCTCGAATCCATCCAGCGTGAAATGGCCGCGGCAGTAATGCAGCCGCTGACGCGCGACGAAAACATGCGAGACCACGCAGCCGACGGCCGCGCCATGGCCGACGTTGCGGCCTCATTCATCGCTCCCAACAGCCGCCTGAATCCATTCGAGCGCCTCGAGATATACAACCGGCAGTACTGGTACCGCGTGCTGGGTGCATTGGCCGAGGATTTTATCGCCTTGCGCGCCGTGCTTGGCTCGACACGGTTCGGCGCGCTCTCTGTCGCGTACCTCACAGAAAACCCAAGCCGCTCGTTCACGCTCCGCAACCTGGGCCGCAATCTGCCCGCATGGCTTGCCGCGCATCGCGAATTCACCGGCCGCCGCCACGCGCTTGCGGTCGACGTGGCAAAAATTGAGTGGGCCTTTGTTGAGGCCTTCGATTCTGCCGAGCTCACCCCACTCACGCTTGAGCAGATTGCCGCGCTCGATGCCTCGTCCAGGCTCTCGCTGCAACCGCACATCCAGCTGATGGAGTTGAACTATCCGGTCGAAGACCTGGTGCTTGAGTTGCACCAGCGCGACAAACGCCAGACCAGCGAAGCCGGCGTGGGCTCCAAGGAAGAAGATCAGCCCCCGGCAAAACTGCCGCGGCTCCGGCGCAGGCCCACCTGGCTTGCGGCGCACCGCGTGGATTTCTCGGTCTACTATCTGCGTCTGGAGCGCGAGGCATTCAGACTGTTGGCTGCGCTCAACGAGGGAAAAACCCTTGCCGAGGCAATTGAAGCCGGCTTCGCGGAGTCTCGCGTACCTGTCGAACCGCGCGCCGTGAGGCTGCAGAAGTGGTTCAGGGACTGGGCCGAGCTGAAATGGGTTTGCGCGCGGGATAGAAGCGGCGCGAAGGAATAACAATGATCTCCATATTGATTTCTGCGTACCGGACCGCGGTGGCCCTCCTCGACCGTCTGCAAAGCCCGCTGCTGCTCGCAATTCGCCTTTACTGGGGCTTCCAGTTCATGCAGGACGGCTGGGGCAAACTGCACCACCTGGATAAGGTCTCCAGCTTCTTCGCAACCCTCAATCTGCCAGCTCCCGGAGCAACCGCGCTCGCAGTCGCGCTGGTGGAACTCATTGGCGGCGCGCTTTTCTTTGCCGGTATCGCCTCGCGCCTGGTCTCGCTGGTTCTCTTCCTGAATATGACCATGGCCTACCTGAGCGTTCCCGACGATCGCATCAACTTCCTGCATTTCTTCTCGAACCCCAGTGACTTCTACGGCGCAACGCCCTACACCTACTGGTTTGCTGCGCTGCTCATCTTCATCCTCGGCCCGGGGGCCATTGCAGTCGACACGCTCATCTCGCGCCGGCTTCCAAAAACCAACGGCTGACTCTTCGCGTTATCATCGATCCGAACCTTCAGGGCAGATGTTCGAATGCGGATCGTATACATGCTTGCCTCGCTCGGCGTGGGCGGCGCGGAAAAACAGGCGCTTGGGCTCGCGCAGCGCATGGCCGCGCGCGGCCATGCTGTGACAATTGTGACCCTGCTACCGCAGGCGAGCGAAGAATGGCCGACTGCTCTGCCCGTTATTTGCCTCAACCTGCGCAAAAATCCCGCAAGCTTGTTCGGCGCCTTATTTCGCGCGCGCCGAATTCTTCGCGAGCATAAGCCCGACATCATCCACAGCCACAACTTCCACGCCAACATCTTTGCTCGGCTCGCGAGCCTGTCATCCGGCCGGCCGGTCGTGATCTCAACCATCCATAATGTCTACGAAGGTGGCTGGCGACGCATGTTGGCATACCGGCTCACCGATGGTCTTTGCAGCCACTCGACTGCGGTGAGCTACGCCGCGGCCGTGCGGTTTGTGAGACTCAGGGCCGTCCGCTCGGAAAAATGCACGGTCGTTCCCAATGCAATTGATCTGACTGAGTTCACGCCCGACGTCGCGCGCCCTGCAAGCCTGAGAGAAAGCCTGAGCGCAGGCGACGACTTTGTGTGGCTCGCCGCGGGCCGTATCACGCCGGCGAAGGATTACCCCAACCTGCTTAGAGCATTCGCCCGCGTCTTGAGAATTGAGACTGCATTTTTGTGGATCGCCGGGCAGGGAAGCGACTCCGCTGTTGCTCGCCTTCGAGCCCTCGCGTCGGAACTGAAGGTGAACGGCCAAATTAGATTCCTCGGTCTGCGCCGCGATATGCCCGCGCTTTTCGATGCTGCCGATGGATTCGTTCTGAGTTCCGCGTGGGAGGGGATGCCGCTTGCGATTGCCGAGGCTATGGCGATGGAGAAGCCGGTAGTTGCAACCGACGTTGGCGGTGTGCGTGAACTGGCCGGCGAAACCGGTATGCAGGTTCCGGCAAAGAACACCGAGGCCCTTGCCGAAGCAATGCTCAAGCTTATGCAGCAGCCCCAGTCGGCCCGCGACGCCCTTGGCCGCGCCGCACGGAACCGGATCGCAGCGCATTTTGCGATGGAAAAACGCTCTGATGAGTGGGAGGCGCTCTACAAGTCGCTGCTTTCACCGGCGTCGCAACCCTAAAACCGACACTATTTAAAAAGGCCGGAGCATCGCGCTCCAACCTTTTTCAATACCACCTGACCCGGTTGCTTCTGATCACTGATCCCTGATCACTGACCACTGTTTTTAGAACTGAAAAGCGGCCTGGATGAAGATTCTGCGTGCCGCCGAGCCGGAGGGCGAAGCAAAGATTCCACCCGCGAGGCTGGTCGAATTGTTGAAGCGGCTTCCTGGTCCAGTGATGCCGGTTGCTGAATCCCATGCCGGAGCAACCACACCGGACCGGCTTCCGTAGTCGATATCGTTAAAGAGGTTCAATGCCTGCGCGCTGAATGTAAGTGCGTATTTGCGCCCGGTGTTGGACATGCCCCAGGAACCGCGTCCACCGCCGCCGCCGAAGGGTCCACCGAATCCACCCCCGCCATAGCCGCCCCCACGGCCGCCACCGCCTCCGCGACCGCCTCCGCCTGGAGGTGGCGGACCGCCGCCGCTCTGATTCGGAGCGCCAGTGGCCTCAACCTTCGGACCGATTCCCCACGACCGGCTGACGCGCAGATTCAGCGCTACTGAGGACGGAGAGTTGCCAAGGTTGATCGGAAGCAGCGTCTCGCCCTGCGCCGGAATGGTGTCCAGGCAGCCGAACGGCGTCAAGGCGTATTGCGATGGCTGGGGACCCGCCGTCGCCGCGCAGTCGGAGGAGGAAACCAGCCCCGGCCTGTCGTTGAAGAAGTTGTCACCTGAGAGGTCGTTTTCAACCGCCACATTGAATGGTCGTCCCGCCTGCGCAATCATGAAGGGGTTGAACGAAAGACCCCATGGCGCGTTGTAGCTGCCCATCAGGAAGAGCATCTGTGGACGCACAAACCCGGCGCGCCCGTAGTCCTGGCTCAGCTTGTATGAGTTTGACGGATTGCTTCCGCCTCCTCCATCCGAGTGCGCGTCGGTGTAGTTGTAGAAGCCCATCACGCTCAGTTTCTTTGAGAACTGCGACCTGATATTGACGATGATCTGGTTCTGTTTGAACACCGCCTCTGGAAAAAACTGGTCGACAATTCCCAATGAGGGATTAGGCCGCACACCAGTCAAAGTGGCGCTGCCGAATTCGTAAGTTCCCGGCAGATAGGCATTCGCATCGCGCGTCACCATCTGATGAACACCCAATGAGTGAAGGTAAGTAAAGGTCAGGGTAGCGGTTTTGGTCAGCTGCCGCTCCAGGCTCCCGCCGAATTGTTCCGTATAAGGCGCGTGATAGGTTGGATCGAGCGTATTGATCTCCGAGACCGACTGGTTGCCGGTGCCGCAGCCTTGCGCTATCGCGTTGGACAGGCTCGCCGGATCAAAGCAGGTCGGGTTGCTGATGATCGTCTGCGTCTGGCTCTTTAACGGATTCCCGTTGAATTGTTCGAGGCCCATCAGGTCTGCGAGAGCGAACCGGTCATAGAAGATTCCGAATCCGCCACGCACGACGGTTTTCGATACCGCGCCTTTCTTGTGTCCGTCGAGAGCGTAAGCGAAAGCCACGCGCGGAGCCCAGTCATCGTGGTCGGCAACATGATTCTGTGTCTCCCAGCGCAAGCCGCCCGAAAATGTAAAATAGGGACGCACCTTCCAGTCGTCTTGAAAATAAAGCGCTCCATCAAATACGTTTCCCGCAAAGGCCGTCGGGCCAGTGGTGTAACTGAGTTTAATGGGCGCATTCGTGCTTCCGCATGTGACGTCATTGCCTGACGGCGCCATTGGGCACGCGATTCCGGAGGCCAGTTCGTTCAGTGCGCCGGCGTAGTCGTAGACCGTCGCAAAGCTGAAGCTGCCGTTAAAATTCGAGTCCGTCGAAGTTGCTTGCCGGTTGTCCCGCAGCCACGCGCCAAACTTGATCGCATGTGTCCCCGCCGTCATCGTGGTCATGTTCTGCAGTTCAAAGTGGTCGTTGTTTCCACTGTTTTTCTGCGAACCATCGCCGCCCGACGAAAAGAACCCCGGCACACCCACAGTAGGTGCGGTGCTTACCGGAGTCTCCACATCCTTTTCTCGCCGGTATTCGAAGCGCGTCTCGTTCACAATGCGATCACTGATCACTTCCGAGTCGCTCACCTGCACGGTGTGTTCGATGGTGTCGTCGGTAGCACTCTGCGAGGGCAGGGAGGTCGATCCGATCTGTCCGCTCACATTGTTGCGGAAGAACTGGTAGCGAAGTGTCAATGTGTTCTTGGCGCCCAATTGCAGATCGATTCGCGGCGCTACTTCGGTGTGCGTAGCCGGCGTGAAGAGTCCGCCAGTGATCGGAACAATATCTTCCGTGTTTCCGCTTACCGTTGGAACGTAATAAACACTCGATGTAGGATCCTGGTCGGCGGTCTGCACAGTGTAAATGCTGGCATCCTGGTTGTTGCGCTCGTCAATGCTGACAAAAAACGAAGCCGTCTTAGAGAACGCTCCGCTCACCGTCCCGTTGCCCTGGATGCTGTGATAGGGGGGAATTGTCTTGGTGAACGGGTTCCCAGTGTTGAAGGCATCGTCATTGCCCTGAACAAAGAACCGGCCGTGCAAGGTATCGGTTCCTGGCTTGGTCAAGATCTCGATGCGGCCATAGCCCAGCCTGTCAAACTCCGCAGAGAAGGGGTTCTGGTTAATGCGGATTTCGCGAATGGCAGACTTGGGTGGCAGTTGCCCGCCGGTAAAACCGTCAATGTAGATCTGGCCGCCGTTGGGGCCAGCCGAGGGGCCGGCCAGTGCTGTCAATTCGTTCGAGAGTTCGTCAGGATCATCAGACAGCGCATCGAGGTCGCTGCCCTTCAGCACAATTGAGTTGGAGTTCTGGCCGGCTTCAACACTCACCTGCGGCCCGCCTTCGTCGCTCACCACTACCTGTTGTTGTGCTTCCTCAATCGCCATCTTGATATCGACGCTCTTGGTCTGGCCTGCGACCACTGGAATCGGTTGTGAGACAAACGGGGCGAAGCCCTGGTAGGTGGCCTCAATCACGTAGCTGCCGGCGGTGAGTCCGCGCACAACATAGGCGCCCATGGCATCGGCGGTAATCTGCGCAACTTGCGCGCCCTTCGCCGTTCTAACCGTAATCTGCGCGCCAGGAATCAGCGCGCCGGTCTGGTCGGCTATATGGCCGTGCAGCACGCCGGTACTTACCGGCGCAACAGTTGCAGTCGCCTGGGGGCCCTCTACTGGTCCCGCGGTCTGCGCCCTCCCAAGCGCTCCGGCAGCGGCCAACGCCAACGCAATAACAACATGAATAAAGCAGTGATGTCGCAAGTACACGTGTCCTCTCATTCCAATCTCGTATGGGTCCAGCCAGGGTTTATTGCGTCGCATCGGGCGCGCCCGATCCCATGCTCCAGTTCGAAAGCAGGTCCTGGCTCGCAGGTGCTTCAAGCAGCGGCTCAACGCCTGCCAGCAGCGTGATGGCGGTAACCTCTGACTCACCCAGCGTGGAAACCAGCATGACCGCCTCACCCTTTTGAAGTTCGCTCAGCTTAATCGTGGGTGCGCGGCTAAGCGCCTGTGAAAGGTCGCCGGTTCCACCACCCGCACCGCGCTGACCGCCCTGCCAGCCGCCGGTACCGTTTCCAGCGCCGTTGTTGCCGGCGCTATTGCCCGTGCCGCTTCCAGCGACAGGTGCGGCGCCGCTTCCAGCGGCAGCGCCCTGCGGCCTTGCGCCTCCCGCGCCGTAGGCGCCACCACCGTAACCGCCGGGCGTTTGACCCTTGAGTCTCATCGCAATAAACTGCGCCATGCGGTCCGGAAGGCGGCGCATCTGCGTTTCTGCGCCCATGCGGATTGTCACCTGCTTCTTCGTCACCAAGTCCTTGACGACGAGTGTCGAATTTGCCGGATCAATGGAAGTGATCGTCCCCGATATATTGCGGAATCCTCCCGAAACCACTTCATCGGCAGTAAGCGTATCGGTAGTCTTCTGGCCCCTTGCGCGTGCCTGGTCACCAGGTTGAATCGCGGAAATAGGCGCAACGACCGCTTCATCGAATCGCACCGAACCGGGAGCGTAGCGCTTCAGGACGGTTGCTGAGTTCGTCTTTACTGTCACCGTTTGCGCTGTGGGTCCGGCGCCGGTTGAAATCACAATCACGCCGGTCGAGGTATCCACGCTCTTCACCAGCCCCCCTACTCCGCGCTGCCACGCTTCAGACTCTTGCTGCTGTTTCTTCTGAACGTCAGCCGCTTTGATGGCAACAACGCGCAGCGCAGCAGGCACCGTCGAAGTTGAGGCAGGGTCAAGGTTCACCAGAACCCTATCGCCAACAGCAAGATCGGTGAACTGCATGTCAGCCGCGGCGCTCAGGTTGGTTTGTCCGGGCTCAATGCGCTTGAGGATTGCATTCGTCGGCACCTGCACCTGCCGCGAATCTCCCTGCGTGGTCTTGACGGTCAGCGTGTCGCCGTTGATTGACGTAATGGCGCCGAGAAATTTGGCTGAAGCCGCCTGCTGGGAAATCGCCGCAGGCGCGACCAAAAGCGCTGACAATGCCAGCAATCCGAAAATGTTCGTCATACTCTTTTGTGTGCTCTTCATCAGTCTTTCCGCGCAGAATGTACTTTCCTGCCAGGGGATCGGGTCGATGCCGTTGTCTATTTCGATAGACGGAAGAGACCCGGAAAAAGTTGAGAGTGATTCCCCAACATGGCCACCACTCAAGTGGTTGACTCATGGGCGTTTGTATGGGAGTTC
>CAWILB010000043.1:0-39073 GCA_963836635.1 uncultured Acidobacteriaceae bacterium | reverse complement strand
GAGCGTGATGACTGTGATGTCGTCCTGTTGACCAAACTGCTGCGCTTTGGCGGCAATCTCCGCGGCCGGCAGTCGGCTTAACTGCGTTGTGCGGTCGAAGCCAAAGAGCTCGCCGGTGTCGGAACGGGCTTCCACAACACCATCGGAGAGCAAGGTGAGGCGAGCCGCATCCGGAAGCTTAATCGTGGATTGGCTATAAGCGACACCCGCAACCAGGCCCAGTGGCAGATTCGCGTCGAGCGGGAGTTCCGCCCCGTTTAAATAGGGCGCAGGATGACCTGCGTTGGCGAGAACGATCTCGCCTCCGGTGGTGAGAACCATGCAGAGGCAAGTGATGAATCCTCGATTCTCTGACCGCAGCAAAACTTGGTTGAGGCGCTCCAGGGCAGCAGACGGCGCAACCTGTTCGTCGGCAATGGAGCGGATAGCGCCCACCGCAACAGCACCGAGCATTGCGGCTTGCAGGCCCTTGCCGCTCACGTCTCCGATGGCGACAAAGATGGAGCCGTCAGGCCGTGGCAGAATCTGGCAGAAATCGCCGCCAACTTCCTCCGCGGCGCGGTAAGCAATCTCCACATGCAGGCCCCCGATGCTCGGTATATCGACGGGGACCAGGCGTTGCTGAATATCGCGAGCGGCATCGAGCGCGGAGGCGAGACGCTGCTTCTCCCGGCTGGTGTAGGCAAATCGATAGACAAGCGCGGCGAGAAAGCCGAAGAGAATGATCAGCGTGCCCAGCTGCTCGAGGTCGAACGTGAAGGGACGATCGACGAGGGTGTATTCCCCGGGGATGAGCTTGAGACCCAAGCGAATGTTGAAGTCGATGAGAATGTCGCCGGTATTGTTGCAAAGGTTGCTGAGACTGTTGAGAGCCAGAGGGAAGAGGAGAATCCGCGCATATTGGCTTCCGGTTTGCCAGCTCCGAACGAGGTACCAGATGAGCACCAGGCTGACAGCTCCCTGGCACACGCAATACGTGATATCGGCCCACAGCGTTGGCGTATTGGCCACCAGGACGAGCACAATTGAAGTTTCGGCGGTCAACACGAGGGCGACCGGAGCAATGGCGAGTTTCCATTTGCCGGGATAGAGCGCTTCTACGATGAACAGGATGAAAAAGGTGAGGCTGACGAGGTCGAAGAGGATATTGGAGTAGGTGAATAGGTCGAAGCTCCATGCCTGATGCGCGGCCATGAGTTCGCTCAGGAAGAAGCAAATATCCACAATCAAATAAATGGCGTACCAGAGATAGAAACGCTCGCGGGTGAGCCAGAAAAGGATGAGCGCGGAGACCCCAACGATAAGCTTGACAAGGTCGATGGTGTAAATCGAGCCATCGGAGAGCAGGTCCGCCGATTTGGTGCTGGCGAAGTGCTCGAGGACCGTCTCTGGACTACCGGCGTAGACTGGACCTCGGACCAAGCTACGGCGCGTCCCCGCGGTCGCTGGGTTCTGCCAGACACGGATCGCGACCGCGACGTCTTTTGAGCTGCCGCCGGAGTTGACGGGGAGCGTGAAGACGCGGGCGGCGCCGATCACGTTGTAGGCGGGGCCCGGAGGCAAAGTGCCAACCTGCGCCACCAGCCGGCCATCCGCGAAAAGCTGATAGCTTTTTGAAATCGTTGGCAGCTCAAGCACCAGAGACTGAGTATGCGCGGCTGCGCGCAAGTGAAAACGGAACCATGCAAATTCGGTCTTCGTGGGAAAGCCCTGTTCGGTCCAGTCTTCGGTCGGCTTAAGCACTGGCCAGGCTGAGTCATCGAAATCAGACCGTGACCAGCCGGCATTGTCTCCCAGATGGAAGTGCCAGGCGGAGTCTACCTGGGAGATAGGAAGGCGCAAAGCCTCAAGATCAAAGGTCTGGCAAGGTGCAGCGAGCGGCAAAGCGAGCCACGCCGCGAACGTAGCGGCACGGAACAACAAACTCGCGGCCTCGCGAAGTGGGGATCTTCTCATTCAGGCGCCGGGGCTTTTCTCGCACGCCCGGGTGGCCGTCGCTGGAGCTTTTCGAAAGGGGAATTCGTCGAACCCAGTTCTGGCTGGCGTGATCCCGTTCATAGTACCAGACGCCCAGCGGGGCTCGAAATCGTCATGTTTGGGAGCGACCACAACCCCTTCATTCGCCTTGAAACAGGGCTCGGCTTCACGGGCTGCGGAAAAAGTCATCGAGCTTGGCAAGCCCTCAAGACCATCCCTCAGGGCCTAAAGGCCTCACTCATTTTGGGAGCGCTATTGGCACGAGTAAAGTCGTGCCCTTTCAAAACAGCCAGTTCAATGGAGATTTTCCGCAGCCTGTCCAGCCATCCTACGACGCCACCAGCGTCGGCCGGCGGCGCGGGGCGAGTAACGGCTGCACCTGGTTGTAGGCTGCTTCCGGCGTGAGGCCGTAGCGGACGCGGAGTTGGTCCACCTTGCCGTGCTCGATAAACTGATCGGGCCAGCCGATGCGGACCACGGGAACTTTACTGCCCAATTCCTCGAGCGCTTCGACGACTGCTGTTCCGAAGCCGCCCATCAGCGCATGGTCCTCGAAGGTGACGAAAGCTCCCACGCGGCCCGAGTAGCTCGCCAGCATTTCGCGGTCGATGGGTTTCACAAAGCGCGGATTGATGACGGCGGCCGAGTAGCCGTCATTCTCAATCATCGTGGCAAGCTTCTGCGCCATCGCGGTCATGGGACCCAGGCCGAGTATCGCGACGTCCGATCCGTCCTGCAGAACTTCGGCCTTCCCGATTGGCAACGATACGGGCTCAGGCTTGCGCGTTACGCCGGCCACCGCGCCGCGCGGGTAACGAATGGCCGATGGACCGGGAATATCCAGCGCCGTCTTCATCATGTCCGCCAGCTCATCCTCATCCTTGGGCGACATCAGCACTAATCCGGGGACAGAGCGCAGGTAGCCGATGTCAAACAGGCCGTGATGCGTAGGGCCGTCGTCGCCCGAGAGTCCGGCGCGGTCCATGCAAAACAGAACCGGCAGCTTTTGCAGGGCGATATCGTGGACGATTGGGTCGAAGGCGCGCTGCAGAAATGTCGAATAGATGGCGCACACCGGGCGGAATCCGCGCGTTGCCATGCCGCCGGCAAACACCACGGCATGCTCTTCGGCGATGCCCACGTCAAAGTACCGATTGGGATGCTTCGGGCGGAAGAGATCGAGACCCGTGCCGTTGGGCATGGCCGCGGTAATGGCCACGATGCGCGGGTCTTTGTTTGCCAGCTCGGCGAGCGTGTTGGCAAAGACCTCGGCGTATGTCTGCACGCCGGGAGGAGTGTCGCCGGTTTCCGGATCGTAGGGGCCGAGGCCGTGGAATTTTTTCTGTCCGTCGAGCGCGGGCTGAAATCCGCGGCCCTTCTGCGTAAGCACGTGCAAAAGCACCGGGTGATCGAGCGTCTTGAGGAACTTGAAAGTCTCAATGAGCAGCGGCAGATTGTGGCCGTCGATGGGGCCGAAGTACTCCAGGCCGAACTCCTCAAACAAAACCGAGGGCCACAACATGCTCTTTGCGGCCTCTTCAGCGCGTCGCACAACCTTGATGGCGGTCTTGCCGCCAAAGCGCTCGATGAGCCGCGAAGCGCGAAGCATGCAGGTGCTGGTAGTGCTCGTTGGTGACGATGCGGTGAAAGTAGCGCGCCACCGCGCCCACGTTGCGGTCAATGGACCACTCGTTGTCGTTGAGCACCACAATCATGCGCCTGGTCTGCTCGGCGATGTTGTTCATCGCCTCAAACGTAGATGCCGTTGGTGAAGGCGGCGTCGCCGGCGACGGCAATTACGTTCTCGTGGCCGCCGGCCAGGTCGCGCGCCACGGCCATGCCCAGCGCGGCACATGAGCGCCGTGCCGGCATGCCCCGCGCCGTAGCAATCGTGCTCGCTCTCGGTGCGCAGCATAAAGCCGTTCAGGCCGCCGGGCTGCCGGATGGTTCGAAAAGCGATCGGCGCGGCCGGTCAGCAGTTTGTGCACGTAAGCCTGGTGGCTCACGTCAAACAGGATCATGTCTTCAGGCGTGCTGAACACAGCGTGCAGCGCGATGGTGAGCTCAACCACGCCGAGGTTGGGGCCGAGGTGCCCTCCGGTTTTTGAGAGGGTCTGGATGAGGCACTCGCGAATCTCTTCCGCAAGCTCCGTCATCTGGGCAGGATTCAACTTTTGAACATCGGCGGGGGAATGGATGGATTCCAGCAGTGTTTCCATACCTTCCTTCTCCCGGGAAAAAGCCGGGTATCCAGGGAAGTGCCAAATCCCTGCGACGGGAGCCCTCATAAGACGGGATGAAACGACTAAGAAGCCAGTCTGAAGGCAATTGCGCCAATTCCCAGTATACCTGTGGTCTGGTTTTCGGCCTGTACCCTTAGACGCTTCGCAGCGGACAGTCGCATGAACAAAATGAACCGAATGGAGAGGTAGTTTTGAAAGAGCATGGCTTTAGCCGTGCCTTTGAAGAGGGCAAACACGGCCCGGCTTTAGCAACCGGGGGGCGGTTTCAATTTGCGTAGGACTTCCCTCAGGGGCCAAAACCCAACAAAATTGAGGCCTGAGGCATTGGCACGGCTGAAGCCGTGCCCTTTCAAAGCAGCGATGCACACCGTTTTCTGTTGCAGGCGGATTGTCCGCGCGGCACAGCAGGAAACCAGCCCGCAGTTGTAGGATGGGCGCATAGATTTTTTATCCGCGGAGGAAGACTTCGGTGACGATTCCTGGCAAGTGGATTATTTCTGCGGCAGTTGCGGGTCTGGCGTTGGCATCGGCGCAACATTCGGCATGGGGTCAGTTGGCCTTCCCTTCGGGCGGCACATCGCAGACCGCTCCAAATCCGCTGACCGACGCTACGGTCAACCCCGGAAAAATGCTGCTCTTCAATATCGAGACGCGGTTTGCCAAAGACGTGGCCGCAAAGGGCGGAGCAGCTTTTGCCGAGTGGTGCGCGCCCGATGCCGTTCTGCTGGGAAACGGCTCGGCGCCGGTCAACGGCAAAGTGGCCATCGCAAAATCGGCAAACTGGCTGCCCCAAGATTACCAGCTTACCTGGACTCCGACCGACGCCATGATGGGCCCTTCCGGCGACATGGGTTACACATGGGGCCATTTCGAGGGCCGAAGCAAGGACGCAAACGGCAATCCGGTGGTCACGAGCGGCCGATATATGACCATCTGGCGCAAGGAGCCCGACGGTAGCTGGAAGTTCGTGCTCGACGCCGGAGCAAACGAGCCGCCCGAGGCTGGGGACTGCTGCAAAATTCCAGGTCATTGAAATCTTTTTTCGCTACGCCGAAAAAACGGCGGCCGGTCGGATTCGCCCCTATTATCCACAGGGATTCCGGGCATCATCTTTCTTAGTTAGAGTGTTGAACTCCCGGAACACAACCGCAGCTGGATAAAAGGTTGGCATTTTTCCCCATTTGCCCGTGCTCGCACGTTCGTAACTCAAGAGTTATCCCCGGGAACATGAAGTCAAGTTACCTCAGTTGTATGCCGCACCGGGTACAAATGGCCTGTTTGTGTCACTGCCAATCCCTACGAAAACCTTGATACTCGAAGCGGAAGTGTTTGACCATGCGCGCGAGACTGGGTTAGCCACCGGTTGAAAGCCCAGGAGGTGGCATTGCGGCCCGAGTTTGACATGTTCGATCGCAACCCCGATTCTGCCTTGGACGAGTTGACTGAACTCGCAGCGGAGTTGTGCGGCGCGGATTACGCCTACCTGGCATGGATGGACGAGAGCCATCTCATATTCAAGTCGCGCTTCGGATTTGAGGCCGCGGATCAGCCGCGTGAAGCGAGTGCGTGCCAGTGGACACTCAAATCGAGTCTTCCACTTCTGATTCCCGACGCCGGCCGGGACGGGCGATTTCATCGCACGGGCATTGAGCTCAAGCACGGCATTCGTTGCCAATCCTATGCGGGCGTGCCGCTTCTCTTGAGTTCCCAGCAGTTAATCGGCACGCTGGCGGTGATGTCGGAAGCGCCCAGGCGTTTCGATCAGGTGCATCTCAAACACCTGGTTACGCTCGGTCACATGGCAGTCACGCGCCTTGAACTCTACAACCGCATTCGTGTGCAGGAACAGGCACAGCGCGCCCGCGAGCGGACCGAGCGGGCCCTGGCCATTGAGCGCTGCATGGTAACGGCCACGCTCGATTCCATCCCTGCGCTGGTTACGGTGCTCGACGCCGCGGGACGAGTCGTCCGCATCAATGAGCCGTGCGCGCAGCTTACCGGGCTGAGCGCGGGCGACGCCGTGGGAAGGCCCTTCCTGGAAGAGTTTCTTGAGTCGCGCGACCGCGACTGGGCGGCGGCAAAGTTGCGCGAAGCAGCGTCCGGGCAGGTCTCAGGGCCACACGAGACGGTATGGAGGACGGCTGGCGACATTGCGCGCAAAATCACTTCAACGACGCCGGGAGACGGCAAGCGCCGGGTGAGCTGGACGATTAAGCCCCTCGAAGGCCCGAATCGCGAGATTCAGTACCTGATCGTTAGCGGGCAGGATGTAACCGGCCGCCGGGCCATTGAAGCGGCGCTGCTGGCCAGCGAAGATCGTTATCGCGAAATGGTCGAGAACAGCCTGGGAATTGTCTTTGCCTGCTCGATGGACGGGCGCCTGAAGGCTCTCAACGACTTTACGGCAGAGACGCTGGGATACAACACTGAAACGCTCAAAGGCCTGGTGATTACCGAGCTCATGGACTCTGCCGGCGCCGCGGGCTTTCAGGAGTGCCTGGCTGCGCTGGAGACGACCGAGGAGTGGCAGGGCGCGCTCTCCATCCGCCGCAGCGATGGAGTCATACGCCGCATTGCCGTGCGCACGCGGCGCATCGCCGTTCCCGGCGACGAGCCGTTTGTGCTCTGCAATGGAATGGACGTGACCGAACAGCATCGTGCCGAGGAGGCTCTTCTGCTGGAGACCCGCCAACGTGAGCTGATTCTTGAATCGGCCGGCGACGGCATTTACGGCATGGATCTTGACGGGAAGATCACCTTCATCAACAATGCCGGCGCCGAGATGCTTGGCTATACTCCCGACCAACTCACCGGCCAGGACGTGCATGAAGTGATTCACCACAGCCACCCCGACGGAACGCCCTATTCGAAGGCAACCAGCCCTATCCTGCAGGCCCTGCGACGCGCCGAATCCATCTGGATGCACGACGAGGTCTTCTGGAGTAAGGACGGATACCGCGGTATCGGTGGAATATACCGCCAATCCGCTGGTCAAGGAGGGCCACATTTCCGGTATGGTGGTGGCGTTCCAGGACGTGAGCGAGCGGCGGCGTCTGGAGAAGATGAAGGAGGAATTCATCTCCACGGTCAGCCACGAGCTGCGCACTCCGCTTACCGCGCTCAGGGCATCGCTTGGGCTTATCGCGTCAGGCTCGCTCGACACCCGGCCTGAAAAGCTGCGTCAGATGGTAAAGATGGCCATGGGCAACAGCGAGCGGCTCATGCGGCTGGTCAACAATATTCTTGATTTCGATCGCGGCGAAAAAGGGCGCCTTTTACTGCGCCGCAAACAGGTTGAAGCGGTCGACCTGGTGCGCCGCGCGGCCGAGGCTGCTGAGCACGAAGCAAGCGCGGCCAATATCACCCTGCGCGTCAGCGCCGCCGCAACCCCCGTCTTCGCCGACGAAACGCGCATTCTGCAGGTTCTCAGCGAGCTCATTACCAACGCCATCAAGTTTTCGGCGTCGGGAACCACGGTTCATCTTTCCGCGCAACTGGGAGGAATGAGCGCCTTCGGCCGCGGCGAGCTGTGCTTTGTTCGCAAGGGCGAAGTCTGCTTCATCGTCGAAGACGAGGGCATCGGCATTCCGCCTGAGAAACTTGCCCGCATCTTCGAGCGTTTCCAGCAGGGCGACAGTTCTGACACGCGCCAGCTCGGCGGAACGGGCCTGGGTCTGGCGCTCTGCCGCAGCATAGTTGAGCAACACGGCGGCCGCATCTGGGCCGACAGCGTCGTAGGCAAAGGCAGCCGCGTCCAGTTCACGTTGCCGATCCTGGCAGAGGTTGAAGTGGGGTAGGGCAGCGGGTGCACATGTCTCGCCGGCTGAGACGGGAAACCGGAGATCCTAAGCGACACACAAAAGGGGTCGAGGAACAATCCCCGGCCCCAGGCGCATTGCTGCTGGCAAGTTTACTGCTGCTGGTTTGGTTCGGGATCAGTGCTGGGCAACGGGAGCTTCTGTCGTTCTGCCTGCTGCGCGTTGGGGTTCGGCTGCCCATTCGTGCCGTTTGCCGGCGCGCCATTGCCACTATCGTTCGAGGCCAGCTCCGACTGCCGGTACTTGGGTGCGCTCACGTATCCGTGGATGTGGTCTTTCGAGATGTCGTTGATGACAATCTCGACCGGCTGCGGGCTATCGGGCTGGTAGAACATCGCCGGCTGATAGAGGTTCACGTGCTTCTGCGTCAGGTTGCGGTCATCCACAATCAGCGCCAGGTCAGCGTAGCCCTTTTTGGAATTGGCTTTGCCCAGGCGAATGCTGATGGGGCCCTCGTGCTTGAATTCTTTCGACTTGTTAATGTCGAACTCATAGTAATTTCGTTCGCCCCTTTTCTCGAGACTCACGAGCTCGTCGTGCGTCTTCGCAATCGAGCCGGTCAGCTCGGTGCGGGTGTTACTCAGATCGCCCTGAGTAGACGCAAGGTCGGTGCGGGCCTGGTCGATGGCCTGTCCCTGCGAGTCGAGTTGCGTCTGCAGCTTCTTGAAGCGCGAGTCGTAAGCGTTGGCGCGATGCACCGCGGCGGTGTGGCTGGCGGTTGTCGAAGTCGCAGCTTGGGCAGCAGCCTGGCTCTGTGCGTTGGCAGCCAGTTCGTTCACCTTGGCGGAGAGATTCGCCAACTGTCCCTGCGTCGAATCGAGTTCGCCCTGCGTTGAACTCAGTTGCGCTGAAACCTCCGCGTTTTTTGCTGCGAGCATCTGCGCGCCGTGCTGCTCGTAAACGGCGTAACCGAGTGCGGCACCGCCGATCAGGATGGCGGCGATGTAGGCGACTACGCGAGAGGCATCCGGCGACTTCACCGGGGTGATCGATTCGTCCATTGTGACCCTCCAGAGAGATTAATCCTGCTAATTGGGAAGCACGTCCGGTTCCAAACTAGTGACGCAGGAAGTCATTGTTTTTCTTGTATTTGCGAAACATGTGGCCGAGCCTATCCGTGTAAATATTTCACGGTATGGGTAGAAGCTGCATCTTCCGGCGGGTCGACGGATTCGGAAAGAAGCTCCTTCCCCGTCTGCTAAAGTTCTCTCCTATGGAAGACATCGCTGCGGCGCGCGCGCCCAAATTCCGGAAGCTCGAGTTCCTACTTTTCAACGCGGGATTGGCAATGTGCGCTGCCACGATCACTGCGCAAACGCCCGCTTCAGCGCCGTCCGCCGTTTCGCAATCCGCACCCGCGGTTCCGGCCTGGGCCCAGCCAGGATCGGCCACGCATACCCAGGTAGCGCCTCCCGCAGACTTTCATCGTCCCACCACCACCTTCAACACGCCCATCGGCATCTTCGACGGCCAGTCGGACGTGGGCAGCGCAGTTTTGCCGGGCAGCGCCAGCTACGATGCGGCAACCGGGAAGTACACCATCAACTCCGCCGGCTACAACGTGTGGTACATGCGCGATGAGTTCCGCTATCTCTGGAAGCAGATGAGCGGAGACGTTTCGCTGTCCGCCGACATCGCGTTTCCGGATCCCAGGGGATACGGCGACCGCAAGGCCGTGCTCATCATCCGGCAGAGCCTCGACGACGATTCGAAGGAAGTTATTGTGGCGCTGCACGGCGCGGGAATGATCCAGCTTGCCCAGCGGCCGGCGAGAGGCGAACGCGTAAAAGACATTGAGTACCGGATCGGCGGCCGCGGCTTGCCCGGCGGCGAGTCGCCCGATTCGCTGGTGAACGTCCCGGCCCAGCGCGTCGGCATTGAAAAACGCGGCGATTCTTTTGCGCTTTACGTCAGCATCACCGGCGAGCCGATGCACCAGTTCGGGCCGCCTATCGCATTGCATATCGAGGGCCCTTTTTACGCGGGCATCGGCTTCTGCTCGCATCTGCCGGCCACGGTTGATACTGCGGTGTTGTCGAATGTGGTGCTTGAGAACGAGGCAGGAAGGGTGCGGTAGAGGCGGCTCTCAACCTGTTCGCCAGGGAGACCTGTCGGTCACGGCAATCTTCCTCGCCTCAAAGTTTGCCCGCGGCGCGGAGAGCTGCTTCGATCGTTGCGAGCGGAATCACGAGAGAAAGCGGCGCATCACGCAGGCGCATTGCGCCGTAGCTTTCATACCAACGCGCGGCCCTGTCGCTCTTCGCATCGATCAGCATCGCCACGCCGCCGACTTCGGCTGCGGCCAGCACGCATCGTCTGCCCCCGGCAAGCAAAAGCTGACCGCCAAGCCCCTGGCCCTGAACGCTGCTGTTTACGGCGAGCCGCGCCAGTCGGAACGCAGGCACTTCGTGGCGTGCCAATCCTCGGTGAACAAGTTCCGGCGTGCGCGCATAGGCAATCGATGCCGGGCTCAGGCTATAAAAACCAAGTACAGGCTCGCCGCTTTTGTTGCCGATGGCCAGAAAGGTCTTTGCTCCGCCCAGTTCATGGCTCTTACGTGCATAGCGCTGCAGAAATTCGTTGAGGGCGGCTTCGCCGCAATCGAACGATTCGCGGTTGTGATGCTTTCCGATCGGTTCTTCGTGCCACGCCGGGGGCGTCACTGGAATTTTGGCATTAAGCGCGCAGCCGCGGCCAGCTTGCGGTTGGGTGCGGGTGGATTCTCAAGAAGATCGAGAAGCCTCAGGCTGTCTCTTTCTGAAATCTTCATCTGCTCGGCCTGCTCGATCACATCTTTGGCGGCGCGCAAAGCGTGGCTCAGCACAAAGTCAGTCAAATCGGTGCGCTTCAACGCCACCGCGCGCATCAGGAGCGACTTCTCATCGGCGCGCACTCTCAGCGACAAGCGGTTGCTGTCTTCCACGGCGGCGCGGGGCATTAAAGGCTCCTTTATGTGTACATATTCAATATGTACGAGGTATATTACTCTTGTCAAGAGGCCTGCGACTGTGACGGAATGCTTACCCTTCGCATGAGACAATCGCTTCGAGCGGCCTTCCCTTCGATCAATCCGCGCCGCCGGACCCTTCTGAATGGCGATTACTTCCCGCGTGATGACCCTGCTCTTCGGCCGGCCGCTGGCCACCAGCGAAGAGCGTGCCGAGCACATCGGCCCCATCGCCGGCATCCCCATCTTCGGTCTCGATGCTCTCAGTTCCGCGGCATACGGTCCTGAGGCTGCGCTCACGCTGCTCATTCCTCTCGGCCTGATGGGCGTGCACTACATTGTGCCCGTCAGCCTGGCCATTGTCTCGCTCCTCGCCGTGGTCTACATGAGCTACCGCCAGACCATCGAAGCGTATCCGCGCGGCGGCGGCTCATATACGGTGGCCAGCGCTAACCTGGGCCGGGGCGCGGGATTGCTGGCCGCTGCCGCGCTGATGATCGATTACGTGCTCACCGCGGCGGTTGGCATCTCGGCCGGCGTGGGCGCGCTCATCTCGGCCGTGCCCAGCCTGCAGCCGCACACGCTTGCGCTCTGCCTCGGCATCCTGGTGATTCTCACGCTGGTAAACATGCGCGGCGTGCACGATACCGGCGTAGTCTTCATGATTCCCACCTACCTGTTTGCGCTTACGCTGCTGATTGTGATCGGCGTGGGTGGCATTCATGTGCTGGCAAGCAGCGGGCATCCGCATCCGGTCTCGCCCATGCCGGCTGTTCCCTCTGCAACGATGGCTGTTGCCGGCTGGTGGCTGCTGCTCAAGGTTTTTTCGTCGGGCTGCACCGCTATGGCCGGCGTTGAGGCCGTAAGCAATGGCGTGATGGCATTCCGCGACCCGACGCGCAAGAACGCCAAGATTACGCTCACCATCATCATTGCCTTGCTGGCGATTCTGCTCATCGGCATCGCCCTGCTTTGCCGCGCCTACGGTATTGCAGCTACCAATCCTGATGGCGCGGGATACGAGAGCGTGCTTTCAATGCTGACGCGCGCGGTGATGGGCCACGGCTGGTTCTACTTCGTCACCATTGGCTCGGTGCTGCTGGTGCTCGCGCTCTCGGCCAACACCGCATTTGCCGATTTTCCGCGCCTCACCCGCGCCATTGCCCTCGACGACTATATGCCGCGCGTATTTCTCATTCGCGGCCGGCGGCTGCTGTATTCGTGGGGCATTTATGTGCTGGTGGCATTAACGGCGCTTTTGCTCGTTATCTTTGGCGGCGTCACCGACCGGCTTATTCCCCTCTACGCAATCGGCGCGTTCATGGCCTTCACACTCTCGCAGGCCGGCATGGTGATGCATTGGAAGCGCCAGGGCAACGCGCCGCTGCGCATGTCCGTCAACATGCTCGGCGCGGTGGCGACAGGCATCACGACCGTGGTGGTGCTTCTGGCCAAGTTCGCTGAAGGTGCATGGATCACCGCGTTGCTGATCGTTTTCATGATCGGGGTGATGCGAACGGTGAAGCGCCACTACGAGCATGTGGCCCGGGATATTGATCTTGACCGGCCCATGATTCCGGTCGATGTTCAGGAGCCGGTGGTGGTGATGCCGGTCGATCGCTGGAGCCGCATCAGTGAGAAAGCGCTTTCGTTCGCGTTGTCGATCTCCACAGATGTGCGTTGCGTGCACGTGCAGATCGGCGATGATGCTGACCCGTTTTGCGTGGAGTGGAACGAGAAGATTATTGCGCCGCTCAAAGCGTGCGACCGGTGCCAACCAATACTCGTCACGCTCAAGTCGCCGTATCGTTACATTCTGCAGCCGGTGGTTGACTACGTGCTGAAAGTTGAAGCGGAGACCGGTAACCGCAAGGTGTGCGTGCTGGTGCCCGAACTTGTGGTGCGGCACTGGTGGGAGGGGCTGCTGCATAACCGCCGCGCCGACCTGCTCAAGGTAATCCTGCTGGTGCGCGGTAACCGGCGCATCGTGGTGATTAATATCCCGTGGTATCTCGACGGCGAGGGCACGCCCGCGGACCCGAACCGTTGACGCCGCTGGATCGACCGCCGCGGCGAGGGTTTCGCCCCCCGCCGCTTTCCTTACCGTGCCCCATGCCGTCAGAATGGTGAGTGATTCCATCACCATCTTCGGAGTGCGGCAGAACCTTGGAGAGCGCGGCTCAAAACATCCGACGGCGAGTCATCCAGGGGCACGTTATCCTTCGGCGAGCTTGCGGCCCGGGCATTTGCGTGGTTCTCATTCTAGCGGCCGCAATTGTGTTGCCGGCACAGGATCCCATCCCGCAAATTCAGCCTCTTTCAGGGGCCGATGCCCAACAGAATCCGGCGCAGCAGCCTTCGCCGCCCGTGCCAACGCCAGCCTCGCTGCATGGAGTGGTTCTCAACGCCGCCACGGACGATCCTCTGCCGCGTGCTCTCGTATCCATCCAGGGCGATGCCGCTACGGGTGCATTGACTGACGGTGACGGTAAATTCGATCTCCCCAATCTTCCCGTTGGCCCCGTCGTCGTTACCGTGCAAAAGCCAGGCTACTTTGACGGAGCCGAGATGAAAGGCAGCGGCGAGTTCGACTCCGTGCCGGCGGCGGCGCATAACGTGATGGTGGCGGAAGACATGCCGGACGTGGAGTTCAGGCTGGTGCCCGACGGCGCCATTCGCGGGCAGATCGATCTCTCCAGCGGCGACCCGGCCGACGGCATCACGGTGAACCTGATGAAACGCACGGTGATGGATGGGCGGGCGGGCTGGGTTCTTGCCGGTAACACCAAAACGCACAGCGACGGCACATACCGTTTTGGAGGGCTGGCGCCGGGAACGTATGAGCTCAGCACCCTCCCGTCGCTCGATTCAGAGGGTATCAATTCGCTGGTGCAGCCGAGCCGAAGCGCTCCGGCTCGCGAGTGGGGATATGCGGCAGTGTACTATCCAGACGCGCGCGAACAGTCGGGCGCCTCAAACATCACAGTTCAGGCCGGCGAAACGGCGCAGGCAAATATGACGCTGAAGCGCGAGGCATTCCAGGCCGTGACTGCGACCGCTGTGCTGTCCGAGCCGACTGGTGGCCGTGGATTCAGTTACTCGCCGCAGGTGATGGACAGCTCAGGGAGCCCGTTGCCATATCCCGCGCGATACGACGACAATGCAAAGACCATTCAGGCCCAGTTGCCCGACGGCAGTTACAGGCTGATGATCATTGCCTCACCACAGCCTCGATTCTCACTCGTTGACGGCGGCAGACCTGCCACCATCTCCAACCCATCGCCGTTCCAGGGTTCGGTGAATGTGGAAGTGGCCGGCCAGCCGGTCAACAATCTGCGGTTGCCCATGATTGAGTCGCACCCGGCTGAGGTGCAGATAAATGTGTTGCACAGTGGGCCCGGCACTCAACCCTCGCAGGGCGGCGAGATTGTGGTGACCGTTACCCCTGCATCGAGTTCGCCCGGCCAGATACCCGGCGGGGGACTGGTCACCATGCTCGCGAGCGGCGAGTTGCCAGGGCCTCTCGAAGGCCAAAGTATTCCGCCCGGCGCCTACTGGGTGCATGTTGCAGGTATTCCACCGGGCTTGTGCGAAAGCTCATTCACAGCCGGCGGCGCAAACCTGGCGCGCGAGCCGCTACTGATTGGCATGGCGGGCATTCAGACGCCGCTGGAACTGACGCTCCGCGATGACTGCGCGAAGCTGACGCTCAGCCTGCCTGAATCTCTGACCGGAAACGCGCCGGGCGAAGAGAAGTTTTACACCATGTATGCGGTTCCCGACTCCGACTACACCGGCAATCTCCAACAGGCGACGTTAAGGCCATCTTCTGGCGGCAGTGCGACGATGCAGGGATTGACGCCGGGAAAATACCACGTTTACACCTTCGCGGGAAACGCGCAGCTCGAATACCATGATCCGGCCGTGCTGGCTGCCGCGCAGGGCCAGGAAGTGACGCTTTCACCGGGCGCGGAAACTGACCTGGTAGTGGAGACGGAAGGAACAGGGAATAGGCAATAGGGAGTAGGGAATAAGCGCCGATGGGGCAAACATGATGCGTGAGATGAACTGGCGAGCTGCAATTGCGGTGATTTCGGTGGGACTCGCCTTGTCCTCTGCGCACGCTCAGAGCACCGCCTCAAGGAAGCCGCCCGCTGCCCAGGGCTATCGTGTGGCAGGAACAGTGGTGAATCGAGTCACCGGCGAACCGGTGCGCGGCGCGGCCGTATCGTTGATCACCGTCCCGGACAACCTGGTCGTCGCAACCACCGAATCGGGCGACGACGGGCGGTTTGCGATGGATGGGCTCTCCGCGGCCAAGTACGAACTGGCCGCCTCAAAGCGCGGGTATTCCACGGGTCTGTACAACCAGCATTGGGAGTACAACTCGGCGATAGTGACGGGCGTGGATCAGGACACGAGCCAGTTGGTCTTCAAGCTCTCGCCGGCAGCGGAGATTGTTGGAGTAGTTACCGGCGACGGCGGCGACCCGGTTGAGAACGCGAGCGTAATGCTCTTTGAGAGACCGCATCGGCACTTGCCGGGCGAGAAAACCGAGTTGGCGCAGACCGTGCAGACCGACGACACCGGCGCGTACGAGTTTGCCGGGCTCGATCCGGGCGACTACCTGGTCGCGGTCAAGGCCCGGCCATGGTATGCGGTCAATCTGCCCGCGCCGGAGACGCAAAACGGGGAGTCTTCGACGCTGGCGGCGCTGGATGTGGCCTATCCGGTCACGTATTTCGATTCCACCACCGATGAGGGCTCGGCGAGCGACATAGCCCTGGCAGTAGGAGCGCGCGAGGAAGCGGATATCAACATCCATGCGGTGCCGTCGCTGCATCTTCAGGTGCCTTCACGGACCAGGCCCGATGGCTCCCAGGTGCAGCCGCAGCTGGAACAGACGGTCTTTGGTATCGCGGTGGATGGCGACGAAAACCAGGTCGGCGATGCCCCAACGCGCACGTCGGAGCTGTTCGGAGTCGCTCCCGGTCATTATGAGCTGACCCAGGGCGATCCTCCCCGCGTGGTTGAGCTGGATGCAACCTCGAGCCAACAGGTAGACCCTTTGGCCGGCGTGCCAACGGAATCGGTTGCGGGTGTGGTCGAGACCGCGCCGGGCGTACCTTATTCGGGCCGCGGGGTGGTGATGCTGGTTTCGGCCGACGGCACAGGCCCAACAGTCGCTCCTACGCAGAACGATCATGGCTCATTCAAGCTGAATAATGTTCCCGCAGGCTCATGGCTGGTTGAAGTCATGGGCCAGGATGCGCAACTGCCGGTGCTGGCGGTGGGGCCGCGCTCAGGCCATGCGCAGGCCGGGAACCAGATCACGGTGGATGGAAGCTCCCTCTCTCTCAACGTAACTGTGAGCGCCGGCAACGCGCGCATTGAGGGATTTGTGCGCCGCAACGGCAAAAGCGTGGCCGGAGCCATGGTCGTGCTCGTTCCCAAAGACCTTTCGCAGATGGCGGAGCTTGCCCGCCGCGACCAGTCCGACTCCGACGGCAGCTTTGCCTTGCTGAATGCCGCGCCCGGCGACTACACGATTGTGGCAATCGAAGACGCATGGGAAATGAATTGGTTCGACCGGGCCGTGATTTCTCGCTATCTTCCGCGTGGAATCGCCGTCACAGTGAAAGGTCAGTCGGAAAAGGTGCAGCGTCTCAACCAGCCCGTGGAGCTGCAGGCAAGGTGAACACCGCCCTGCCCCGGCCGATTCGGCCGGGGACACGCATCGCCGGAGTTGCGGCGCCCCTTCATAGAAGCGGGGGGTAGAGGATAGTCTATTGAAGGATCAACATTTGGGATTTGCGTGTCATTGCCGGCGCCCAGCCGCGGAAGAACCCACTTTTGCGCTGTGCTGATCAATAGTCCGGCCAGGCGGACAGCGGTTCGAGGAGATTTTCACGTTGAAGAGGATGTTCTTGCGTACGATCTTGCGGAGTTTGTCAAAGCTGGCGCTGGCTACCGCGCCTGCATTCTTGCTTATCACGCTGCCCGCGGCGGGCCAGGTGAGCTCGCCGGAAGGCAAAGGATCTGGCAGCCAGGGGCCGGCGGCTCCCAAATACGAGGCTTATGCCGGGTTCGGCTACTCCGCCATCAACCAGGTGAACCAGTCGCGCTACGGATTGATGGGGGTCGACCTGAGCATCACGCGCGACTGGGGCAAGTACTTCGGGCTGTCGCTGATGGGCAATTACTACAAACCACCATTGAGCTTTGGCAGCGGCGGTGGCGGAGTCAATAACAACCAATCCAATCCCGGCGATCCATCAGTTTACGAAGTCATCATCGGACCCGAAGTTCACGCGCCGATTTACAGCAACATAGGCATGTTCGTTCACGGCGGAATGGGCGGCGAGCACACCGGGGGCGAGAAGGAGACTCCGAACATCTCCTTTGCCGGCGGATTTGGCGGTGGCATGTACTACCGTCTCACTGACCGATGGTCGATCCGCGCACAAGGCGACAGAATCGGCGCGTCATTCTCGTTGCGTGGGAATACGGCGTTGCTCGGCTACTCGCCGCACCGGACATGGAACCCGAGCGCCTCGATCGGCTTGGTCTTTCACTTTTAGGTTTTGGCGAGTGACAGCGCGGCTATGCGGGCCGCTCAACCGAATAGCTGATCATCATCACGCCGCTGGGCAGTGTCTTGCTCTCGATCAGCTTCAGTGCCACCCGGCTGCCCTCAGGCAGCAGCGGAATACCCGCGCCCAGCAACACGGGAAATACAGAGACGCTGACCTCGTCGACAAGTCCAAGATCGAGCAGGCTGCGAGAGAGCACGCCTCCGCCCATGAGCCAGATGTCTTTGCCGGTCCCGGCCTTCAGGGCGCCGACCGCTTCGGCGACTCCGTTTTTCACGACGGCCACGCCCGGATACACCGCCGGAACGAGGGTGGTCGAGACCACAACGATCTTCATGCCTGTGCTATCAAGCATTTTGCGCTGTGTGTTGGCTACCTCAAAGGTGCGCCGGCCCATGAGCAGCGTATCGAACCGGCTGTAGAGCGCGGCGAAGTCGATGCCCGAGTCGTGTGCGATCCAGTCGTACTCGCCTTTCGGCCCGGCGATGAAGCCGTCGAGGCTGGTGGCAACGCCGTAAACGAGATGACGCACGACGGGTCCGACCTAGCCTTCTTCGGCTTCCGCCGGCGGGGGCGCCGGAATTACACCGAGCTGCTGCATGAGCCCCATAGTGTCCATCAGGATGCGGCTGTCAGCCATTTTGCCATCTTCCAGACGGTCGATGACCACGCCTTTAACCTCGACGCTCTTGCCTGTCGCTGGAATGCCGAGGAATACGCCACGATGGGTTCCGGTCCATGCGAACCGGGTCACAACCTTCTCCCCTTCCGCCACCATTTCCTTTACAACCCAGTGCATATCAGGAAACGCCGACCGTAGTGCGTGAATGACTGCCTTCAGGCCCTCTCTTCCCTGCTCCTGCCCGGGAAGAGGATCGATTTCCACGAAATCTTCTTTCACCAGATCATTGGTCCGCTCCAGCCGGCCCTGGTTGATGACATCTTCGAGAAATGCCTGAATCACGTCTTTGTTCGTTCCCGACATGCCTGCGTCTCCATAGTAAGAATTAGCCTTCTTCTGCTTCTCTCAGCTTGGCAATCACGGTGAAGTCTTCGAGCGTTGTTACGTCGCCCTTGATTTCGCCGTGCGTGGCAAGATCGCGGAGCAGTCGGCGCATGATTTTGCCGCTGCGCGTTTTTGGCAGCGCCTCAGTAAACCGAATATCGTCGGGCCGCGCCAGCGCGCCTATCTCTTTTGTGACCCACTTGCGCAGCTCGTCCTTGAGTCCGTCCGATGGTTGGTTGCCGTGCTCGAGGGTAACGAATGCGGAGATGGCCTGGCCCTTCAGATCGTCGGGCCGGCCAACCACGGCAGCCTCGGCCACCTTGGGATGCGCAACCAGCGCCGATTCCACTTCCATGGTTCCCAGCCGGTGGCCGCTTACGTTGATCACGTCGTCCACGCGGCCCATCAGCCAGAAGTAGCCGTCGACATCTTTGCGCGCGCCGTCGCCGGTAAAGTAGCAGCCGGGCACGTCGCTCCAGTAAGTCTTCTGGTAGCGTTCGGGATCGCCATAAACGGTGCGCGCCATCGATGGCCACGGCTGCTTGATCACCAGCAAGCCGCCGCTGCCATCTGGAACAGTCTCGTAATGGCCGTTGGCGTCGGGCTTGGTCACCACCGCAGGCTCGATGCCGAAGAACGGCCGCGTGGCCGAACCAGGCTTGGTGGGCACCGCTCCCGGAATGGGAGCAATCAGAATCGCGCCCGTCTCAGTCTGCCACCACGTGTCCACAATGGGGCAGCGGTTGTGGCCGATCTTCTCGCGATACCACATCCACGCCTCGGGATTGATAGGTTCGCCAACGGTTCCAAGCAGGCGCAGCGATCCAGATCGTGCTTGTCGACGAATTCATTGCCCCACTTGATAAAGGCGCGGATGGCCGTGGGCGCGGTGTAAAAGATCGTCACTTTGTGGTCGTCGACAATTTTCCAGAAGCGAGAAAAATCAGGACAGTTGGGCGCGCCCTCGTACATCAGCACGGTGGCGCCATTTTGCAGCGGCCCATACACAACATAGGAGTGGCCAGTTACCCAGCCGATATCGGCCGTACACCAGTAGATGTCGTCGTCGCGCAGGTCAAAGACGTATTTCGAAGTGATGTAGGTTTGCACGGCGTAGCCGCCGGTGGTGTGCAGCAGCCCCTTGGGCTTGCCGGTTGAGCCGGAGGTGTAAAGAATGTAGAGCGGGTCCTCTGAATCCATCGGTTCGGCGGGACAGTCGGATGCGGCCTTGGACACCAGGTCGTGCCACCAGTGATCGCGCCCCTCGACCATGTTGACTGGCGAGCCGGTGCGCCTGTAAACCACCACGTCTTTCACCGAGGGGCAGCCGGGTATGGCCTCGTCAACAGTTGCTTTGAGCTTGACCTCGTTGCCGCGGCGGTAGCTCGTATCCTGTGTCAGAATGGCAACGCAGCCGGAGTCGTTGACGCGGTCGGCGATGGCGTTGGCGGCGAATCCGCCGAAGATGACGGAGTGCACGGCGCCGATGCGCGCGCAGGCCAGCAAGGCGATGGCAAGCTCGGGCGTCATGCCCATGTAAACGGCTACGCGGTCGCCTTTCTTGATGCCGAGAGACAGGAGCGCATTGGCGAACTTCTGGACCTCGATATGTAATTCTGCGTAGGTAAGGCGGCGAATCTCGCCAGGCTCGCCTTCCCAGATGATGGCGGTCTTTTGCGCGCGCGCGCCCCCAGCGCGAGGGTCGACATGCCGGTCGACGCAGTTGTAACACAGGTTGGTTTTGCCACCCACGAACCACTTGGCCGAGGGCAGATTCCAGTCGAGCACCCTGTCCCACTTCTTGAACCAGTGCAGCTCGTTCGCGACTCCGGCCCAGAATTTCTCAGGGTCTTCGATCGACTGCTTGTACATGGCCTCGTACTGCTCAAGGCTCTTGATGTGCGCCGCGGCGCTGAACTCCGGCGGCGGCGGAAAGACGCGGTTTTCGCGCAGCGTGGAGTCAATATCGAGATTCCTGGCTGGGTTTGCAGCAGCGGGCAGGGGCACGGAAGACATGGAGGAATCCTTTTGAAGAATGCGGGATGGGATGACGGAGGCAAGCCGGTAGACGGCGTTCGTCCGCACAGGCCTTATCGGAGACACTTTATCGGGCTGGACGCTTGGTAAGCAAGTCAGCGAGTCGGCAAGTCAGCGCACAGCCGTCGACTGCTGGCCACTTGCTACTGGCTTCTAGCTACGGGCTGTTGTAGAGCTACCACCGCAGCAGCGGCAAGAGGCTTGAGTAGTCGTCGGTCCAGAGGCGCAGACCGGGCTTGAGGACGGGCGGCCTGGCAGCGGCGGCCACCTGCGGCTGGGCGAAGAAGTCGGCATTGCTGGTGACCAGCACCCAGTAGGCGCTGAACTCGCCGCGATCGTCGTTGGCCATGCTTGAAACGCGCATCGCCTTCATGCCGTCATTCTGCGCGAGCAGTGCGATCGCTGGCTCGAGATCCACGTGCTGATTTGAAATATGGAATGCGAGAATGCCGCCGGGCGCAAGATGCCGGCGGTAGAGCGCCAGCGCCTCGGCAGTGAGCAGGTGCAGCGGAATGGCGTCGCCGGAGAAGGCGTCGACGACCAGAACATTGAAGTTCTGCCGGGCCTCGCGGGCCAAGGATGTGCGGGCGTCGCCCTCGGCAATCGTCACCTGCGCTCCCGAATCGCGAATGTAAGTAAACACGTTACGCGCGATAGGGATGACGGCGGGGTTGATCTCGTAAAAACGGATGCGGTCGCCGGCTCGGCCGTAAGCGGCAACGGTTCCCGCCCCCAGGCCAATGACGCCGATGTTGCGCGGCGCATTTTGGCAGCAGTAGCGAAGAGCAAGCCCCACGCCTGAGTCTTCAGCATAGTAGGTGGTGGGCGTTTTTCTTTGGACGTCGGTGCCGAAGATCTGCGTGCCGTGCTGGATGGTTCCGTTGGTGAGCGTGCGCAGCACAGCCCCGGGAAAGCCGTAGTTCTGCTTCACTCGCAGCGCGCCGTAAAAATTGCGCACGGCTACAGTGGTTCCGCGCTGGTAGGCGATATTGAGCCAGATGGTGAGTACCAGCAGCATAATGGCCGCGGCCGACCACAGCAGCCGCTGCTGCCAACCGCTCCTCCATGTAGCAGCGAGGGCAAGCAGCGCGGTGACCAAAAACGTGATGGCGAGATCGTAGTTGAACGAGAAGATAAGCGGAAATGCGATGCCGACGAGGAACGAGCCGAGCGCACCGCCGGCAGCGAACAGCAGGTAGAAGAGGGTCGATTCCGACGCGCGCTGAGGCCGCAGCGCGTAGGCTTCGGCGTGGCAGAACAGGCAGGCGAAGAGAAGCTCGGCAAGGAAGAATGCGATTCCGATGCGCATGGGCACTGTGACATCCACCTGCGCAAGCATGTAGGCCAGGCCGGCCAGCATCACCACGAGAAACCGAACGATGATTCCGCGCGGCAGCAGGCGGGGAAACTCGAAGGCCAGGATGATGGTGACGAGGTAAACGCCCAGCGGCAGAATCCAGAGCAGCGGAATGGGCGCGATGTTGGCCGTGATGTAGCTGGTGACGGCGCTGAGCTGCATTGAGGCGCCCATGGGCAGCAGCAGCCAGAGCAGCTTTTGCTTGAAGGGCGCGGATTGGCGGGCGCGGTGGATTCGACGGTCGCGCATTTCTTGCGAGCATGCGGAAGCGTCTGCGCGCGACGGCTGCTTTGCGCGTGCGCATCGCGAGAGCGGCGGAGAGAATTGCGAAGAGCGCGAATCCCGACGAGCCAGCCGATGCGCTGCGTGCGCAGCGTGAAGTTGGGCTCGATAAGCGTGGGATAAGCGGCGAGCGCCAGCAGCGAGGCCAGATTCGAGAGCGCGAAGAGCCGGTAGGGAATGCCTTCGCCCTCAACCTGCGACCACCACACCTGCAGCAGCGGGCTGGTAGCGCCGAGCGCGAGGAAGGGAAGTCCGATCCAGAGTGAGAGCGCAAAGAAGATGGTTGTGACGGGGTGCGTGGAGCCATTCGAAAGATCGAGCCCGCCGAGCGCCCAGTAGACAGCGAGCGCCAGCGCCGCGGCCAGAACCGCAAGATGCACCAGCGAGCGCGGACGGCGGCTGAGCCAGTGCGCGTAGGCGTAGGCAACCAGCAGCGCGGTTTGAAAGAAGACGAGACAGGTGATCCACACCGCGGCCGAGCCGCCCAGGAAGGGAAGCAGTTGCTTGGCGGCCATGGGCTCGACAAGAAAGAGCAGGAACGAGGCGAGAAAGACCGCGCCGGCAAAGAGAAAACGAGTGCGGTTCATTTCGCAAATACCGAATTAGGATTTCTCAGCTGCCGATGCGAGTTTGGCTTCGGCTTCGTTGATGACGCGGAGAGCCTCGTCGTACGCCGCTTCGCTTTCGCCGGCTTCGTTCCACATTTTGTTGCCGCGGTCGAGCTGTTCGTGAGCGCGCGTTGTGTTGATCTCTTCGGGCTTGAGCGCATCGCTGGCCAGAATCGTGACGCGGTCGGGAAGCACCTCGACGAATCCCCAGCTCACGTTGTAGCGGGTGGTGTCGGGGCTGGCGGATTCAATGCCGGCGCCGGTATGAATACGGACGTCGCCTGCGCCCAGCTCGGCCATGAGCGGCGCATGCCCATAGAGCACCTCAAAGTTACCCGACTTCGAGGGCAGCTCGACCGCCGTTGCGGTACTTTCAAAAAGAGTGCGCTCGGGAGTGACGAGCCTTACGCGGAGATTGTTGCTTTCGTCAGCCATGGGCTCCTTTCGGTCGCCAGTGGTCAGTTGTCAGTGATTAGTGATCAGTCAAAAACCGATCGCTGTCGATCTCACTTCTGCTTATAATTCTGGCTTCCTCACCCTGCAATCAGCGTTCAGTTGAAACAGATCGTAGCGGCACGAAAAAAACTGACCACTGATCACTGACATCTGCTCTCACGCCGTAGCCTTCAGTTTCTCGGCGGTTTCCAGCACTTCTTCAATGCCGCCCTTCATGTAGAAGGCCTGCTCGGGCACATCGTCGTGCTTGCCTTCGATGATTTCCTTGAAGGCGCGCACGGTGTCGGCAATCTTGACGTATGCGCCGGGAATACCAGTGAACTGTTCGGCCACGTGGAAGGGCTGCGACAGGAACTTCTGCACCTTTCTCGCGCGCGCCACGGTGAGCTTGTCGTCTTCAGAGAGCTCGTCGATGCCCAGGATGGCGATGATGTCCTGCAGGTCCTTGTAGCGTTGCAGAATCCTTTTCACGCCCTGCGCCACATCGTAGTGCTCGTCGCCGACGATGCGCGCGCTCAAAATGCGAGAGGTGGAGGCCAGCGGATCGACGGCGGGATAAATGCCAAGCTCCGAAAGCGGACGGCTCAACACAGTCGTCGCGTCGAGGTGGGCAAATGTGGTTGCCGGCGCGGGGTCGGTCAAGTCGTCTGCGGGCACGTAGACCGCCTGCACCGATGTAACCGAACCCTTGCTGGTGGAGGTGATGCGCTCCTGCAATTCGCCCATTTCGGTGGCCAGGTTGGGCTGGTAGCCCACGGCCGAAGGCATGCGGCCCAGCAGCGTGGAAACCTCAGAGCCGGCCTGCGTAAAGCGGAAGATGTTGTCGATGAACAGCAGCGTGTCGGAGCCTTCCACGTCGCGGAAGTACTCGGCGACGGTGAGCGCGCTCAAGGCCACGCGCAGGCGCGCTCCAGGCGGCTCGGTCATCTGGCCATAAACCAGCGCGCACTTCGAATTGGCCCAGTCGCCGGGCTTAATGACGCCGGACTCGGTCATTTCGAGCCACAGGTCGTTTCCTTCGCGCGTCCGCTCACCCACGCCGCCAAACACACTGTAGCCGCCGTGGTTTTTGGCCACGTTGTTGATGAGCTCCATGATGACGACGGTCTTGCCCACGCCGGCGCCGCCGAAGAGGCCGATCTTGCCGCCTTTCAAAAATGGCTGGATGAGGTCGATGACCTTGATGCCGGTCTCGAACATCTCCTCGCTGCGTCGACTGCTCGTCGAAGAGCGGCGCGGGCCGGTGGATGGGCATGAACTGCGTTGCGCCGATGGGGCCAAGCTCGTCCACGGGCTCGCCGATCACGTTGAGCACGCGGCCCAGCGTCTCTTTGCCCACGGGCATGCGGATGGGGCCGCCGAGATCGATGGCCTTCATGCCGCGGACCATGCCGTCGGTGGCTTCCATGGCGACCGTGCGCACGCGGCCTTCGCCCAGGTGCTGCTGCACTTCGAGGATTACTCGAAATGGGTGTGGGGACGGTGAAGCCGTCGCTGACGACGCGCAGCGCCTGATAGATAGGCGGCATGGTCGCTTCTTCAAACTGAACGTCTACGGCCGGGCCGGAGACCTGAATTACTTTGCCGATGTTTTCTGCCATTGATTAAAGCTCCTAGCTTCTAGCCCCTAGCTTCTAGCTTTTCCCTTCTCAACCCCAACTTCCTCTCTTCCAGTTTGTGATCTGGCACGAAAGGCTAAAGGCTAGAAGCTAGCAGCTAGAAGCTGCTTTTACAGCGCCGCCGCGCCACTCACAATCTCGATAATCTCCTTGGTGATGGCCGCCTGGCGCACGCGGTTCATGTGCAGCGTGAGCGAGTCAATCATGTCGGAGGCGTTGTTGGTTGCCGAATCCATCGCCGTCATGCGCGCCGCGTGCTCCGCGGCCACCGATTCCGTCATGGCGTGATAAAGCATGGCGAAGATGTATTGCGGCAGCAGGCCGGCGAAGAGTTCCTCGGGCGGCTGCTCGTAAATGTAGTCAACGTTGGCGGTGCCGAACTTCTTGGCTTCTTCCTCGGCCTCGGCGGTGTCGGCCGGCTCAATCTCGATGCCTGCGCTCAAAGTGCCGCTTCGGCCGCGCGTTCCTTCTCTTCGGCAGTTGGCTCAATCGGCGCCGGTGATCTGCGGCTTGCCGATCTCGATCAGCGGCAGCAGCTTTTCAACCACCAGCCGCTGCGAAATCACCGACTTGAACTCGTTATAGACGATGTAGGCCGAGTCAATCTCTTCGCGCACGTATCGCGCGATGATGTTGTGGGCCAGGTCCATCAACGCGCTGAGTCTCAAGCTTCACCAGCATGCCGACATGATCGCCGGTCACTTCAACTGGCCCCTTGCGGGCATTGCGGATCTGTCGGACAACGCCGTGTTCGTCTGTCTGCTCGGTGTAACTCGGCAATCGGGATAGCGGCGGCGCATCAGGTCGCGAGCTTTGCGGCCCACGGCCTCTATGTCGATCTCCTTGTCAGGGTTGCCGGAGATGAACTGGTAGGCGGTCTTGAGAATGTTGGCGTTGAATGCGCCGGCAAATCCCTTGTCGCCGCTGACCACGACGATCAACACGCGCTTTTCAGGCCGGGTGACGAAGAGCGGGTGAAGCGATGCTGCCGGTCTCTCGTCGAAGATGCTCACGCGGCGAGTCAGCGACTCGAGCACGCTGACGATCATTCTGGCGTAGGGGCGGGCCGAGAGTGCGCGCTCCTGGGCGCGGCGCAGCTTGGCTGCCGAAACCATCTTCATGGCCTTGGTGATCTGCCGCGTGTTTTTCACGCTTCTGATTCGCCGCCGGAGATCGAGTACGTTTGCCATGCTTTTAAGCTGCTAGCTCCTAGCTTCTAGCTTTTCCTGATCAACCTTCAAATGCCACACCGGAACTTTGCCTCGGGTCTTTAGCTAGCAGCTAGCAGCTGAAGCTAGAGGCTCGCAGCTGCTTTTACGCCTTTGCAGTAGCCGCCAGCTCTGCCTTGAAGTTTGCCGAGTACTCCTTCAACGCGGCGTGCAGGCGGTTGCGCAAATCGTCGTCCAACGATTTCTTCTTGGTGATGTCGTCCACGAGTCCAGCCTGCGCAGTCTCAAAATACTTGTACAGTCCGTCTTCATAGGCGCGAATGTCTGAGACCTGAAATTCGTCGAGGTAGCCCTGCGTGCCTGCGAACAGCACCACCATCTGCTGCTGCCAGGTGAGCGGATGGAACTGCGGCTGCTTGAGCAGCTCGGTAAGGCGTTGGCCGCGGGCCAATTGTTTCTGTGTCAGCGGGTCCAGGTCCGAGCCAAACTGCGCAAAGGCCGCCAGCTCGCGATACTGAGCAAGATCGAGCTTGAGAGTCGAGCCAACCTGCTTGACCGCCTTGATGGCCGCCGAGAATCCCACACGCGACACTGAAAGGCCCACGTTCACGGCCGGACGAATGCCCGAGTTGAACAGGTCAGTCTCAAGAAATATCTGGCCGTCGGTAATGGAGATAACGTTGGTCGGAATGTAGGCTGAAACGTCGCCGGCCTGGGTCTCGATGACCGGCAGAGCAGTGAGCGAGCCACCGCCGCGCTTGGCGCTCATCTTCGACGAGCGCTCGAGCAGGCGGGAGTGGAGATAGAAGACGTCGCCCGGATACGCTTCGCGGCCCGGCGGACGGCGCAGCAGCAGCGAAATTTCGCGGTATGCCATGGCGTGCTTCGAAAGATCGTCGTACATCACCAACGCGTGCTTGCCGCTGTCGCGGAAGTACTCGCCCATTGACGTGGCGGAGTAAGGCGCGAGATAGAGCAAGGGCGCGGGCTCGGAAGCCGAAGCGGCCACGATGATGGTGTGGCCCATGGCGCCCGCTTCAGTGAGCGTCTGCACGACACCGGCAATCGACGAACGCTTTTGGCCGATGGCGCAGTAGATGCAGATCAGGTCGTTCTTGGCGTTGTTGATGATGGTGTCGAGCAGCACGGCTGTCTTGCCGGTCTGGCGGTCGCCGATGATCAGCTCGCGCTGACCGCGGCCGATGGGAATCATGGCATCGATGGCCTTTAGGCCGGTGGCCATGGGCTCGCGAACGGGCTGGCGGTCGATGATGCCGGGCGCCAGGCGCTCAACGGGCAGCGTCTCCGTGGTGGCGATGGGGCCCTTGTCGTCAATGGGGATGCCCAGCGCGTTCACCACACGGCCGATCATGGCCGGGCCAACGGGGACGGAAAGAATCTTGCCGGTGCGCTTGACTTCCTGGCCTTCCTTGAGCTCGGTATAGTCGCCGAGAATGACGCAGCCCACCTGGTCCTCTTCAAGCGAGAGCGCCAGGCCCGCGATGTCGTGGGGGAAGCTCAGCAGCTCGCCGGCCATGACCTTGTCCAGGCCATGCAGGCGGGCAATGCCGTCGCCGAGCGAAGTGATGGTGCCGACCTCGTCGACCTGTACCTTCGAGTCGTAGTTCGCAATCTGCTCCCGCAGGAGCTGCGTAATTTCGTCTGCCTTAATTTGAGCCATTTACGTTCCTTCTAGTGGTCAGTGGTCAGTGGTCAGTGATCAGTGGTCAGCTACCGCCGTCCGATGGCTGATTTTCTCGAGGATGGCCTGAATCATCTTTCCCACCTCGTGAGAGAGGCCTTCCGCGTGATCAATCAGCTCGGAGTCCCCCATATTTATCGATCGCGCAATCTCAAGCTGAGTCTGCAATTCGAAATTCGAGCCTCGCGCGATTCCGAGGAATTGCCGGAACTCACCTGTGCTTAGCCTTCCCTGTCCTTCTGAGATGTTACTGGGCACCGAAACCGCCGAACGTCTGATCTGGCTAGCCAAACCGTAGATTTCATCCTTAGGAAATCCGCGGCTGAGCTGGTATATCGCAGTTGCCAACTCAATTGACCTTTGCCAAACGATCAATTCCCTAAATGACTTTGCCGCTACTTTGTCTTCCATCTTGCACTTCACTTCCCCAGCCTTGAACTGACCACTGACCACTGATCACTGATCACTCGTCAACGCTTCCTTCAGCCTCTCCAGCCGCCCGCGGACGCTGCCGTCATACACTGTTGAACCGATGCGCACTACCGCGCCGCCCAGTATCGACGGGTCGAGCTTGAAACTTGCTTCGACCTTCGCGCCGGCCAACTTTCCCACCTCGGCCACCAGGCTGGCGCGATCGTCGGCGCTCAACTCGCGCGCGGTCGAAATCTCCGCCGGCTTGATTCCCAACTGCGCCTGCAGTAACTGCCGGTACGCCGTCGCGACTTCAGCCACGTGCGCGATGCGGTCGTTATCAATCAGCACCGCGATCAGGTTGCGCAGTTCCTTAAGCATTCCTAGCTTCGCGTTCAGCTTGTCCAGAATCCCGACCTTTTGCGCTGCCGGAATCGCCGGATTCTCGAAGAAGGTGCGCAACTCGGTGCTGCCGTTCCATGTGGCCAGAAAATCGTTGAGCTGAAGGTCGATTGCAGCGGTATCAAGTTTCGCGGCGGTCGACACCTCAAGAAATGCCGTGGCGTAGCGGGGGACAAAGGCGGGCATTTAGTTCTTTCCTCCTTTGCCGGCGCCGCTTGCCGAAACCTGGGCAATAAACTCGCTGATCAGGGCGCGATCGGTCTCAGGCGTCAGAACCAGTTGTTTTTCAGCGTGCGCGATGGCAAGGTCGGCGGCAAAGGTGCGAAGCCCGCGGCGTGCCTGCTCGGCCGCGGAAGCAATCTCCTGCTCAGCGGCGGCCACAATGCGCGTGCTCTCTTCGGCCAGCGATGCCTTGATGCGCTTTTCGTCTTCCAGGCTGTCCTGCTCCACCTGGGTGCGGAACTTCGCAATTTCCTCGTCGAGCCCGGCCAGCTTGGCCTCGACTGCGCTCAGCCGCGCCTTGGCGTCTTCAGTGGCTTCGCGCGCAGTGCGCAAGTTCTGGCTCAGGGTTTCCTTGCGATTGCGCAACATCTTCGGAACAAATTTGGCCAACGGAATCACAATGGCCAGGAAAATGATGAGGAAGTTGAGGACTTCGAAGAGTTTTGCAGCCGTCTCAACGCTCATTCCCAGCTTTTTGCTGATTGCGATGACAATGGGAGCGTGACGGAAGACGTCGAGCTCGTTCTGCTCGTCGGTGACAGTAGAGGGTTCACCCTGGCTGGGCGAAGATGAAGCTGCGGCGGTCGACGCCGCAGGCGACGAATTCTGTGCGTGCAGGCGAAGCGGAACCGCCAAAACCGCGACGCCGAGAGCGGCCACAACGAACAACGGCAGAATGAACGAGAGCAGACGCGGCAGCCGGACGGGATTTCTCACCTCGACCCTCCGGCGGCTGCAGGCAGAACGGCGCGAACGGCCTGAAGGGCAAGTTCCGCAACCGAGCCCTCAATTGTGGCTCGGGCAGCGGTGGCTTCAGCTTCAATTTCAGCGCGGGCAGTGCCCACGCGGCCAGACGCGGACTGACGGGCCTTATCGAGAGCCGCTTCGCGCTCGGTATTCCACTGCCGGATGCGCTGCTCGCGGATCTTGTAGGCTTCAGCGCGGGCCAGGCGCAGCTTTTCAGCGTAATCGGCGGTGCGCGTCTCGGCCAATTCGATGGCTTTGCGGGCGTCTTCGATGGCTCCCTCGGTGAGCGCGTGGCGTTTTTTGAGAGTTTCGGTCAGCGGCCCCTGCACCAGGATCTGGTAGGCCACCACCAGCACAATAAAGAGCGCAGCTGTTGGTATGGCTCCGACCAGAAGAGCCCCGACTTGTATGAGAATGTCTTGCATGCTTTTGGGGGATTCGCTCCGATGTTCAGGTAATCAGAATGAAACTAGGGTTAACACTTTTTTGTATCAGGCGAGAAACCCCTAAGTCAACGCGCGGAAGGGTCGTCGTACCGCTACCTGTGACTGCTGTCACGGGAAGCGGAAATTAAACAAAAAAGAGCTTGCTTTTGCACAGAACGGGCCTACACTGAAGTTACCACCTAGACCCGGTCCAGGGTCCAGCGGGCAGCCTGCTCACGGAAGACCTTCCACTCCCGAGCAGGCCGCCCGCTTCTTACTTTTTGGGGCAAATTTGGGCGCCCGAATGCAGGGGTAGCCGGTATGCCGGGGCTTCGGCCGGGGATTTATCCCCGGCAATTGGGCTCGCCCAAGAGCCGGGCCTTCAGGCCCTGGGGTATGCTTTTGTGCAGACCTCATGTCTACCTACGCATTGACGACGCCTGCCTACGAGCGCCGAGCCCAGTTCACCCGAACGGCAAACGCCGAACTGCTGGTGAGCATGCTCTTCCATTACCGGGACGAAGGTCGTTACCCACTACATGGATTCGTGGTGATGCCAGAGCACATCAACATTTTGCTTACTCCTGCGCAGAGTCAAACTATCGAACGGTGCGCCCAGTGCATCAAAGGCGGCTTTTCGCACTCCGTGCGATCCCAATTTGGGGGTGAAGTCTGGCAGCCTGGATTCCATGAGCACCGCGTCCGCGATGCAGCCGATTTCGCAAATCAATTGGCATATATCTGCGCGAATCCGCGGAAACGGGGCCTGCTTGACCACGATTTTGTGCACACAAAGTTCCTGTCCCGCCTCGACTCGGCGCCAGTGCATTTGCAAAGCAGCAGCTATTAGGGGCTTCGGATACCTCAGGGCCTGAAGGCCTCGGTCATGAAAGCTGTTGTTGTGCCGGGGATAAATCCCCGGCCTACCGGATACCTTCCCGGTCCACCTTTTTTATGGCTTCGCCGCCGTCGGCGTCAGCAACCCCTTTGCGCTCAGCCAGTTTTCAAGCAGCGCGGGCCATTGATCCAATGCCGGGTCGCCTTTGCCCAGGCCCGACCCGTGTTCGCCGTGCGCAAACACATGCAGCTCCGATTGCACGCCGGCCTTCACCAGCGCGTCGTAGTAGCGCAGCGACTGCTCAACCGGTACGGTCTGGTCGTCGAAGGTGTGGTAGATGAAAGTCGGCGGCGTGTCTTTGGTGACATGCAAATCGGGCGAGTATTCCTGGATGAGCTGGGCGCATTGGTCCATCAACTTGAACATTTTGCAGTAGTTCAGGTGGTCTGTATCAGTTGAAATGGCGCCCAGCCAGGGGTAACCCAGCACCACGTAGTCCGGCCGGCTTGAAACGCGAGAGACGGCATCTTCGGATTCGGGAACTCCGGGGACCGGTTCGGTAGAAGCGAGCGCGGCCAGGTGTCCGCCGGCTGAGAAGCCGATGATAACGATGCGGTCGGGCGAGATGTGATAGTCGGCGGCGCGGGTGCGCACGGTCTGGATGGCGCGGCGCGCGTCCATAAGCGGAACCGGCATGATGTAGCCGTGGGAGCTGAGCCGGTAACTCACGATGAAGGCAGTGAATCCTCGGGCTGTGAACCAGTCGGCCACCTCGCGGCCCTCGAGATCGGCGGCGAGGATGCTGTAGCTCCCACCAGGAAAGATGACGATCGCGGAGCCATTCGCGGTTCCCTGGCGCGGCGCGAAGATGGTGAGCGCGGGAATGTCGAAGCAGCTGGTTCCGGTGGCCTGGGGTGCGGGCCCAGGCCAAAGCCGAACGGTCTGAATTCCCAGGAAGTCGTTGTCGGTGCCGGGCACGGCGCAGGAAGCGGTCTGAGCAAGTGCCGGCGCAACAACTGCGAGAGCGGCGAGGAAGAACGGAACAATCCGAATCATCGAGACCCCTTTTGGAGAGTTCGGGAGGATTATACGACCGAGGGATCAGGGGTCAGGGAAACAGGGAAAGCACCAACGCGCTGTCATCCCTCGACTTCGCTCGGGATGACAGTTCTGGGGGTGGCGACTAAGTTACTATCTGACCACCGACCACTGACCACTGACGACTGACGCCTATTCTCACAGCCACACGGCCCGGTGCCCAGGGCAGGGATTCTCCGCGTGCGTAGTTAGCGTCTCGGCCAGCTCGACTCCGTACCGGGCAAAGTAGAAGGCTGCGCCATGGACGCGCTCCTGCATCACGCCTCCGGGCACAATGGCCTGAATCATTATTTCAGCGTGGCGGGCGAGTGAGGCCTCGCGCTGCAACTCGAAGTTCGCGGCCAGGTTGCGCAGGCGGTTCATCTGGTAGCGCATCTTGCTGGCAGCGGCTTCGGCGCTTCGGCCAAGGCCCTCGTCCTGCGCGCGCATCGATTCCAGTAGCGTGGTGAGTTCGGCGTCGAGTGCGTTGCCGGCCGAGGCCAGTTTCTTCTTGGTCTCGATGGGCATGGCGCGTGCGGCCAGCCTCTTGGCGAGCGACGGCGCGTCTTCGCGGAATAGCCGGTCGATAGAGAGCTCGTAGCGGCGAAGCAACTCGCCCACCGCCGGCTCGATCAATGTGCCGGAGAACCGTGCCAGGGGCGGCGTCTGCCTGCCGAGAATGCGCTTGAAGAGTACCGCGGACTGTGCAAGGTAAGCGATCTCGGCTGGTCCGCCGACTTGCGCCGAGCTGCCAAAGATAAAGTCCTGAAATACTGGCCGCAGCAGCGCCGATGGAGAGATCCGTTCAGGCGCCACGTCCAGAATTCCCACCAGCTCATCTGTCGAAAAGGTCTGGCGGCCAGCCTGCCATAGACCCCTGGGCTCGGCTGGGGTGGGCGCAGTTCGCTTCAGCGCCATTCGCGCGCCGGTCTGCTCGTCGATGAGAAAGAGCAGGCTGGATTGCGGGGTAACGGCGACCTGGGCGTGGTAGCCGGCGGCCCCGAGAGCCTTGTTGCGTTCAATAAGCGCGGCGTGCAGCTCATCGGCCAGCTCGATGCCGGCGCCGAGCACTGGCGCGCCCAGGCGATGGAACTCACGGCTCGCGGGATCGACGATCAGCAGTCCCTGGGCGGCAAATATCTTCGCGTAGAAATCGGCGAAAGCCTGGGCAAAGGTGCGGCCCGGCTGATAAGCGGCAGCCAGCGCCTCCATTGCGTCGGAAAACCCGATCAACTCCCAGGCGCGATCGATGAGCGGAGTAATGGAATCGTCGATCACGACACTGCCGACTGGTACCGGAGCAGATGGGGCCGAGGAATAAACCAGCTTCTCCATCGAGCGTCGCGCCGGAAACGAGACGTGATTGATTTCTTCGAAGTCGTGGTCCTCGGTTGCCAGCCAGAAGACGGCAGCATGCGGTTGGCCTGATGCTGAGGCGGTGCGAGCGCGGGCCAGCGCAGTTGCTGCTTTGAAGAGGGTAAACAGCGGTCCGCCGAAGAGCGCTACCTGTTGGCCGGTAAGAACCGTTCCGGCGCCGTTGGCCAAGGCCTCAAGGGCCGCTGTTGCTGAGGGAGACGAATTCTGCGCGGCGAGCAGAGAAACCAGCTCAGGCCAATGCGCCGGCGTTGGCGGCCGATGCTCGAACCAGTTCTCGTCCGATGGCAGAAACTCCTGTGCGGCAGAGGCGCAGAAATCGGCATAGAGCCGGCTGATGCCGGGCGTCGCGGTCACGGGAAAACAGTCTGCGGTGCTCACGTGCTTGCTTGCCTGCCCTCGGGGAAGATAGTTGAATTCGTGGATCGCTTTACGGCTGATCTAAGGATGCCACGCCGGGCCGGTTTGATTCAGTTCGGGAGAAAGCAGAATCGTGCGCCCGCGCCTTCCCGTATACTCATTTTTGCGTTGGGCGCAAATGCGCCGGAGATTTTGCGAGGAAATGATGGCGAAGAAAGTGAAAGCGAAGGCGGCCAAGGCCAAACCACAGAAGAAGGCGAATTCAGCGAAGAAAACGGCAAAGCCCGTTGTTGTGGAGCGGGCCACGGTGGTCAGTTCCGAGGTGGTATACACCGGACCGTTATTCCGCGTGCTCCACGACAAGATCGTTGAGCCGGGCGGCTACAAGAACGAGCGTGACGTCATCCGCCACAACGGCAGCGTGGTCATCCTGGCGATCGACGATGCCAAGAACAAGAAGAATCCATGGGTGGTGATGGAGCGCCAGTACCGGCATGCGGCCAACCAGTTTCTGTGGGAGCTACCGGCGGGCAAGATCGAGCCGGGCGAGGATCCCCTGGAAGGCGCCAAGCGCGAATTGGCTGAGGAGACCGGATACCGAGCCAAAAAGTGGAAGCCGCTAGTGGAGTACTACGCCAGCCCAGGGTTTCCTGGGCGAATCGATGAAGGTCTTCCTGGCCCAGGGGCTTGAGGCGGGCGACTCCGCGCCGGAAGAGGACGAGAAGATCGAGCTCAGGCTCGTCAAGCTCTCTGAAGTGCTTGAAATGATTGAAAAGGGAGCCATTCTGGATGGCAAAACGCTTTCGAGCGTGCTGCTCTACGACCGGCTGAAAAGGGGTAAACGAAAGAAATAGCCGCCCATTTAATTCCCTGGATATCACCTCAATAAAAAAACAAAATCCGTTACTTCGCATATGACTCAAAGGAAAAGTTTTGCGGGGTCTGGTATCACTTTGTGAATTTTCCCCAGTCCTTGGTAATCAACCTTTCACTGCGGTTTTGCGTCATAACTGTTATCGGTACGAAATCCCCCTAAACCGACAACGATCCCGATAAACCCCAACAAGGAAGGCAGGAATTTGTGGCTCAGTACAAGGGTAAAGTGAAGTGGTTTAACAACGCCAAGGGCTACGGATTCATCGGACGCGAAGACGGGCCGGATGTATTCGTTCACTACTCGGCAATCCAATTGGACGGGTACAAGACGCTGAAAGAGGGCGATGAGGTCGAGTTCGATATCGTAGAGGGCCAGAAGGGTCCCCAGGCGGACGGAGTTGTTCGCAACAGGGACACTGCCCACAGCGCCGCCTAGGCGGCGACGAACGACCCGGGCGTTCCCGCAAGACCGCCGCCCGGCGGTAAGCGCGGGACTGCGCCCGATGGCCGATTCCTTATCACGATATAAAATTCACTGCCCAACGAACCTAATCAGGATCGGGAGCTACGGTGAGGTGTGCCTGCGCGCATTTGGGCCCTAGCCTGGCACGATGCGATCGAGCCTCGCGAATCGAGGGCTCCACTGGCATCTGCAGGTCAAGATGACCGATACTGCGGCTGGAGGGCGACCCCGATGACGGAACGAATCGCGACCGAGCCGACCACGACCGAGCGCATCGCGACCCAGACTGACAACCGTACAATTGCCCGCCTGCTGGGCGAGACCGCCGACCTGATGGAGATCGACGGCGCGGACAGCTTCAGGATCCGCAGTTACCGCCGCGCCGCCGAGGCCGCCGAGCAGACGACGGTCGACCTGGTCGATGCCGCAAAGGAAACGGCGCGCCTGCTCGAAATTCCCGGCGTCGGCAAGAGCATGGCGACGCATATCCAGCGAATCGTCGAGACGGGGAGCCTGGAACTGCGCGATGAGCTTCTTGAGAAATATGGCGCAGGAATTCTGGAACTGCTGAAGCTGCCCGGCATGGGTCCCAAGACCATCGCGCTCTTCTGGGATGCGGCGCAGATTGCGAGCGTCGACCAGCTTGCTGAAGCAATTGAAGCAGGGCGCCTTGCCGATCTGCCGCGCATGGGCGCCAAGCAACTTGAAAAGCTGCGCAAGGGCATTGAGGACTACCGCCGGTCCGCGGGACGGTTCCGGATCGACGTGGCCGACGAAGAGGCAAAGAAGGTCGCGGCCTACCTGATGAAATTCTCAGGCTTCGAACGCGTCACTCCCGCCGGTTCGCTGCGACGCGGCCGCGAGACAGCGGGCGATCTCGATCTGCTGGTGACTGGGCCGGCCTGCGCGCCAGAACAAACCGCGGCTGGCGTCGAATACGTGGCGGCGTATCCCGGCATTCACAGCATGATCGCCAGGGGCGAGAACAAAGTCAGCTTCAACCTGGAGCAGGGGTTGCAGGTGGATGTGCGGCTGCTGCCGTCGGCCAGCTACGGTGCGGCGCTGCAATATTTCACGGGGTCGAAGGGGCACAACGTCACGCTGCGGCAGCGGGCTCTCAAGATGGGCTACACGTTGAGTGAGTGGGCGCTGGCACGACTCGACGACGGCTCGCCTGTGGCCGCCGCGACTGAAGAGGAGATTTACTCCGCTCTCGGCATGGACTGGATGCCGCCGGAGATGCGCGAGAACCTGGGCGAGGTTGAAATTGCGGTGCGACACGAGGTGCCGAAACTTATTGAGAAGGCCGACCTTCGCGGCGACGTGCACATGCACACGACAGCCAGCGACGGCAGGAACTCGATCCGCGAGATGGCCGATGCGGCGATTGCGGCCGGCTACCAGTACATCGCTATCACCGACCACTCCAAGAACCTGGCCATGACCAACGGCCTCGACGAAAAACGGGCGCTGGAACATATCAAGAAGATTCAACAGGTGGATCGAGAGCTCGAAGGACGCATCCGGGTCTTTACCGGTATCGAGGTGGATATTCTGGCTGACGGAGCGCTTGACCTTGCTGACGAAGTGCTGGCGCAGATGGAGATTGTGATCGCCAGCGTGCACACGCGCTTTGAGCAGAGCCGTGAAGAGATGACGGCGCGGGTGATCAGGGCGATCGAGAACCCGTATGTGCGAATCCTCGGCCACCCCACCGGCCGGCTGCTTCTGCGGCGCGAACCGTTCGCGCTCGACATGGGCGCGGTGTTGAAAAGAGGCGCTGAGCTGGGCGTCGCAATGGAGCATAATGCCGCTCCAGAGCGGCTCGATCTGAACGACCGCGACCTGCGCCTGGCAAAGGAAACGGGATGCAAAATCGTCATGTCGTCAGACTCGCACGACGCGCGCAACCTGGGCCGAATGGATTACGGAGTCAAGCAGTTAAGGCGGGCCTGGCTCACGGCCGAGGATGTTCTGAATACGCGGGATGCCAAGGGGTTCCTGGATGGGTTGCGAAAGCGGCCGTAGAAGGGGAGTCCAACATTATGGTCTTTGGCGAAAATCGCTCAAACCGCGATTTTCTCTGACATATCGCATGTTTATTTGGGTTTTGGTGTATATTCTGTTCAACCCACCTACGGCGTGCCGTAGGCTCAGAAGCCGTCGCATGAAAGTGCGGCGGCTTTTTGCATGGTGCGCCCGGCAGGGCGCACTCACTTGGGGGTGCAAGTCCCCTACACACCCGGCAAGGGGAAGTGTTAGCCGAACGGCAAGGGTGTCCATCGCGAGGTGGAATCTGAAGGAAGCTGTAGGCAAAGCGCTGCTCTGACGAACAGCCAGCGGATAGAGGCGACGCAGTGGGGTGAGCAGGCCATTAGATGCAAAGCCCAATACTTGCACGGAACGCTGCGGCGTAGATCCGACAGAGATAAGCGTGAAGGTGATTGCGTAATACCCGGGGAGGTCTGGCGGTTTGCCCTTGGGCTACCGGCATCGAGAGGTGCTGGGATGAATCGCCAGAAGTCAGCAGCGGCCATAGTAGTCCCGCATGAGCGGGATGAAGGGCCAAACGTGAAGTGCGGGAGTAGGACAACAGACCTCGATGCGAGCCGATGAAGCAGAAGCATACGCGAGTAGGGCCAGGGCAGAGGCAGACGGGCGGAACCTGTCTGGGGCTGGATCTGGTGCAGAGGCTGGCGCGGCGGCTGTTGGGCGAACGAAACCGGAGGCTCTGCGGCAGATGGAAGCCGCAGTGGAACGCAGCAACATGCTGTGCGCTTACGAGCGAGTGGTGAAGAACGAAGGTGCGCCGGGAGTCGATGGACTGACGGTGTCCGAGTTCAAGCCTTGGCTTCAGGCGCACTGGCCGAGCGTACGACAGGCGCTGTTGGCGGGCGAGTACATGCCGGCGGCGGTGCGCAAGGTGGAGATACCGAAGCCGCAAGGCGGGGTACGCACTCTGGGCATCCCGACGGTGTTGGACCGTCTGATTCAACAGTCGCTCAATCAGGTACTGCAACCGCTGTTCGATCCGGAGTTTTCCAAGTCGAGCTACGGCTTCCGACCCGGACGCAACGCACACCAGGCCGTTCAGGCGGCGCGGGGCTACGTTGCGGAAGGCACGCGATGGGTCGTGGACCTTGACCTGGAAAAGTTCTTCGACCGGGTGAATCACGACGTGCTCATGGCACGCGTGGCGCGCAAGGTGGAGGACGAACGGGTGTTGAAGCTGATCCGGCGCTATCTTGAAGCGGGTCTGATGGAAGGCGGGATAACGAGTATACGCACGGAAGGCACACCGCAAGGCGGCCCGCTGTCTCCCCTGCTGTCGAATATCCTGCTGGACGATCTGGACCGCGAACTGGAGCGGCGCAGGTTGAGCTTCTGCCGCTATGCGGACGACTGCAACATCTACGTCGGCAGCAGGCGGGCAGGGGAGCGGGTGATGCAAGCGGTCACGGCGTTTCTGGAGCGGAGACTGAAGTTAAAGGTCAATGCGTCCAAGAGCGCGGTGGCGCGACCGTGGGAGCGGAAGTTCCTGGGCTACAGCATGACGTGGCACCAGAAACCGAAGCTGAAGATCGCGCAACAAAGCCGCGAGCGGCTGGCGGAGAAAATCCGCAAGACGATGCGGGAGGCACGCGGTGGAAGCCTGAAACGGGCCATCGAGCGGCTCAATCCCATTTTGCGGGGATGGGTCGTGTACTTCCGGCTTACCGAAGTCAAAGGTGTGCTGGAAGACCTCGACGGATGGATCAGGCGCAAGCTGCGGGCTCTGCTCTGGCGGCAATGGAAGCGCACTTACACACGGGCGAAGAACCTGAGGCGAGCGGGGCTGGGGGAAGTGCGAGCGTGGCAATCGGCCACCAACGGGCATGGCCCGTGGTGGAACAGCGGCGCCTCGCACATGAATGCCGCTTACCCGAAGTCCTGGTTCGACCGTATGGGGCTGGTTTCGTTGCTGGAAACTCGGCAACGCTTCCCGTCTACTTCATGAACCGCCGGATGCCGAACGGCACGTCCGGTGGTGTGGGAGGACGGCGGGAGTGATCCCGCCTCCTACC
>CAWILB010000042.1:0-26560 GCA_963836635.1 uncultured Acidobacteriaceae bacterium | reverse complement strand
TGATCGGCAAGGGTTTCACTATCCTTGCTCTGCTGCTTTTGGCTGCGCAGGGCATTGGGACAACAAGAGCACAGACAGGCGGACAAGCTCAGCCGGCAGTGCAGACCACACCAAAACCTCCTGCTGCTTCGACGCCCCATACTCCGGCTGCGACACCAACGCAACAATCGAGGCCTCCCTTCGTCACGGGGGCGAAGCCACGGGCCCCTTTGAACCCCACAGCCGGTACAACGCCTGACGCAAATGCGACTCCTAACTGCGTAGAGGGACCTTGCGATGCGCAGCCGGCGCATATCACCATCGCCACTCCCGCGCCTGCGCCTGCGCCGTGGTTATGGCAGGACCGGGTGTTATGGGTTGCGAAAATCCTGCTGGCGATTTTGGGATATGTGGGAATCATGTTGGCGCTCTCGGCCCTGAAGAAGATTCAGCACCAGTCGATTTACATTGAAACCGCCGCGCAGGCCGCCGCCGATTCCGCGCAGGCCGCACTGCTGCATGCCCAGGCGATTATTCGAGCCGAGCGGCCGTGGATTTTAATCAGCGCCGAGCCCACGCGCGGCGTCGAGAACGGTTTCACGGTGACGGCAACGAACCGGGGCCGCGGTCCGGCAAGAATCATTTCCACGATCGACAAGATCACCACCGCTGTGGACCAGACCCACCTGCCCGATACTCCCGAGTATGACGACATTACTCCCAGCGCAGCCCTTTCCTCGATGGTGTTGTTGCCCGGCGAGTCGACGGGAATCAAGTCGTTCGGCCGCGATGAGGTAAAGGCATTCTGCGGCAGTGACGAAAAGCTTAAACGGGTCGAGAAGTGGGAAGAACTGATTCTTATCTACGGAAAGGTCATCTATAAAGATCTGATTTCCCACGGCGAAGGTGAGATGCACGAGACATCGTGGTGCTGCTGGTATATACATGGCCGTCAGAAGAGCGGCATGGTGATGGCAGGGCCACCGGCATATAACATGCACAGCTAGTCCCAGTACTGTTCACTTAGGGAACCTGCACGCCGGGATGTGTTGGCCGATCCCGCCCAATTTCTTGACTGCGCGCCAATCAATTAAATGAACAGCATTAGCGCTTGAGGTCGTGGGCGGGGCGTGGTGGAACAAAGTGAAAAGGCCCGCAGCGACGATCGTCGCCGCGGGCTTTCTTTTTGAGACCTGGAGAAAGGTAGAGCTTCAGGCGGTTCTGGATTCGCGCAGGCTCGTCTCGGCAAACTGCGGATCGGCCTCGGCAAAACGCAGCAACCGGTGCAGATAGGCGCGCGAAATACAAAGACTGCGTGCAGCCAGAGTCTTGTTGCCGTTGTTCTCACGAACCGCATTCACCGCGAGCTTGATTTTGTAATCGCGCAACTGGCGTTCGAAGGAACCATCGGGGTGGTAGTCGGCGAAGTCGATCACAACATCCCCCGTTGCGGCAACTTCGTCTTCCTGAGCGCTGATGCTGAGATCATCGACGCGAATACTGCGGCCGGGCGCGACAATAATGGCGCGCTGCATCACGTTCTCAAGCTCGCGGACATTACCCGGCCAGCTATAGCTCTGCAGTATTTCCAGCGCGTCGGGCTCAATTGAATCCATCGGCTTCTGAAAGACCTGCGAATAGCGCTTGAGGAAGTGCTGGGCGATCTGGGGAATATCTTCGGGACGATCCTGGAGCGGCGGCGACTCGATGCGCATTACGTTGATGCGGTAGTAGAGATCCTGGCGGAACTTGCCTTCGGCAACCAGCTTTGACAGATCCTGGTGCGTGGCGAAGATGAGCCGCGCCCGCAGCGGGATGAGGCGTGTTCGAGCCCAGGCGGCTGAACTCCATTTGCTGCAGAACGCGCAGCAGCTTGACCTGCGTAAACAGGCTCAGATCGCCGATCTCATCGAGGAAGAGCGTGCCGTCTTCAGCCTGTTCGAAGTAGCCGGCGCGAGCGCCCACCGTACCGGTGAATGCGCCCTTTTCATGGCCGAAGAGTTCGGCTTCGATCAGAGTTTCAGGAATAGCGCCGCAGGAGACAGCGACAAAGGGTCTCTTGGAACGGGCGCCAAGGTTGTGAATGGCGCGGGCGATCAGTTCCTTGCCGGTGCCGCTTTCGCCGGTGATGAGAACCGAGGCGTTGAGGTTGGTTACGCTGCGGACCAGCTGATACACTCGCTGCATGTTGGGTGTCGAGCCCAGAATCTGATCGCAGCTCGCGGGTTCCTCGATGCGCTGCTGCACGGTGTGCAGCTGCTGCTTCAACGAGGAGTTCTCATGCGCCCGCTGCAGCATTGTCTTCAGATCGCGAATGGACGGGGGACGGCGGCAGTAGCCGAAGCCACCCATGCGCACCAGCTCAAATGCAGTGGATCGCAGGCTGTCGTCCGCGAGCAGAATTGCCGGTACATTGGTCGCGATCAGGCGCCGCGAGCATTCGATCCGTTCCTGCAGAGTGTCAAGATGCGAGGAAAGATCGAGAATCATTACGTCGCATCCACCGGCGGATGCGAGGCCGTCCATCCCATCGCCGTCCGACTCCAGCAGAACCTGAAACTCTTTACCAAGGGCGGAGGAAAGAAGCGGTTGCAAGGTACGGTCTTCAGAGTAAAGTCCGATTCGAATCATTGGTCGAGGCGCTGCCTTCTCCTGGATTCCGTTATGTCGTTCCTGGCAGGAACATCTTTAAGTGATCGGCGATGTACACCCATGATCCAGAATCGGCAGTTGTTTGCCAATCCCTGTTTAGTGCTAAAGAATGCGACATTGGTAATCCATCGGATTCGATGAAGAGCCAATGGCCTTGAACGATTCAAGGTGAAATATGCCCTGATTTCAGTGCATTTTGCTCTTCCGCCCGTTGCCTTGGGAATTGGGCTCGATTCCGTTCCCGTGCCAGGTGAAAGTTGCAAAAGAAGAATTGGAATGCTCAATTTCTCTTATTGTATCATCAACTTACACAAGTTTTCGAGCAATATCAACTGGCAGATCTTTGTTGACGAAAGCAGAAGAGGCTGATGTCAAATATCGTATATGGCTATAGTGACCAAAGGTAGTAACCAAAGTAACTCAATAGGTTATCTTTTGGGGAAGTTTTTCCCTTGTCTGATCAATGTGGCTCAAGTTGCGAGTTGGTAAGAGAATTGCTTTCGCCGGATTTGGAAAACCGATTGTGGCAACAGTGCGTTGTCCCCCTTTCTTAAACGCCGACCCGCTCCGCAGGAGGTCATTTTCGAGGAAACAAAATCGGTCGCTGGACTTGGAGTCCACGGCGGTCCATAATGGATTTTTTGCAGTTGATCTTGGATGCTGTATCTGTTTTAATTTGATACAGCTGCTCCATGAATATAGCCAAGTTGGGCTTTCGACGGTCCGGGATTTCGGCGTAAGGTGCCGGCGCGGCATTCGCATGTGTCAGATTGAGTTGGTTTGTGGTTAGATTCCGGGCGTGTATACGAGTTGTTCCACAGCCAGCATGGTTGCGTAAACAGGCGTGTACAGTGAGGGGCTTTGAGTCAGCTGTAATGTGTTGAATCCCCGAGCTATATCGACGTCGTGGTATTTGGTTGGCGAATTGCTCTTATCTAATTTGTCCCCTGACACTAACGGGGTTTAAGGAGCAAGGGGATGCACTCGTTTGGCTGGTGGCCGACATTGGTTGTCGTGAGTTGCGGCGACAATCACCGACCTGACGCAGCAGACGCATTCCGAATTGGCTGGTCTTCCCTTATTGGCTGGCCGGGATCGTGGTTCAGGGTGTGTTAGTTCGGCTGGCATGGCATTGGTCAGAGCCTGGCTGGAGCTGGACTGGCGATTGGTGTATTTGGTGGTCTTTTTCTGTTGGGTGGCATGGGAGCCGGAGATGTTAAGCTCTTTGCCGCAGTGGGGGCCTGGATAGGTCCCGCCCAGATGGTATTTGCGCTGATCTTCACCGCTTTGGCGGGTGGCGTCATCGTGATGATCTGGGCGGCGCTGGGTGGGTTTATGCTCGACCTGTTCAAGGGCACCGGAGATCTGATGGCGGGCTGGAAGCGAGGGGAACGCTGCGCGATCCAGAAGCCACGATCGAGAACCCCAGTGCGGCGCAAGATGCCTTACGCGCCGGCCATTGCTGTCGGAACGCTGTTCTCATTTTTCGTTCGTTGAAGGGTGAGGTAGCAGGTAATGAGGGGCGCGCGCGAGAATGATCGACGCTGGAAGCACCTGCAAGGAACGAGTAAAGAACTAAGGAGCGAGGGCGCGGTGTCAACGGATTCTTCCCCGTATTTCGGTTCTCAGTATCCCGACTCGATCGGATCAGAGGCGCTAACCATTGCGTTGATTGGCCCGAATGAGGAGCGGCGCGCAGCAGCATTGCTCGCTTTGGCTGGGACATCGGGGAACGATGTTCGCGAGTTCGCTTCATACCCGCCAGGGCTGGACGACGTGGCGCGGGTGCTTGAGCAGCACTACGATGTGATCATCATCGACCTGGACTCTGACCCGGAGTATGCGCTGGAGCTGATGGAGAGCATTGGTTCCACGGGAGCGGCGACGGTGATGGTCTACTCCGCGAAGACTGATTCCGACCTGTTGATGCGCTGCATGCGCGCCGGGGCTCGCGAATACCTGACGGTACCGTTCGATCGCAATGTCGTGGCTGAGTCGCTGGTGCGCGCCGCCGCACGCCGTCCGGTGGGTAAATCGACCAAAAAGGTCGCCGGGAGGCTTTTGACCTTTTTGGGCGCCAAAGGCGGCTCGGGCGCAACCACGCTGGCCTGCAACTTTGCCGTGGCGCTGGCACAGGAGCCCAATCAAAAGACGTTGCTGATCGACCTCGATCTGCCTTTGGGAGATGCTGCGCTCAACCTGGGGATTGTGGCCGAGTACTCCACCATCAATGCGCTGCAGGCTGCCAGCCGTCTCGATGGCGCGTTTCTGCATCAGCTTTTGGTCAAGCACAGTTCTGGTGTCTGGGTGCTGGCGGCCCCGGGAAAATTCATTCAGTTTGAGGCGAAGGACGAGGATATCGACCGTTTACTGGCGGTGGCGCGCCAGGAGTTCGATAACGTCGTGGTGGATTGGGGATCGCAGTTGAGTTTTGAAGGCTCGTCAGTGATGAAGGAGTCGACGGCGATCTACCTGGTAACCCAGGCGGGCATACCTGAGCTAAGGAATTCGAATCGTCTTATTACCCAGTTCTTCACCGGGGGCGGTCCGCGGCTTGAGATTGTGATCAACCGCTATGAAGCCCGTTCGATGGGAGTATCAGAGGAACATATCACCAAGGCTTTAACGCGTGCGGCGCAGTGGAAGATTCCCAACGACTACACGGCGGTTCGCAAAATGCAGATCAATGCCACGCCGCTGGCATTGGCTGATTCCCCGATATCACGGCTCATCAAGCAAATGGCGCGAGCGGCCATTGGCCAGGCAGAGCAGCAGCAAACGGACGACGAAGAAGAAGGGGTTCAGCCTGTTTGGATAAGGCGGCCCGCAGTCAATCATCGCAAGTTTCATACCCGAGTCCTGGAAGGTGCAGCATGGAATTGATGAACCTCGAGAAGTACAAGGCAGAAATACACCGGACATTGATCGCGAAGCTGGATCTGGAAAAGTTGTCGCGCGTCAATTCCAGCCAGGCCCGCCAGGCCGTGTCGAGCATCGTGAAAGAGATCATCGCGGATCAGCGTGTGCCGCTCAACTACGACGAGCAGGAGCGGATCCAGGCCGATCTGCTCGACGAAGTGTTCGGCCTTGGACCTCTCGAGCCGCTGCTGCGCGATCCCAAGATCTCCGACATCCTGGTCAACGACAAAGATCATGTGTTTATTGAAAAGGGCGGCCTGTTGCAGCGGGTGAATACCTCGTTCCGCGACGACCGCCATCTGCTTCAGATCATCGACCGCATTGTTTCGCGGGTGGGCCGGCGCGTAGACGAGTCGTCGCCGATGGTGGATGCGCGCCTGCCGGACGGTTCGCGCGTCAACGCCATCATTCCTCCGCTTGCGCTCGATGGACCGTCGCTCTCCATTCGCCGGTTCGGCACCGGCCCGCTGGCCGCCAATCAGCTGGTTGCGCTCAAAAGCATTTCGGCCGAGATGATGGAAGTGCTCTCGGCAGCGGTGAAGGCCAAGATCAGCATCGTGGTTTCCGGCGGCACCGGCGCCGGCAAGACCACCTTCATGAACATCCTGTCGCAGTACATTCCGCACAGCGAGCGGCTGGTGACGATTGAAGACGCGGCCGAGTTGCGGCTGGCGCAGGAAAACATCGTGCGCCTTGAGACCCGCCCGCCGAACATTGAAGGACAGGGCGCTATCCGCCAGCGGCAACTGCTCAGCAACGCCCTGCGTATGCGGCCCGACCGCATCATCATCGGCGAGGTCCGCGGCGAAGAGGCATTCGACATGCTGCAGGCCATGAACACCGGCCACGAAGGTTCAATGACCACCGTTCACGCCAACACGCCGCGCGACGCCATTTCCAGGCTCGAGTCGATGGTGGCGATGGGCAACATGAATCTGAACGAAAAGTCGGTTCGCCAGCAGATTGCCTCGGCGATCTCGATTGTTGTGCAGGCTACGCGCATGACCGACGGCACACGCAAGGTGACAAGCGTTACCGAGATTACCGGCATGGAAGAGAGCGTGATCAGCATGCAGGAAATCTTCAGCTTCCAGAAGAAGGGCATCGGGCCCGATGGCAAAGTAATTGGAGTGTTTCAACCAAGCCGCATCCGGCCCAAGTTCCTTGAGCGGCTGCGTGTTTCGGGCATTGTTCTGCCGCCCACGATATTCGAGCGGGAAACGCTGGTTAACTAGCAGAGAGGAAGAGCCGTGCCGATCGTATTCATTCTCGTGTTCATTGGCGTCTTTGCACTAATCGCATTGCCTTTGGTGGTTGCCGGCTCGGCCCGCACCTCAAAGCAGGTGCTGGCCATCCCTCGATTCGGCTTGTCCACCGACGCCCCGTCGACGCGCGAACAGATTCTCAATATCCGCAAAGATTCGTCGTTCAGCAGCATCCCCTGGCTGAACAAAAGGCTGCTTCAATTCCAGATTGCGCCCTATCTGCAAAAGCTGCTGAGCCAAGCCAACATGAAATGGAGCGCCAGCCGGCTGCTGATGCTTATGGGCATTTGCTTCCTCGTTCCCGCGTATGGCATCTACTTCGGAATTCCGGAGCCCGCTGATTGCGCTCGGCATCGGGGCTGTGATCGGACTGGCGCCACTCAGCTGGGTGTATATTCCAGCGCAATCGCCGCTTTCTCAAGTTTCAGGAGTTGTTGCCTGAGGCGCTCGACCTGATGGTAAGCGCTCTGCGCGCGGGTCACAGCCTTATCGCGGCCATGGGCCTGGTGGCGCGCGAGTGTCCCGACCCTGTCGGACAGGAGTTCAAGTCGATGCTTCGAGGAACAGAATTACGGTCTTGAGTTGAAAGTTGCGCTCGACAACATGCAGGAGCGGGTTCCGATTCAGGACCTGATGATTGTGGCCACGGCCATCATGATTCAGAAAGAGAGCGGCGGCAATCTTGCCGAGGTGCTTGACAAGACGTCGCACGTCATCCGCGAGCGGTTCCGGCTGCAGCGGCAGGTAAGGACCCATACCGCGCAAGGACGTATGACCGGCTGGATTCTCACGCTGCTCCCTGTGGTGCTGGCGATATGCTCTATTTCATCAACCCCGACATGATGAGCGTGCTGTGGCACAGGCCCGTAGGCATCAAGCTCATCTGGGCCGCGGTCGGCATGATTTTTGTGGGTGGCCTGGTCATCCGCAAGATCGTCACATTGGATATGTAGAGGCAAACGAATGCTTATTATTGTCACATTTGTCGTGATCTTCGCCCTGCTGGGCAGCGGTTTGCTTCTGCTGTTCTATCGCGAAGCCATGATCAAGCGCATCGGCGAGGTGATCAACCCGAAGCCCAAGCAGAAGTCGCTCATGGAGACGATCCAGCAGACAGGAAGCACGCTAAGCGGCGTGGTGGAGCACTTCGAGCAGGCTATGCCCAAAAGCGATGCCGAAGTCTCGGTGGCCAAGCAGCGCCTGGTGCGCGCCGGCTACCGCGACCCTCAGGCCACCAAGATACTTTACGGCGCCAAGTTTCTCCTGCCGATCGCGCTTCTGACCGTTGCATTTCTAACCGGGTTGGTGGTCAAGAGTCCGGTGATTGCGATTACTGTCGCGGTTGGCTTGGGATACTTGATTCCCGACTTCTGGCTGGGGCGGAAGATTTCAAAACGCCAGAAGGCCATTCACCGCGGCCTTCCCGACGTCCTCGACATGCTGGTGATCTGCATCGAGGCCGGACTGAGTCTGGACCAGGCAACCTCGCGTACGGCCGAGGAGCTGGCCAAGTCGCTGCCCGAACTCTCAGATGAGTTGAATGTGGTGGTGCTTGAGCAGCGCGCCGGCCGGCCGCGCGGCGAGTCATGGAAGCGCATGGCCGATCGTACCGGCGTCGACAGTGTGCGCAACCTGGTTTCGATGCTGGTTCAGTCAGAGCAGTTGGGCACCAGCGTGGCCAGGACCATGCGCGTCCACGGCGATACGTTGCGGACCCAGCGCGTTCAACAGGTCGAAGAGGAAGCAGCCAAAACTTCGGTGAAGCTGGTCTTCCCGCTTGTGTTCTTCATTTTTCCGGCGCTTTTTGTCGTTCTTCTGGGGCCTGCGGTGCTCATTATGATCGACTCCTACCACGATCTGATCAAATGACCCCGCAAAAGGGGGATTGCAATAGATCCGGGAGGATCGTGGAGATTGTATCTGGGGTACTGGCTTTGAATCGCTGGATTCAGCGCCCTCAGATTGCTTTGAAGTAGCTGGCAAGCAGGACCGCACCGTAGTTGACACTCCAGCCGAACGCGGCGGCAGGGAATCAGGGTTGCGGTTTCAATTTCGAATCGCGTTGAAGCCGGGTCGAACAAGTCCCGGAGCAGTCATAAAAAGCTGAGGGAGAGGGATTCTATGGACACCACAATGCTGATCCGGGTCGTTTCCGCTGTACTGGTTGTCATTATTTTGGTGGTTTTGATTCAGCGCCGTCGCACACGGGTGAAGTAGTTCAAAACGAGGTGAATCGGGCGGCGACGGACTAACGAATGGGCGCCGCCACGATCAACCCGCCCGCCAATGGGCATTGCCGAACACATGGCAAATGCCCCGTCAACGCTGCACCGGCAGCGGGACAGGAGAAGTTTATTCTCATAACGCCTCGGCGTTCTTGAGGGTTGCGTTTTGTTCGTGATTATGAGGCCAGATCGAAGAAAGGAAGAATTTCCGGGAGTAAGGGTGTCGACACAAGGGGCGCCGCATCCCGTGGAGAGTATGGAAACGCGGACCCATTGCGCTTATAACCAGACCCGGGAGTGCTTTCTCGGGTTGGAGATCACGATCGCGGATCTGTCCTATGCGGGCATCGTGGACCTCATGTCCACATTGTCCCTCAAGTCCGGGGAAGGTCTGTGGATCGTTCCGTTCCGCGATATTCCCGCGGCCGGGCTTCAGGCACCGCTCGACCTCATCTATCTCGACGAGGACTGCCGCGTTATCGATCTGGTTGAATCGTTTCCGACCTTTCGGGTCAGTTCTTCCAGCCCCAAGGCGTCCAGCGTGCTGGCCCTGCCGGTTCACTCCATTTACTCCTCGCAGACGCAGATCGGCGATCAACTGGTGCTTTGCATTGCCGAAGAGATGGAACGGCGCCTGGAACGAATTGCGGGCATGCGCAGCGAAAATGGTGCGGGCCCCGCATTTGCGCCCGCGACGGTTGACGACCAGGAGATGCAGCTTTGGGCCACCGAAAAGGAAAAGACGCTCTGGGCCGCGGAATCTTCTCTGTATGAGCCTGAAACGAGAATCGAAAAGGAGAAGCCGCGTTGGGCCACCGAGTCTCCGCTGTTTGAGCCCGAAAAGCGGAACGACAAGGATTCACGGCACCCCAGGCGGGTTCCCGAGCCATCCAAGCCGGCGGTTTCTCCGTACCCGCCGAAGACCTGGCTGGAACGTTGGCTTACGCCGGATCCGCGCAAGGCGCCGCGGGAGCAGTTCGAAGGTTTGACCGCGCACTACTGGACAGGCGCGTCGCCACAAGCTCACTCGATCCGCGATATCAGTTCCACCGGGCTCTACATCATCACCGAAGAGCGGTGGTATCCGGGAACGCTGGTGCTGATGACCCTGACCAGGAACGGCGCCGAGGAAGTTTCCGATGAGCGATCAATCGTCATCCAGTCGCGCGCGGTGCGCTGGGGCAGTGATGGAGTCGGACTGAAATTCGTGGTGCCCGATTCGGGCGCGTTGCGGCGCGGCCACAATATTCTCACCGATGGAGCCGATAGACGTGAGCTCGACAAGTTTCTGAATGAATTAAGAAGATGGAAGTAAGTTGACAAGCATGAGGATGGTTGTTCGGCAATAGACGGCGCGGGGAATTCCAAAATATTGCGAGGCCGGGCCGGGAGGAACAGAATAGATGAAAATCGAAATTTCAAGTTGGTGGAAGAGCAAAGTTGGCTCGCTCCCTGAGGCGGCTCGCCGCGCTGCTAAGTGCGAGGTGGTGTGCGAGAAGCCACTGACCCTGCGCCAGCAGGTCCATCATTTCCTGGGCGTCAGCGAAGAAGGCTCGCAGCTCGTAGAGATGGCGATTGTGGCTCCAATACTGCTCGTCATCATTACCGGAATGGCCTCGTTCGGCATGGCCCTTTACAGCCAGCAGCAGCTTGGGTTTGTGACCGCACAAACCGTGCAGTCCATCGCCACCGGCTCAAGCATTCTTGCGGACCCCTGCGCGACCGCGGCGACAGACATTGCTAACGGGTTGAAGGGCTGGAACCCCGCAAGTTTCCAATATACGCTCAAGGTTTATACGACCAGCACCGCATCAGCGACGTTTGGACCCACAACAGGTCCCACCTTCAGTTGTGTTGGTGCGGCCGCCGACATGGATTTAACCTCGGCACAGTTTCAACCAGTCATTCTCACGGTAACTTATCCATTCAGCTGGTTTCCCATAATGCAGTGGTCGAGATACGGAAACACGTTGAAACCCGCGGGAAGTCTTTCTACAACGCAAACTGCGATGAATCAGTGAAAAATTTCGATAAAGGAAGGTCATCGACAATGAACATCATCCACAGAATTCCGATCCTGGGTCGGCTGATCCAGGAAGACAAGGGCCAGGCGCTGGTTTTTACCGCCATGATTCTTACCGCTTTCCTGGGAGTAACCGGGCTGACGGTCGATGCGGGCAAGGGCTACTATTGCTTTGAGTTGCTCCAGGCATCAACCAACGCCGCTGCGCTGGCGGGCGCTGCCGGCATGCCCAACACGACCACCGCAACGACTTACGCTAAAGCCTACGGTTCCAAAACCGGGGCCTTCAACGCCAATGGCATGCTGAGCAACGTTGTAACCAACGTCACGTTCGGGTGCTCCGCCACGGTCACGAACGACTTTTCCGCGCCGTGCGAAAATTCGGCAGGCCAAGGTGTCGGTTTAATATACAACACCATTCAGGTATCGCAGACGGGAGCGACATCCACCTGGATCGGCGCGCTCTTCGGAATTCCGACTTTCAATCTCCAGGACACTGCGACGGCGTCAGCCAAGGGTGGCACGCCTACTCCTTACAACATTGCCATCGTCCTCGACACAACCGCATCGATGCAAGGCTCGGACGACGGCGCGAACAATGGCCCGGGCAGCACACCCTGCAGCACTCAGATCGCGTGCGCCGAAGCTGGCATCGTGACTTTTCTAAAGATGCTCGTTCCCGGCTCTACCGCCAGCCCTATTGACGACGTGTCGCTGTTCACGTTCCCTGCGTTCACCACGGCAACTGTGTCGGCTGACACCGATTGCTCGGGCACCAGCAATCCAACCATCGTGCCTTACACCTTCGCCGATTTGGTCCCGGGAGCGGCTTTTGCCACGGGCTTGCCTGTAGGCGATACCTATACGGTTTACAACAATGGCAACAACTACAAGACCACCAATTCGACGTCAACGCTCAACTCGCTTTCAAACATCGTCAAAGCGGTGGGCGGCGCGAGCGGTTGCTCAGGAATGGGAGCACCTGGCGGCGAGGGAACCTACTATGCCCAGGTGATCTACGCCGCGCAGCAGCACCTGGTGACACAGGCTTCAGCAGATGGTTACGCGAATATGATGATCATCCTTAGCGACGGCGACGCGACCGCCTGCAACACAGCGCTTGCCACTTCAGGCGGCACCACGACAACCAACACTTGCAGCGGCTCGAGCCAGATCACTGCCGCAACCGGCACGTTGAGCGGAACCGGAACTAGTACCAGCAACCCCATGAAACCCACGGGCTGCACCCCCGGCGGAACCACGACGTGCACCGGCTATCACTCATACAACTACCCATCCGCGTTGGGTGAGTGCGGCCAGGCCGTGGTGGCTGCGCAAGCGGCATCAGCCGCGGGAACCCAGGTATACACCATCGGCTATGCCTCCGAAACGTCAGGCTGCACTACCGACGCGACCTACAGCGCAACCGTTTCTGACGCCAGCTACGGCGCGAACAACTGGTCTCCGGGCAGCAGTCCATGCTCGGCGCTTGGCGCCATGGCTACCGCGTCGAACTACTTCTTCACCGACAACGTCCACAACTGCGCTGCGACCGACCCGGCCAATACGGACATCACCACGCTGAATGGTATTTTCAGTCGCATCGGGTCCAACATCTCCGGCGCGCGCCTGATCCCCAACGCCAACCTCAACGCCTGAGGGCAATTCGTAAAACCGGAAACTTCTCTGAATTGCGAAGGGTACGAGCCAAGCTCGTACCCTTCTTTCTTTGGTGCGCCCGGCAGGGCGTACTTACCGGTCACTCGTCTTCGTCTGGAATCACGATCACGACTTCAACACGAGCCGGCTTGCCGCCCATTGCCGCCGGCCTGAACTGCCATTCCGATAGCGCCTGCAGCACGAATTGGGCTTGGGGGAACGCCGGCGGGAAGACGACCTCGAGCCCTTCAAACCGGCCCGTGCTGTTGATGAAGCCGTGCACCAGCAGCGCATCTGTGTCGATGGAGCCCGGCGCCAGGTTGGGGCGGACGATGTTGAAGGGCCACGGAGCAACGAGCGGGCTGGCCGCTCCGCCGCTGTCCGCATCGGTGTTTCGCGGAAGCGAGTATTGCAGAATCCAGGCCTTGGCCAATCCAACATGAAGGTACACGGTATAGGCCATGCGGCCATTCCAGACATTGCCCATTTCGGGGAACTCATCCTGGAGTGAGGTGCCCACCACCACTGCGCCAAAACGACCGTCAGGTGGCAGCGCGATCCTGGTTGATGTCGCCCTGTCACCCGAGCCAGTGCCCGAGCCTGGGGTTTGCGACAGGCCCGCGCCCGTCGAGTTGCCCTGCGAGTTCCCATTTCCGCCGGCGTTGTTCTTGTCTCCACCTCCGGGCGCCGCGGTGCCCGACCCCGGATGAGTGCCGGCAGCTCGAGGGTCACCGGCCCCCATTTTCTTTTCTGTTGCGTTCTCATTTCCCGGCCCGGGCAAAGGCAGCGGCTGTGCGACTGTCAGTGAACCATTTAAATCGCCGGAAGCAGTCTCGTTGACCGGGGGCAGTTTGACGTTGGCGTTCATGCGGATATCTGAGAGAGACATGACCGTCGCGGGAGTGGGCTGCGCCGCGGTCTGGGAAGTGGTGCTGGGGGCAGCCTGGGGCTGCTGTTGCGGCTGTTGAATCACGATGGGTGAAGTGTTGCTGGCCTGCACCAGAGGATGCACCGCCAGCTTGCTGGTTGAGGCAAGCGGAATGTCGGCGAGGTTCACTTCCTGGTTGGGCATATCGAGGGTCGGGTTGACGTCCGCGGTCGGAGGCTTCTGCGGTTTGGGCGCAACAATTTGCTTCACCGGCACGCTGCTCGGCGTCCACAAAACAACCTTGGGCAAGGGAATCGCCTTGTCGAGCGCCACGCTGGTTTTGAGATCGGGCTGCAGCAATGTCTGCGGTCCAATCGCAGCGTGGGGAATCAGTTTTGGGGAAGGCCGATGCGCCGCATCGTCGCCATTCGAGCCGCGTGATTTTTCGGCCGAAATCGGGCCAGGATATCGAACTCCGCCCGCCGCCAGGCGCGACGGATTGTCTTCCGGCGTAAACAGGTCGATCTGCCGCATGTCGTAATGCACCACGGCGTGCGTGTCGATTCGCGGCGCAAAGAGAAACGCGAAGTAAACAAGGGCAATCACCGCGCCATGAATGATGGCCGATGCCAGAAATGTTGTTGGCGGCTGCCGGGAAATAGACGGCTCACTCAGCAGCGAGATCGTTGGCCAAGACGTCGACAATTTCTGAGGTCCCTCCCGGTAACGGCCCGTAGCACAATTACAAACTCAGTTGGTAACTGATCAACTAACTCATCTTTGATTGAATGAGTACTAACAGTGTAAGGAATCCTGTTATTCGCGCCACGCTTATAATTCGGTCAATACAACTAAAGTTTGAGAGGCTGCGATCATGACTTATAGTTGGGCCGCCAGCCACGCCGAAACTCGGCTTTTGCATGAATCCGCGGACCCGGCTATGAAGCCTTCGGAACAGTGTTTTTGAGGTTCAGCACCAATTGCCATAGTACGCAGCTCTGGACTCCAGGAACTTCAATGGAGAGAAAAATTCCCTTGCTTCAGCATCGCTCATTCTGTAGCCTATGGCTCATAGCTCTCTTGATACCTGCATGCGTTGAAAAAAATAAACTAGATTTGAGTTTAGATCGCGTGAAGAGGATATACTGAATCGACATTGTTCCCCCTCCAGGCTCGAGAGATATAGGCGTGTTCCCCGGTTGCAGTCACGATCGATGGCCGTTACCGGGACACGGCGATCGAATCGGGGTTCAGAAAGGCGTGAGTTGGCCAACCGCCAACTCGGATCATCTAAGGAATGAATCGAAGACTGCTTACGATCCTTCTCGTTGCGTTTGTGATAGCCGGCGTTTGTGCATTCGGGGTCTATCGCATTGTGGGTAATCCGATGATGCGCAAACGCAGGCGCCGACGACATCGATCGTGTCGGCAGCGACCGATCTCAAGCTGGGCACCGTGCTGACCCAGCAGACCTGGCTACCATGCAGATAGAAGGTGGGCCGGGTAAACTGCCCAAAGGAGCCGAACTTGAACAGCAGAGCTGAGCCTGGTCGGACGGGGCGTGATTGCGGATATTTCCCAGGGTGAGCCGATTCTTGAGAGCCATCTTGCGCCTGCTGGATCGGGGGGAGGCCTGGCGGCCACCATTCCGCAAGGCATGAGGGCCTTGGCTGTAAAGGTGGACGACGTGGTAGGCGTATCGGGATTCGCCACTCCCGGCATGCACGTCGATGTTCTAGGCTCCGGCGTACCGCCCGGAGGGAATCAAGCCCAGGGCCAGGAGACCACAACTCTTCTGCAAAATATCCAGGTGCTTTCAGCCGGCACGGACATTCAGAAAGACGCCGAGGGCAAGCCGGTGCAGGTGCAAGTGGTCAACCTGCTGGTGACCCCCGAACAGGCACAGGAATTGAGTCTGGCGAGCAGCCAGTTGAGGATCCAGTTGGTGCTCCGGAATCCGCTCGACACCAAGGTTGAACCGGTTGCTGCAACAGCTACGCCCTCGCTATTTGGAGCTACCGCCAAGCCTGTGGCGAAGGTTGCCGTCAGGCGGGTTGCTCCCAAGCCGGTGGCGAAACCCTACAGCATGGAGATTATCAACGGGTCATCAACATCGCAAGAGAATTTTGGTTCTTCAGAGGGACAGCATTGAGAGCGAAGACTGCAATCACGATTTTGTGCATCAGCGCGGCGGTTGTCCTGTGCGCTGCGCAGGGCGTTTGGGCACAAGGCTCAACCCCGGCTGCGCCTACTGCGGGAGCCCAGGATTCAACGAACGACCTTTCGGTGGTTGTGGGCAAAACAGTTCTGGTTGATACCGCTGCGCCGATTGCCAGAGTGGCGATCGGGCTTGGCAACTTTGCTGAAGTTCATGGGGTCAACCCCACTGAAATCATGATCAACGGCAAGGCGCCGGGCGAAACCAGCCTCATCATCTGGGATATTCATGGCGGACGCGAGTTCTTCAACGTCACCGTTCACACCCCGGCAACGGTTTCCAATGACACGCTCGATGGGGTGCGGCGCGAGCTTAAGACCGAGCTGCCCGGCCAGACCGTGAAGGTTGGATTCGATAACAACACCATTTTCTTGCGCGGCACGGTGAGCGATCTCACCAGCTCTGAGCGCGCGGTGCAGATAGCGGCAAGCACTGGCATCAAGGTTGTGAATCTGTTGAGTGTGAGTGTTCCAGGCTCTCAACCTCAGATTCTGCTCAAAGTTCGTTTCTTGAGCGTTGATCGCAGTCTTGAAAAGCAACTCGGCATCAACCTGTTTGATCTTGGGCTTGGCAACGCCTTTGGTGGCGTTACCACCGGCCAATTCTCACCACCTACGGTTACCGCCGGGGCCGGCTCCAGTTCCGGGTCCGGTGTGGGCAATACCGGCGGCTCGGCCTCCATATCCAACGACTTGAATTTGCTTGCCTTCTTTCCAGGGCTCAAGTCGGGCGCGAATATTGAGGCGATTGAAATCAAGGGGCTGGTTGAAACTCTGGCAGAGCCAAATGTGATGGCCGAAAATGGCAAGGAAGCCAGTTTCCTGGCCGGAGGCGAGTTCCCCTATCCGGTTGTGCAGGGCACTTCGTCCGGCGTAGGCGGCTCAGTGTCGATTCAATTCAAGGAATATGGAGTCCGGCTGAACTTCATCCCGACCATCACTCCGCAGGGAACGATCCGGCTGCAGGTGGCGCCCGAGGTCAGCGCCCTCGACTATACTAACGAGGTCACGATTTCGGGCTTCGAAGTACCGGGCATTACCACCCGCAAGGTGAATACCGAAGTTGAGCTGCGCGATGGCCAGAGTTTCATTATCGGCGGCCTGCTTAACAACACGGAGACCCAGAGCTTCCAGAAGATTCCGTTCCTTGGCGACATTCCGATCCTGGGCAAGCTCTTCACGACGATGACCAGGACCAAGAACAACAACGAACTTATGGTGATTGTCACGCCCGAAGTGGTCGCGCCGATTCCAGCCGGCCAGGAGCTGCCAACGCTGAATTTCCCGGTCAAGTTCTTGCCGCCTAACTCGAATGTCGCGATGAATACTCCCGACGGCAAGACGCCTGAGAGTACCATGGCGCCAGCTCCAACCGTTGTTCCGGTTGAGACGCTCATCGACAGCCTGAAGCCGGAGAAGCCTCTATTGATCGAAGGAGCTTCTGGCACCTTCGGTACGGGTGGATCGACGGGAGGCGGAGCAACAACCTCCGCTCCGACAGCAGCGCCTTCCGGTCCATAACAGGGAGCATTTGGATCAGCCGGTCAACTTTTCCTGAGTGCCGAGGATGAAAGCATTTCGCTCGATCAAAGAGACTTTGCGAAGGCTGTTTTCATCATCCCCGGCATCCGCACCCCCGCTGCGAATGCGTACCGTGAATGTCACGCGCGACACATTGTTGGCCTCCTCGCTCGAGGTAGCCGATACCAGTTCATCTCGCAACCAGGGTTTGCTGGGCCGCAATAGTCTTGTTCCAGGGGAAGGGTTGTGGATCGTTCCCTGTCAGTCCGTGCACACCTTATTCATGCGTTTTCCAATCGACCTGGTCTACATCGACAGCAAAAAGCGGGTGAAGAAAGTGAGGAGCTCGGTTGGCCCGGGACGCATCTCGATTTGCCTCACCGCCAAGTCAGTGCTTGAGCTTCCGGCCGGCACGATAGAGCGGACACAGACGCGGCCAGGCGACTCACTGGTAATTGAGCCTTACGTGTCGGTCTAGCTTGCGGCCGATCAGAAAGAACCACCCTGCTAAGGCTATTTCGTTGCCAGGCTGCGTTTCGGGCTCCTTCCGCCCATCAAATGCGTCCCGATCCATTTCCGCACGCTGTCAGTGTGTTTCTCAAACAATTCGTAGAGAAGTTGTGCGTATAGAAGCGTTGCGGCCAACAATCCCAGACGGAGCGGTAGAGAGTGCCAATCGGGAACTGCTCGCGGCATGTGGAGGACGGCTTTGAGAAAAACGATCATCGGGTAGTGGGCCAGGTAGAGAGTGTACGAACTGCGCGCTGACCGCTTCGCGACCATGACATAAGTCCGAGGGAGCGGAGATGTGGCGAATTGCACGGTGACCAGGATAAGGGCGGCTGTTGCGAGGCCAATCAGTATGTCGGATTCGCCGGTGTTGGCGGCGAACCTGCCAAATAACATGGAGATGCCAAACAGAACCAGGGCCGTTACGACCGCAAGGCGACGAATCCAGGGTCGGCGAACCGGGAGCGACGGCACAAAGCCGATCAATGCTCCCATCAGCCAGGGGATACCGAGCAACGCGACACCCGTGCCCAGTAGCTTTGCGCAGAAGGCAAGGCCCAATCCGCAAGCCAAGCGCGACCGCCAGGACCGCCCTTTGGTCAGCATCAATGTCACTAGAGGGAATGCGAGATAGTACCAAAACTCATTGCCCAAGCTCCAGAGCGGGCCGTTCGAGCCGAAGGTGGGTATTCTTCCGCCAAGGGCCCGGAGCACGACATTCTGAAGGAAGAGGGCGTTGGAAATCAATACCGGAAACGTCAAACGGGGATAAACGTCGAAGGCGAGCGAATACATGCCCGAATGACCGCTGTAGATGTCCTGGGCGCCGACCAAATGGCTACCGGCCCAGTCGAGGGCTCCCCCAAAAAGCAGTGCAGGCAGGAGGACGGTGTACAGCCGACTCAAACGCCTCAATAAATACTCACTCCATTTCCAGCGTCTAGACTCCACCGCACGCAAAACGCTACCCCCAACCAGGTAGCCGCTCATGACGAAGAAGACGATGACCCATTGGTGGGCGAGTTCCGTGCAAACATATATGGAGGAGGCGAAAGCGTTGTGTTGCCGAATAGGGGGGAAGTCAACAAAGAAGGCGTCACGCCAGTGGCTGAGGAGTACACAAAACGCGGCTAATCCGCGCAGCGCGTCCAGATGGACAGAAGGACTACTGTCCTTGGAGAGCGATCCGAGCACCGGGACCGGCGGCGCGTCCAATTGCAATTGTTCCTTGCCGGACATGAAAACCAACGCCTCCAGAGTCAAAACAAGTCATTAGAGCGCAGACAGGGCTTTGTCGTTCGATTGGGAGGTTCTCGGAGTTGAAGGGCAAATCTCCTTGCATTCAGCATATTCCTTTAATACCGCCAGGATAACGAGGAGGAGCGTGAGCGCGAGGCAGGATCGCAATAACCACGGATGATTGATGAGAAACGCGTATTCGAAGTGCACCGCAAATTCCCAGATACATGTGACGGCGAGGAAGCCACCGGCCTGCCGAACTCTGTTGAAGCCCACGGCAGCCGCGAACGCGCCAAAGGCGAAGCCGGGAATGAGATCGATAATGTAATGCTCGCCCGTTGAGAGCGTGGCCATGCAGGTGGCCGCCAGGAAAAGGATTGAGAACGCCCGCCCCAGCCGCGTGGGGGCAAAGAAAACCAGGACGATCGCCGTGGCGGCGTGAAGCGATGGGAATGCGTTTGGCAGTCCATTAAGCCGGATGGTGTCAGCTGGAACGGCCGGAGGATGCAGCCATTGTTGATTGAAAGCGTAGAGGGGGCCGCATCCAGGCACGACCGCGTAGAGCAGCGGTCCAATAGCCAGTTCGGCTGCGTAAGAGAGAACCACTGAGCCGCGGCGTCCATAGCGACTGGTAATCAGAAACCAGACGACCATCATTGGAATCATCGCCTGATATGCGACCAGGAGCGGAATTCGCCAGGAGCCCTGCAAGGGACGCGCAATCGAGGCAGCACTGAGCCCGAGCGACAGATCCAGATGATACAAAATGTGATCGTATTTCCAGGGAAGCAGGCTGCCCTCGCCGGTCATGAACCTGGCGAGAAGGAATCCATAGAAAAGATTCATGACCAGGGCAATCACCAGCCACGGCCGGGATTTATCCTGCGTGTTCCTGAGCATCCACCAAATGGAAAAGCCTAGAACCAGAATGCTCAGGAAAGACTGGCTAAACAGAATGGAGAGCAAAGACATTCGTTTCTTCCGGTTCTCCTGTGCCGCGGGATAATCGCAGCGGGGATGGGACGACAGTCCTTAGGACTGGGCAAGTGCCGGAGCGGGCACTGCTTCTGCCGCCTGAGCAGACCGGGTCGCAAGAAAATACCATACGACCCACGTGGGCGCGACCCACATAAAGTAGCCGGAAATGATTCTCACCCTCCAGGTTTCAAACTGAATGGCAAGAACGATGACGGCCAGTAGCGCAACCATGGCTCGTGAGCGGGTCTTGTACATTCCGTGAAGGACAGCCGGGATTACTACGCACTGGTCGGGCGGAAAACAATACGGGGCCACAAGCACTGAGACGAGCAGCAGCGGGCTACCATTCTCAATCCAATCCCAGTTTTTGCGATGATGCCAGAAATACGCGAGCGCCCACACGCAACCCAGGCCGGCTGGCAGATACTGCAGCCAAATCCATTGTGGGTGGATCCAGAAGCGAATTGCATCGCTGGGGCAAGGAACGAACTCGTACAGGACGGGATTGGAGCGCATCAGCGCCGAGTAGCGGGTCCAGCACTGAGGATCCAGCCATGTGGCGAGCGCGGCGCTGGCCCCCATTGACGCGATCCACGAGACCAGAATCTTGTAACTCCGGGTGAAAACGATCCAGGCCAGCAGAGCTACACTGAACGGCAGAAACAGATGGGGCTTAAGCGCGCAGAGCCACAACGCGAGACCCGCCATATATGGATGGGTGCGGTGAAACTTGAAAAACAGGACCGTCCCAAGAAGAGTGAAGAGCCCGGTCTGGCCCATATTCAGACAAATAATTGCTGGAGTGAATGCGACACCCAGCCAGTGGACATAATTATTTGGCGAACCGTGCATCTCGCGGATCAGTTTCACTGAAGTCAGAAGGCACCCGAGCAGAATGATGTTCCATAGAAAGGCGCCGATGCGGAGTGGAATGAATGCCAAGCGGGTAGGCGAGGGGCAGGGCCCAGGGCGGCGTTGCGCATAAACAGGACGCCTTTGGCATCCAGACTAGCGGCGCGCTGGATGCTCATCATCTGGTCCCAGTTATAGGGATCGGCATGGTGCCTTAATTGCTGGACCCAGTCGACCAGTAGGAGACAAAATCGCGCGAGCCAGCCATTTTCCCTGAGAAGAGAACAGAAACAAAGAAGATTGCGCCGATCGCCAGAATCAACCCGCAGGAAAGTGCAATCGCAAAATCAGCGTAATCGCTGCGGGGCAGCGAGCGGTGGTAAGTTCGGGCTTGATACCATGGTGGCAATTGTACTTGCAATTCGGGACTAGAGTTGGGTAACTATCGGGATTAACAGTTGTTACACCTTTGTGTGATGTATACACGGACTTTCTAGCAAACTGTCGGAGTGTAAACGGGCGTATACAGGATTTGTCCAAAGTAATCGGGGAGATATTCCCTAAGTCACGCAATAAAAGAGTATTTAATCAGATTGTTTGCGAATGGCACAGCAGATGCTATATTGAGGTTGCCCCGGCTGAGGCTGGGAGATTCAAAACTGGAGAGAATACACAAATGAACACCCTTTTTCTGAAGATGTTGGTTAAGGCCCAGGCTCTGTTGAACCGCGAAGAAGGCCAGGACCTCGTTGAGTACGCTTTGCTCGTCGCCCTGATCGCCCTGGTCGCCGTGACCGGTGTGAAGCAGGTTGCATCGGCAGTCAACACGTTTTCAGCAGCATCAGCACCACCCTCGCCTAGTTCCTGGCGATTCGCCTAATGGAATCCACCCAGTACCTCAGCACCTTCGTGGGGGAGTATAGGTTACCGCTTTACTCTCCCCGCAAAGGTATACATTAGATAGTCGGGGGCAGGCAACAATCATCGCCTGCCGAATCCGATCCTCCCTTAGGGTTGCAAGCTTGAACCTCGGGGTCCACAATCCGGAATAGAGAATACCCTCGCCTGGCTAGGGCCGGGCACCAATTTGGGGGTTCCCACTATGCCCGATCAGCTTCCTACGGCTGACGGCGAAGATCTGGCAATGGGTTGTCGACGAGAGTGGCCAGGATCTTACGGAATATGGCCTGCTCGTGGTCCTTGCCTCACTTATTGCCATCAGCCTGCAACAGCAACTCGCTGCCGCTCTAGTGACCATGTTTACCAAAATCAGCACGACCCTTACATAGCCAGAGCCGCTTCGCTAAGAAGCGAGACGCTCTGATTCTGAAAGTCGTGGACGCGAATGTGTGCCTCGCAGAGCCTCTCATCACTCCCCGCATAAATATCTGAAGACAATCAATTCAAAGGACATTTATTCCGCGGGAGAGCACCGCCGGATTCTGTTTGAACTATAGGTGCGCGTCCTCTCCCTCCTCTTGTATTATTCTTGCAAATTCAAAGCTATACAGGTTACTCCTGAGATAGCCTGCGCATAATTCTGTCAGGAAACAAACCGCCAACTATGCTTACGCCCACACCTCCGCATGCTGAAAATGTCTTTCTGATTCTTGACGGGGGCGTTTCTCTTATCGGCATAGCGATAGCCTACGCATTCCCCAGCATGGGCCTCGGCTTCTTCCGGCGTATTGAAAAAGCTTTCATGCCGTTGGCGCGGAAAAAGGATCTTGCAGCTGCGGTCGTCGGACTTCTGGTTATCTTGTTTCGTCTCGCCATCCTGCCCGTTTACTCCATCCCTCTTCCATTTGTTCCCGACGACTTCAGTTTTCTGCTGGCCGCCGAAACGTTCGCCAGCGGCCATCTTGCCAACCCTACCCCGGCAATGTGGATTCACTTTGAGAGCATCCATATCACGATGCTGCCGACCTACCAGTCGATGTATTTTCCCGGACAAGGATTGGTGCTGGCAGCTGGAGCGGTCCTCTTTGGTCATCCGTGGTTCGGACTGCTGATTGTGGATGCGGTGATGTGCGCGTGCCTGGTCTGGGCTCTCCAGGCCTGGTTGCCTTCTGGATGGGCGTTGTTGGGCGGGTTGATTGCAGTTGTGCGCCTGGGGCTCTACAGCGACTGGATCAATACCTATCACACAGGGGGTTCGCTGGCGGCGCTGGGCGGAGCGCTGGTGATTGGCGCGCTTCCGCGCCTGATGAAGACCGCGCGCTTCCGCTACGGCTTGTTGATGGGGTTAGGCATCGCGTTTCTGATTCTCACCCGGCCTTACGAAGGGTTTCTGCTTTGCGTGCCGGTTGCGGTCGTTCTGGGCCACTGGGCATGGAAGGGCAAGAACCGGCCGGCGCCCTCTGTGCTTCTCCGTCGTGCAGCTATTCCCCTTGCGGTGATGGTCAGTGCCGTCGCGTGGATGGGTTACTACGACTTCAAGGCCTTTGGAAATCCGCTCACTCTGCCCTACACCGTCGATCGCAATACCTACGCGATTACCCCTTACTATGTGTGGCAACATCAAAGGCCGACCCCGGTTTACCACAACGAAGCGATGCGGCGCTTTTACACCCACGACGAATACCAGTTTTACAACGCACTGCGCTCCACGCCCGGCGGCTTCGTGTCGAACACCGTGCTGAAAATCTTCGTCACCTTCTTGTTCTATGGCGGATTCACGCTGTTCTTCCCGCTCATTATGATCCGGCGAGCCTATCTCGACAAGCGCATACGCCTGCTGTGGGTCTGCTGCTTTGTGCTGCTGGCGGGGATGGCGATCGAAATCTATCTGCTTCCTCATTATGTGGCCCCGTTCACTGCCATCTTCTATGTGATCGGCCTTCAGTGCATGCGGCATTTGCGGGTGTCCAAGTCGCTTGGGCGCCCAGCCGGACTCACCGCGGTCCGTTCGCTGGTGATTGTGATCCTGGTGATGGCTGGGGCTCGGCTCTTCGTGCGTCAATTGCACATGGTTCCCGCCGAATGGCCGCCAAGTAACTGGAACTTTACGTGGTTTGGACCCGAGCACTTCGGCGTTGAGCGCGCTCAAGTGGAATCGCAACTTGAGCGGCTGCCCGGTCCGCAACTGGCCATCGTCCGCTACGGACCTAAACATGAGGACCTGGACGAATGGGTCTACAATCATCCTGATATCGATGCTTCAAAAGTCGTATGGGCAAGAGAGCTCGATTCGGACGATAATAAAAAGTTGATTGGCTACTACCGGAATCGCACGGCTTGGCTGGTCGAGCCCGATAGACGGCCAGTCAGGGTCACTCCGTACACGGTTCAGAATGCGGTAGTCACCTCCGCACATTGAAGCGCAGGGAGCGGCCGGACTGCCAGGAGTTGGAAGAATGATCAACGGCAAACGCGTGGCGGTGGTGATGCCTGCCTACAACGCCGAAAAGACGCTCGAGAAAACGGTGAGCGAGTTGACCGACGTTGTCGACATCAAAATACTCGTCGACGACTCGAGCAGGGACGGCACCGCGGAACTCTCAAAGAGGCTGGGTGTGCAGACATTCATTCACGACGCCAACTACGGCTACGGGCGCAACCAGCAGACCTGCTACCGCGAAGCTCTGGCGGCCGGCGCCGACATTGTTGTGATGCTCCATCCCGATTATCAGTACACGCCGCTGCTTGTGCCTGCCATGGCCGGCATGGTGGCCAGCGGCATTTACGACATGGTGCTGGGCTCCCGCATCCTGGGCACAGGCGCGCTCAAAGGCGGAATGCCGTTCTACAAATATGTCTCCAATCGCCTGCTCACTGCTTTCCAGAACCTGTTTCTGGGCGTCAAGCTCTCCGAGTATCACACCGGGTTCAGGGCTTTCTCGCGGGAGTTGCTTGAGACGCTGCCGTTGCTCGAGAACTCCGACGATTTCGTATTCGACAATCAGATGATTGCGCAGGCAGTCATGTTCGGATTCAACATTGGCGAGATTTCGTGCCCGACGAAATACTTTCCCGAGGCATCTTCAATCAATTTCAAGCGCAGCGTGAAGTACGGATTGGGTGTCCTGGCCACCACAATGAGTTTTGTTTTACACAAGTCGGGGGTTCGCCGCGTGCCGCGATTCGACGCGGCAGGCAGAAAAGTAACTCACCAGTATTACTCCCAAATCGAACAGCGCTCGTAAGGAACGGGAAGAACGCTGTCCCCAAGTTACGTCGCCTATATCGGTGCAGGTAAATCCACACAATTCCTATTTGTCCGAGATCGGAATAGGTCCCGACGCGAAGCGCCGCGGGTCCCCGTCGCATCCAGTATCCTTTCCGTCGTGAGCCGCGGGAAGCGCGAAAGGCCACGGCTTTATCCGTCGAGGCTCGCTATTCCGCATTCAGAGTGGCGACTACTGCTGGCCGAATTGCATTGAAAATATCTTAAACAGCGGCAGCACCGGATAAAGCGTAGCAACCGGTTTGACGTGCCCGTGCCGGAGACACTCCGCTTCAATCCTGCCGATGTTTGAGACATGATAATCGCCTGTGAAGCGCTCGCCGGCAAGGCGTCGACCGAACCTGTAGAGTGCGTTTTCTGTGGGACCCGAAATTACCACGACGCCTCCAGGCTTTAGCAGCTTCTCAAATTGCCGCAAGACATCTGACAAGTTCTGGATGTGCTCTAACACGTCGAGCGCGATAATCGCGTCGAAGCTTCGCTGATATGTCTCCTCGGCAAGTTGAGACGCAGTTGCGAACACGATGTTGCGCGGGAAGCGCACCGCCGCCTGCATGAGGTTAAACGCCGCCGGCTCAATATCCGTCGCGACGACCCGCCCGGCGAACCCGGACACGATGTAAGACATCACTCCACTGCCGCAGCCGAAATCGAGTACGGTCTCGACGGGTCTCGTCGCCAGAAACCTCTCAACAGCCGCCAGTCGCCCCCAAAAGATGCGATCAATGATCGGGTTGCGATGTGCATATGCGGGGAACGCGGCCTCATCGAGCACGCTGCTCTTCTTCTGGATCGCCTTCCTGAATGATTGCTTGAAGAGTCGTTTCGCCTCTGGCGTTCGCAACTATCCCCCCTATTTGCAGCTATCCACGTTATCCGATGAGTCGCCGAAAATCAATAGGAAGTCATTAACTCTAGCCGCGGGAGGAGTTGACCCTCCCATCGCCGGCCTTTGGATTGAGTAGTGGTTTTCAGCAACGCATTGCAGAACCGAATTGCCTTGCCAGAAATGACGATCGAGGTAACCCCAGAACCCGCCGCTTGCATGAGTCTCTGGTACACTTGGGCTAACCTTGAGCCCAAGTAGGTCTGTCGAATGGGACAGTCTGTAGCAGTCGTGATTCCCTGTTATCGAGTGCGATCTCAGATCCTGCCGTTGATTGAGCAGATCGGGGCGGAAGTCGACTGGATCGTTGTGGTCGACGACGCCTGCCCTGAAGAGTCCGGCAGATATGTGCGCGAGAACAGCTCCGATCACCGAGTTACAGTTCTGAATAACGAGAAGAACCTTGGCGTTGGCGGAGCCGTGTTAAACGGTTATGCCTGCGCGCTGCGGCTCGGGGCGGACATCGTCGTGAAGCTCGACGGCGATGGGCAGATGGACCCCCGCAGGATCAAATACCTCATTCGGCCAATCCAGGATGGGCGGGCCGATTATGCCAAGGGGAACCGCTTCTTCAATGTCGA
>CAWILB010000041.1:0-18145 GCA_963836635.1 uncultured Acidobacteriaceae bacterium | reverse complement strand
CAGAGCACTTTTTATGCTGATTTGAAAAATAGTACAGTTCAAGATAACGCCGATAGAGCAATTCACCGTTTTATAAAATAAATACAACGAAATCCAGGTAAACAACGAACCGATAATCGGTTTGGCAATATTTATCCCGGTTTGGTGTTCCCCGCAAAGAAGCGGGGCAGGCTGTGCGGATGGTTTTGCAGCGGAGCAAGCACCAACAACCCGGGAGGAATTATGAAATGAAAATAAGTAAAACTTTCCTTACTTTAGAGAATGGTAAACTTTACACTGTATTCATTACCAAAGACCATATATTAACACATTGGATGGCTTTATACAAACCCTGAAATATGCTGAAACGAAATCGTGTAAACCTAAATCAGGCAACTCATGACAATTGACAAAGTATTAATCACACATTCCAATTAGTTTTACACTTCACTTGATTTTTAATTGCTATCTACTCAATAATAAATTTGTAACCTCTGCCATGAACGTTTATAAATTTAATGGAGTTATCGTCGCTTAATTTCTTGCGTAACTTAGACACCAATACATCAACATTTCTACTGATCACCACGATGCCTTCATCTTCCCAAATTTCTTTCATCAGTTTTTCCCTTTCTACGATTTGATTGATGTTTTCTGCAAATATTTTTAGTGCTTTTGTTTCTTTTTCCGAAAGCGTAATAGTTGTATGCTCCCTTTTAAGCACATGATAATTTGTATAAAATTGAAAGCTTCCTAATGGTATATAATCATTGTTGCCGGAGGTTGATTCTTGCTTTTCCTTCTCTTCTGCCTCTTCTTTTCCCTCTTTTTTCCGAAAGGTATTGTTCACATAAAAACCAACAACACTCAACGGAATAATCAACAGCAACAACCAAAAGAAATTAAATTGATCTTTCTTCAACAGATCAATTTCAATAACATAACAACCAACGTCCAGCTTACGACCCCTGCAAGGAGTTAAATCGCCTGTGTGGCTATTTATTTCGACCGTGGACTGGGACAGCTTCTTCACGCTGCTCTACGGGTCGCGAGCGTTTTTGTCGGACTTTGTGTGCCGCCGCGATATCGAGGGATTTTATGCCGGGCCCACCACCGAGCACTTCTGGTTCAACTACGCCATGGGCTGCGCCACGGTGACGGTCTCGCCTGAAGATTGGCCCGTGGCGAGTTGAGCTGCCCGCAGTAGAACTGTCTCCCTGGAGCCAGGAAGGTCTTCGGAGGGAGCAGGGGCCTTGAGGCCCCTGAATTTGTACACAGCACTTTGAGGCCTTTAGGCCCGGGCCTGAAGGCCGCGCTCATTTTGCATTGGAATTCAGGGGCCTCAAGGCCCCTGCTCCCTCCAACTATGCGCGCTCGCCGGCAATGGACCGCTCAATCCGCATTCTCAGGAATCGCGAGCCGGAGCTCTCGCACCACCCTTGTACAATGTCGAGAGCGCTGCGACGATTTCAATATGAGCTACTACGATCACGTTGTTGAGGCGGCGGAGTTCCTCAGGATCAAGCTGGACACGCTCGTCCCGCGCGTTGCCATTGTGCTAGGCTCCGGCCTGGGCGCGGCCGCCGAGGCCGTCAGCGATCCGGTCATCGTTCCCTACCCCGAAATTCCTCACTTCCCGCAATCAACTGTCGAGGGACATTCCGGGCGCATCGTGGCCGGGATGCTCAACGGGACGCCGGTCGCCATTATGCAGGGTCGCGTGCATTACTACGAGGGCTATGCGCCCGCGCAGGTCACCTTTCCCATGCGCGTGCTGGGCATGCTGGGCAATCGCGCCGTAGTGCTGACCAACGCTGCGGGCGGCATCGCCGAAGGCCTCTCGATCGGTCAGCTCGTGTTGCTCGCCGACCACATCAACCACATGGGCTTCAACCCGCTCATCGGGCCAAACGAACCCCGGTTCGCCGTCAAGCGTGGCGCGGGACTGCGCTTCTTCGACATGACCGAGCCGTACAGCATGGCGCTCCGCTCACTTGCAAAAGAAGCAGCGACGGAGGAGGGCTTCAATATCTCCGAGGGCGTGTATCTGGCAACTCCGGGCCCAAGCTTTGAAACTCCCGCTGAGATTCGCGCCTTCCGCACCCTGGGCGCGACGCTGGTGGGCATGTCCACTGTGCCTGAGACCATCGTAGCCCGGCACATGGGAATCGAGGTGATGGGCATCTCGTGCGTCACCAATCTTGCGGCGGGCCTGGGCGCAAGCCAGCTCAGCCACCAGGAAGTGTTTGAAGCTGGCCGCCAGGTCGAGCATCGCCTCGCCGCGCTGCTCAAGCGGCTGGCGCCGCGCATCGCCGCGCATCTCGACAACGAATCGTGAGCGCAAATCTCCAAAACGCAAAAGAGCGCAAGCTCCTTCCGGTGGCGATCGGCATCGCCGGTTGCTCGGGATCGGGAAAAACCACTCTCGCAGCCGAGCTGGCGCGCACCCTGGGCGGAATCCATTTCCATCTCGACAGCTACTATCTCGACCTTGGACATTTGCCCTTCGAACAGCGCACCCGCCGGAACTTCGACGATCCCGCTCTGATCGAAAGCCCGCTGCTGGCGCGCGATGTGGCGGCTCTGGCGCGCGGCGAGGCAATCGAGCGGCCCGTCTACGACTTCGCCACCTATACGCGTGTCAACGACCGCACCGAGCGCGTCGAGCCCGCCTCATTCCTGATTGTCGAGGGTCTCTTCGCGCTCCACTATACCGAGCTACTGCCGCTCTATCAACTGCGCGTTTACATCGACACGCCCGACGATCTCTGCTTCGAGCGGCGCCTCAAGCGCGACATCGAGCAGCGCGGCCGGACGCCGGAGTCAGTGAAGCAACAATACGAGGCCACCGTACGCCCGGCAAGCATTGCCTTTGTGCGGCCCTCGGCCGTACACGCCGACCTCGTGGTCGACGGCTCTGGCGCGCTCGATTGGAAAGTCGAACGCGTGGTGACGGAATTGCGCGGGCGTGAGTTGCTGGCGGGAGCGGGTTAGCAAAACTGGCGGACTCCTTTGCCGACAGTGAACAAGATATGGTATAACTGTTATATACATGCGATTTCACTTCGATCCACGCAAGAGCCAGCGATTGAGGGAGAATCCGCAACGGGGTATCGGCTTTGAAGAGGCCCAGAAGATATTTGCACGCCCTTACTATCAGGACCAACGATTCGACCTGCCCGAACAATACCGCGCGATCGGATGGGTTGGAGACAAGGCTCTTCTCGCTCATCTTCGAGGTTCGGGAAGACGAACGAAGGCGAGCTTTACCACCTGGTCACGCTTTGGAAATCTACCCGCGAGGAAGAGGAAAAATTGTATGCCGAAAATGCTTGAATCCCCCAAGCCGATCACCGCCGATCGAAATTGCGGAACAGGCCGACAAAGGCGAGAACTTGCGCGCTTTTTCACCCGGAAAGGCAAGATGATGCCGCCAATTCAACGCGTGAATGTGGACTTTACCGTGCCCATGCTGAACGAATTGGACAATGAGGCGCGCGCGTTGAATATCAGCCGGCAGGCGGTGATCAAGACACTGCTGCGGCATGCGCTCGACCAGCAGCGCTTGGCGCGCAGGGCGCGGTAAAGGGGCCTTATTTGCCCGCCGACAGCGCCTCAATCTGCACCAGCATGTCTTCTTTGCGCATCACGAGATTCGTGGCATTCAGCGTGGCCAGCTCGAAGCCGTGGCCGTGCGTGATGGCGTCGGTGGGGCAGGCTTCGACGCAGTAGCCGCAGAAGATGCAGCGGTTGTAGTCGATGTTGTAGACCTTGGCGTAGCGATCCGACGATGAAATGCGATGATCCGAGGTGTTATCGGCCGCCTCAATGTAAATGCAGTTCGCGGGGCAGGCCGCCGCGCACAAAAAGCAGGCCACGCATTTTTCCAAACCGTCTTCGTCGCGCTGCAACACGTGCGCGCCGCGGAAGCGCTCTTCGAAGACCGCACCGCGCAAGGGCCCGTCGCCGTCAGGATAGTTCTCAACCTGCGTGGGCTCAAGCATCTCGCGAAAGGTGATGCTCATGCCTTTCGCGATTCCGGCCGCGTTGCGCACGATCGACATGGCCCCAGTATACGATGAATGGCGGGAGGGATTCATGATGCGGATTCGAGCCGGGTCGGCGGTTATGGCATGGGCAATAGGGATTTCGACGGTCGTGGCACAAAGCCGATCCGTGTCGACGCAGTCTACGCCAGACGGGCAGAACTTGGGCGCGCCCTCGCAAAGCCCGCACCCCCAGCTGCCTACGGCCGGAACGGGCGAAATGGGCGAGATGCACGACATGCGCAAGCCGGCCCCGCCCGCCGGGCCGCTCCAGATAACGTTTGGCGATAAGTCCGCATCCTGGACCGCGGCCACCCTGGCGCCCCTGTCCCAAACCACCGTCACTGTTCATAACGAACACACCAAGGCCGACGAGACCTACTCAGGCGTGCCGCTCATCGATTTGCTGGCAAAGCTCGGCGTGCCCGGCAAGCCCCGCGGCAAGCAGTTCCTGATTTATGTTGAAGCTGCCGGCTCAGACGGATACGAGGTGGTGTATTCGCTCGGCGAAATCACTCCCGACGTGCACGATGCGACTGTGCTGGTAGCCGACATCGAAAACGGCAAGCCCATCGCAGACGACGGGCCCCTCAAGCTGGTGGCCACCGGAGAAAAGCGCCCCGCGCGCTGGGTGCGCAATCTGGTATCTGTCCGTGTTCTTACGGCGGAGTAAGGCGCATTCTGGACCAACACTCGATGCTCGCCCGCCCGATGACTCGCCGACTCCACGGTCGTATCACTGCTGCGGCTTATCGTCCTTCTGGTCGGGCTTATGCCCGGGCGCCGGCTTCTTCTGCTTCTGTGGCGCAGGCCGGTGCGTGGCTGGCGCCGGCCGAAGCGGAGGTGCGGCGTGTGTCTCATCCGGATGGTGCTGCGCCGCTCCCGGATGTGGCTGCGGTTCGGCGCGATTCGGCGCGGGGTGATTCGGAGCGGCGTGCGGCGCCGCATGGTTTGGACGCGCCGCCTCAGGCCGCGCCGGTTCCGGGCGATTCGGTTCGGCGCGATTGCCCGGCTCGGGACCGCGGTTGGCCTCATTCACCGGCCGCGCCGCCGCGGGCACATTATGCAGGTTGCGGATCATCGCCGGATGCACATCGTGATCGGCCACAATGGCCCGGGTCTCAACAAACGCCGCCGGACGCCCGTGATTCACCGCCGCAAACTGCGCGCGATTCTGGCTCGCGGCGCGCTCAATCTCCAGCTGCGCACGCATGGGTGGAGCGTGGGGTTCGCGCAGCGCGGCAAGTTCTGCCAGCCGCGGCCGCACCTGGATACCGCCTGCACCGCCGTTAAAGCTCACCCGATTCACTCTGTTGTTGATGACGGTGCGGTTATACACATTGCGAACAATGGTGACGTTCACGTTGTTGACCGCCCGGTTGTAAAGGAAATGCCCTGAATTCCAGTACCCGCCCTGGTAGCCAAGGCCAACGTATCCAAAACCGTAATTGACGCCGCCGTAGAAACCGATGTGCGGTCCCCAGTAGCCGCGAAAGAAGACGTAACGGTTGCGGGAGTAGCCCCAATAACCCGGGGTCCACAGTGCGCCCTGGTACGGCGCCTGCACCCACGCGCCAGGTACCCAGTAGTATCCCGCGGACGCCCAGAACCAGTGGCCGGGCGTCCAGATGTCCCCATCTTCGGGGCAAGGTGGCTGGTCGTACTGAGGCAGCTCAGGAGGCGGCTGCGTGGCCGTTGCCGCAGGCTGAACTCCGTAATCGGTTTCGTCGGCGCTGTAGTCGCCCCCGTCGCTCGCGGGCGCTGCAGCCGTGCTGCCGGTGTCAGAGGCAGATGGAGCAGAAGAAGCGGATCCGCCGGATGTATCAGCTGTGCCCGAGGTGTTTGCAACCGGAACCAGGTTCGCGGATGTCTCATCCGGCGTGGCTTGCTGGCTCTGGTCGCTGCCGGTCGCTGTACTGGTCCCGTTGTCGGTGCTCCCAGCCTGTTGATTCGAGTGGCAGCCCGCAAAAAACAGAGCGGCAATGCCTAAAACAAAGATACTGAGTGGTCCACCATTTTTCATCTTGCGTCTCCCGGCGGGGCTTTTCCTCCCCCACTGCAGGGGTTGGATGCATCTCGGAAGAACGGCGTCTATTTTTGGGCTGGCTGCACCGATTCGGCGGGTTCGCGCTTGGCTTCGGCGCCGTGGAGCCCATTCGCCCGCGATTGTTGGCCGGAGGCGTGGTGACCGTGTGACGCTCGACGCACGGAACAATTTGCTCGCAGAGCTCGGATTCCTGGCCGCGCATTACGGCCCCAGTGGCTTTCCGATTGCTGACAGCGGAGTGAGGCACCCGCCGGCTCTCGCCAGCATCAAGCTCTTAAGATTTTCGCGGGCGCTATGGCAGGGCCGCGCATCTCAAAAGTTTGACCCCCTGAGAAGCGCAAGCCTTACCCGATAGGAGTTCGCGCGAGCGGCGCTGCCTCATCGATGATGCTCTTGCTGTTGCCCGCCGTGACTTTGATTCCGCGCCGTGGGCTTTACGTTGCGGTCCGCCTGGATCGGCCGGCTGATGGCCGGTCTGGCTGGCTGGCCATGATTCGTGTTCGCAAATTGCCCCCGATTCGACTGGAACCTTTGCTCGTGCTGCACCTGCGTGTTCATCCGCGGTGCAGTTGGCTCACGCCACGCTGCCGCCTCGGATTCCCGCGGCCGGACCTGGGTGCCACCCGTTCCACCATGGAAGCTGGCGCGAGAGCTGTTATTTTCGCGATTGAGGGATTCGCGACCGGCGAACCCTCGTTCGCCCGCGTTATAGCGATACACGTTGTGTACTCTGCGCTCGTTGATGTTGTTGTAGACGCGGTTGTAGCTGAATCGGCCGCCGTTCCAATAACCGCCTTCGTAACCGAAACCAACGTAGCCAAAACCGTAGTTGATGCCGCCGTAGTAGCCGATGTGGGAGCCCCAATAGCCAGGATGGAACCAATAGCGGCCGGTGTAAAAGCCCCAGTAGCCCGGTGTCCACAGCGCGCCCATGTACGGGGCCTGAACCCACGCGCCGGGAACCCAGTAATAGCCATTCTGCGACCACGCCCAGTAACCGGGCTGCCACAAATAGCCATCACCGGGGCACGGCGGCTGAACGTACTCGGGCAGCGGCGGCGGAGCCTGCGCAGCGTTGGCCACGGGTTGTTCAGCGTAATTTGAATCTTCGGGCTCGGCGGCGGGGTTGCTTTGCTGCTCAGCAGGCGGCGGAGCTTCAGTAGTGTAGGACGGCCCAGCGGGCGCCTGATTGACGGCAGCCGGGTCGGGCCCCTGGTCCGGGAGCGTCTGCTGCTGGACGCCCAAGGCACTCGCACTGACAGTTGGAATAACAGGGATCAGTTTGTGGGAATACACTCCCACGCAAAAAGCAGCCACAATGGCGAACGAAATCCATGGCGCAATTCGATCAATACGGTTCATCGCACCCTCCATTTTGCTTGAATGCTATCCAGGGAGTGTGGGGTCAAACTGTCTAAAATCGAACACCTAAGGCTCAAATTCAGTGTCGCGAACCATAGGGAACCATCCGGCCACGATTATTTGCCGGCGGCGTCGTCACCGGGTGCCGCTCGGCGCGCGGAACAATCTGCTCGCAGACTTCTGAATCCTGGCCGCGCATTACTCCCCCGACCGCATCCTGCCCGCGGCAAATGCGCAGCTTTATCTCGTCGAGTTCCTTGGCACTCAGCTCCACTGAGCGGTCCAAGCCGTTGAAGGGGTCGCGATCGTAGCGGAAAATGTAGTCCTCGGGCGGCTTCTCCTTGCCTCGGTCAAGGTGGCTCCAGATGTAGAGCGATGTGTGGCCGTCGCCCTCGGCGGCAAGCTCGTAGAGTTGCGTCAAGGCAACGCCGGAAGACGAAGGCGGACTTGCGTTCCACAGCGGCACGCCCTTGCCGCCGCGCACCCAGCGCGCCGCCCAGGCGTGTTGCGTGGCGTCATAATAAAACGCCGTGAAATAGGTGGTAGTGGCGCAATTGCGACAGTCGTCAAAGAGCGCGGTCAGATCCTCTTGAAAACCGTCGGCGAACCGCTCCCAGTCAAGAATGCGCAGGTTCACTCCGCTCAACAACGGCGTAATGGCGTGGCTGGTGAGCGAAACGCTCCACACAGTGAACGAGTCGTCTTCAGGCAGCGACTGCGGCGTCTCGCGCCAGGTGGTTACGACCATGGCGGCGTCGTATTTCACGCCGATTTCCCGAATCGCGGACCACTTTTCAACCGCGAGCGAGCGCGTGACCCAGACAACGATGTCGTTGTCCTTGGGATTATGAAAATCCATCCAGCGAAAGGTGTCGGGAGGCTGCTGCGCAGGAAGGAATGATGCGGGGACCAGCGCGGCCGCGGCAATTACTGCCCACCGCGCGATGAAGCAACGCATGATCTAGATATAACAGAGACGCTTGCCAGCGGCCTGAATCTCAAAGTTAGCTAATAGGCTGGTGCCCCAGGTTCGGCGCGTCTCTGTTCTTGCGCCTAACCTGGGATACCACGAACCAGCAACTCGGCACTTGACCGTTATGGTTTTGGCTCCGCCGGCGGGGCCGGTTGCACATCGCCCGGTTGCGGAAGCAGATTCGTCGCCGGCTCCGTAGGCGTCGTCATTGGGTTTGGATTCTGCGACGGCGTGATGAGCTTTGCGAATCCATCGGGAGGGGCGTCCTGCGATTGCGCGGCCACCAGGATCGGGTTCCATCCATCGGGCGCACCATGGTAGGCCGCGTACTTCTTATCGCAATAGCTGGCCGCGGCATCCGTGGCCGGCTGATTCTGCGCCCTCATCGCAATGGCAATTGCCCTGGCGCAGTACCAGAAGCCGTTTGGGTCCACGGGCGTCGACTCGAGATCGGCGATGGAAAGCTGCCAAAGGCTCTGCAGGTCAGTGCTGTCGATGACAACGGCGCGGCCCAGCGTCTCGCGCGCCTTGGGCAGATCGTTCTGGTTCAGCGCGCAGGTCCCAGCACCGCCGTTAAAGATCACCGTCATGCCGTTGCGCAGCGCCGTGAACTGCGCATCGCTCATGCCGGCGGGCATTTGCCACGCCGGCAGTTCGCTCAGGCCGTTAGTTGAGAACCGGCAGAGCTCGTTCATCAGCACTGGGTCAGCCTGTTGCAATTGCGCGGCCTTGGCGCGGTCGAGCGCAACCACAATTGCCACGGCGCGGATATTTGCAGGTTGCACCACCAGCAGGCGCTTGGCCGTGTCGACTACCTGGTCGGGATTGCCCGCCTGCTGCCACGCCGCCAGCGCCTCAGCCAGCGCCTGCCCCAAAGCCACGCTGCGCGGATACTTCTGCGCGAAGGCTTCGAGCGCGGTCGCGCGTTGCGTGGGGTCTTGAATTTTGACGGCGGAAGCGTAGGCCTCGTACTCGGCGTGATCCTTGATGGCTTTTTTAGCGGGCTCATCGGTGGCCGGCAGGGGAGTCGCCGCATGAGGAGCGGGCTGCTGTGCGCAGAGCGGGACTGCGAATGAAATAAGAACGGCGATGCAGCTAACTCCGGCCGAAGCGCGAACGGATCGCATGAATCAGGTATAGCAGAGCGGGGGCAGGGACGCGCAAAGTCACTTGAGCAGTCTCACGTTGGCCGCCCGTGCAAACTTTTCGTCAAGCGTTATTACTTCAGATGCGCCGTTCGCAAAGCCAACCTGGGCAATGAGCTGATCAGCAAACCCGCCCTTTCCTGTTCGGCTTGCTTCAATCGCCGCTTCGACGACCGAAGCGCTCTCGACCATCACCCCTTCTGCCTGCAGAAAGTCCTCAAGAGAGGCAAGCACACGATCTCTTTCCCATTTCGAACGAAGCACCCAGGCTAACTCCGCCATTACGATTAGGGGGACGAAGATACCACCTTTCGATCGCGCGCCAGTCAGTGCCCTGCGCGCCCGTGAGGACTGTAAAGCGTCGTCGTCCAGCAACGCGCGAGCCCAAACATTCGTGTCCGCAACCACCATCACCAGACTCTCCGAGCCTTCGCACGATTCATATCTTCTAACGACAGAGTACCCTTTGATTTCGGTCCTTCGTCCGCTCTTTTGAATAGATCTTCGAGGCTGAGCATTACGCGTTCACCTTTGAACCTGTGCTTTGGATAGAGCGTAAACCGGACCCGGCTGCCTGTCTTGAGGCCCAGGTGGTTCCGCAGCGCTTTCGGCAGAGTTACCTGCCCCTTTGAAGTCACGGTCGCTTCAACAATTGTCTCCGCATTCGCTGCCGACTTTGATTGCATGGTTTACCTCCGCCTTACATTTTATACAAATTTTCCTTACTCGCGCGTTTCACAGCCCCAGCTTCGCCCACATCGCGTCCACCTTCTCTTTGGTGGCGCGATCCATCTCGATCATCGCCGGCCACGGCCGCTCAAAGCCTTCGGCCTTCCACTTGCGCGTGGCGTCCACGCCCATCTTCGATCCGTAGTTGGGCAAGCGGCTGGAGTGGTCGAGCGAATCCACCGGCCCCAGAGTGAACTGAATGTCGCGCTCCGGATCGATGTTATTGGCGACCCTCAGCGCCACCTCGCCAATGTTTTGCACGTCACAGTCCTCGTCCACCACGATGATGCACTTGGTAAACATGGCCTGGCCCAGCGACCAGATGGCGTGCATTACCTTGCGCGCCTGGCCGGGATAGCTCTTCCTGATCGACAAGATCATCAGGTTGTGAAAGACCGCTTCGACGGGCAGATTGATATCGACCAGCTCGGGGATGGTCATCTTCATCGCCGGCAAAAAAATGCGTTCCACTGCCTTGCCCATCCATGCGTCTTCCATGGGCGGCTTGCCCACAATGGTCGCCGCGTAGATTGGGTCCTTGCGATGGGTAATGCAGGTAAGATGGAAGACCGGGTACTCGTCGGTCAGGGTGTAGAAACCGGTGTGGTCGCCGAAGGGACCTTCTGCGCGCAGTTCGCCCAGCTCCACGTAGCCCTCGAGCACGATCTCGGCATTGGCCGGCACCTCGAGATCGACGGTCTCGCACTTCACAATCTCAACCGGCTTGCCGCGCAAAAAGCCGGCGATAATGAACTCCTCAACTTCAGGCGGCGCAGGAACTATAGCTGAAAACGTAGTCGCCGGATCGGTGCCGATCGCAACTGCAACTTCGAGCCGCGAGCCTTTCAGATTTCCCAGCGAGACCTGCGGCAATCCGCCGATAGGGCCGTCCGGAACACTGACCGCGCCGCCGGCCGATTCGGCCATCATCGCCACTCTTGCAGAGAGTTGATTGTCGGACGAGTTCTTCGCCGCGGCTTCCCGCAGCGCATTGCGATAATGCTCCGCCGCAACCTTCTGGCGCTGCCAGTGCATACCGGTGGTCTGGCCGTCGTACACCTGCATGCGATACATGCCGATGTTGCGCTTGCCGGTGGCCCCGCCGCGTCCAGGATCGCGCGTGTGCACGCAGGGCAGCGTGATAAAGCGCCCCCCGTCGTGAGGCCAGCATTTCAGAATCGGAAAGTAGTTGAGATCGAAATTGTCGCGCCGAATCGTATCCTTGCACGGCGCGTCTTTGGCGCTCACCGTCTTAGGGAAAACATTTGCCAGCTCGGCCAACTGCGGCAGCATCTTCAGCTTGTCGAAAAATCCGCCCGACGGTGGCTTCACATTCATCAGGCCATTGATGCGCTCGGCAATCTCATCGAGCCGGTCAACGCCGAGCGCCATCGCCATGCGGCGCTCGCTGCCAAACTGATTGATGAAGACTTTGTGGCCGGGGTGCCCCGCGACATTCTCAAACAGCAGCGCCGGCCCGCCGGGCGCGTACTTCTCGTTGAGCGAGGAGCTGTTGCCTTTGATCTCTGACCTCTGATCTCTGTTCTCTGTTTTGATCCCCGATCCCTGATCCCTGACCCCTGTCTTTCCAACCTTCGACACCCGGTCGGTAATCTCCGTGATCTCGAGCTCGGGCGAAACCTCTTCGCCGATGCGCTTCAGCTCACCGTTTTTCTCGAGGGCTTTGATCCAGTCGCGCAGATCGTCGTAGGCCAAGGGTGCGCTCCGTCCGGTGGTCACCGTTCTTCAACCATGGTACGGCAGTGAGCCCGGAAACAGGCACCAGGCAATCGTGATTCCCGAACGCCCGCCCCCGATCTCTCCCTAGTCCCTAGTGCCTCGTCCCTAGTGCCTGGCCCTTAGTGCCTGGTGCATGTCTTTCGCCTCTACCTCCCTCCGTCACGTTGCATAACGCCTCCGCGTGTGCAATCCTCTCGGGATAAGAGAGGATCGATTCATGCCCCATTCCCCTACTCACAAATGCCATCCGTATTTCAAGCACAGGAAGCCTCGCGCCGCGAAGCGCGGCACTGACGTCGTCGCCACTTCGCCGGCTCCAGCCTGGACCGTGCCGAACCTTTGCGCAGCCTACAACTGGCCCACAGGCCTGGCCGGCGGCGGAGTGCTCGCCATTATTGAGCTAGGCGGCGGATGGACCCAGTCCGACATCGCTGCGTATTTCCAGTCCATCGGCCAGCCCATACCTTCCATCACAGACGTGAGTGTCGACGGAACCCAGAACACTCCCAACCAATCCGGACAGGCCGGCGAGGCCGATTTTGAGGTCGCGCTCGATATTGAAACGTCCGGGGCGAGTTACTACGTTGCCACCGGCCAGCCGGCCACCATCCGCGTCTACTGGTCGCAGGACATTGGAACCGCAATCGCTCAGGCCGCGTCAGACGGCTGCGACGTGTGCAGCATCTCGTGGGGCGCCGACGAAGCGGATTGGGGCGCAACCGCGGCCCAGGCGCTCGAACAAACAGCGGAAACGGCATCGGCCGGCGGCATGGTGATCTTTGGAGCGTCGGGCGATAACGACTCTAGCGACGGCGGCACCACGCCGGCCAATGTCGACTGCCCGTCCTCTTGCCCACACATAGTGGGCTGCGGCGGCACCAACAAGACCGCGACTAGCGAGACGGTTTGGAACGACAACCCCGGGCAGACCGACGGCGAAGGCACGGGCGGCGGCTATTCCACAATCTTTCCGGTGCAAAGTTGGCAGATTGGCGCACCCCCGGCGCCGGCCAATACGCAATACGGATCGGGCCGCATGGTGCCGGACGTTTGCGCCGACGGCGACCCTGAGACCGGATACGAGATCTACGTTCACGGATCTTCAACGGTGGTTGGCGGAACAAGCGCGGTTGCGCCGCTGTATTCGGGACTGTTTGCAGCCTTCGGCAATAAGCTCGGATTCGTAACCCCGACGCTATGGCTGAATCAGACGGCGTTCAACGACATTACCCAGGGCAGCAATGGCATGTATGACGCGGCAGTCGGACCGGACCCGTGCAGCGGAATCGGCTCGCCAATCGGAACTCAGATTGAGGCATTGTTTGTGAGCCCAGCCTAGAGCATCTCTCCTAAAGCTGTGAATTACGGGTGCCCCACCCTCATCGCGTTCTTGTTTTTGCGGCTAGTGTGGCGTCTCAGAGATTCCTGACAAAACCGCCGCTGTCATTACTGAGCGCACGGGGCACCAAATGTACTTCAATCAGGGGGTGGTAAGCGAAGAATCCGCGATTGTTCTTTGCGTTTTATCTGATACGGACTTCTGAGACACCACGCCAGGATGGGTTTGCGCCAAGGCAAGAAAAAATGCTCATCGCGCGGACAAAACCTGGGTAACAATCGGGTTCGCCGGCGGAATCGCGTCCATCGGGAATCCCAGCCGCTTCCACTCGTCGTAGCCGCCGCGCAGCGGGTGAACGCGCTCAACGCCCAGGTTATGCAGGGTGAGCGCAGTCCTGGCCGCCGTAGCCTCGTTGGGGCAGGTGCAGTAAAGCACAACATCGCGATCGCGCGGAATCTCCCCATTCCGTTCGGCCAGCAGGTCGGGTGAAATGTGTATAGCTCCCGGCAGCACGAATGGATCGGTGAGCAACTCGAGAGGATGACGAAGGTCCACGATGTAAACCTGGTCTCCCGCATCTAGCTTGCGCTTCAGTTCCTCGGGTTCCACACGCGCGCTGGCCAGTTGCTTCAGCACCACTCTGCGCCGCCACAGGCGGACCAGGAAAAACCCAATGATGCCCAGAGCCAGCAGCACGCCCGAGAAGCGCCCCACCCAGCCCAGCGCGCTGGGATCGCGCTTGAGCAGATCGCCGAAGAGGCGGCCGGCAAGCAGCAAGACTCCCACCCAAAGGGAACTGCCTATTCCGTCGAAGAACAGGAATGCGGGGTACCCCATGCCGTTCTGGCCCGCGACCGGAGGGGCAAGCGTGGTCAGCGCCGGCACAAACTTGGCAAACATCAGCATGGCTCCGCCGCGGCGGCCAAACGACTCCCGCGTACGCCGCACGCAGGTGGTGGGCTCAAGCGACAATTTGCAAAGCAGCTTCAGCACATATTGCCCGTAGCGCTTTCCGACGAAGAACCAGACCGAATCCGCAATAATGCAAGCCGCCACGCCGCAAGCGAACGCCGGGGTAAATCCGAGTTGCCCTTCGGCGCTGAGGGCGCCCGCGGCCAGCAGTACCGGTGTGGAAGGCAGCGGTATGCCCAACTGCTCGATCAGGACCCAGGCGAAAATCAATACATAGCCGTAGGTCAACAGTATGTGCGTAGGCAATTCCATTTGCTCTCTGGATTCAGAATTCTTGGGGGAATCTTGGTTTGTTGCCCTGGGCCGCCCCGACTGTCAGTCATTGTATCGGATGCTGGGATGAATGATTCGATGCAAAGGGTTTCTTAGACTCTACGGCCTGTTAGTAGGCTTAGCAGGCTGCTGGAAACTCGCCGGGATATGGTCTTGTATCAGGGCACGAGTTTACTCGTGCCGATGAAGCTCGCAAATGGAGACCGGGGCATTAGCCCCTGAGGGATGTTTTCCGGGCATTTTAGCCCGCCTGATGAGATTTTGCGTAACCTGCTAAGAAGCGTGCCCCCGCATCACCTGATCGATTACCCAGTCGGTCCACGCAGCCTGCGCCGCCGGGCACGCAAGACGCGCCGGATCGTTGGCCAGCGCCGCATCCACAAAGTTCTCGATGAGCGGGTAATGAAGATTCATATTCGCGGGCAGCATCTCCGCCACGGCGCCCGCTTGCGTGGTCAGGCGCAATTCCGGCCCGTTCAGCGGATCGAGATTGATCTCGCCTTCGGTGCCAATCACGCGGAACTGGTCGCGCGGGATGCGCGAGTTCCAGCGCACATCCACAAACCCATGTACACCGCCGGCAAACCTCATCACCACGGTCGCTGAGTCCTCCACTGCCAACCTGTGCAGTGCATTCGACAAAACTCCGGTGGCCGTCTCGGCCTTGCCGAATAGAAAGCTCATGGCGTCGATGCGGTGCGATGCAATGTCGAACAGCGGGCCGCCGCCGGCAAGAGCGGGATCGCGCAACCAGCCCCGTTCCTCACTCTCAAGCCAGCCCTGGCAGTTGCCCTCGGCAAGGGTAGGCTGGCCGATTGCGCCATCTGCGATCAGGTACTTCGCACGGAGGAGCTTTGGATAGAGCCGGCGGTAATACGAGACACCAAAGACCCGGCCGCTCGCGACGCCCTCGGCAACCATGCGCTCTGCCTCGGCGTAATGCATCGCCATCGGCTTCTCGCAAAGCACATTTTTGCCGGCGCGAAGAGCGGTGATGGCAGCATCAGCATGCATTGCAACCGGCAGTGCGATATAGAGCGCGTCCACCTCGCGATCGGCGACTGCCTCTTCAACCGTCTTGAAGGCGCGAGCTCCTGGGTATGCCGCGGCCTTGGCCGCATCGCGCGTCACAAAACCGTACATTGTGCTGTGCGGCTCTGTTTGAATTGCAGGAATCACGCGCCTTCGCGCAATATCGCCGATGCCGGCAAGAACCCAGTTAAGTTTCCTCATTCCGCGTTAAGAATAAAGCCGTAAGGCTCTGTGAATACAACAAATGATTGCCGGTCCAGGCAATTTCTTCCCGCGCTCAGATTCTCTCGAATCAACGAAACTGAAAATCCGAGATTGGGATTTACAGGCAGGAGCTTGCCAGTTTTCCATGCTGTGAGCGCATCTTGGCAATTCAACATCTATCTAAAATGTTTACCGAAATATAACTTCCGGATTGGCGACCATTCGCCCACAGAGAACAACTGCAATAGAATGGACCGATAAACCCGTGAAGCTATAAGAGGAAACAGATGAATACGCCTGAGAGCATGAAGGCCGAACTTGCTACTTGGAACAACGGCGCTGGAATAGATATCGAATCTTGGATTGGCTGCATGGGAAATTTCTCGCTAGCGGTCGGCTACGCTTCCGTTTTCTGGCCAGACTTTGTCTTATTCGATGGTTACATCCTACGGAAAGAGTTCTCGGAAGAATCCTTGAGGGGGTGCGCGTCGCGACAAGGTGCCACTCGCAAATCGGTCGAGTGGGTCATGAACCACCTGCACATTGCTGACATTCATTCAGGTAGCTGCGAGGACGGTTCAAAAGATAAGGTTCTCTTGCTGGGCAATGTGCTCAAGGAGATATATGAAGCAAAGCTTTTTAGACAATGGCCGGATCGCCCGTGTCAGGTCGAGTTCTACATTCCTGATGACGAGGATGATCTGATCGAATATCAACTCTCGTTCTGGCAGATAAGCCTCGAAGTTAGCGAATGATCGGCAATCCGGAAGTAGCGCCGGTCGTAAAGGAGTAAGTTGCGGATCGCCGACAATCCAGACAGAACAAATGAACGTGAACTGCGGAGCGCACAGATATCCGAGGGGCGCACACGTATGATGGTGGGAAGTTCGGAGTCAACCATGCTCGGTGCAATCGCAGAGTTCATTTCCACGCAGCAGGGAGATTCAGCTGAGTTCATTGGGAAGGCGCGTGCGCTCGCTCTTGGCGTTGCTCTAGATTATGAGCCTGCTCGCCTCTACGTCATTCGGATTGACAACTGGTTTGGACCGAGATGGATGAACTTTGCGGGAAAGTTCACCGCCGGAAAGCGCATTCGCGGTTTCCCAACTGCTGCAATCGGCGTTCACAAAACGCGCCTGCATGTACCGCCATTTGTTCCCAGTCGCGTGGTGGGGCAGCGAGTATTTGTGGGTCCAGATTATGAGGAGACGGTAGCCGCGATGCCATTGCATATCGAGTGTCCGAGCCATCAAGCACTTTCGCGACGGATCGCCGATATCGATAAGGATGCAGGGTTTTTGTGGTTCAGCGGGGAATCCGAGGCCCAGAAACGTGGGTCGGTAATGGTCTATCTGCCTGATGCGTTCGACGCAACAGCACCTCGTCGAGGCAAGTTAGGACGCAGTGGAGCGTTTTACCTGGGTTTCTCGCAGCGCAGCGGAGGTTGGGAACCGGCGATGCTGCGTGGAATTTCTCGGAGCGAAACCACTCATCTTGAGGAGAGCGGAAGAGCGTTGATGGATGGCCCGCTTTTCACGGTTATGGGCGGATGACCGTCAATCGGGACATAACCCTAGCCGTAAAGGAGTAAGGTGCGGATTGGCGACCAGTCACTCAGAGTGAGGTGTACGTCAGCTCTCAAGAACATGGTCGCTGAAGTTTCGGGTTGATGACTGAGTAGATGGACCGGAATCGGCCATGGGCTAAGAGACGTGTGAAGTTGTCGTGCTCTTTGATGGAGGCAATGCTGTACAACTGTTTAGGCGGAGCGTCTGCGTGCCTCCGCTCTATCATGACCCGACCCCCGCTGCGGATCACATCCCATGTCTGATGGACAAGGGATACAAGTTCATCAGATTGCATCTTCTCAAGTTCCGCGATGTCGAGTATCAGGTTCTCCGTCATCTGCGCTGAATTCTTGCACTGCTCTCGGGTTCTTGTCGAGTAACCGTCTAACCGGAAGTAACTTTGAAGGGGACCGCAATGCAACTGCTCGCCGACCGACCGCACTCCTAAAGTCGTCTGCAATTATTGGAAACAGACAAATGTCTACCGTTTGGCAATGATTTGAAAGTTTTCACAGGCTCGCTCACAGAATTCGCAAATACCTTGTATTCACACTCCGGCGAGGTTTCCGAAGACCGGGAGGTCCTCAATACAGATGGCCTGAACAGGTCGGGGCAAAACTCGACTCAATGGCACGAAGTGTCAGGGCACGACTTCAGTCGTGCCGATAAGGGCTTTAAAGAGGCGGGGTTTTAACCGCTGCAGGAGGGTCTTTCGGGATTTCCACTCCACTCGATG
>CAWILB010000040.1:0-20945 GCA_963836635.1 uncultured Acidobacteriaceae bacterium | reverse complement strand
CGCATCGTGAGGGGACACCGCGAATCCATGCGGCAAGCGGAATCAGCAGTGAAAGAATGCCGGCCAGAACGTCGCCAATCCCGGGCACGAGCCCGATGATTCCGTCGATGCCGAAGCGAATTTGGGTTCCGGGTATGCGAAATGCTTCGTCGAGAAGGATCTCAAGGCCGTGCAGTGTCCGGTCGCGAAAGAGCCACGCGCCGCGGTTCCAGCGGTCGAGCGTTGGCGACGCATTTTCATGCAGATCTCGCGGATTTTGCTCGCTTGAGTCCATGGGGAAAGCTACCCCGTCAGGTGGGGCGCGCAATGTGCTTCGATGTTACAATCGATAGGGTACACGGCGGCTATAGTTCAGCGGCAGAACGCCTGACTGTGGCTCAGGATGTCGTGGGTTCGATCCCCACTAGCCGCCCCAATGAGCCCCGCGCTCGCCCTCCCATTCGCCCCTGCGACATACGAATTGCGCCCCAATCGACGGCAGGCATCGAGTCTCTTGATCGTGCTTGGGGATCGATTCTTAGCATCATGTCTTGGTACCGACGGGACAGCCGCATATCCGCTGCTCGTCACCGGACAGACAGTTCAGGATCATTCATTGATCGCCCGGACCTGTGCCTTGGGAATCACCTGACTCACCCAGAGACGCGAATACGATTCTCCCAATTGAACGATCGCGTCGGAGACGACCCATGCTGCCGCTGCCATTGCAATGCATATAACATTGCCGGCCCAGTTGACGTGGTCATGCGGTGCAGCCATGAGCCTCGGCAACCATATCAAAGCTTCAAAGCCGCCAATCATGACCGTGAGCAGGCGCGACGCGAGACCCGCCTTGATTCCCGTTAGGATCGCCAATGCTGACATGAAGAAAAAGGCGCCCGTCGCGGCAACCCAGAATTTTTGTCCTGGCGGGAGCCAAATGGGAACCCATGTGGCCGCACCCGCGAAATAAATGATATGAACCAGGCCAAATGAGATGGGGCAGATGCCGTAGAGGCGGACAAAGAGAGCAGTTCTGCCGGCCCAGGGAGAGCCCGCCGGTGCCAGCACCGTAAAAGCAACTGCCCCGCCCATCGCCAGCGAGAGCTCTTCAAACACATTGCCCCACCCGTCGTAAACCAGCGGTACGTGGATTACCTGGATCACCCAGAGCAGGGTGAAGATGGCGTAGAGAAAAGTCAAAAAAGGGCGCCGGCCTGAGCGGTCCGACGCCACAGAATAACGAGACCAGCCAGTAGCTCGCTGGCAGCGGTCAGGTAAGCCAGCGTTTCCCTGAAAGGAACACCCGGCTGGACCCGTTGCCAGCCTGTTGCAAAATCGCCCCACGCAAGCCCGACCAAACCAAGCGCAACGGCTGCGAGCGCGTAGGCGAGCACTCCAGGATTTCTTGAGAACCTGCCAGTTTCCATTGTTTTCGATCGCGAATGCGGTTTCGCTACTATGCCAGAATGGATGCGTGTAGTGGTCGATGGCCATGACCAGTTACAGCCTCGGCTTCATATCCATTTCCGATCTCGAATCCGAATCCTGCGGCCGCCGCTTTTCAGGTGGTGCGGCGGCGGGCCCGGTAAGTGGTTATGGCAGGCAATTTACGCTCGATCTACTTTTAAATGGGACGGACGCGCGAAGCATTGCGAAATCTGCCGTCGATTCAGCCGCCGAGCAATTCATATGGCTGAAGAACCCGCGATTGCAAGCCACCCTCGGCCAGATAGGGAATTCAATGAGCAGACAGACGCCGTGATTCCTAAAGTCGTAACTTTCCATCGAGCGGCGCAATCTAGAGGAGATATGAGTATCGGGCAAAGAGGAATGGCGTGGTGGCTGGGCACTGTATTAGGTGCAGCCTCCGTGGTCGTCGTTGTCGGGTGGTCTGCCCACGATGGGGTTGCCGCAACCGATGCGCAAAGCGGCGCGCAGCGGCCAGTGCTCGTTGAACTGTTTACTTCAGAGGGTTGTTCGAGCTGCCCGCCGGCCGACGTGCTGCTGGCCAGGCTGGATTCAATGCAGCCCGTTCCGGGCGCGCAGGTGATTGTTCTCAGCGAACACGTGACCTATTGGGATCATGAAGGGTGGCGCGACCCTTATTCGCTGGATTCCGTTACTGACCGGCAGAAGTGGTACGGATTCGAGTTTGGGCTGAGCGACGTGTACACGCCGCAGGCAGTGGTAGACGGCGCTGTGGAGGTGCTCGGCAGCGACGCGAGAAAGCTGGTCGACGCCATTACAGCGGCCGCGACAAAACCGAAAGATGAGATGACGATTGCCGACGCGACATGGACCGGCGACGAAATCAAATTTATTGTGCGCCGCCCGGATGCCCCTCCAGCGAAGTCGAAAAAGGTTTTGGTAGTGGTCCTGGCTGAAGATGTGACCGAGACTCCGGTGAAGGGTGGCGAGAACGCCGGAAAGACGCTGCGCAACGTGGCTGTTGTTCGCGTGCTGCGCGAGTTTACTCCGGAAGCTGGCGGTGACCAGGAATTGACGCTGAAGCTGCCGCGAGATGAGAACCTCGATGCGCACGGAGCCATGAGACTGGTCGTGTTTCTGGCAGATAAACACAGCGGACACATTGAAGGAGCGGCGGAACAGTCAGTCTCCCATTGAGGGTATTTGACGCGGCAATCTTTTCTTAGCTGCCTGAAGCCGGCGCAGACGGATCCTTCCAAATCTCATCCTGATCAAGAGGTCCGATGAGATCGAGCGCGCTATCGCTTCCGCTCCTGGGTCATGAGCTCGTTAAACTCCGCTGTCTTCCGGAGCGTCGCGAAGTCAGGATCTTCCATCAGGCGCTTGTAACCATTAAAGCCCGCATCGATTGCTTTGCGTAGATACTCGATCGCACGATCGTTCATGCCTTGTTGGGCATACAACGATGCCAGGCAGTAATTCTGGGCGGCTCGCTCTTTAACTGTGGCAGGCTCCGGGATGACATTCTGCGCGTCATCTCCAAAGGTACTCGGATCTGCAAGGAATGCCGCTCGATAAGCCTTCATCGCTTCCTGCTGCTTGCCTTGCGCGAGATATGTGGCTGCCAGATTCCTGCGAACGATCGCGTCGTGCGGTGTAAGTTTTATCGCCTTGCGATAGAACCGCGAAGCCTTCCTGTAATCCCGCTCTGCATAGAACACGGCGCCAAGATTGTTGAGCGCCTCGGGATAGTCGGGTCTGAGCCGCAAAGCGCTCTCATACGAGCTCTTGGCTCTATCGATCGCGTAAAGGTGATGGTAGGCGAGTCCGATCTTGTTGAAGATCTCAGCCGATTGCTCAGGACTGCTGTCGTATACCGCAATGGCGGCCTGATACTCCTTGCGAATCATCAACAAGTCGCCGCGAATCTCCGGAGGAATTTCCTTCTGAGGAACAGTGGAAGCGACCGCCGGTTCCTGGCCCCAGGCGATTGATCCGCCAGACACAACGCACAGCAAGAGCAGACTCAAGCCCGAAGTCACAACCGATTTGATCGCAGAGGAGCGATAGTTACCCATCATCACTACTCTTTTCAATCTGGAATTCTCTCGCGGTCAATTGGTCCGTGCCCATATCCACTTGATAAGGCGACTGCATGACCACTGAGTACCTTAAGAGGTACTCGATCTTATTGAAAAATGCCATCGGATCGGAGCCCTGTATCAGGGCACGAGTTTACTCGTGCCGTAAGGACCGCAAAGTGAGTGCGGCTTTAGCCGCTGATGGATGTATTTCGAATCCCATTGGACCTTGTCAGCAGCCTGAAGTATCTCAAGAAGAATTCGCGGCTTTCGAGCGGAAAAGGCGCCAATTAAATCGGCTCGAATTACTTGAAAACGGGCTCAGTGCGCCCTTTTGAGGTAAGAGGGCCGGGTGGCCCCATCCTGAGCGAGGCGAAGGACCCGCTTCTTGAATTCATCGTGCGGCTAGGATGGGATGGCACGAACCTTGCCAGCCGCACCGCCCCAGCGTCGCCGTGGCGCCGAACCGGGCCGTTTTCCCCGAAAAACAAAGAACGCGGCGCAGCCGCGCTCAAACCGTTGCCCCACTCAGCGAAAAAGCCCGGAACGCATTGCAGGAGTAAAATTCAGCGCCAGAAGCCAACCGAAGATTTAGAGCGACCTGAAATGGCGATACCCCACTTCCAGACCTTGATGCTTCCCCTGCTCCGACTCGCCGCAGAGAGTGAATCAAGCGTCTCGGACTCCGTAGAGCATCTGGCGAACGATTTCAAGCTTTCCCAGGAGGAACAAGCAACCCTCCTTCCCTCCGGCCGCCAAACGACATTCTCCAATAGAGTGACGTGGGCAAAATCGTACCTCGTTCAGGCCGGCCTTATCACTTCGACGACCAAGAGAGCCCACTTCTGCATTACTGAGCGCGGTAAGGGCGTCCTTTCCAACCCTCCCGAGCGCATCACAATCAAATACCTCGCTCAATTCCCCGAGTTTAGAAAGTTCCGAAAGGTCGGTGAAATCGAAACCAGCACCGACGAGCCGCAATCTCCCGAATTAGCACGGGACTCCGTCTTGACGCCGGACGAAACGATTCGAAGTGCGCACGCGCAACTTGAACAGGAACTCGCCGACACACTCCTCGTTAAGACTCGCGCGGGCACGCCGGCGTTTTTCGAGAAATTGGTTGTTCTCCTACTGGTCGCGATGGGATACGGCGGGTCCGTTCCAGAAATCAACAAGGCACTCGTCGGCGGGGCAGGAGACGGCGGCGTTGACGGCGTGATCGACCAGGACCCGCTGGGACTTGATCGCATTTATGTCCAGGCGAAGAGGTACGCCGAAGGCAACACTGTCGGACCGGGAGCAATAAGAGACTTCTTTGGAAGTCTGGATAGGTTCAAAGCGACAAAAGGGCTGTTCGTCACCGCTTCAACATTTACCGCCTCGGCGCGTGAGACTGCGACGATGCTGAGCAAGAGAATAGTCCTGATTGACGGAAACCAACTAACGCGCCTCATGATTCGCCACAGCGTCGGCTGCAGGGTTGAAGAGACAATTGCAATCAAAAAGATCGATGAGGAATTCTTCGAGTAACCCCGGAACGTATTACGAACCCGACCCATCTGGGTTTGTATCAGGGCGCGAGTTTACTCGCGCTGAAAGGCCTCCTATTAAGGAGTTAGGGCTTTAGCCCCTGCCATGGCAAGACCCACTCGCAACGCGCCCCGAGCGAACCCGCTCAGCACTGTACGCACATTCTTCGCCACGACAAAAACCAACGGCGGCCGGCGTCTTCTGCAGTCTGAACGCAATGCGACGTTGTTTATCGACGTGCTCCGCTCATACATGGCTGCGGGAAAATTCGAGGTGCGCGACTTCGTTGTCATGCCCGATCACGTGCATCTGCTGTTGACCGTGCGCGACGAAATGACTGTCGAAAAAGCGATGCAATTAATAAAGGGCCGATTTTCCTATCGATTGAAGCGCGAATGCGGCTATATTGGAGAGGATTGGCAGGTCGGATTTTCCGAGTGGCGGGCCAATGACGCAGAAAGTTTTGAGCGGTATCGAATGTATATCGCGCAGAATCCCGTAAAGGCCGGGTTGGCGGCGCGCCCCGGCGAATATAAATATTGCTACGGCTATCTAACAGATCAGAAAAGACGCACGGGCTAAAGCCCCGAATCTTCTCCCAGCGCTTCGCGGCGCGGCTGAAAGCCGCGCCCTGATACAGAGCGCGATTCGCGTTTGGTTGCGGTGCAGAGGGTCTAGCACCGCAACCGTCCACGCTTTGTATCATTGCGCGAGTTCACTCACGCCGAAGCCGCCGCGTCTCGTTCTTTGTTTTTCGGGGAAAATAGCCGAGTTCCCAGGATTGAAGTCAGGGGTAAAACCCTGACCTACCCGACGATCCGCGGTCCCCGCGGTGGACTTGAGGCGGCAGGCCAGTTCCGCTGCCTTTTCTGATCCCTGATCACTGACCACTGTTTTTAATGACTCCTGATCTCTGATCTCTGATCCCTGATTTCTGACCCCTGCCTTTTGCAGATAATTACGCTCCCCCGGAGCACACTTCTAAATAGAAGGGATTGCTCCAAAGAATATGAAGAACATTACCGTATCTGTTAGTGACAAAGCTTACAAAGATGCTCGCGTCTGCCCCGCTGCCAACAGCACCTCAGTCTCCGCAGCCGTGCAGGTCTTCATTGAGACTTTGCCCCGCACCGTGGCATCGCTCGACACCGCTAACCTGATCAACCAGCGCAGACAGCAAGCCCGCGCCAAAGATAAAGCCGCAGCCCGGAACACGCCGGTCGCCGCCCCTCAGCCCAGCTCCTCCGGCCGTTTTTCGCTTATAAAGAAGTTCCTTCAAAACCACGCAGAAGCTGCACGGCCGTGAGCCGCCTCAACAGAATCAAGAACATGGCGCACGGAAAGCCATCCACAGCTGTACAGAATCCATAAATATTTTGCACATCTGCGGACAGCTTCTGTACAACCGTTCCCTCGTTCCTCGCCTCAGCGAGCCTTCGTCTCCGACTCCCTTCGGGCGGCCCGCGAATCGGCTTCATTAATCTGCCATCGAGAATCTACGCAAAGTTTACACAAAGCGCTACCAACTAAATAATTCGTTAACCGTCCAACCCTCGAACGCCTGGGCTACCTGATAAAAGAGAAGAGGAGCGGTTTCTTCCTCCGCGGATCGAATACGATGAAGCAATTTGAAGCTTTCCGGCTCGACCCAGCCAACGGCTGCCTGTGGCGCGACGGCGCGCAGATCGATCTACCGCCCAAACCGTTCGCCGTGCTCAACTTCATGGTTGAGAATCCCGGCCGCCTTATCACTCACGACGAGCTGCTCGACAAGCTCTGGCCTGAGACCTTTGTTCAACCGCAGGTTCTTCGCACTTACGTTCTGGAGTTGCGCAAGCTGCTTGGCGACGAGGCAGGTAATCCGCGATTCATCCAGACAATGCCCAAGCGCGGCTATCGCTTTGTAGCCGCCGTCACCGATGCGCAGGAACATCTCGCAGTCCGGAATGGGGCAGCCAATCACCACGTCATCGCCGATCACACCCGTCCTGAAATCCATTCGGGCTTCGTCAACCGCACCGCCGAGCTTGCCCAGCTGCGTACCGAGTTCGATCGCGCCGTGGCAGGCAAGCGTCGCGTCCTGTTCATCACCGGTGAGGCCGGTATCGGCAAGACGGCGCTGGTGGACCACTTCTGCCGCCAGATTTACCAGGGCGCCGTCATCGCCCGCGGCGAGTGTGTCCCCGGCATCGGCGAAAGGGAAGAGTATTACCCGGTGAATGAAGCGCTCAGCCAGCTTTGCGCTTCTGCCGCCAATGAAGAGTTGTGCGGCGTTCTGGCTCGGATGGCACCGGCCTGGCTGGCGCATATTGGCCGTAAACCCGAGCCGGCCGAGGCTCCAACAGCCCAGCCTGCTGTTCATGCCCGCATGCCCGGCGACTTGTGCGCGGCCCTTGAAGAATTCGCTGCCGCGAAGCCGCTGGTGCTTATTTTTGAAGACCTCCACTGGGCCGATGGCGCAACGCTCAATCTGATTGGCGCGCTGGCTCGCCGACGTGCAACGGCAAAGCTGCTTGTGCTCGCCACGTTCCGCCCGCGCAGCCTTGCGCCAGGGCATCCGCTGCGCGAGCTCAGGCACGACATGCTGGTGCACAAGCTCGCATCTGAGGCGCCGCTCGAGCCCTTTGCGAGGCCAGCCGTCGCCAGTCTGGTCGCCGAGGAGCTGCATCAATCTGAGCTGCCGCCGGGCTTGAGCGAATTTGTGCATCGCCACTCCGAGGGCAACCCGCTCTTCGCCATTGCTATTGTGGAGCACCTGATTATCGAGCAGATACTGGTAAATTCTTCAAATAACGGCGCGGCTCACTGGGAGATTCGCTCGCCTCTCGACAGCATCGACTCTGACGTTCCGGGAAAACTTGCCGAGATGGTTGAGCTCGAGATTGAGCGGCTCGCGCCCGGCGTGCAACAACTGCTGGAAGCAGGCAGCCTGATTAATATCGCGTTCCCGGCGTGGGCTGTGGCGGCGGCGCTTGGTCGCGACCCCGCCGAGACTGAGGAGCAGTGCGACGCAATGGCGCGCAGTTTGCACTTTGTTGAGCGCGCCGGCGAAGATGAGCTTCCCGGCGGCGCCTGCTCGGCCTTCTACGTGTTCGTGCATGAGGTCTATCGCGAGGTTCTTTACCAGCGGCAATCTGCCGCACGGCGTTCGCAGCGGCATGTACGTATTGCCGAGCGGCTTAACGAGTTATTCAAAGACCGCGAAGCCGCCGTTGCCCGCGAAGTGGCAATGCACTATGAAGCGGCAGGCGAGCGCAAGCGCGCGGCCCGGGCGCTTCGCGCAGCTGCACGGCATGCTGAGGAACGCAACGCGCATTCTGAGGCCGCCGAACTCAGCGAGCGCGCGGCGAAAATCGAAGTCCACAAGTAGAACCTCCCGAATTCACCTCTGGGCGCGAGCCGGGTTTGCATTCGTGCGTCAATACACCATCAAATGCGCCTCTCGAAAACTTGACAACTTCTGGACAGGAACTTAACGACTTTAATTTTGAGTGCGGCTAAGGTGGGTTGCAGTCAGGAGGTCTACAAAAATGAAAAACACGCTTCGCTCCCTCGTTCTGGCGTCAGTTGTTTTGGCGACCGCAGCCTTCACCGTCAAGGCCGCAATGGCGGCCACCGTGCTCAACGTTCCCTTCGCATTCACTGTGGGAAATCAGACGCTCCCCGCGGGCCACTACACGGTGGCGCGCGACAACTCCAGCAACGCCGTAAAGCTGGTTGGCGCAACCCGGACCTTCACCTGGGTGATTCATCCCGGCGATGCTGCTTCGAGCGAGAATCGCGTAGTTCTCAAGTTCGACGACCTGGGATCGGCGCGCGCGCTGCGGGCCATCGAATACGGTTCCATGACCACTTCTCAACTCGACAAGAAGGAGCTTAGCGAGCAAGGCCATTCCTTCGAGATCTCGCTGGGCAAGTAATCGCAGCCCCCGCATTCTCAGAGAGGTTGCCGAACCTGACCAGTAATGTTCGCAGCATCTCTGAGAGTGCGGCGGCACATCAGGCTCCCCCAAACTCCGATGGCAACTCGAGGGCACATTGCTACAAGGTGTGCCCTCTTTTTTGTGCCGCGGGCTCCTTGCGCGAGGGGCCGGTCGATACGATGTCGTCTCGTGAGTCGTGAATGGCGGTAGACGCCTACAGTCCGCTGTCGTGCGGCCATGGGTCCTTGAGCAGCGAACAAAGGCCCATATCGTTGCCGTAGCGCTCGACTTCAACCGCCTCCATGTGGACGAAGCGAGCCATGCCGCGAAACGCTGGCACGGCATCGGAGCCCATGATCTGCGGCGCAACGAAGAGATGCAAGCGATCCACCAGGCCGGCCGACAGCAGCGCGGTGTTGAGCCGCGTGCCGGTCTCAGTGAGCAGCGTCAGGATGCCTTCTTCGCCAAGCTTGTCGAGCACTTTACCAAGCGGAACGCGGCCCGCCTCCGCGGGCAACACTTCAACCTGCACTCCGCGATTGCGCAGCTCGCCGGCGCGGGCCTGGTCAGTGGAGACGGTGAAGATCACGACGTCATTCTGCGCGCTGGTTACCATCTTCGCGTTGAGGGGCATGCGCAGCGCCGAATCGAGCACAATGCGCAGCAACGGCCGGCGACGCCGCAATCCGCTGCGGTCGGTGAGCAATGGGTCGTCGGCAAGCACCGTGTCAACGCCCACCATTGCCGCGTCTGCATGCCAGCGCAGGGGCTGAACGGCTGCGCGGGCCAGTTCGCTGGTAATCCAATATGGCGCAGCGGGGCCGCTCTGGAGACTGGCGGGCGGCGCAATGCGCCCGTCGAGCGACATGGCCACTTTCATCAGCACAAAGGGCCTCCGGTGTTGGCTCCAGCGCGCAAAACCGTCGTTGAGCCGCCGCGCCTCGCTCTGGCGAACGCCCAGCGTTACCTCGATTCCCGCGGCTCGCAACGCCTCAGCACCGTGGCCGGCAACATTAGGATTGGGATCGACCGTCGCCGCAATCACGCGCTTGAGTCCAGCCTCAATCAGTGCGGCCGTGCAGGGGGGCGTGCGCCCCTGGTGATTGCACGGCTCGAGCGTTACATACGCCGTACCTCCGTGCAGCCGCTCGCCGGCGTGCTCCCTGGCCTCGCGCAATGCCACGACTTCAGCGTGATCGACGAGGTCATACTCATGCCAGCCCTCGCCCACCACCTGCCCGGCGCGGTCGAGAATGACGCAGCCGACGACGGGATTCGGCGAGCATAGCCCAATACCGCGCTGTGCCAGCTCGAGTGCGCGGCGCATCCAGTAGAGGTCTTTTGTTGCTTGATCGCTCATACCTGATCGCTCATACTTGGTCGCTCATGCCCGGCTCTCGATCGAGAATGGGAACAATCAAGTTTACATGTGGTAGCGGGCAGACGTGACGCCTCAAATGGTGAAGCATGAAGGTCTGTGCTTACCCGGGTCTCAAAAGCGAGATCTGAGGCACCCAGCATTTAGCGGCTACCAGCCCATCTCGCGCATTCGATCGAGGATGAGGCTGCTGTAATGCGTCATGCGTTCGGGCCGGCGCTTCAGTGGCCGCGGCAGGATCGCAGCGAGTTCGGCCGACTGCTCCCGTCCAACATTGCGTGCCGGAACTTTGAAGTAGAAGCGGCAGGCTTCATCCGCGCCATAAACACCGGGGCCCCATTCGACCACGTTGAGGTAAAGCTCCAGGATGCGCTGCTTGCCGAGGACCAGTTCGGCTACGGGCACAAACGTGAATTCCGCGCCTTTGCGCAGGAACGAACGGCCGGTTCCGAAGAAAAGATTTTTCACCAGCTGCTGCGTGATGGTGGAACCTCCGCGAATGCGGTCGCCTTTCATATCGTTTTCCGCGGCGATCTGGATGGCCTGCCAGTCGAACCCATGGTGCTGATAGAATCGACCGTCTTCCGCGGCGATAACGGCATGCTGGAGATCGGGCGATATCTGGCTGAGCGGAATGAATGTGTAGCGGAAGTGATAGGGCTTGTGGCGAATCCATGCCTGTACGCGGCGCTCAATGTGAACGGCGTCGGTGGGAGGATCGATAAAGCGCAGGGCCACGAGGCTGAGCGCGGCAAGCATCCAGGCACCTGCCAGTGCGATCGCAATCCATTTCATCACGATGAGGAAAGTTATCGTATGGCGTGTGGGATTGCGGATGAGCTTGGGTTTTTCGATCACATTTCAGGATAACTGTTGGAGCGACGCTTCAATAGATGATGTGTTGGGGATCGTGTTATCCAGGGCCGCAAGTGCGAGGGACTTGGGACACCCGTAATTAAGTCAAGGGGCGGGAAGGTAGAATTTTCACTCGATGGCTAAAACGATTGAGATCGTGCCAATCTCCGAGCCGCTCCGGTTGCCTTTGGTTCCGGATTGTCGCGAAATGTCCGCAAGTGTCGGGATCAGCGGCGAACTCATCCAGATTTGGGTGCCGGCATCTGCATCGGGCAATCTCTTCGCCAGAGAGACGAGAGAAGGCGGGGCAGCTTTTGCGAAGACTCAGACTCAGGAGCCCTATTCTGCGACCGTCACTATCACCGGTCCGGCGAGCAGAAGCGAACGTTCGTTGCCGCTTTTAAATGCCACATTTCCGAAGGTGCAGACGTTGCCGGGCGGCGGAATTTTCTTAGTCGCGCCGAGATGCCTTCGCCACGAAGACGGGCCGCCAGAAATGAATGCGCACATATTCGGATTGGACGGGAGTGTTCGGGAGTTCTGTTTAGGTGATGGCATTCAACATGTTCAAACCGATAGCTTAGGACGGATTTGGGTGGGTTATTTCGATGAAGGAGTATATGGGAATTTTGGATGGGGTATTCCGGAGGGTCCGCAGCCGTTAGGGGCCGCTGGACTCGTTTGCTTTGACCAAACCGGAAAGGCTACCTGGGAGTTCGCGCCTCCTAACGGGATGGATTACATCTCCGACTGCTATGCGCTCAACGTCGCTGAGGATTGCGTCTGGGCGTCTTACTACACTGATTTCCCGATTATCCGTGTTGACGCTCAAGGAAAAGTCGACGCGTGGCGAACGGACCTTGCAGGAACGCGCCAACTAGCAATCTCAGATGCCTCTGTTTTGGCTTTTGGTGGATACAGAGAGCATAGAACGGATTGTTATCTGTTGAGTCTCGGAGTGGAAAGCGCTGAAATAGTAGCCGATGTCAGGCTTCTATTTCCTGAGTCTGTCGAATTTCAAAAGGCCTTGGTGATTGGTCGAGGTCGATTCCTCTACGTAGTCGAACACGACACGCTCTTCACCTTCGAAGTTCCGTCCGCCTCATGATTGCCAGTCGGTTTGTACAGGGCTACCCGAGCAGCGACTCCACAAAGTCCGGCGCAGAGAACTCGAGCAGGTCCTCCATCTTTTCGCCGACACCAACAAAGCGCACGGGCAGATCGAGTTCGCGGGCAATGGCGACGGCGATGCCGCCCTTGGCGGTGCCGTCGAGTTTGGTGAGCACAATGCCGGTGGCGCCGGCGGCTTGCGTGAACTGGCGGGCCTGCTGCAGGCCGTTCTGCCCGGTGGTTGCGTCCATTACCAGCAGCACTTCGTGCGGAGCTCCGGGAACCAGCTTCGCGGCGATGCGGCGCATCTTGTCGAGCTCGTCCATGAGGCCGCTTTTGGTGTGCAGCCGGCCGGCCGTGTCCACGTAGAGATCGTCGATCTGCCGCGCCTTGGCTGCCGCAATCGCGTCGTAAAGCACTGCCGACGGATCGCCGCCCTGGCGCGTCTTGATCATCTCCACGCCCGAGCGCGAGGCCCATATCTCAAGCTGCTCGATGGCCGCGGCCCGGAACGTATCGGCCGCGCACAGCAAGACGCTGCGCCCCTGCCCGCGGCTCCATGCCGCCAGTTTGCCGCTGCTCGTGGTTTTGCCCGTGCCGTTCACGCCAACCAGAAACGTCACTTTTGGCGGTGCATCGGGCGCGGGGATAGGATGCATGGGTGCTTGAAGAATCGCCACAAGCTGCTCCTTGAGCAATGAGCGCAACTCTTCGCCGCCATCGATTGCCTGGTGGCGCGCGCGGTCGCGCAGCGCATCCAGAATTGCAGTCGTAGTGGGCACGCCAATGTCGCTGGTGAGCAGCGCCGTTTCAAGCTCTTCGAGCGCGGCGTCGTCAACGATGCGCGTCATTGCGGCCAGGTTGGCGATCTTGGCGGAGAACTGGTCGCGCGTGCGCGCGACTGCCTGGCGCATGCGGCTGAAAAAGCCGCTCTTCTTTTCGCCTTCATCTTCCCCCGGCTTCTCGGGTTCCGGGGTGTTTCCAAATAAGGTAATGAACGACATGATCTGTCTCAAGGATAGTGGATGCGCCCAGGACGCGGGTTGGCGTGGGAATCGTGGTACCCCACCCTAAACGCAAAAGACGCGTTTAGGATGGGGCAACCTGGCTCAAGATGGCATTCGGTTCGCCGTTATCGAGAATCTCCTCAAGCTGGCCGGCGGCATATTGCGCGCGCAGCACCTTCTTATCGAATTTGCCGACGCTGGTCTTGGGCACCTCGCTTATGAAGGTCCAGCGTTCGGGAATCCACCAGCGGGCCACGCGCGAGGCGAGATGCGAACGCAGGGATGCAAGACTAATTGCTTTGCCGCTCTTGGTCACGACGCAAGCCAAAGGGCGCTCGCCCCATTTTTCGTCGGGAACTCCGATGACCGCAGCCTCGAGCACCTCGGAGTGGTCGATGATCGCGTTTTCGAGTTCCACCGACGAGATCCACTCGCCGCCCGATTTGATTACATCTTTGGCGCGGTCGGTGATCTGGATATAGCCGCAATCGTCCACTACGCCCATGTCGCCGGTGCGCAGCCAGCCGTCGTGAAAGCGGTCAGGGGACTCGACGCCGAAGTAGGAAGAAGTGATCCATGGTCCGCGAACCTCGATCTCGCCGACCGATTTGCCATCCCACGGAAGCTCTCTCTCGTCATCGCAGATGCGGAGCTCGACGCCGGGGATGACGCGGCCCGTCTTGGTCGCCCATTCCACTACTTCGTCGGCGGGGCAATTGCGCGGAGGCTGGGCGACCGCGGCGACTGGGCTGGTCTCAGTGAGACCCCAACCCTGGATGACGCGCAGATTGAACCGAGAGAGATAGCCCTCGGCAAGGCTGCGCGGCAGGGCGGCGCCACCGCTGAACAGGAAGCGGAAGAACGAGAGGTCGACGTTGTTTGCATCGGCGTGTCGAAACATGCCGGAAAGTACAGTGGGCACCCCGGCCGCGAAGGTGGGGCGGAATTCGCCGATCATGCGGCATAGCGGCTCTGGCTGCAAATAGGCGCCCGGCATGAGCAGGTCACAGCCGGCCAGCAGCGTTGCGTAGGGAATACCCCAGCCGTTGGCATGGAACATGGGCACAATCAGCAGGCCGCGGTCGTTCACGGTCATGCCAATGCACCATGTTGCGCACACATTTATGGCGTGCAGGTAGATAGAGCGATGGCTGTAGACAACACCTTTGGGATCGCCGGTGGTGCCAGTGGTGTAACACATGGCCGCAGCGGAACGCTCGTCGATAAGAGGCCAGACAAAGCTCGGCGGCTGACCGGCGAGCAGATCTTCATAATGAAGATAATCGTCGGGCAGTCCGGCCGCGTCGCCGATCACAATGATGCGCTCAACCGTGCGTAGCTGGTCTGCAACGCGCAGAAGCTGCGTCGCCAGCGACGCGTCGGCAATGATAACGCGTGAGCCTCCGTGGTTGATGACGTAAGCCAGTTGCTCAGGGAATAGGCGGAGATTGAGCGTGTGAATGACCGCACCCATGGACGAGACGGCGTAGTAGGCCTCAAGGTGCTCCTGCGTGTTCCAGCAAAGGGTCCCAACGCGGTCGCCGGGACGAATGCCCAGACGTTGAAGTGCGCCTGCGAGCTGCCGAACGCGGTCGCCAAGAGCGCGGAAGGTGATGCGGTTAAGGCCGTCTCCGGTCCAGGTGGCGATTTCGCTGTCGCCGTGAACTTGCATACCATGTTCAAGGATGGATGCAATCGTGAGCGGAAAATCAGACATGGTGGATAGCATTCAGGCGACCTCCGTGGTGCGGGCGGGGAGACTCCAAGGGGATTGCCGGATTGTATCTGACAGGAATGGCACGCACAATGACCCGATGCTGGCTCGCGAAGGAGTGTGAGTGATCGATTGAAAGCGGATTTCAAGAATAAGACTCCGCATTGGACAAAGCTGTCGAGAGCCATTCAGGTAGAAGATACGGCAGTCCAGCGCCCGTCAGGGGTCGTTCAGCACGAATTCATCCCCGCATGTTGACAAGTTCGATATCCTTGAAACAAGAGCAGTTTACTCGAGGTACGCCATGACTTCCCCCGATTCTCATCCGCTGCAAAAGATTCTGGCCTCGCGCATTGCCGTCATTGACGGTGCGATGGGCACAACCCTGCGCACTTATGGAATGAAGGAGAGTGATATTCGCGGCGAGCGGTTCAAGGACTCGAAAAAGGATCTGCTGAATAACGGCGACCTGTTTTCGCTCACACAACCGGGGATTGTGGGCGACATCCACCGGCGGTTTCTTGAGGCGGGCGCGGACATTATTGAGACCAACACGTTTGGCGCTACCAGCATTGCGCAGAGCGAGTTTGTTGTGGATGACCCGCGCGAACACGGCGGCCGCAAGAATCCGGAGTTCTATCAAAAAGTGATTGACGACCCCGCACTCAGGGACCTGGCTTCGGAGATCAACGTAGAATCGGCGAGGCAGTGCCGCGAGTGGGCCGATCGCGTAGCCGAACAGACCGGCCGCCCGCGCTTTGTTGCCGGAGCCATTGGGCCGCTCACCGTTTCGCTTTCAAACTCGCCCGACGCCGACGACGCCGGTTTTCGCGTTGTGACTTTCGACCAGGTGAAAGCCGCATACGCCGATCAGGTTCGCGCGCTTGTCGCCGGAGGCGTTGACCTGCTGTTGGTCGAGACCATCTTCGACTCGCTCAACGCCAAAGCCGCGCTGGTGGCGATTCAGGAGTTCTTTGCGGAGTCGGGAACCAGGCTGCCCATCATGATCTCCGCTGCCGTTGGACGCGGCGGAGAAACCATGATTTCAGCGCAGACAATCGAGGCCTTCTGGTACGCAGTGAAGCACGTGAAGCCATTCTCAGTAGGGCTTAACTGCTCGCTCGGCCCCGATCTCATGTATCCGTTTCTCGAGGAACTGTCGCAGAGGGCTGACGCCGCCATCTCATGCTACCCCAACGCCGGTTTGCCCAATCCGCTCTCTGAGACCGGATTCGACCTGGGCCCTGCCGACATGGCGCGATACCTTGGAGAGTTTGCCCGCGCCCGCCTGGTGAACATTGCCGGCGGATGTTGCGGTAATACGCCCGAGCATATCGCGGCCATCGCCAAAGCGGTTGAGGGCGTGGCTCCGCGCGAGATTCCGGTTGCGGAAGAGATCGGGACGGCGGCATGAGTGAGACTACATTCAGGCCGCTGCGCCTCTCCGGCTCGCAACCGTTTACGCAGCAGCAGGGCGTCTACATCCTGATTGGCGAGCGGACCAACGTTGCCGGGTCGCCGAAGTTCGCCAGGCTCATCAAAGAAGGAAAATACGAAGAGGCCGTCGCCATCGCGCGCCAGCAGGTTGAGAACGGCGCGAACGTTATCGACATCTGCATGGACGAGGGCATGATTGATGGCGCTTCGGCCATGACGCGCTTCCTGCATCTGCTTGCCAGCGAACCTGAAGTGGCCAAAGTTCCTTTCATGGTCGACTCTTCAAAGTGGGAGGTGATCGAAGCCGGCCTGAAGTGCCTTCAGGGCAAGGGCATTGTCAACTCCATCTCGCTCAAGGAAGGCGAAGAGAAATTCCTGAGCAACGCCGGGACCATTCTTCGATACGGCGCAGCGGGGGTCGTTATGGCCTTCGACGAGCAGGGCCAGGCCGCGTCGTACGCAGAGAAGATTCGCATCTGCGAGCGCGCTTATCGCATCCTCGTTGACCAGGTTGGCTTTCTGCCCGAAGACATCATTTTCGATCCCAACATCCTGACCGTTGCTACGGGCATGGAAGAGCACAACAACTACGCGCTCGACTTTATCAACGCCACGCGCTGGATCAAGCAGAACCTGCCGCACGCAAAGGTCTCGGGCGGAGTTTCGAATATTTCCTTCAGCTTCCGCGGCAACAATAAAGTTCGCGAAGCAATGCACTCCGCGTTTCTCTATCACGCCATTGCAGCCGGCATGGACATGGGCATTGTGAATGCCGGAATGCTTGAGGTGTATGAGGAGATTGAGCCTGGGCTGCGCGATCTGGTGGAAGATGTTTTGCTGAATCGTCGCAGCGACGCAACGGAGCGGCTGGTGGAGTACGGCGAGAAGCTCAAGGCGGTTGGCGGCAATGAAGGCGTCGCCGAACGGAAGGCCGAAGAGTGGCGCAGTCTGTCGGTGGAAGAGCGCTTGTCGCATGCGCTGGTGAAGGGAATTGATCAATACATCGAGATCGACACAGAGGAAGCGCGTGTGAAGCTCGGCCGCCCGCTGGCCGTAATTGAAGGGCCGCTTATGGATGGCATGGGCGTGGTGGGCGATCTGTTTGGCGCAGGAAAAATGTTTCTGCCGCAGGTGGTGAAGTCGGCGCGCGTGATGAAGAAGGCCGTCGCGCACCTCACCCCTTTTATGGAGGCGGAGAAAGCCTCGATGATCGCGGCCGGTCAAGCCGTCAAGACACAGGGCAAGATCATTCTGGCGACGGTCAAGGGCGATGTGCACGATATCGGCAAGAACATTGTGGGTGTTGTACTGGCCTGCAACAACTACGAAGTGATTGACATGGGCGTGATGGTGCCAGCGGACAGGATCCTGGAGCGCGCGCGCAATGAAAAGGCCGATGTAATCGGATTAAGCGGTCTGATTACGCCGTCGCTCGACGAGATGGTTCACGTTGCACGCGAGATGGAACGACAGGGCTTTAGACTTCCGCTGCTGATTGGCGGGGCGACCACCAGCCGCGCGCACACTGCTGTAAAGATTGCGCCGCATTATTCCGAGCCCGTGGTGCACGTGCTCGATGCCAGCCGCGCCGTACCTGTGACCTCCAGTCTTCTGAGCGATGAGTCAAAGCCGGCCTTTGTTGCGCAGCATCGGGCGGAATACGAAGCGCTGCGCAAGACCGTTGCTGCGCCGCGCCAGCCGCTTGTCTCGCTCGAGATTGCACGCTCCCGCCGCACGCCCATTGAATGGCGCGCTGAAGATATACCCACGCCTGTATTCACCGGGGTTCGCGTGCTCGATAACTTTCCGCTCGCCACGCTGCGCGAGTTTATTGACTGGTCGCCCTTCTTCCACACCTGGGAACTGAAGGGTGTTTATCCGCGCATCCTTGACGACCCCCGGCAGGGCGAGCAGGCCCGGCAGCTTTTTGCCGAAGCCAACGCTCTCCTCGACACAATCGTTGAGAAGAACCTGATCGCCGCGCGCGGTATCTATGGATTCTTCCCAGCGAATGCCGTCGGTGACGACATCGACCTCTACACGGATGAATCGCGTTCGACTGTTCTTACGCGCTTTCATTTTCTGCGCCAGCAGATCGATAAAGGCGCCAATGAGCCCTGCCGATCCTTGGCCGATTTCATCGCGCCAAGAGGTTCCAGCGGGAGGGGCGACCACATTGGCGCGTTCGCCGTCACCAGCGGCTTTGGTCTCAAGGAATTGTGCGACGATTTCCGCAGCAAGCACGACGACTACAACGCGATCATGGCCGAGGCGCTGGCCGATCGTCTCGCCGAGGCATTTGCCGAATGCCTGCACAGGCGCGTGCGGCAAGAGTGGGGCTACGGCTGCAACGAGAAGCTCACGACCGACGAAATCATCCACGAGAAATACCGCGGCATTCGCCCTGCCGCCGGCTATCCGGCCTGCCCCGACCATACCGAGAAGGGAACACTCTGGCGTCTGCTTGAAGTTGAAGCAAGAGCGGGAATCACTCTTACCGAATCTTTCGCCATGTGGCCGGGCTCAAGCGTGAGCGGACTCTACTTCGCTCACCCGCAGTCGCGCTACTTTTCAATCGGCAAAATCGATCGCGACCAGGTGGCCGATTACGCGGTACGGAAGCAGATGAGCGTCGTCGAGGTTGAGCGCTGGCTCGGGCCGAATTTGAACTACGAGCCTGCCAGTGCTTAAGATCAATTCAGTTTCGGGACAATCGGCGGAAAATCTTTTTTGCGTTTGCGTAGAATTACTCGCCGTTGTGCCACATTGTTGTTAAGGCGAATACGAACAGCATGGTGGGCCTCCTCGAACGGCCGGGTCGCAACTGCGGAAATACCGTGCTGCGTCCCGGCCGTTCGTTTTTCGCCTCGGGTGATTTGCCTCACTTTCCAACGCTGTTTGTAACCTGCGACTTCGCTTTCTTGAATACAACGTTACAATCCCACGGAATATTTGCACTGTTTTCGCGGCAGGTTGAACGTCCTTTCATCGCTTCTCACAAATACTGCGTGAATGATCTCCAGCACTCATTATGAAAGCACGTTAAATCGCGATCTGCATGCGGTCGCGATTACTGAGGCTCCATTCCAGGCTGCGGTTCAACTCCCTGCTCCTGCGAAGGCCGAGCCCAGCATCCACGCCGAAGCAGGTGCATATTGCCTGCGAACGGCGCACACGCGCGAAGATCGCGAAGCCGCCTGCCGGCTGCGTTTTCGTGTTTTCAACGTTGAACTCGGCGAAGGGCTCGAAAGCTCTTACGAAACCGGCCTCGATATTGACCGCTTCGATGCCGTTTGCGAACACTTGGTGGTCGAAGAGAAATCAACCGGACGCATTGTTGGCACCTATCGCATGCAGTCCGGCGCAACCGCCAAGCGCAATCTCGGCTACTACTCCGCGCAGGAATTCGAGCTCGGGCCATACGAACCGCTGCGTTCCGGCATTCTGGAACTCGGTCGCGCCGCCATTGATCGCGCTCATCGCACGCCTGAGGTGTTGACGTTGTTATGGCGCGGCATCGCGCAGTATGCTCATTGCATGGGGCTTCGTTATCTGCTCGGCTGCTCATCACTCAACTCCGTCGATCCTGCCGAGGGCTGGCAAATGTATCAGTCTGCTTCAGCACTTCATGGTCAGCCCGGAGTTTGAGACTATTCCAACCGCGGAATACGCCTGCCCCAGCGAGCCGGAGGCGACAAGCGCACAGACCATCAGCCTGCAACGGAATTCGAAGCGCATCGGAGCCAGCAGATGCGCCGCCGGTTTCAAATCGCGGTAAAGGTGCCCAAGCTACTCAAAACGTACTTGGCAATTGGCGCGCGCATCGCCGCGCCGCCGGCATTCGATCGCGAGTTCCGCACCATCGATTTTCTTACGCTGCTCGATCTTGAGATGCTTTCGCCGGCTGCGCGCAATCGCTTTCTGGCGCCTCTGGCATCTTGATACTGCGTCGCAGCCGGCGCGCTGTGGCGCTGGCGATCGCGCTTCTGGTTTGCATCGTTCGCTACTGGCTCGCGCGTTTACACGGCCCTCTTACTTTAGAGCAGCGCGCCCTCTGGCTGCAGTCGGCATGCCGAGGCGTATTGGCCAGCGTGGGAGTGCGGTTTTCCGTCGATGGCCAGGTGCCCACGTGCGGGCTGGTCGTTTCAAACCACCTCAGCTATCTCGATATCGCCATCTTTTCGGCGGTAATGCCGTGTTGCTTTGTATCAAAAATCGAGGTCGTACGCTGGCCCTACTTTGGCAAAGCCGCACGCGCCGGTGGCACTATTCTCTTGGATCGCTCAAGCCTTGCCAGCGCCAATGCCGCAGCACGCCAGATCGGCGAGCGTCTGGCGCAGGATATTCCGGTGCTGCTGTTTCCCGAGGGGACAAGCACCGACGGGAGCCGGGTGCAGCGGTTCCATGCGCGGCTCATTCATCCGGCTGTTGAAGCCGGCGTGCCAATTACCGCGGCTGCGGTTCGTTATATGACCGACGGAAATACTGAAGAGCGCGATC
>CAWILB010000039.1:0-30833 GCA_963836635.1 uncultured Acidobacteriaceae bacterium | reverse complement strand
ATGTGTCGGTAGTCCGTTCATTTTTAAGTTTTAAGGGGTTTTGAAGTGCATGATTTAACCATTACTCTCGTTGAGGAACACTGGCATAATAAGCTGCGCCGGCTACTGCGGACGCTGCCCGTAACTACGCCGCTGACAATTCGCATCGACGACAACATTAATTTGATCCTTTCCGTAACCGCATTATGCATGCTTTTTCCTGTGCTGGCAGAACAGATTGAGCCGTGGTTGGCCAGGAGCGCTCAAGATTAATTGACATTGTTTCGAGGGATATATTTAGAGATCACATATTACAAAACGTCAACTGCTATCCTCGAGCACTCGCCGCAGCGCTTATCCCCGGCCATGAACCTCACGAGAGTAGCGAATTGAATATGTGGCGCTGGCTATATACGGTAATAAAAGGCGTGAATATTAGTGAATTTGTGCCTACAGGTAATTGCTTCGGATTCATGCTGGTGGATGCATCAGTTCTTGACCACGTCGCGGGCTGGAGTGGTCATATAAATACCATCAATTTCCTGAAGCTGCTCCCGCATGGCGTATACTCTGCAAAAACGATGTCAAGATCGGGACATCCCGAACAACTTCCTATAGTACCGAGTTTTTGTCGCGGGTCGAAGTGGTTTGGGCCTACCTACGATGAAGCGGAAGCATAATGTGCGGATTTTATAGATAACTCCGGCTTAAACGGTTCAATGTTATTGCGGCTATCGCCAGATACTCGATTCTCGACAATCCCGCCATGCTTTATCACAAATGGCGTAAATGAGCATAGAGTTTTCGTGTCACCAATTTATTCCGCCCCATTACCGATAAAGCCGTACATCCTTATTATTCAATTTCAGGTTTTTGAAGGCACTATTGGCGAAGATGCCCAACCCATCTTTAAGATTCATCCAACGCGATATACTTCGATGCGTCTCAAACGGAGTGATTGATGACCGACCAGAAACCCGCCGCCGCGCCAGCCCCGCCGCCTGCTCTCGCTCGACATTCTTCGCGGCGTCACCATTGCGTTCATGATCATGGTGAACAACAACGGCGGCGACGGCGCATGGGCCGCAGATGCACCATGCCGCAGTGGAACGGCTTGACGGCCACCGACCTGGTGTTTCCCACATTTCTGTTCGTGGTGGGCGTGTCGATTGTGTTCTCAGTGCAGGCGCGGCTGAAGCGGGGCGAGTCGACGACAAGGCTCGCGTGGCACACGGTGCGGCGCACTGCGATCCTGATTCTCTTTGGGCTGGTGGTGAACAATTTCCCCTACTTTCATCTCGCGCACATGCGGTTTTACGGGGTGCTGCAGAGGATCGCGATCTGCTACCTGATTGTGGAGTTGTTCTACCTCTTCGACCGGCGGGTATGGACCAAGGTGACGGCGCTGGTTGCTGTGCTGGTTGGCTACTGGGCCCTTGTGAGTTTGGTTCCGGTGCCGGGCGCGGGCATGCCGGGGAAGGATGTTCCCTTCCTCGACAAGGATCAGAACATTGTGGCGTGGGTTGACCGGCAGTTGATGCCGGGGCATCTTTACGAAGATTGGGACCCAAACAACGCTGCACGCTTCCACAATGTCCGTGACCCTGAGGGACTGCTGAGCAATATCCCCGCAATCGGCACCGCGCTGCTGGGGCTACTGACGGGACTTTGGTTGCGCGGACCGAAGAACGTGAAAGAAAAAGCTGCCGGTTTGGCCGCGGGCGCAGCGACTTGCCTGGCGGCCGGATTCTTCTGGTCCATGTGGTTCCCGCTCAACAAAAAGATGTGGACCAGCTCCTATGTGTTGGCGGCGGCAGGTTTGTCGCTGGCGATGTTTGCGCTTATTTATTGGATGGTTGAGGTTCGCGGCTGGGGCCGGAGCGGAACAGGCAAGGCGCTGGCCTGGCCGTGGCTGGTGTTCGGATCAAATGCAATTGCCGCCTACATGGTCAGCGAGTTGCTTGGGGGCTTTGTGGATTTGACCCACCTGCACATTCAATATTTGGGCAGGCCGGTGGACCCGATCTACTACTGGAACCTGAAACTGATGGCATGGATTCCGAATCCGGGCTGGAGTGCGTTTGCATTCTCGGTGTCGTACGCGCTGTTGTGCTTTATTCCGGTGTGGCTGTTATACCGGAAGAAGATCTTTCTCAAGGTGTAGGTAATTCGGCTTTCGCGAGCCTACCCATCAACCAGTCGATGGCCGCGTCCTCGTCTTCGATCTCGATGCGCAACCCGGCGGTTTCAAGCGGCAGACTGGCAGGAATCGACGACAAAATCGGCGCGAGGCGGACGCGATCTTTTTCAGTTGTGATGAGAGCCGTGGCGCGGGCTGTGTGCGCGGCTTCGAGGATGCAGTCGATGTCGTGTTGCGTGTAGCGGCGGTGATCGCCGAAAGCGATACGGCTGGCGACGTGCAGACCTGAGTTTTCAAGTCCGGCAAAAAACTGGTCGGGGCGCGCAATGCCGCAGAAGGCCACGACGGGACCGTCGATGGAAGGAACCTGCATGCGGCGATGAAGGCGCCAGACCGGAGTCCGCAAGAGGCCGCGGCGGTTGAGAGACTGCTCGACTTGAGGCGCCTCCGGCATGGTGAGCGCGACCACGCGTCGCGCGGCCCACTGCATCGAGGGGTTCGCGCAGATTTCCTGCCGGAAGCAGTCGATCCTCGAGGTCGGCGGCGGCCAATAGCAGAATGTTGACGTGGCGATGGAGTTGGCGATGCTGGAAGCCGTCGTCGAGAAGATGGATGTTGCGGGTTGGGGGCAAATCTTTTTCGGCCAGCAAGCCGGCCAGGTAGCGCTGCGCCGCCACGTAAACAGGCACGCCGGCATCGCGGGCGATCACCAGCGGCTCGTCGCCAAAGTCCGCTGCCAATCCCATTGGGATCGACCCGCGCTACAGCAGCCCCGGTGCGGCCGTATCCGCGCGAGAGCACATCGACGTGAAGGCCGCGCTGCGTCAATGCGCGGGCGAGGGCGATGGTGAGCGGGGTTTTGCCGGAACCTCCGGTAGAGAGATTCCCGATGCTGACGACCGGAGCGCCGAGCCGGCGACCCGGCTCAAGTCCGGAGCGCAAGCCAAGGCCGCGCAGCGCGATCCCTAAGCGATAGAGAGGAACGAGCGGCGCAAGCCAGGGGCGCGCAGCCTGGGTCATGCACCCTGCTCCTTCAGCACCCCGTGCAATGCGCGGATGGTTCGGCCCGTAGCGCCGGCCTGGCGGTGGAATACCTCCCATGCGCGCTTTCCCATCGCGGTTGAGTCGGCACGGTCGCTAAAGAGTCCGGTGAGCCTGGCCCCGAATTGGTTGGGTTTAGCGATGCAGATGGCCTCATGGGCAAGCAGATCGTCGACGATTGTCCGGAAGTTCTCATAGTAAGGGCCCATGATAATCGGCACGCCAAACTGCGCCGGCTCCAGGGGATTATGGCCGCCGGAGGGAACGAGGCTCCCACCAATAAACGCGGCCGAGGCTACCGAATACATCGATGCGAGCTCGCCGATGGTGTCGAGCAGCACGATCTGCCCGTGGCGGACGGGTTCATGCGCGTTCTCCGGTTCCAGATCCCAGTGACTGCGCCGGACCCATTGAAACGGGGAGCGTTCAAGGCGTTGAGCCACAAAATGAAAACGCTCGGGATGGCGCGGGGCTATGACCATGACGAGATCGGGATTAAATGCGATAAGTTGCGGCCAAGCCTCGATCAGCATTGCTTCTTCGCCCTCGATAGTGCTGCCGGCGACGAGGAATCTGGCGCGGGGAGCAAGTTGCCTGATGAGGGTCGTAGCTTTGGCTTCGTCCGCGGCGCGTACGTCGAACTTGAGGTTGCCGGTGACTGCGATGCGCTCAGGTGCGACGCCGATAGCCTTCAGACGCTCGGCATCCGTGGTGCTTTGCGCAAGGGCACAGGAAATCTGACTCAGAATCGGCGCCCAGATGGAGCGGAACAGGCTGTAGCGCGGCCAGGAGCGGTTAGAGATGCGCGCATTGACAACGGCGACTTGAATCTTGCGGCGGAAGCACTTGCACAGCAGGTTGGGCCAGAACTCGGTTTCGACCAGGACCAGCATGCGAGGTTCGAGTGCATTCAGATAAGCATCGACGGCCCAGGGAACGTCGAGCGGGCAGTAGAAAACGCGGTCCGCGCCGAAGCGGAGGCGGGCCACCCGGTATCCAGTGTCTGTCGTGGTGGAGATGAGCAGTCGATAACCGGGGAAGGCCCAGTCAAATTCACTGACCAGTAAGCTGACGGCAAGAACTTCGCCAACAGAAACGGCATGGAGCCAAATTACGGGCAAATTTCGGTCGGCCTGGCGGTTGGCCAACTCGTATGGCACCCGCCCGAGGCGCGCCATTATCCCTTCGCTAGATTTGCCGGCAGCGGATTTCCGCCACAGCCAGAGGGGAGAAGTAACTGCAAGTAAAGCCAGAAGGACCAGGTTGTAGAGCACCAGAATCAGGTTGTACCCGAATTTGGCCGCCTGGCGTCTAACCCAATTTCTTTTCATGCTGTCTAACCTTACGATGATACATTCGAGGACGGTGAGAATTCTTGCAACCCATTCCACTGTTTGCACTCTGGCTGGCATTGCCGGTGCTGGCCAGCGATCATACCCCACCGCCGGTTCAACCCGCTACTTCATTCGCTGCCGTCGAGGTCCACGAGAAAGAGGCAGTGGCGATTGCCGCCGAACCCTACGACACAAAGAAGAAGGAGTCGATCTTCAAGGTAGATTACCTGAGCCACGGCGTGATGCCGGTGCGGCTGATCGTGACCAACTTGGGCGACAGGCCGATCTCACTGCGGGATGCGCGGATTTTGTTTGAGACCGCAGCCGGCGACCGCATCCAGGCCGCCGAGCCTGAAGACGTAGTGCGGCTGATGACCCGCAAGGATCGCGAAGGCGGCAAGATTCCCATGCCCGGACCGATTCCCGCGATCAAGACGAAAGCCGAAGGGCAGCATACAGGAAATACAGGACGACTTCGACACCTTCGAATACCAGGCGCTTGGCCGTGGAACCGCACACCACGCGCGCCGGCTTTCTTTTCTATGACGTTTCGGATTTGCCGCACCCGCTCAAGGGCGCCAAGCTCTACCTGAAAGAGCTGCGCAATGCCGACGGCGACGAGCTTTTCTTCTTCGAGATTCCCTTTGACAAATACCTGACAGTCAAAATCGAGCGAGATGGATTAGAGCGAGTAGGCGGAGTCAGCAAGTCGGCAAGTCAGCGAGTCGGCAAGTCAGCGAGTCGCAATCCTTTGCCCCGGAGGGGCAATCGATAATAGCCCAGGTGAAGTCCGCCGCAGCGAACGAAACCCTGGGTACCGCTGCCAGCAAGAACCTCCGCGCCCCGGAGGGTCGCGGCGAAACGAACCAAACAACTCTGCATCGATTTTGCGCACGGATGGAATTTTGGCGAGGGACCCTCGCCGACTAAAGGTCTTCTTCTCGCAGCACCGAACGCGTGGGGTCGCGCGGGTCTACGTGGACTTTGACGGTTTCGCCTTTGTAGGAATTCGCCCAAGCCTCGGCATCTTCCTTTTTGCCAAACCTGCGGCTGTAATCGCCCATCTGCTGCTCAGGATATTGGTAGATGTAGGTCAGCGTGGCCAGGTAATAGGACAGTGTATGAACTGGCTCTTGAACGTTATGGATGTTTGCTCTCAACAACGGTGACACTTACAATGTCAATGACGGCGAAGACCGTTGGCCAGTTACGACCGTGATAGTGTTTAATCAATCCGCCTACGATGTCCTAGCAAACGCCCACGAGCATAACGAACCGCCACGATTGCCAGACCATATCAGAACAAGCAAGAGCAGGTGAGCGGCCCGAACCACCGCCGCCGTGCATGAAGATACTGGCAATTAGCAGATTCATTGTCAGGCCTGTTTGCCGCAGAGTAACACAGGCAGTCAGGGCTGACTACGCTGTCTCTTCAGCGTCGATCTGCGCGCGCAGGGATTCGGCTGTCAGTTCGTCAGCGTTGCGCAGGCCGGGAAATGCCGCGGACCATATGCCGGCGACGACCAGCGAACCAATGCCGCCGATGACTGTGGCGCGGACAGCGCCCCACCACTGCGCGGTCAGACCGCTTTCGAACTCTCCAAGCTCGTTTGACGCGCCGATGAAGAGCGAGTTGACGGCGCTGACCCGGCCGCGCATTTCAGGGGGTGTTGCAAGTTGAACGACGGAGCCGCGAATGATGACGCTGATCATATCTGCTGCGCCGGCGATGGCCAGCGAAGCGAGTGAGAGCCAGAGCGAACGCGACAAACCGAAGGCGATTGTGGCTACGCCGAAGATGGAGACGCAGATGAAGAGCCGTCGGCCGGCGTGACGGCGCAATGGGAATCGCGCCATGAGCAGCGACATGGTGATTGCGCCGATGGCAGGCGCGGCGCGCAGAAGTCCCAGGCCGCGCGGGCCCTGGTGAAGAATATTGTGAGCAAAGATGGGCATGAGAGCGGTGGCTCCGCCCAGCAAAACGACGAACAAGTCGAGCGAGATGGAGCCCAGCAGCAAGGACGCGCGGCGCACGTATTGGAAGCCGGCCAGCACTACTTCGAGAGACAGGGCGCGATGCTCCATGCGGCCGGGGCGAACGTGAAGCGTGGCGACCAGAGTGATGAACCAGGCCAGCGTGACAAGGGTGAAGAGGTAGACGATGCCTGCGCCCTCGAGTCCTTCGCTGCGCAGGCGGGCGCCAAGAGGAAGCGTGAAAAGCAGGCCGCCGAGCGCGGGGCCGGTGATGTTGGCGAACTGAAAGATTGCTCCGCCCCAGGTGACGGCGTTGACGAAGTGTTCCTCGGGAACAAGGTGCGGAATGAGCGCGGAGCTGGCCGGACCTGAGAAAGCGCGGCCCGTGCCGATCACGAAGAGTACGGCATAGATGGGCAGAATGTTTTGCGAGCCGCTTGCGGCCAGCAGCATGAGCGCGGTGCTGCAGAGCATCTGGAGTGAATAGCAAATGAGGATAACGTGGCGGCGATCGAAGCGATCGGCAACGTGGCCTGCCGGCAGCAGAAAGATGAGGCCGGGCAAGAAAAGCGCGAGCCCGGTGTAGCCAAGATCGATGGCGCGGTGAGTGATGGAGTAGATCTGCCAGGCCACGGCGACGGCTTGAGCCTCGGCGCCGAGAATTGCCATGACGCGCGCAAGCTGGTAGCGGCGAAAATCGCGCGAGCGAAAGGCCTCAATACCGCGGCGGCTGGCTGACCGGCTCAGGTTGGGGGAAGATGGATAGGCATGCTTCGTGTATAAGCGTAAATTGACGGACCAGACATCGCAAAAGACGCACATTCTACGCGGTTTTTTGCCTCATGAAATCGAATGCCAAATCGCGCAACTTCGGAAGGCAACATGTGTTCGTAAGCTTGCGGAACCTGCGGCGTGCGAATTCAGGTTGGAAACAAAAACGAGCTGTAACCTAACCACCGCATGGTTCATCTAATGATGCAGAGGTGAGGCGCTCTGAAAGCCGCGAAAGACGATACGGCGAGCCGCCTCGGAGGGTGAGACAGGCATGAAAAACACAACTATGAAATTGGCAATCAACGCGATCGCCGGGTGCCTGCTTGCAGCAGCGCCGGCATTTGCATCGAGTGAAAACCAGCTTGGACAGGGACAGGCGGTCATTACCGTTCTGCCGGCGAAAAATGCTGCCCCGGCGGCCGTGGAACCCGCAGAACCTGAGCCTGAAGGTGAATGGTAAGGAAACGAACATTACGAACTTCAGCCGCTGCAAGGTCCCAACAACAAAGTCGAAGATGGTGGTGCTGATTGACGACGCCGCGCGTTGCAGGCCTGGGCAACCAGATGAAAGACATTGCAAGCTTCATCAAGAGCCTGCCGCCGAATGCAGCGGTGACGGTTGGTTACATGGAGAATGGCCGCGCCGCGTTAACCGGCCCTTTAACCATGAATCGCGACCAGGCTGTTAAAGTCACTACGCGTTCCCATGAGCGTGCCGGGAATGAACGCCAGCCCGTACTTCTGCCTTGAGCGACCTGGCGAAGAGCTGGCCTTCAAACGATGCCGATGCGCGGCGCGAAGTGGTGATGATAACCAACGGCGTGGATAACTACGATCTCGGCTACGATCCCTCGATCCGTACGTTCAGACGGCTATCAACGATGCAGTGAAGGCGCACCTAATCGTCTACTCCATCTACTGGACGGACACGGGCCGCTTCAACCGTGGCATGTTCGCCGCCAACGCCGGCCAGAATCTGCTGCTGCAGGTTACCGACGCGACGGGCGGAAACAGTTACTGGATCGGGATGGGCAATCCGGTGTCGCTGATTCCTTACCTTGACGACATCAAGCGCCGGCTCGATAACCAGTACGAGTTGAGCTTCATGGCGCCCTCGAATGGAAGGATGCAGCTCGATAGTTTCAAGCTGAAGGTAAACAACGGAACGAAGATCGACGCGCCCGGGGAAGTGGTAGTGACCGGCAGCAATAACGCCGGCGGCGAGCAGTAAACCAAGAAGCGCATTGAGCTGAAATGAAATTGGGCCGGTCCTCGCATGGGACCGGCCATTTTCTTGCGATCAATTGTGAATCTCGCCGGGCTCGATCCATCGCTTTATTTGCCGTCGCCGTACTCCTGCTATAACAGTCGTGATGACTCCGGCCATAGAAACCACGGCGCTGACCCGGCGGTTCGGCGACTTTACGGCTGTCGACGAAGTGAATCTGACCGTGGCGCAGGGGCAGTTCTTCGGTTTCCTGGGGCCGAACGGCGCAGGCAAATCCACCACGATCAAAATGCTAACCGGATTGCTTGCGCCAACATCCGGAAGCATTCGCATTCTGGGCGAAGATTTGACGGCAGAACTCGGCGGAGATCAAGCGGCAGATCGGCGTAGTGCCAGAGGGCATGGCGCTGTTTACGCGGCTCACGGCGAGTGAATACCTGCGCTTTGTGGGGCGTATGTACGGCCTGGACAAGGCCACCACGCTCGAACGAACCCGGGAACTGCTCGAGTTCATGCACCTGGCTGACGAACCCAAAAAACTGATTCGCAGATTTTTCGCACGGCATGCAGAAGAAGCTCGCGCTGGCCGCGGCGGTGATTCACGGGCCCAGGGTGCTGTTTCTCGATGAGCCGTTTGAGGGCGTTGACGCCGTGGCGGCGGGAACGCTGAAAATCATGCTGCAACGCATGATCGCGCGCGGAGCAACGATTTTCCTCACGTCGCATGTGCTTGAGATTGTGGAGCGGCTCTGCACGCACGTGGCCATTATTCACAAGGGTAAGCTGGTGGCTCAGGGTTCGCTTGAGGAACTGCGCGCCGGCGCGGGCCGGCTGAATGCGGCCTCGCAGGCGGCCGCTGGCGTACTGCACCCGGAACCGGGCACTCAGAGTCTGGAGCAGATCTTTCTGGAAATTGTGGGCGCGAGCGGCGAGGCACCTCCAGAGCAGGAGCTTTCATGGCTGAGCTGAGCGGCGCCCAGGAAGCAATTTCAACGATTGTGCCGATTCCTGCGCGCGTTCAATTGATGGCGGTGGCTTGGCTGCGTTGGCGACTGTTTGTAAACGCGTTTGTGCGCCGTAAGCCAAAAAGCACGGAGCAAGTAGTCGGGATCGTCTTCGCGATCCTTCTGCGCATCGTCATTTGGCCCATCATCGCGCTAATGGTGATCGGGCCGGTGGCGTTCAGCGGCTTTCTTGCGTGGGAATTGATGAGTGAGAACCACCCTCAGGACCTGGCGCCGGTTCTCGCCGGCCTTATGATCTTCTGGCAATTCGTCAGCGTAAACGGGATCAACATTGCAACCAGCAAGAAGACCTTCGATCCGTCGACACTGACGCGATTCCCGATTCCCTTTCCGCGATATTTGTTGTTGCGCACGCTTATCGGGCTGCTTACCGCAAGCACGATTGTGGGGTGCCTGGCGTCGCTGGCCATAGCGGTGGGGATAGGAGTTGCCCGGCTCGAGTTGCTGCTGCCCGCGCTCGTCGTGATGAGCGTCTTCGCGCTGATGAACATCTTTTTCACGCGCATGCTTGCGGTGTGGTTCGAGCGGTGGCTGGCGAACCGGCGCTTTCGCGAGATATTCAGCGTGCTGATGGCAGCATTCTTTATTGGTATTCAGATCACAGCCATGACACCGCGAGCGATGTATACGCACCATGACATGATGCCCTGGTACATGCGCATCGCGCACAACTCGGCCGCAACACTGGGCTGGCTGCCGCCGGGACTCGCAGCGCATGCGATTCTCTCCAACGGACAGGTGCTGGCGGGGGCGTTGCGGTTCGCCGTCCTGCTGGCGTACACGGCGCTGTTTCTGGCGATCTTCGCTTTGCGATTGCACAAACAGTTTCTGGGTGAGTTGCTGGTCGATTCCCCTTTGTTTGCAGTCAAAGTACCGGTGAAGCACGCAGAGCGAATCGCCAAAATGCCAGCCGCGAGAACTGCGATCGCGCCTTCCGCTCTGGAGCGCAGCCTGATTTCGCCGGTGATTGCGGCTTGCGTGCGCAAGGAATTCCTGGTTCTGAAGGCCAACACCCAGATGCTGATTGGTCTTTTCACGCCTCTGGTCTTCGTCTTCATCCTCGGACGGGGAGTCGCGGCCAAGCACGCCGAGTACTTTTTGCCCACCGCGCTGGGCTATGTGCTGCTGGGACTGGTGGGCAGCTTCTACAACGTTTTCGGAGCCGACGGCGCCGGCGTGCAACTCTACCTGATGGCGCCGGTGCGGTTGAGCAACGTGATCGTGGCCAAGAACATCACGCAACTGATACTGGTAACGATGCAGGTCTCGGTGGCATGGGCGCTGGTAGTGCTGTTGGCGCAGAGACCGATACCGCTGTCTGCCCAGATTGCGGCGGGCCTGTGGCTGGTTTTCTTTGTTGCAACGAATCTCACCTTCGGCGCGCTTAGATCGATTCAGGCTCCGCAAAAATACGTTCCCGGCCAGACGCGGCAGATGAGGCAGACCACTCCAACCAACCGTACCAGCGGCCTGCTGGTGCTGGCGGTCCTGATCGGTGGGCTGGTTTTGCAGGCTCCCGTTACATTTGCGGGGAATTATTTTCACCTGCCATGGCTGGGAGCCGCGGTCTTTTCCGTGCTGGCAGCGGCGGCTGTCGGGGGTTATATCCTGCTGCTTCGCTCGGCCGAAAAGCTGATGCTGAACCATCGGGACACGCTGGCCGAGGAGCTTTGCCGGACGGCGTGATAGTGACGCCGTGCGGCAACTCATTAGACCGAATCCTGAACCCAAACCCCTGCGTGTGAATCTATTGCTGTATGCCTCGCTTGCCCTAAGCGAGACGGGGCGGTTTAAGTTTTTCCGATCAATAACTTCCCCGGCACTTCAAAAGCAAAGCCGAACGCGGAAATACAATACAGGAGAGCCTTTTTGTCGGACACCGCAGCAGCTTTGCCGTCTCCAGTTGGCGCACAGACGCCGGCGCGGACGGTGACCAATCCCAACATCGACACGCAGGCCCGCTGGAAGCCGCGCGTTAACCCATGGGCAATTGCGGCCACGGTGGCGCTGGCGGCGTTCATGGAGGTGCTTGACACCTCAATTGCCAACGTCGCGCTGCAGCATATTGCCGGCACGCTGGGTGCGAGCCCCGACGAAGCAACGTGGGTGCTGACCAGCTACCTGGTTTCAAACGCCATTGTGCTGCCGCTGGGAGGATGGATCTCAAGCGTGATGGGGCGGCGAAATTTCTTTGTGATGTGCATCGTGATCTTTACTGTGGCGAGCTTTTTGTGCGGCGCGGCGCCAACGCTGACCATGCTGCTCGTCTTCCGCGTGATCCAGGGCGCGGGCGGGGGCGGCATGCAGCCCATGGCCCAGGCCATCATGGCCGACAGCTTTGAGCCGCAGCAGCGCGGCCAGGCATTTGCGCTGTATGGACTGGTTGCGGTCCTCGCGCCTTCAATCGGGCCTACGCTGGGCGGCTGGATTACCGACAACTTTTCGTGGCGCTGGATCTTTTTTATCAATATCCCGGTCGGCATTCTGGCGTTCTACCTGGTCACGCGGCTGGTGGACGATCCGCCGTGGATCAAGGCTGATCGCTCGCGGCTGAAGAACATGGATTACATGGGCCTGGCGTTTCTCACCATCGCAATGGGCGGAATGCAGATCATGCTCGATAAAGGCGAGGAGAACGACTGGTTCCAGTCGGGCTTTATCCGGTTCTTCGCATTTCTATTCGTTGGCGGCCTGATTTCGCTGGTGGTGTGGGAATGGCGGCAGAAGAATCCACTTATCAACCTCAGGCTCTTCCGGTTCAGGAATTTTGCCATCTGCTGTTTTTTGATGATGCTGGTGGGCGGCGTGCTGAATGCGAATACCGTGCTGCAGCCGGAGTTCACGCAGCAGTTGCTGGGATATAACGCAACCACTGCGGGCCTTGCGCTGACAGCGGGCGGCATCGCTCTGGTCATCATGATGCCGCTGGCAGGATACGCGACCGGCAAAGTGTCTGCACGAACGCTGGCCGTGGGCGGATTCATCCTGTTTACCATCACCTTCCGCTACGCCGCGGCGGTGACCAACATGGATATGAGCTTTGCGCAGGCGTCGTGGCTGCGCGTGGTGCAGATGTTGCCGCTGCCGTTCTGCTTTATCTCGATCACCAACGCTGCGTACGTTGGCATGCCCAAGGAAGATAGCAACCAGGTGGCCGGCCTGATCAACTTTGTGCGCAACCTGGGCGGCAGTATTCTCATCGCCGTGACAAACGCGCAGGTAACCACGCGGACGATGTGGCACGAGCAGCATTTGCAACAGGCGATGCAGCCGGGATCGATTGCCTATCAGCAGCATGTGGCAGCGATGACGGGGTTCTTTGGGTCGAAGTTCGGCGCCGGCAACGGCGGCGGCCTGGCTTTGGGGCAGATCTATAACCAGCTAGGGCTGCAGGCGCGGACACAGGGCTTCCAGGATGTGTACATGGAGCTTTCGTATATGTCGATCGGGCTGGTGCTGCTTGCTTTCCTGCTGAGCAAGAACCGGCCGGGCCAGGCTGCGGGGGGCGCTGCGATGCACTAAAGACAGTGATCAGTGATCAGTGGACAGTGGTCAGTGAAGGACAGCCGCGCTGGCGAGAGGGGGCGTCTTCGCTGGTGCGCGGAAGTCTAAAACGGACGGGATTGCGCTTACCGAATCGGTTCGCTGTGCAGCTGTTGAAGTGCACAACTGTTCCACTGTTTAACAGCTCAACTGTGTCCGCTGTGGCATTCGTCATGGACCCCGGTTGACAGACGGGCCTATAATTCGTGGCAGATTTCCAAAATAGAGATGCCGATGGTCTGACATCCCTTGACAGGAGGCTGTCATGAAGTTGTTTCTGCCACTTTTTGCAGGAAGTTTGCTGATCGTTGCAGCCGTGCCAGGTATTGGAGGGCGACTCCGCGCCCAGGCACAGGCACCAGCGCCCGCACCGGCGGCCGCTCCCGCACAAACGCCAACGCCGGCAATGGCGCCTACTCCGGCCGCTGCACCCGCGCCACAGGGAAACTTTCCCAGGAATCCGGTAAAGCCGACGCCTGAGTCGCAGGCCAAGGCGAAGGGCGTTTACGGGGTTGACTGCGCCGTGTGCCACGGCGACAACGGGAACGGGAAGACCGACCTGGCGACAAGTATGAGCCTGACCTTGGCTGACTGGAGCGATCCGAAGACGCTGGCGGACCGTCAGGATGGCGAGTTGTTCAACATAATCAGGAAGGGCAAAGACAAGATGCCGCCGGAGGAATCAGGCCGCGCGACCGACAGCGAGGTGTGGAACCTGATTATCTACATCCGCAGCTTCTCAAAAGGCGGCAGCGGGGGGCAGGCGGCAGCCTCTCCGGCGAACCCTCAATAAGGTTTTGCGCCGCTGGCGGTTCGGCAGCGATCAATCTGCCGCACTGGCCTGATTCCAGTGCCAGGAACCGACTGAAGCCACGAACCCTCGCGTTCAACGGTTGGGGTCCGCCCCATCTCCAATCGGCAAATCCTCACGCCACCCGGTTTTACTGGCGTGTGCTACTATCCGTCCAAGCGACCGTGGCACCTTTATCAGCATCCAGGATTCCGGTTTTGCGCCGAGCCCGAACGGGGATATACGGCCTTTCGATATCACCTCTCAGGGAGCGCGATTTAAGGCCGCCATGTCGCAGGCATTTCGCCTTCAACGAGGGACGCGATGACCACCGAGCTTCGCCCGCTCAGCCTTGGCGAGATCCTCGACCGGACTGCCGAGCTATACCGCAATAATTTTCTGCTGTTTGCAGGCACATCGGTAATATTTGCCGGCGTGATGCTTCTGGCGCAGGTGCTTGCCCTGGGCGGCGACGAGTTGATGGGCTACCCCAACGTGCCCGGCCATCTGCAATGGGCAGTGGCAACCTTGTCAGTGCTGGAGATGGTGTTAATTCTGCTGGCAGGAGGGCTCTCAATTGCCGCTTTCAACCGTACCGTGGCCTGGGTCTACCTGGGCGAATCAGTGTCGATTCGGGCGGCGGCCTCGAGCGTGTTACCGCGCCTGCGCACTTATCTGTGGCTGATGATCAATGCGGGGACGAGGGCGTGGGGACCGATATGGGTGCTTTATATCATCTTGTTCGCAATGTTGTTTGCGGTGATGCCGTCTGGATGGCTCACCAACCCTTCGGTGATCCAGCAACCCCACGCGCTGGACCCGGCAAAGTTGCTGGAAATCGGCGCGGCATTCCTGGTGCTTGGGCCGTTGTTCCTCGCTGCCATGGCGTATGCAATCGTGATGTCGCTCCGCTACTCGCTTGCCATGCCGGTCTGCGTCGTTGAGAGTGTTGCCGCCGGGCCGGCAATCAAGCGCAGCATCGAACTGAGCAAGGGATCGCGGGGGCGCATCTTCGTGCTGGGGTTGCTGGTTTATGCAATCAGGACATTGCTAGGCCTGTTGTTCGGGTTCCCTCTGATTTTTTACGCTGCAAAACATGTTGGGCATCCGCTTCCCCTTGGGTTGATGATGCTCACCCAGATTGCGGGCTTCCTGATCAACACATTTATCGGCCCCATTTACTCCACCGGGTTGACACTCTTCTACTACGACCAGCGGGTGCGCAAAGAGGGATTCGACATTGAATGGATGATGCAGGCCGCGGGCTTGTCGCAACCACCGGAGTTGCCGGCGGGCGGCGAGCCGGCCGGAGATTCACCACAAATCTGAATTGCAGTTCAGGAAAGCTATGAACGAAAAACTGCGACCTATGACGCTCGGCGAGATTCTGGACCGCACCGCGCAGCTTTACCGGCGTAACTTCTGGACCTTTGCCGGGGTGGCGGCGGTGCCGATGGTGGCCACCTTCGCCGTCTTTGTTCCGATCGGCGTGGCGTTGGGTGTCATGGGCCTCTTCAATGCCAAGCAACCAACTCCGAGTACCGGCTCGCTCATCGGGATTTCTGTCGCGGTTCTGTTTGTTGGACTTCCAGTGCTGCTGACGGCAAGCGTGTTAATGCAGGGGGCGCTGTTCAGGGCGGCGATTGACGCGCACATGGGCTCAAAGCTGAAGGTGCGCGAAGCCATCAGGAGCGTGTGGCCGCTCTTCTGGCGCTACCTGTGGCTGCTGGTACTTCAGGGGTTGCTGGTGGGCGGGGTTCCGACGGCAGCGGTGGTCTTGCTGTTTGTTGGAGCAGGGCTGATGACGAAAGGCGGGGGAGTGGGTGGCGCCGTATTCGTGGGATTCCTCGCGTTCGTGGTGTTTGCCGCGGCCTTCGTTTACGCAATCTGGCGCTGGCTTTGCTATTCCATGGCGATGGCCGCGTGCATTGTGGAAGAAAAGCCCGCGTGGCAATCGATCCAGCGCGCGAATCTGCTGAGCAAGGGAACCCGCTGGCGCATCTTCGTGATGTATCTGCTGGTGGGGGCAATCACGATGTTGATCGCCATGATCGCCGATGTTTTTCTTTTTATCGGAATGGCGATTGCGACGGCGATGGGCGCATCAAAGTTCGGCCCTGCCGTGCTGGTGGTCGGCGAAGTGCTGAATCTGCTAACGAATTTCGGCCTGCAAACGCTCATCACGCCGGTGAGCGTGATCGCGCTGGTGCTGTTCTACTACGATCAGCGCGTGCGCAAGGAAGGCTACGACATTGAGCTGATGATGGAGCAGGCCGGGTTGACGGCGCCGGCTGCTCTGCCTAACCAAACGCCAACTCTCGACGCGTCAGCCCCCGAATCGCCGGTCATCGAGAGTCCGCTGGCGCCGCCTTTTGAGCCGGGGTCGAGCCCTGATACCGTGAAGGAATCGTGATGTCTACGGCTCGCACAGACCGGCTGCGACCTGCGCTGCGCATGGCGCTGCTCGCGGCAATGTTTGCGGCTGCGGCGGCTTCAGGGCTTGAAGCCCGCGCCGACTCAGGCAATTGGAAAGACGTGAACTCCACCAGCCTGACGCAACACATGGTGAATCTTGAAGGTGTGGTTGAGGCGTGCCGCAAAGCGCGAAACGCGACCGCCTGCGACTCGTCGCTGGTTGGGCCCGACGACCGATTGCAATGGACAGTGGGCGCCGCGAAGCAGAGCCGCGAGATTCGCTACGACTGGCTGCGCAGCCTGCTGGACCGCGCGGGCAAGAAGGAGACGGCCCCCGCAACGGCTGCATCGGTATTGCCGCACGTGAGCGTAGTCCAGGAAAAACCCACCACAATCGACCAGCAATTGGGTATTGCAATCAACAGGTTGAAGGACGAAGAGCAGCAAGCTGATGCGTTGACCGGCGCGGGAGCGCGGACGGCGAACGACCTTGCCGGCCAACATGCACGGCTGGCCTCGATTTTGTCGAGGCGCGCCTACAAGGGCGTGAGCGAGTCCTCGATGGGTAATAAATTCCAAGAGTGGCTCGATAACCTGATCAATCGATTGTTCGGCGGTCTGGCCGGGCTGGGCCAGAAAGCCTGGTGGCTGCCCGAGCTGTTGTTTGGGCTGCTGATCGGCGGAGTCTTGATCGGACTGGGCTGGGCGCTGATTCAAATTGAGCGGCGCTCGCGCATTCGGCTGATTCCTGAAACCGACGGGACTGGCCGGCGCGCCCTCGGCTCGCGAGTGGCAACTTTGGCTCAAAGACGCCCAGTATGCGGCAGCGAAGGGGTTGTGGCGCGAGGCAATTCATTTTCTCTACTGGGCGGCCATCTCGCGGCTTGAATCGAAGCGGCTGTGGCCCGCCGACCGGGCGCGCACGCCGCGCGAGTACCTGTGGCTGCTGCCCCAGACTGATCCCCGCAAAAGCGATTTGACAACGCTCACGCGGAGCTTTGAGCTGACCTGGTATGGCGGGCGAGAGGCCGCGTTGAACGACTACGAGGCTGCGCGTACGCAAGCCGCGGCGCTGGGGGTGGAATGAAGTTCCTGGCCTCGCTGGATGCGAAAGACCGCAGGCTCCTCCTGATCTGCATGGCGATAGTGGTGGTGCTGGCGGTGATTACCGGCGTCTTTGCTCGCAACCAGAACCGCGACGACAATCCCTTGCCCAGCAGTTACCTGACCGGCAAGCACGGAGCGCGAGCGGCGTACGACCTGCTGGTTGAAAGCGGCTACCCGGTAGAGCGGTGGGAGCAGCCGCTGGGCGAGCTGGCTGCGAAGACCGACCATGAAACTGTTGTGATTCTCGTGGATCCCTTTCTGACCCAGACCGCAGACTTTCAGGCCGTTGACCAGATACTCAAGCGCGGCGGCCGCGTGTTGGTGACCGGAATTGCAGGGGGCGCGTTGGCGCCGGGAAGCGCAGCCCAGCCAACCCAGCAATTGAATGGGGCGGCCTGCAAATTGACCCCGCAGGGGCTGGGCGCGCTGGCGGAATCGGGCGAGGTGTGGATGCAGCCCGAAGCTACATGGAAGATGAACAACCCCGCTTACCACGCGGACTACAACTGCGCAGGTGAACCGGCAGTGGTGGAGTACGACGAGCGCGCCGGTCACGTGGTTTGGTGGGCGGGATCGACGCCGCTCGAGAATGGGTCGATTGCGCGAGCCGCGAATCTTGACCTGTTTTTGAATTCAATCGGCAGCCGGGAAGGTCATCGCTTTTACTGGGATGAATCGCTGCACGGCGAGACTCAATCGCAGTGGTACTACGCGCGCGGCGCTGCGCTCACCATGCTGGTCTGGGGGTTGATCGGGCTGGCGCTGCTAACCATTTTGAGCTTCAGCCGGCGGCGCGGGCCGGTGCGCGATGTTCCGTTGCCGGTGCGATCGACCCCGGTGGAGTTTATTGAGGCGCTGGGCTCGCTCTACAGCAAAGCAGGAGCCTCAGCGACGGCGGTGCAGCTTGCCTGGGAGCGGTTCAAGCGCGAATGGGCGCGCTTTGCGGAGTGAACGGAATGCGGATGGATGCGCGCTGAATGGCCGATGCTCTGCGGCGGCGTTTTCCTGGACCGGTGCGGAACTGGAAATCGATCTGGCTGGGTGCGAGAGCGCCTGCAACGACGACTTTCTGGTGCCGAAAAAGGCGCTGGCACTGGTGCAAAAGCTTAGCCGATGGGAAGATTTCTTTGCCGAACAGACGGCAGCCGGAGCGAGACACGCGAGCGAGCCGCGAAGAAAGGCCGGATAGCGCAGTAATGCCGGGCTCCGGCCCGGTTGTCGTGTGGGTCTCCATACCCGCACTCGCTGTCAGCGACAAGGTTTCATCTACTGCGGGTGAGCACCGTTCGATGACCGACTAACATGGAAGTGGAGAAACACGAATGAACGAAGAGACTCCTATCAAACCGGTGGCCGAAACAACGACTGATTCATCCGCGTCACTGGCCGCAACGAGGCAACTGGTGACGCAGGCCCGCGCTGAGCTGGCGCGGGTGATCGCCGGCCAGGACGAGGCGATTGGCGAAGTGCTGGTGGCAGTGCTCGCGCAGGGCCACGCGCTGCTTGAGGGCGTGCCGGGAATTGCCAAGACGCTGATGGTGAAATCAGTCGGCCGGCTGCTCGGCCTCGGCTTTCCAGCGCGTGCAGGCCACGCCTGATCTGATGCCCGCCGACATTCTTGGCACGACAATCTTTCGTCCCGGCACCGATGCCTTTACCTTCCACACCGGCCCTGTATTTACCGATCTGCTGCTTGTTGACGAGATCAACCGCATGCCTCCGCGCACGCAGGCCGCGCTGCTTGAATGCATGGAAGAGCGACAGGTGACGAGCGACGGAGTGCGCCGGCCGCTGCCCTCGTGGTTCACCGTCTTCGCCACGCAGAACCCGATCGACTTTGAGGGCACTTATCCGCTGCCCGAGGCGCAACTCGACCGCTTCCTGCTCAAGATCAAGGTGGGCTATCCGTCGCAGACTGAGGAGCGCGCAATGCTGGAGCGGCACCACGCGTCGAGCGCGGCAGGGCTGCTGGAGGACGCGAAGATTGAGCCGATCGCCGCCGATCTGCTGGCGCGCGCACGCGACGAGATTCGCGCCATCCGCGTTGGAGGGCGACATTTACGACTACATTCTCGAGCTGGTGCGGCGCACGCGCGAGTGGCCCATGCTGGCGCTGGGCGCAAGCCCCCGCGCGGCCATCAGCCTGCTGCGCGTGGCGCAGGCCTTTGCGGCGTTTGAAGATCGCGACTACCTGGTTCCCGACGACGTGAAGCGTGCCGTACTGCCCGTGCTGCGGCATCGCATCATCCTCAAGCCGGAGGCCGAGCTTGAAGGCTTTGACGCCGACCGAGTGCTGGGCGACGTTGTGGCCGCGGTTGCGGTGCCAAGAAAGTAATGGTAGTATGAAGGTAGTATGAAGCAGAAGACCTCAATCACACTTTCATCGGATGTTCTCAAAGAAGTCGACCGCAGCGCAGGCACCAAGGCCTCGCGCTCGGCTTTTATTGAGGATGTCCTGCGCGAATACTTCAGAGCCAGAATGCGTGAAGCTATCAACGCTCGCGATGCGGAGCTAATCAACGCCCATGCCGATTACCTGAACCGCGAAATGGAAGATGTGCTGCGCTACCAGGCTCCGATCGAATACACAACTGAAAGCTAGGTTTTCATGCGCCGGGGAGAACTGTATCGCCTGCAGAATCCACCCAACGATACCAAGCGATTTCGCGTCTTCGTGATCGTCAGCCGCCAATCTATCGTCGATACTCGTTTCTCCACCTTAGTCTGCGCTCCAATCTTCACTGAAGGCCAGGGGCTCTCCACCCAGGTTCGCGTTGGCATCGACGAAGGGCTGAAACACGATAGCTGGATTCACTGCGACGGTCTCACCAGTATTCCAAAGTCCGAACTTAGAAGCTTCGTCGGCTCTCTCCCCCGTGGCAAACTTGCTGAGCTTGACATCGCGTTGCGCATAGCGCTCGATTTGGCGTAGAGACCACATATGATTGCTGCCTCGCTCCATCCCCAATCGATTCGCGCACAGGCAGTGCCTCGCGGCCATTTTGCATTTGGGCTAACGCAACGGACGATCTGGTTGCTGGCGGCTGGCCTGTTGCTTGCGCTGCCCGGATTCTTTGACGCAAAGCTGGGATACGCAATGCTGGTATGGGATGGCGTTGTTCTGCTTGCGGCCTTTGCCGACTGGTTGCGTTTGCCACCGCCGCGTGCGCTCACGCTGGAGCGTTCGTGGAGCAATGCTCCTGCCCTCGACAGCGAAACGGAGATCGAGTTGGCGGTCGAGTCGCTTGCGCCGGAGCGGGGTGGGACAGTTTTGCAATGCGCGCTGATCGACGACCTGCCTGCGGCGCTGATCGCAACGCCTGAAACGCACAAGCTGCGCGCGTACCAGGGCATTCGGGCCACGCTGCGCTACAAGATCGAGCCTCGGGAACGCGGCGACATAAGTACCGGCAAAGTGTACGTCCACTACGCATCGGGATTGGGGCTAGTGGAACGCTGGGCGATGGTGCCGCTGGAGCAAACCGTGCGCGTCTATCCTGCGTTGCGGCAGGGCGAAGACCAGCAGATCTTTCTGGCGCGCGGAAGGCAGATCGACCTCGAGTTGCGTCAAGTTCGCCAGCGGGGCCTCGGCCGAGACTTTGAGAGCCTGCGCGAGTATCTCGAAGGCGACGATCTGCGCGACGTGTGCTGGACAGCGACGGCGCGGCGCGGCGAGCTGATTACCCGGCGCTACCAGACCGAGCGCAGCCAGGCGGTGTGGATCGTGCTCGATGCCGGCCGCCTGCTTCAGGCGCGAAGCGGCGGCGACGGCGCGAGGGGCGAGCAACATTCCAAACTCGACCACGCCTGCTCGACTGCCGTGGCCCTGGCGCAGCTTGCGCTCTACTCCGGCGACCGGGTTGGATTGCTGGTCTATGGGCAACATATTCAACAACGCGTTCTGCCCGGACGTGGTTCGGCGCACCTGCGGCAGATTGTGGAGGCGCTGGCCGTTGCAAAGGCAGAGCCGAGCGAGGCCGACCACCTGCGCGCCACATCGACGCTGAATCGCTATCAGCCGCGGCGGGCGCTGATTTTGTGGATCACCGACTTGGCCGAGACCGCGATGCGGCCCGAAGTGATCGACGGAGCGATGCAACTTCTGCGCCGGCACGTGCTGCTGTTTGTAGCCATGGCTCAGCCGGAGGTGGAAGCACTTGCAACCGGTTGGCCGAAGAATGTGGAACAGATGTTCCGCGCCTCGGCTGCACAGGAGCTCACCAGCCGCCGCGAGCTGCTGCTGGCGCGGCTGCGCGAGCAGGGCGCGCTCACCCTCGACCTCGACCCCACAAAACTCACCTCGGCGGTGCTGAACCAGTATCTGCGCGTGAAAGAGCGGGCGATGCTGTAGGGGGGGCTGGCTGCCACCCGAAGGGCGCATCGAATGAAACACACGTCTCGCATTAGCCGCGAGAGAGCTACTTCAGGAAGGGCCACAAGCCGACCGTCAAATATTGACACGCCTTACTCTCGGTGCTTCTCTAAATGAGAAAGGCGTTTAACACTTGATTCGTGGACGTAGGAGTAGCCAAAAATGGAACTGACACGCCGGCAATTCGCCATAACTCTAGCAGCTACCAGCGCTCTCCGTGCTTCTTTGTTCGACCCACCGCTTTCCCCATTAGGAGTTCCCCGAGGTATCGTTCCCGGCCGAGTGACTTGGGCCCACGATCCGGCGGCTGTGACCTGGGATGGAACGGGGCCCTGGTGGCAGGATGCCAACAACAACCAGTCTGAGATTGACCGCATGGTCTCCCGCTCAATCCACGGGCTTACAAATCAAAAGAGCGATGCCCAGGCGTGGAACGCGATGTTTCACTATTTCAATCGCACCCATGGCCGCGGCAACGTCGGATACAAGACCGGCGAGAAGATCGCCATCAAGGCGAACCTGAACAATACGGTCGATCATGGTACGATCGACCGTCTGAACTCGTCTCCCCATTTGCTTCTTTCGCTCGTAAGGCAGTTGATCGGTCCAGGAAAAGTGCCACAATCATCGATCACCGTCTTCGACTCCAGCCGGTTTATTCCCGGCAATCTCTACGACAAGATTCACGGTGAGTTTCCCGGTGTCGTGTTCGTGGATCATATCGGTGGCGACGGGCGCGCGAAGGCCGAGTTCAAGCCCAATGCCATCCCCTACTCGATCACCAGCCGCAATGCGTCGGGACTTGATACCACTGTGACCGAGGCAGCGTACCTGATCGATGCGGCCTTATTGAAAGGACATGTCAGTTCAGGCGTGACGCTATGTGCGAAGAATCTGTTCGGGGCTACGAGCATCAATCCCGACTGGCACAAAAACGCACACGATGGTTTTCCCCACAATCGCGATGGCTCGCCAAGTTACGCCGCAATCGTAGATTTCTTGGGTCATAAGGACCTCGGCGAGAAAACCATGCTATTTCTCATCGACGGCCTCTATGGGAACGAGAATGCGGATCCTCCGCCTAGTCACAAGTGGAAGATGGCGCCTTTCAACGACGCGTGGCCGAGCAGCATCTTCATGTCGCTTGACGGCGTGGCCATCGACTCAGTGGGCTTCGATTTTCTAACTTCTGAGTGGCCCAATCTCGTGGATATCGCGAACGCTGACAACTACCTGCGCGAAGCCGCTCTGGCAAACGATCCGCCGTCCAAGACGATCTATGATCCGGAACGCGATGGCATCCGATGCCGCAGTCTCGGCGTATTTGAACACTGGAACAATGGAACAGACAAGAAGTACTCAGGCAATCTCGGAAAAGCTCACGGGATCGAGCTTTTCCAGGTCAGTTGATTGGGGTCGAGGGGAGACGGAGATCAGCCGAAACGTTTTGTTCTGGTGATTGACCACTCCATCGGCGTTTGCGGCAAGTATGCTTTCCCAATCATTTTTGAGCCGCTACGATTTTCAGTTGACGCACAATCGCTAATGCGCTCATTAATCGTAGGTATGGAACCAAATGTCCGTTTGTCGGAAGGTATCGCCGAAGCGATGGCGTGGTTCCGGGCCTCTCGCTTGCAAGCCGGAGATTTTGCCCTTTTGCCCTAGAGCAATAGCCGAAAGGCAGCCGCAGATCTTTCGACTTCGGTCGCCGCGGCGACCTGCGCTCAAGATGACAATCCTTGTTGGTGGTCGGAGTTAGTCGTATCCCACCCTAACTGCAAACCGGAATCAGCAAGCAGGTCCTTCGACTCCGTTCCGCTGCGCCCAGGATGGAGCACCGTGCGTCGTCGCGCACGCCCCAAAAGTAAATCGATTTTTATTGTGGCTTCGCCGACTGGTTCGAGGCAATGGCGCCGTGCTAAGATTCCTTCGTTCCGGAAAAGCCTGCGCGACCATGCGCCATCATTCCCGTAAAGAAAGAGCTCTCGATGAAAAGTGTCAAAACTGCCGCAAAGCCCAGTACCGCAACTCCCGCCTACAAGAATCCCAAGCTGCCCAGCCCAAAGCGCGTTGACGACCTGATGAAGCGCATGACGCTTGAAGAAAAGGCCGCGCAGATGATGTGCATCTGGCAGGAAAAGGCCAAGACCCTGGTCGACGAGAAGGGCGACTTCGACCTGGCCAAGGCGAAGAAGTCGTTCCGCGACGGGCGCGGGCTTGGGCAGGTGGGCCGGCCCAGCGATGCAGGCGGCGGCAAAAAGGCGCGCGCCATGGCGGAGCTGACCAACGCCATCCAGAAGTTCTTCCTTGAGAACAGCCGCCTGGGCATTCCGGTGATCTTTCACGAGGAGTGCCTGCACGGGCACGCGGCGCCCGACGGCACCAGCTTTCCGCAGCCCATCGCGCTGGGCGCAACCTTCAATCCCGCCCTGGTTGAAGAGCTGTTTACCATGACGGCGCTTGAGGCCCGGCTGCGCGGCGCGCATCATGCGCTTACGCCGGTGGTGGACGTGGCGCGCGAGCCTCGCTGGGGACGCGTGGAAGAAACCTACGGCGAAGATCCTTATCTTGTTTCGCGGCTGGGCATCGCGGCGGTGAAAGGCTTCCAGGGCGACCGCAAATTCCGCGACAAACGCCATGTGCTGGCGACACTCAAGCACTTTGTGGGCCACGGGCAGCCGGAGTCGGGAATGAATTGCGCGCCGGCCAACGTTTCGATGCGCGTGCTGCAAGAGACGTTCCTCTACACCTTCAAGGAAGCGCTGCGCGAAGCCGGAGCGGTTACGCTGATGGCCTCGTACAACGAGATTGACGGCGTTCCCTCGCATGCCAACAAGTGGCTGCTGCGCGATGTGCTGCGCAAGGAGTGGGGCTTCAAGGGCTTCATCGTTTCTGACTACTACGCGATCTGGGAACTGGGTTACCGGCCCGACACGCACGGCCACTTTGTGGCCAAAGACAGCAAGGAAGTCGTGCAGGTTGTCGGTTGAAGCGGGCGTGAATATTGAGCTGCCCGATCCGGACTGCTACCTGCACCTGGTGAAGCTGGTGAACGAAGGGCGTGCTGAAAGAAAAGCAGCTCGATGAACTGGTTGCGCCCATGCTGTTTTGGAAGTTTGAGCTGGGGCTCTTCGACGATCCCTATGTCGATCCCGACGAGGCCGACCGCGTGGTTGCGTGCGATGAGCATACTGAGCTGGCGTTGAATGCCGCGCATGAATCCATCACGCTGCTCAAGAATGAGAACAACCTTGCTCCGCTCGATCTCACCCAAATCAAGACCATTGCGGTGATCGGCCCCAACGCCAACCGCAGCCTGCTGGGCGGTTACAGCGGCGTGCCCAAGCGCGATATCTCGGTGCTAGAAGGCATCAAGCAGAAGGTGGGCAGGAAGGTGAAGGTGCTCTACAGCGAAGGCTGCAAGATCACCATCGGCGGCTCGTGGAACCAGGATGCGGTGGTGGCGAGCGATCCCGATGAGGACCGCAAGCAGATTGCCGAAGCAGTGAAGGTGGCAAGCAAGGCCGACGTGATTGTGCTGGCCATCGGCGGCAACGAGCAGACCTCGCGCGAGGCGTGGAACCTGCAGCACATGGGCGACCGGACGAGTCTTGATCTGATTGGCCGCCAGGAAGAATTGGTGAAGGCCGTGCTCGCGCTGGGCAAGCCGGTCATCGCGTTCCTGTTCAACGGACGGCCGCTCAGCGTCAATCTTCTTGAGCAGCAGGTTCCAGTGATTTACGAGTGCTTCTACCTGGGGCAGGAGACCGGCCGCGCGGTTGCCGACGTGCTGTTTGGCGACTACAATCCCGGCGGCAAGCTGCCAATTTCATTTCCGCGGTCGGTGGGCCATCTGCCGGTGTTTTACAACTACAAGCCCTCGGCGCGGCGCGGATACCTGTTTGACGATGTGTCGCCGCTCTATGCATTCGGCTACGGATTGAGCTACACAACTTTCAAGTTTGAAAATGCACGGCTCACCAAGAAGCGCATCGCGCGCAACGGTTCAACGCAGGTGCTGGTGGATGTGACCAACACCGGCGACCGCGAAGGCGCAGAAGTGGTGCAGCTTTACATCCGCGATGTGGTGAGCTCGGTAACGCGGCCTATCAAGGAGCTGAAGGGCTTTAAGAAGGTTTGGCTCAAGCCCGGCGAAACCTCGACGGTCGCTATCGACATCACTCCGGCGTCGCTCAAGTTCTTCGACGTGAATATGAAGTACGTTGTCGAGCCGGGCGATTTCGACGTCATGGTCGGCACATCGTCGCGCGACAAGGACCTGACCAAACTGAAGCTGGTAGTGACTAAATAGTGCAGCGCGCCCAGGAAAGATGAGGCGGTTATGAAGCAGACCCTTAGCTTTGCAGAGAAATTCGGATACAGTCTGGGTGACCTGGCGGCCAACTTCGTCTTCCAGGCCATGCTTGCCCTGCAATTTGATTTCTACACGCACACCTTCGGGCTGACCGCCGCGCAGGCCGGCACACTGTTCCTGGTTGTCGGTCTCAGCGTGGCGTTCCTCAACCCGGTAATGGGCGTCATTGCCGACCGCACCAACACCAGGTGGGGAAAATTCAGACCGTGGCTGCTGTGGACCGCGCTGCCCTTCGGCATCATCTGCGTGCTGGCATTTACCACGCCCAATATCAGCCCCGGGGCCAAGCTTATCTACGCGTGGGTGATGTACATCCTGCTGCGCGTCGTCTACACGGTGAACAATGTGCCGTATGCGTCGCTCAACGCCGTCATGACCTCCGATCCCGACGAACGCACCAGCATCTCGACGTACCGGCAAATTGCGGCCAACTCCGCGGGCTTTATTATTGCCAGCCTCGCCATCCCCATGGTGCGGTTCTTCGGTCATGGCAACGACGCGCTCGGCTACCAGCTCACCATGGGCCTGCTTTCGGTGCTGAGCATCATCTTCTTCATCGTTGCGTTCCTTACGACAAAGGAGCGCATCCAACCAAATCCGCAGCAGCAATCCTCGCTCTCGCAGGACTTGGCCGATCTCTTCGCAAACGGCCCATTTATTGTGCTATTCCTGGCAACGCTCTTCTATTTCGCCGCCATCGTGGTGCGCGCCAGTGTGATGCTGCCTTACTTCCGCTTTGTGTCAGGCAACGTCGACCTCTTTTCGTGGTTCAACGGCTTCGGCCTGGCTTCGCTGCTGGTTGGCGTTGCCTGCTCTACGACAGTATCCAAGCGCATGGGCAAGCGGTTTTTGTTTATCGCCAGCATGACGCTGGCCGGCCTTTTCAGCGCGGCGTTGCTGATCATTCCGTCGACCGCAACAGTGGTGATTATCGGGGTTGAAGTGCTGCGTCAATTCGCATTCGGGCTCTCTGGTCCGCTCATCTGGTCAATGATGGGCGACGTGGCCGACTACGGCGAGTGGAAGACCGGCCGCCGCGCCAGCGGCACGGTGACATCGGCGGTCGTGTTTGCACTGTGGGCCGGACTGGCGCTCGGCGGGGCCATCCAGGGTTGGCTGCTTCAGGGGTACGGATACGTATCCAAGGCGGATGTGCAAACGGCGCAAGCGCAATCCGGGATTCTGCTGACTGCAAGCGTTTACGCAGGCCTGGCCTTTATTGCCGCAGCCGTAAGCATGTTCTTCTATCCCATCACCCGCGAGAAGAACCGGCAGATTGCCGACGAACTGGCGGCGCGGCGAAGTAAGTTCGCGTCGTAACTGCTTAGCGTGGTGAATCCCACCCTTCGCAAAGTGCGCGAAGATGGGGCACGGCACATTCGCGGTTTGGAAAGTGGTGGGCCGCCCGCCAGTCCAGAGGATCGGTCTGGTCGAAACTGGTTTTCTTTCGCCCGCTAAAGCGGGCTGCCAATGTGATTCCCGAATTTCTACCCCAGGGCTCGCGCCTGGGGCTACCTTATTGCGCCCGCGCTGCGGGCTGCTGCCGACTCTAAGCGCTCCAAAGACGGCTTAAGGTTCCCCAGCGGTCTGAACAGCCACAGATTCAGCAGCGTGAAGAGCATCGCTCCCACGGTGAACTTGAGCCAGACAGGCGCATCCGAGGGCGAGAAGAACCCCTCCAGAATTCCTGCGATCACCAGCAATGGAATGATGCCGGCAACCAGGCGCGAAGCCTCAAGGCCCGAGAGCGCGATTGAGTCGCGCCAGCGGTAGATGCCAGGAAAGACGACTCCCTGGGCGAGGCGCAGGCCGGCCGCACCGGCAAAAATAATGGAAGGCAGCTCGAGCGAGCCGTGCGGGGCAACAAAACTCCACAGGTCGAGGGCCATGCCGTGCTGCTGGCAGGCCACACCAATCACCCCCAGCAGCAGTCCGTTGAAGAAGAGAGAATAAAGGGTGAGCACGCCAAAGGTGATGCCGCCGGCAAAGGCCATAAATGAGACCGACAGGTTGTTGGTCATGATCCAGGCGCTGGCCGCCGGTTTACCGCAACCACCGAATGAGTCCACATCTCGTGGCGCTCGATAGTGGCAACCATTTCAGGCCCGATCATGGTACGCATGAACTGCGGCCTCGCAATGGTAAGCACCGATCCCAGCGCGCCGCCGGCCAGTGTAATGAAAAGCGAGACAATTACGTAACGCAGATTTCGCTGGAAGACAGCGGGGTAACCGTCGCGCATGTAGCGCAGTAATCCGAGAAAACTGGTCCGGCGGGTGGAATAGATGATATTGTGGGCGCGAGCCAATAACTGATTTACGTGCTCGGCGTAGGCGCGCGCGGTCGCGTCCTGGCGCAGCGTTGAGAGGTCGCTGGCCACCTGGCGGTAGAGCAACGCCGTCTCCTGCAGTTCAGCGCGCGTAAGCTGGCCAAGGCCGCCGGAGCCGGCCTGGGCGAGTAGTTTCGAAAGCCGCTCCCAGTAAGGACGACGTTTTTCGAGCCAGCGATTAGAGAGAATCTGAGCCATGGATCCGATTGCCAACCAGCTTAACATTGAGACGCCCGAGCTTGTTTCCATCGAGATGCCGATTGCCGGCATCGGCAGCCGCTTTATTGCTATTCTGCTCGACTATCTGATTCTGACCGCGAGTGGGATTGTTCTGATAATCCTGCTCACTCTTGTGCTTGCGGCAGTGCACGCTTTTGCCCACTGGTCAGAGAATTGGGTCATTGCTTTCGTCTTCATCCTGGTCTTTCTTGCCAACTGGGGCTACTTTGCGATATTTGAGGCGTTTTGGAATGGCAAGACGCCCGGCAAACGCGTGGCCAAGATCCGGGTGATTCACCGGTCAGGCCGGGCGATGAGCTTTCTTGAATCGCTGGGACGCAACCTGGTGCGTGCCATCGATTACCTGCCAGGGTTCTACGGGGTAGGGGTGGTCGCAATTTTCGTCAGCAAGCAGAACCAGCGGCTGGGTGACATGGTTGCCGGCACGCTGGTGGTGCACGACCGTGAAGTCGACACGCCGCACTGGGGCGAGATGGGCAGCCGCACATTCACGGCCGCAAGCTTCACACAGCCTGCGCCGCAGAACTCGCCCATGGCCCCGCCGCATTTGAGCGTGGTGCTGCCCACTCCGGCTTTCGCCAAACTCACTGCCGGCGACCTCCAGGTGCTGGAAGGATTTTTCGCACGGAGGCTCGACATGGAACTGACGGTTCGCGCGGCTTTGGCGGGAAGGATCGCGGCGGCGCTGTGCGCCAAGAGCGGCCTGACGATTCCGCCGGATATCAGCGTTGAGACTTTCCTTGAGGCGGTTGCGCACCAGCTTAGAGAAGTGGCGAGGATGGGATAATGCATTGAGGAATAATCCGAGGCAATAAGAGACGGGTTGACGCGAGACTTGAGTTCTTTGACGAGGTGAGGTAATTCAACGATGTCGGGCTGGCTTGAATCGAAAATAGCCTCCACGTTGTTCTTCTGGTCAGCGCTCGTGATGTCCAGCATCTGTGCCTTAGGATTCCTGGCAATTGCAGGGGCCGTGCAATCGAGGTTATATCAAGAGGAGCAGGGCATGTGGAGCGACGCATGAAGGTCTCAGTCCCTGATGTCTCGGGTATCGTGTGATTTTGTGCCCGCCCACCCTTTCCGCGGTTAAACTGTGAAAAGGTTGGGGCAACCATTTTGGTGGGACGCCGAACGGTCCAATGCCTGAAACTGTTCTCGCGGTCGCTCTCACGAATTCTTTGGGCGTTTGCTGAGACTCAGATTAGTTGACAAGTGGACGACCGGGCACCCGCAACTCCGATTTTGTGCATCGAATGCCTAAGTGGCGGCATGAGAGACGGATAAAGGGTCATTATTCGAAGCCTCAACCGCACGAAAGGATCCTTCGATGAAGTTCTCGCTCACTTTCCCCATCCACGATATTCCCTTCTGGTTTCTCGTGCTATCGCTCTTCCTGCCGCGTATCAGCATCGCTGTCGCCTGGTTCCAGCACAGCATTCCCCATTTCATTCCGTCGACGGTCGGCATTATCCCGGCCATCGTCGCGTTACTCGTCCCCCGCATCCTGATCCTATTCTGGATCTACCAGGATCAGGGCATCACCATCTGGTTCCTACTACACGTAATCGCGCTCCTGTGCGCCTGGGGTGGAGGCAGTCACACTGTCTACCGCCGCCGGGTCGAGGTCATCGACTAATGGGCTCTTTGTTCGTGATGGGCTCCTTGCTCGCCGGCAACGAGCCTGTCGCCGATTGCTTACAATCGAAATTGAGCTCAACAATTGAAAGAACCGCGCCCTGATCCTCGACCGATTCAACCTCAAAGGTAAGATTGCGTTCGTCACGGGTTCGTCGCGCGGATTGGGGGGTCAGGGATCGGGCAGAAGCCGCATCAAAGCATGGAGAAGTTTGCGAGGCGCGGATATGAACGGAATTGGATGGATCAGATTGGCGGCCGGCGCAGTTCTTTATGCCGGTAGTTTGGGCGCGTGGGCGCAGCCGCCCGCACCCGCCGACGGCATCATCGGCATTGCGAACATTGCTTTGCGGGTGAGCGACGTAGACAAAGAAGTCGCGTTTCTCGGCAAGCTCGGATTTGAGGAGGCGTTCACTTCGCCGCTGCCGTCGAACGGGCTTGAAGCCTTTGTAAAAGTCGACGACCGGCAGTTCATCGAGGTTTTTTCGCTAATAGCAGCACGAAAACTGAACGAAGTAAGATGACAATAAAA
>CAWILB010000038.1:0-18652 GCA_963836635.1 uncultured Acidobacteriaceae bacterium | reverse complement strand
TGCTCCACCGAGTAGCCGAAGGCGTCTTCGTTTGAGGGGCGTTTGCGGCCGCGGTCGCTTACCGCCATAGCCGCGTATTGAACCAGAGCCGTTGACAAATGCTTACTCCCATCGCCCAGTTTACACAGGTTTGGGGAGACAAAGCGGTGCGCGGCCGGCATCAGTGTGGATCGGTTCCCGAAAGCGGCCTGACTTACTTACTTTGGGCCGAAGCGGGCAGGGTCGGCGGGACGGGCAGCTCAAAGATCTGGATGGCGCCTGCATTTACCACCGCGACCCGCCGGCCGGAGGGCGAAATGGCCACGTTTCCGCCGGAGTCGAGGGGCGGGTTGGCCGGCGTTTCCAGCGCCATGTCGCCCGTGGCCGCGTCGTAGACGGTTACCCACTGGCCCTTGATGTCGTCGGAGTCCACCGGCGCGTAAGCGTTGACGGAGTGGGTTGCGCCCAGCGTTTCGCGGGCGATGCGCGAGCCGTTCGCCGCGATGGTGACAACGGGCCATATCGCGACCGGGGGAGTGTCGTCGGTCCAAAGCACCCTTCCATCGGTGGTGAGCGCCACCAGCTTGTCGCCGTTCGAGCCGCATGCCGAAGCCAGAATCTCGCGCACGGAAACAAACGTGTCAGTGAGCTGGCAGAGCGACTCCACGTTGGCCAGCACACGGCTGCCGCCGGTAAAGTAGCTCAAATTAATAATGCGCTTCCATGCGTCGCCTTCGAGTTCCTCAAGGTAGCCTTCGTCGTTGATGGGCAGATGCACTGCGGTGCGCACGCGGCCCAGCAGCATCACTCTACCGGTGTCGCGCCTCAGGATTCGCACGACCATCGCCGGGGTGCGGCCGGTGTCACCGCCATCGGCGTCAACCTGGGCTGAGGCCGTTGACGGGCTCGCCCTTTCGCCGTTGTCATTTGTCTTATCCTGTACCGGCTCGTGGGAGTCTGTGACGAGGTATTGCCGGGTGGGGTCGACCTCGACCCACTCGAGCGGCCCCGGGAACTTGAGAAAGGGCTTGAGGATCAGACTGGCATCGCCCTGCATCAGGTTGTTTTGATCTCGAAGCAGGAAATGCCCGTCCTCGAGCATCCACAGGTAGCGTGCGCGGTCGTGGACGGTCCAGACCTGCTCGGATTCGACTGTGCCTTGCGGAATACGGAGGACCACCGCGCGAATCTCGCGCTCCTCGCCTTCGGCGTTGGCAGAGTCGCGATGGAGCAGGCCAGGCACGCGGAAGGTAAACAGCAGTTTGTCTTCACCGATGAAGTCGAGCGACGCCAGCGCGTTGCGGGCGCCGAGGTAAATGGGGCCCGGCGGCGAAAAGCCCAGCGGCTCAACGGGAATGGACCACTTTGGCGCGATGGTGGGCCCGGCAGGGAAGTGTTCGGGAATCAGGCGCTCTTTGATCGTTGAACGCGGAATGCCTGGGGCGTCCAGTTGCGCCTGCGCGGTTTGCGACGAAATGGGCGCGAGGGCGGCCGCGGCAATGAAAAGAGCCGCAGTTGTTTTGAATACCGTCACTCGCTGCGGTTGCATCATCGCTTTGTATTTTCGCCGATTGGGCCGGAGGTTCGGCAATGGGACCCGTCACAAGTCCTGTATGCGAGAGTAGAGATGGAATGCAGAACAACGAAAAAGACACGCCCGGCAAACAGGGCGGCGAGAGAAAGTTCGCATTTCTGGGCTATGGCGCGTGCGCGCTGGCCGGCACGTTATGGGGCACAGGATTCTATTTTGGCCGGCTGGCCATGAACGAGATGAGCGTGGAGCACATGGTGCTCTACCGGTTTCTGTTTGCCTCGCTGGGCGTTTTGCCGGTGGCTCTGCGCCAACGCGTGCGGCTGACCGGACCGGAGATGCGCACCTTGCTGCTGGCCGCGGCCTTCGGCATCCCGATCCAGTTCCTGCTGCAGTTTCATGGGCTGGCCTTGACGACAGTGAGTCACGCGTCGCTGATGGTGGGAGCGATGCCGGTACTGCTGGCTGCGGCCGCGGCGGTCTTTGCCGGCGAGCGGCTGGACTGGATCGGCTGGCTGGCGCTGGGCGGATCGACGCTGGGCGCGGCATTGGTGGTGCTGGGCGGCAATCACGCCACTACGGGACATGAGACGCCGACGCTGGCCGGGGATCTGCTGGTTGTGCTCTCGCTGATTACGGCGCTGGCATGGATTCTGCTCAGCAAGAAGCTGATGATGTCGCACAGCCCGCCGGTGGTGACGGCCTACACCATCCTTTCCGGTACCGTAATGCTGGTTGTGATCATTATGGGTCCGTGGGCGCTCTCGCCTCTCACGCATATTCGCGTTGCGGGGCTGCCGTTTGCGCACATCAGCGCGACGGCGTGGACGGCACTCGCCATCAGCGGCATTCTGTGCACGGCAACCACCACTTTCCTTTGGAACTGGGGCATCCATCACGTGCCCGCCTCGCGAGCCGGGGTATTTCTGAACATCGAGCCGGCGCTGGGGTCGGTGCTTGGCGTGGAGCTGCTCGGGGAGCGGCTTGGGCCCTTTGCGTGGCTGGGCGGCGCGCTAATTCTGGCGGCGGCCATCACGCTGACGACGCGTGGGCATGAGCCGCAGCCGGAAGCGATACTGGAGTAGGGAACACGGAACAGAGATCAGAGAACAGAGATCAGAGATCAGAGATCCGAAATGGCTTCGCTGGAGGTTCCTGCGCTGCTCGCTCCGCTAACACCGACATCCAGTATTTCTCGCAGATAAATCTCCATGCTGGGATGGATGGTGATGCATATCCAGTGTGCAGGCAGGAGCGGAAATTGGATGCATGATTCCATTCTGCACGCGGCCCACGTAATTGAGTGCAAAAGGCCGCCGACAAAACTGCGGCTTTGAACATGCGGGCTGTTGAGAAATGAGGTTAGAACCCGGCCCAGCGCAGGTACGAGGAGATGATTAGCTGACCCCACAGGCTGCTTACGATTCCTCCGATGCAGAGAAACGTGCCGAGCGGCAGTTTGGCGGTTGCCCATGATTCGGCGGTTGGGGGTTTGGAGCGACGGGCGAGTAGAACAATTGCTGCGAGCGATCCAACAGCGACTCCAATTGCGAATGAGAGCAGCGCGCCTGGAAGCCCCAGCCACGCGGCCAGCATTGCCATCAACTTGGCGTCGCCGAGGCCGAGGCCCTCGCGATGGCGAATGAGTTTATAGAGCCAGCGGAAGAGGAGGATAAGGCTGGCGGCGGCAAGGATTTCGAGAAGGCGGAAGATTGCCGCCTGCCCAGCCTCGACGGTAATCATCTTGAGCTCGCTTCCATAGACGGTGTCATGAAACGGGGAGACTGTATTGAGAACCGACTTGGCGATCACGAGGAGAATCCCGAGGATGATCCCAGGAATTGTGACCGAATCAGGGAGCCAGTAGTTCTCTGCGTCAAGCGCCGCGAGCGCGACCAACAGCCAAGAGAACATGAGAGTTCCGGCCAAGTCAACGGAGTAGTAGAGGGCCACTACTACCGAATCGCCCTTTTCCAGGAACGCTGGAACATAACGCCATGCAGAAATTGCCCAAAGCGCTCCCACCGCGAGCTCCACCAGCGGGTATCGCCATCCAATCCACGTCCCGCAAGTGCTGCAGCGCCCGCGCAGGGCAAGCCAGCTTAGCAGCGGCACATTCTCCCACCACGCAAGCGTGCGATCGCAGTTGCGGCAGTGCGAGCGCGGCTTCACGATGCTCTCTCCAGCGGGCCAGCGCGTCAGGCACACGTTCAGGAAGCTGCCGAAGGCGAGTCCCAAGAGCGCGGCAAAGACGGTTCCCAGAATTCGATTCATGAGAAGAATTGAGTATACGGTTGAGAAGACGACTTGGAGGGGCGAAGTGTTCGCAACGCCCGCCCAAAGAGGTGCGGAACGATTGCGGTCAGACTAGACCGAAATCGCAGATCGAATGCTGGTTGAGCCACCGGGTCGATGGTGTGCCCCTGACCGCTTCCACGCCGTTTGCGGAGGCCGGTTTATCGTAACCTTCGGCCCCGCGTTTTTGCTGCGCGACCCGCGGCAGAAGAAGGAGGGGTGGGCGGATTTGCAGATTGCGATGCGGGAGTGGGGCTGAGGGCGCCGATGAAGGCAAAGCTAGTCGGCTAGTCAGCAAGTCGGCGCGCCCCTGGGCCAGCCGGGAGTAGGAATCTGCCGGGGTATCCCCCCCTCTCTTTGTGAAACAAGTGTTCTGTTTTCATCAACTCAGGCGATGATTTTCGCTTCGCGTATTTGAAAATGCGCGACTTGACTGCAAAAATTTGGAAACAAAGCGCTTGAAGTGCGCTTTGCGGGCATTCTCAAAGTCTGCGCCCGCGCGAGATTCGTCCCCGATTTCAATGTAGCGCAGGGAGGAATAATTATCTGCAATGCTGCGGAGTTGACGGGTTAGAGAGTCAGTGAGGCGGCGAGTCCGGAAGTTGGCGGAATCGTTTTCCCAGGTCCCAAGAGCGAGACCTGGGGCACCCGGCGAGGGTGGGCACTCATCGAGAGGATGAAATGCGAATCGCGCCAATCAATGAATGTGTTGTTGAGAAGTCAGTTTCATGCGGCGCGGACTTTTTCGACGGCGAGGCGCAGGCCCATGGCTTTGAGGATGGCGGAGAGGCTGCGAAGCTCGGGATTGCCTTGTTCGGACAATGTGCGGTAGAGCTGGGTCGGATTAAGGTTCGCCTTTTTCGCAACGTCCTGGACACCACCAAAGGCCTTCGTCATCTGACGCAAGACGATGAGCAGTTCGCTCTGTTCGCCGTCTTCGAGAATGCTATTGAGCAGATCGAGTGCATAGGCAGGTTCTTCCTTAAGGAGTTCTGCCATGGCTTCTTCGCGAGTTCTGTCTCTCATCGCTAACTCCTTCCTTGCCAGTCCAACCAGTATTCACAGGCCCGGGCGATGTCGGCATCATGAGATCGCTTGTCGCCCCGCAGAGCAACAGGACCACCTGAACTCCTGCGATGGCGCAGTAGACTCGATAGCCCGGCCCGACGTCAATTCGAAGTTCCCACACACCATCCCGGCAGAATCGGTGATCGCCGAAGTTGCCCAACTCGATGCGGTTAACTCTCCGGTCGATGGCGGTCCTCGTTTGGGTGTCCCTAAGTCGCCTCCGCCATTCCATGTAGACGTCTTTTTCGTTCCGGGTCAGGTAATGCCGAATCTCGAACAAGTTCGATCTTTCCATCTTCGTTTATAAACGAATGTGAGTCAAGTCAGAAACCTTGCCGTTGGCTTAGCCTTGATTCCTCCACAGCGCGACGCCGCCGAGGAGGCCGGTTTCGTTGGAGACGATTGAGACGGCTTTGGGCATGCCGAAATCGAGTTTCTTGGTGTTGCCGCCGCCCAGGTAGAGGTGGTCGAAGTTGAAGGTGAAACGGATCTGCTCGATGGCTTCGAGGACGTGCTTGTTCCACTCCTTCTTGCCGTACTTGTCAAGGCCGCGGCGGCCGATGTAGTCCTCGTAGGTCTTCTTCTTCCAGGGGTGGTGGCCGAGTTCGAGCGGGCAAAGGTGGCCGTCGCTATAGAGCGCCGAGCCCATGCCGGTTCCGAGAGTCACGATCATCTCAATACCCTTGCCCTTGATTGCGCCGTAGCCCTGGATCGCGGCGTCGTTGGCCACGCGGGCCGGCTTGCCCCAGCGTTTTTCAAGCGCCTCCTGGAAGCGGAAGTTCATCCATTCGGGATTCAGGTTGACGGCAGTGTAAGTGACACCGTGCTTGGTGACGCCGGGAAAGCCTACAGAAACGCGGTCGAAGGCCGCGAGCGGCTTGATGAGCAGGTCGAGCGCGGCGAGCACGGCGCGCGGCGTAGGCACCGCGGGCGTGACAACCCGTTGGCGCTCACTGAGCGGCTTGCCGGCGGGATCGAGGAGCATGGCCTTGAGGCCGGAGCCGCCGATGTCGATGGCCAGGGTGATGGGGGCAAGAGTGACGGGTGCAGGGGTGATGGGCGGGGACGACGGAGCTTGCTTGGAGGATGCGGATTCAGAAGGCGCGTTCATCAGCAGGAATTGTACGACAGTGGGCAGGGAACATTGCACAGTGCGCAGTGGACAAAGAAGCAGTAAATCAGTGAAAGAGTGAAGATGTGAAGGAGTGAAACAAGTCAGCAGGGAGGGGAAATTAGACTGGAGACTGTCTCTCATGGCTCAGTATTGCGAAGTCGCGCTGCCGGTGCCTCTGGATCGCACGTTTACGTATGCGGTGCGGCAGGATCAGAAACCGCAGCGCGGGGCGCGGGTGATAGTGCCGTTCAAGAGCGAGAAGTTGATCGGCGTGGTGACCGCGGTGGACGTGAAGCCGCAGGGGGACTTTGAGACGCGGTTTCTTGAAGCGGTTCTGGACGAGGAGCCGCTGTTAAGCAACGAATTGCTGGAGCTGGCCGAGTGGATTGCGGGATACTATCTGGCTCCGCTGGGCGAGGTGCTGCGGGGAATGCTGCCGCTGGTGGCCGAGGTGCGGCGCACGGTGTATTACCGCATCACCGATGCGGGGCGGGATGCGCTGGCGACGATGGTGGAGGGGGATTCCCTGGTCTCAAAATCTAGACCAGGGGCACCCAGTCCTGGGGGAGATGAAGAGTTTGAGGTTTCCCACCCTTTGGGCCAAGAGCGCCCAAAGGATGGGGCAACCAGCGAACTTCCTCCCCACCCTGGCGACAAAAGCGTCGCCAGGGTGGGGCACCCGGCTCAGGATGACATCTCGAATAAGAGAAAAAGGCAGCCGAAGGCCGAAGCGCACGAGATGCAATTCTGGGTGTTGAAGCGGCTGGCGGAGGGTGAGCCGGTAAAGGTATCGACGCTGCGGACGGCGACGGCGGTTTCACTTCCGATGCTGGCGAGCCTGGTGAGGAAGAAGTGGATTGCGAGGGAAATGACCGCGGCAGAGCGCGATGCGCGGCGGATGGAGCGGTTTGCGGTGCTGATCCCTGAGGCGAGGCTGCCCAAGCTGACTGAGAATCAGCAGGCGATTCTGGCGGAGCTGGCGGCGTGTGGGGGCGAAATTGCGCTGGCCGAGTTGCGCAAGAAAGATTTGCCCACGTCGACACTGCAGACATTGGTGCGGCGCGGGCTGGTGCGGATTGAGGAGCGGCCGGCGGTGTTTCGCCTGGGCGGGTTGACTCCGGCGACGGATGGGCCCGAAGAGTTGAACCAGGCGCAGAAGCGGGCGCTTGAAACGGTGACTGGAGCGATGGGGGGATACCATCCCTTTTTACTTTTTGGAGTAACCGGGTCGGGGAAGACAGCCGTGTATCTGGCTGCGATGCAGAAGGCGCTGGAGCGTGGGTTCTCGTCGATTTTGCTGGTGCCGGAGATCGGGCTGACGCCGCAGACGGTGGGGCTGCTGGATCGCGCGTTCGGACAGAAGGTGGCGCTGCTGCACTCCGCGCTGACTCCCGAAGAGCGCAGCGAGCAGTGGCGGCGGATCAAGCGGGGTGATGCGCCGATCGTGGTGGGAACGCGGTCGGCGATCTTTGCGCCGGCGCCGAAGCTGGGTTTGATCCTGGTGGATGAGGAGCACGACCAGAGCTACAAACAGGAAGAGAGTCCGCGGTACAACGCGCGCGACGTTGCAGTGATGCGGGCCAAGCTGACCGGCGCAGTTGCGTTGCTGGGCTCGGCCACGCCGTCGCTGGAGAGCTGGCAGAACACGGTGGCCGGCAAGTACGGGCGCATCGAGTTGCGGGAGCGGGTGATGAACCGCCCATTGCCCCCGGTTGAACTCGTGGACATGCGGCGCGAGTTTCGGGAAACGGGACGGGAGCAGCTTTTTTCGCGGGCGCTGGTGAATGAGATCAGGGCGGCGCTTGAGCGCGGCGAGCAGGCACTGGTGCTGCTGAATCGGAGGGGCTACTCGTTTGCGGTGATTTGCCGGGCGTGCGGCGAGAAGCTCGATTGCCAGAACTGCGCGATTGCGCTGACTCACCACAAGGCTTCAGCAGAGGATGGTGGTATGGCTCGCGAGGGGCAGCGGCTGGAGTGCCACTACTGCGGCTACAAGCGGACGGTGCCTGCGCATTGCCCCAAATGCGAGAGCGAGCACTTGTTCTACCTTGGCGCGGGCTCGCAGCAGGGAGAAGAGCGACTGGTCGAGATTTTTCCTGGGGCGCGGATCGGACGCATGGATCGCGACACGGTGCGGGGGCGCTACGATCTTGAACGGCTGCTGGCGCGGCTGCACTCGGGCGAGATCAATTTGCTTGTGGGAACGCAGATGATTGCCAAGGGGCACGACATTCACGGAGTGACGCTGGTGGGGGTGGTGGGCTGCGACCACTCGTTAACCATGCCGGATTTTCGCGCGGCGGAGCGAGTGTTTCAGTTGATCTCGCAGGTGAGCGGTCGGGCAGGCCGCGGCGAGCTGCCCGGGCGAGTGGTGGTGCAGACGTACTATCCGGATCATTATGCGATTCTGGCGGCCGCGGGGAACGATTATGCGAGGTTTGCCGAGCGGGAACTGAAGTACCGGAGGTGGATGCACTATCCTCCGTTTGGCGCGCTGGCGAATGTGCTGGTGCGGTCGCAGAAGCTGGAAGAGGCGGCGGGGTGGGCGGCGGAACTGGGCAAATACCTTGTCAAGAATCAACAGAACGGAGCGGTGCGGGTGCTGGGGCCGTGCACGGCGCCGATTGCGCGCATCAAGAGCGTTTACCGGTTCCACTTGATTTTGAAGGCTGCGTCGCGCAAAGTCGCTCAATACGGCGCTGCAAGGGAATGATGGCGCACGCCGACAAGGCGGAGATTCCGCGGCGGAACTTGGTGGTGGATGTGGATCCGCAGAGGCTGATGTAGCCACCTGCGGTGGGGCGGGCTCGCCGCTTCGCGGCGCATTCAAGTCGGTGAAGCCGCGTTTGTGCTGCGGTTCCGGCGGGAGTGCAAGCGATATCGGCCCTCGTTCGAGATGCGAAGAGATCGGAGGCCCAATCGTCGCCGGGGATTTTGGAGCACACAGTTCCAGGCGGTTCGCGGATCAGGATTCGAGGCTGTGGAGCTCTTTGCCGGGCTTGAAGCGAACGGCTTTGCCGGGGGCGATGCTGACCTCAGTGCCCGTACGGGGATTGCGGCCGATGCCGGTCTTGCGGGCGCGGACGCTGAAGACGCCGAAGCCGCGCAGCTCGATGCGCTCGCCGGCCGCGAGTGCCTGTTTGAGGCCCTCGAAAACCGTGTCCACAGCCGCTTCAGCCTTGGTTCGCGGCAAGCCGGTGCGCTCAATCACTTGATGAACGATGTCCTGCTTGATCAATGGAGTTTCCTCGCTGTTCGGGTTCTCAGAAACCGGTAAATGTTTCCGGAAGCATGGTTTATCAAACGCTTGCCGCGGGTTAAGGTTTTTCCCGAGACGATCGTGTACAGGTGGGGTCTGGCTTCCGTGACCTCGGGGTTCGGCCAATTTTGAAAACCGCCTGGCCAGAACTGGTATTGACTCTACCACGACCTACATCGGTCATAATACAGATTTTGCACGCAACTGTGGAAGCGTTGGCTGTCTCGCGCGGCGGGAAGCGGCCTGGGAGAGAAGAGCGAGCGAATTTCGCGCCGATAATCCACAGGGGGAGGAGGGATGTGCGGTTGTGATTTCAGTGGCGCTTTTCGTAAGATGAATCAGCAAGTTGGAACAACCGCGAGGGTACCAGGGCGAAGACCTTGGAACTCGTGCACGGGAGTGGCATGTCGATTAAGAGCGACCGCTGGATCAGGGAACAGGCGATCAACCACCGGATGATCGAACCGTTCAGCGAAAAACAGGTGGCCACTGGAGTTATTTCCTACGGTCTCTCTTCGTACGGCTACGATCTGCGGGTATCTGACGAGTTCAAAATCTTCACCAATGTGAACAGCGCCATCATTGACCCCAAGGCCTTTGACGAACGGTCGTTTGTCTCGGTCCAGTCGGAGTCAGTTATTGTTCCGCCCAATTCGTTTGCACTGGCGCGTTCCGTAGAATATTTCCGTATCCCCAGAGATGTATTAACAATCTGCGTTGGTAAGTCGACCTATGCGCGTTGCGGAATTATTGTGAACGTAACGCCGTTCGAGCCGGAGTGGGAAGGGTTCGTGACGCTGGAAATTTCGAACACGACGCCCTTGCCGGCCAGAATTTACGCCAACGAAGGGCTGTGCCAGATACTGTTCTTCCAATCCGACGAGACCTGCGAAGTGAGTTACGCCGATCGCAAAGGCAAATATCAAAAGCAGCAGGGGATCGTACTTCCCAAACTCTGAGTGCGCGCTTGAGGGGCCTGAGGTTCGGTTCCAGAGCGCGTGATGCGGGACAGGTGTAACGTCGGCGGGTTGCTGATCCGCGTCGAACTGGTGCAGCTGCCTGATTGTTTGACGCCTGCCTTGGAGCGCAAAAATGTCAAAAAACTCTAAATCCGACCCGATCCGAATCGGAGTGGTTGCGGATGAGCCCATACGTTTGGCGGGGTTGCGGAGCATCTTCGATCTGCCGGCCGAACAGGGTCAGCCGCAGCTCTTGCCGGTGGTGGGAACTCTGGCGGGGTTGCTGAGTGATCAGAGCCTGGAATACCTGGTTTTCGACCTTCATGCCTCCCTGGTCGGGTTGGAAGCGCTGGAGTCGGTGAGGCGGCTCAGGCCCCAAGTGCGGCTGATCGTTATTGGGCCGGAACACGACGACGAGCTGGTTTTGAGCTCGATTTTGGCCGGAGCGCGGGCCTTTCTGGATCTGACGGCCGACCCCGAGGTAGTGCGCCGAGCGGTGAATGTGGTTACTTCGGGATCGATCTGGGCTCCAAGGAGGCTGCTCTCGCGGCTGATTGACCGCCTGCTTCATGTTTCTGACACCAGCCTGTCAGGCTCGGAATCGCATTTGACTGCGCGTGAAGAGGAGGTGCTTGGGCTGATTGTTCTGGGGCGATCGAATCGTGAGATTGCCGTCGAGCTGGGCATCGAGGAGCGAACGGTGAAAGCCTATGTGGGCCGGTTGATGAAAAAGACCGGGGCCGAGAACCGAATCAGGCTGATCGTGTCGGCCTTGAATCGGTCGCGGCTTTTGCGGGGGTCCCTGGCCGAGGGTGAAGGGTACACGGAGGGCAAGGAAGCCTAGAGCAATCCGCGGCTTCATACGTTACTAAAGGTCATTGTCCCTAAGTACTCTTGTGCCTTTTCTCCTTTTTCCACACTCTTGTTTACAGAAACAACGCAGATCTGGGGAAAGGAGTTCCCAGGCGCCATGATCTCATGGAGCCTGTGAACTCCTCTTTTTTTTCTGCGGATGAACATTCGGCGGAGATTGTTCCAGACAAGGCATTTTTGCGGTATTTCTGGTCGAAGCTGGGGAACATGCGACAGCGGCGGGCAAGGCAGTGGGTTTGCACGCGATGATGTACCGAAGTAAGTTTTTCGTGGCATGAAAGCCAACAGAGCGGACACAATGCGCATCCGATTCGACAAGAGCCAATGGACGAGAGCCCTATGCGCCGTGTTGGAATAGGAGCAGGTCAAAGCTGCGAGAGTGTCAGGCCTGCGCCCCGGCGCACGCACGCGGGGTTGGAAGGTCAGGCGTCCTCAAGCTCGAATAACATCGACACTCACCCTCCCGGAGACTAGAGCTCTGCCGGAACGGAAAGGACATGACATGAAAAATACACTGATGGCGGTCTGCGTAAGCGCGATGCTGAGCACGCAGGTTTTTGCGGCGTCGACGCGCGACGATCTGCAGGCGCGCATCGATGCGGCGAAGGTGGTTCTGGACCAGATTATGTCGGCGCAGGACCGCACGGTACCGTTGGATATTCTGCGCTCGGCGACATGCGTTGCCGTGGTGCCCGGGCTGGTGAAGGGCGCATTTGTGTTTGGCGCGCAATACGGACAGGGTGTGGTGACATGCCGCACCGGGCACGGATGGAGCGCGCCGGTATTTATCCGGATGGCGGGCGGCTCATTCGGATTCCAGATCGGCGGGCAGTCGACCGATTTGATATTGATTGCGGTGAACGACCGGGGTTTCCAGGACCTGTTGAAGAACAAGTTCAAGATTGGGGGCGACGCCTCGGCCGCCGCGGGGCCTGTAGGCCGGGCGGGCCAGGCGTCAACCGATTGGAAGATGAACGCGGAGTTGCTGAGCTACTCGCGCAACAAGGGGCTGTTTGCAGGTATCGACCTTGACGGGACCAGCGTGAGCCAGAACAGCGAGGATACCCAGGTGTATTTTGGCGGGCCGCAGGCCTTTGACAACGTGCTGCGCGGCAACGTGCCGGTGCCTCCGGGCGCGGTGGCATTTGTGCGCGATGTGGCGCACTATTTCGTGCAGGCGAAGAGACGGTAGGAGCAGTGGTCAGTGACCTCCGGGTTTGAACGCGAGAGCGCTCAAACCCGGGGGCTTGCTTTTTTGGCATTGAAGTACTGACATTTGTCACTCCTGCTGTTCACGAGCGCTGTTTTCCGCGGCTTGTTTACTGGATTGGATTAGAAAACGGCCACAAATTGAGCCATAGACAGGAGTGCTGAGTCTCCCCATCGAAGGGCTACACTGATTGTTGCCATCGATGCGGGAGAAGCTTGAATACTGGGTAGTTGTGGCCGTGGCTCGCGCGCTGGGCGCTTTGCCGCGCGGTCTGGCGCGTCTCTGGGCGTGGGGCTTGGCCATTGCCGTCTACTGGGTTTTTGGCCGGCTGCGGCGCGTAGGCGAGCGCAACCTTGAGCTCGCATTGCCGGAACTGCCTCCAAGGACAAGAAGAGAAATCCTGCGTGGCGTGTATCTTCACCTGGGCTGGCAACTGGTGGAGTTCTGCCGCATGCCCCGCTACACCCCCGGGAACACGCGCGACTGGCTGCGCGCCGAGGGGCTGGAGCACTACGAGGCGGCGCGGGCGCGGGGCAAAGGCGTGCTGGTGATGACGGCGCACCTGGGGGCATGGGAGCTTTCGAGTTTTTACCACTCCATGATGGGCCACCCGATGGGGATGGTGATCAGGAGACTCGACAACCGACTCCTCGACGAATATGTAAATCGCATCCGCTGCATGCATGGGAACTACGTGCTGCACAAGGACGACTTCGGGCGGGGATTGTTGACGGCGATGCACGAGGGCGGGACGGTGGGCATCCTGATGGATACCAACATGACACCGCCGCAGGGCGTGTTTGTGAGGTTTTTCGGGATTGAGGCCTGCACGGCGACAGGGCTGGCGCATGTGGCGCGCAAGACGGGCGCGGCGGTGTTGCCCGGGTTCATGCTGTGGGAGAAAGCGGAAAAGCGCTATGTGCTGCATTTCGGACCCGAGGTCGAGATTCCTCACACTGATTCGGTGAGCGACGACATTCTGCGTGGAACCGAACTCTGCAACGATGCGATTGAGAGCTGGATCAGGCGCTACCCCGACCAGTGGCTTTGGATTCACCGGCGGTGGAAGACCCGGCCGCCGGGTGAGCCGGGGCTCTACGAGAGGCCGCGAACCGCATGATTTTGTGCTTTGCCACCCTTTCCACAAATCGCCGCGGCGATTTGCGAAAAAGATGGGCACTCACATCAGCAGCCGCCGCGGCAACTGCATTTGCACAACTTAGCATCTGGGGAGGACTCGGGCGCGATCGGTGGCACGGTTGGTGCAGCCGGCCTGAATGCACGAAATAAAGCGCATCTACGGCGAAATATTCCTTATACTCATTCCGCATACTGAATGAAGTGTTTTGGTGTCGTCTGTTGAAGATAAAAAGGACCGGAGCGGGGAACCCGATCGCCGCCGCATCAATGGAAGTACCGCTTTCCGGGGCGGCAAGGCCGTGTAAGGAGCAAAGACGATGACACTCGGCGAACTGATCGAGAAGCTGGGCGGGCGGCTGAAGAAAGGCAGCCCAGAGACCGAGATTCTCTCGGTGGCGTCGGTTGAAAAGGCATCGACATTTGATTTGATATTCGCCACCGATGCCGCGACGGTGGAGGCCGCAATTAAGAGCAACGCTTCGGCGGTGGTGCTGAAGCCTGACGCGGCGCCGCTCGAAGCGGATAGCCTGCGCATCGAGATCGTTGAAAACGGAGATCCGCGGTTGTGGTTTGCGCGAGCGGGCAGGCTGCTGAATCCGCCTCCAATGGCGCTTGGAGTGCATCCGAGCGCGGTGGTGGGGATGCATGTGAAGTTCGGAAACGGAGTGACGATTTCGCCACATGCGGTGATTGGAGACAGCGCGACAATCGGTGAAGGGACCCGCGTGGGCTCGAGCGCCGTGGTGGGCGTGGGCGTGACGCTGGGCGCGAACTGCCGCGTGTTTCCGGGGGCGGTGATTTATCCGGGAACGACGATAGGCGACCGCGTGGTTCTTCATGCAGGGGCCGTGCTTGGCGCGGATGGATTCGGATACGTGCGCGATCCGCTCACCGGCGAGCATACGCAGTTCCCCCAGCAGGGAACGCTGGCGATTGAGGACGACGTGGAGATCGGCGCCAACTCGACCATCGACCGCGGGGCGCTGGGTGAGACCCGCATCCGGCGGGGAACGAAGATCGACAACCTGGTGCACATCGGTCACAACTGCGATATCGGCGAAGATGTGGTGATCGTGGCGCTGACCGGGATCTCAGGCTCGTCGACGGTGGGCAACGGCGCGGTAATCGCGGGTCAGGTGGGGATTGGGGACCATGCGCATGTTGGCCCCGGAGTGGTGCTGGGCGGTCAGAGCGGGGTGTTTAGCGGCGCAACCGTGAAGAGTGACAACCCAGGCGAGGTGCTCTTCGGCACCCCGGCTCGGCCGTTGAAGCAGGTGCTGCGGGAGCAGGCGGCGCTGGCCAGGCTGGCGAAAGCCGAGAAAGCCCCCGCTGAGGAGTAGCCAGCGTTTTCGGACACACTAAGACATAAGGCCGGGAACCGGGAGGTCTCCGATGATCAAATTTGCAGTTCCGTTGCTGCACGTGTCAAACGCGGCCGCCGCAGCGGAATTTTACTGCAATGGCCTCGGGTTCCGTTTGGAATTCGCGCATGGCGCCGGTAACGCGATAAGCGATCCATGCTACCTGGCTATTTCACGGGACGGAGTTTGGATGAACCTTTCTTCCTATGTCGGCGATGGAGTGGCCGGGGGTGTAGCGAACCTGATTGTGGATGATGTGGATGAATTATTTGCGGAGTTTGTGGGCAAGGGCGTTGAAGTGTCGACTCCGCCGGTCGATCAAATCTGGGGGACGCGCGAGATGTACGTGAGGGACCGCGATCGGAATTGCATGCGGTTCATTCAGACTGAGAAGACGTGATCGACGAGAGCGGAGCCGCTCGATGGCCAAGGCCATAGTTGGTGGGAGCGCAAGGGGTAGGAAAGACCTCGCTGGTTTGCGGGCTGATCCAATCGCTCAATGAGTTTTGATGGACGGCATTAAGTTTCACGCGCGACCAGCGCCGGTGGCTGGACTGCGATCAGAAGGGCTTATCGGTGAGGAAGGGCTCGGCTTTGAGCGAGCCATCGCGTTGTTTGACGAGCATCTGGACCTTGCCTTCGGCTTCGTCGAGCTCTTTCTTGCAGGCTGCCGAGAGGCCAACGCCTTGCTCGAAGAGTTTGAGCGACTCTTCGAGCGCAAGGTCACCTTTTTCGAGTTGATCGACAATGGTTTCGAGCTTCTTGAGCGATTCTTCGAATGAGGGCATGGCGGCTCCGGCGTAGGTTCTGGGAGGAATTCTATCAGCAGCGGTTGATGCGACGATGAGGGCGTGGAATGACAGTGTTCTTTCGCCCGCTGAAGCGGGCTATTGTGCGGAATTCACCCTTGCACCCCAGGCTCGCGCCTGGGGCTACCATCTCGCGCCCGCGTTGCGGGCTTTCGCACTGAATTGACCTTTTATTGCATGTGGTGCGATGCGAAGGAGATGAACATGACCGAAGCGATAAACAGGAGGACAAAAATCATGAACAGGCACGAAACCACGATCCCGGTCACCAGCGCTCTCTTCCGGGCACGGTGGAAGTCGGCGTCGTCAGTTTCGATTTTTCGGTATTTCAGCCACCAGCGCAGCGCCCACACAGGAAGAACGATCAACAGGGCCCAGAATCCGACCGAACCCAGGCCGCCTAGAAAGGGTATGAACCGGAGGACGAAGAATACTGGCAATGCCAGCGCGGTGCTCGTCATATAGCTGGCGTCACTGCAGGCCTGGTTGACGCGGGAAAGGAGCGCGGCAGCCTTGCGAGCCGCTTCGTGATCGACTTTTGCCCGGCAGAAGCGGCAGGCTTCAGCACTGGCGTCGATGGTCTCTTTGCAGTTGGGACAATCGAAGATTGTTGGCTCGCCCATGGCGGCCCCAACAGTGAACCCGTCTGACATTGCGGTCCTCACCTTACTGAAGCCAAGGCTTTGACCCCAGCATTTACTGGCAGATTTGTTTGCGGAGAAGTGTACTTGGGCCGGGCACAGACTGCAAGAGAGCCGAGAAACAACTATGCCTGCATGGCGACGGCGCCCGGAGGCAGCACGCTGGCGATGACTTCGGCGGCCGCGTCGTAGCGGCCGAATGAGGCGCTTACCTGTACGCCATCGACGAGAGGACGCACGGCCTCAAGCATCTCCTGGGCGATCTTGATGCCCTCGTGGCGCGCGGCATCGGGCGAATCGGCCTGCGCCATGCGCAGCATGATCTCTTCAGGCATTGAGACGCGCAGATCGTTCTTCATGAACTCGGCGTTGCGGAGGCCGGTAAGGGGCCAGATGCCGGCGATCACGGGGATGCGATGGTTCTTGATGCGCAGGAGGAAGCTCTCGAGCAGTCGCAGATCAAAGATCGGCTGAGTGATGGCAAATTCTGCGCCGGCTTCGACTTTGTAGCGGAAGCGGCGCAGTTCGTTTTCGATGTCGGGCGCGCCGGGGTTGGCGGCGACGGCGATGGTGAAGTTGGAACTGGCGCCAATGGAGTTGGAGCCGATGTCGAGTCCGCGATTGAGGCGCTCGACGATGTTGACCAGACCGATGGAATCGACGTCAAAGACTTGAGTAGCGTCAGGATAGTTTCCCAGCTTGAGCGGGTCTCCGGTGAGGCAAAGAATGTTACGCAGGCCGAGGGACGAAGCCCCGAGCAGATCGGACTGAATGGAGAGCAGATTGCGGTCGCGGCAGGTGTAATGGAGAACCGTCTCAATCCCGGTGTGCTGCTGGATCTGGACGCAGAGACTTTGCGCGCTCATGCGGGCCGATGCGCCCGGGGTATTGCCCACGATGACGGCGTGTACGCCCAGTTTGGCCAGGAATACGGCGCCTTCAATCTCGCCTGGAGCAGTCGATGCCCTTGGGCGGCGACAATTTCAACGAGGGTGATGAATTGTTTCCCGGCGATGCAGCGATCCAACGCGCGAGCGTTCGGCGAGCGGAGCCGGAGGAGTCTCTGGTTCGAACGCGGGCGCGGCGCCGCCAACTCTCGATGCGGGCCTGTTCGTCGAGGGCGCGCATGGCCGAACGCATGGCCCGAATGTGATTGGGAGTTGTGCCGCAGCAACCGCCTACCATCTGCACGCCGGCGGCGATGGCCTTGCGCGCAAAGCTGGCCATGTACTCCGGCGAGCAAAGGTAAATATTACGGCCTTCGACGGCGCGGGGCAGGCCCGCGTTGGGCATGGCGGCAAGCGGCAGACTGGTTGCGCCGCGCATGGCATCAATGGCGGTGAGGATCGATGTGGGACCGGTGGAGCAGTTGACGCCGACGGCATTTGCGCCCCACTCGGTGAGCAGCGCGGCGGCGTGAGCGGGCGAGGAGCCATCGAGGCAGTTGGCGTCTCCGTCGACGGTGACCATGACGACCACTGGAAGATGAGGAGCGCCCTCGCGCGCGGCAAGCAAAGCCTGGTGCGCTTCGTTGAGCGCCGGCATGGTTTCAATGATGAGCAGGTCGACACCGGATTCAGTGGCGCCAATTGCGGCGCCGGAATCGGAGCCTTCGCCGATGAGGACGCGAATCTGCTCGGCAAAGGCGGTGCGTGCTTCATCCAGACTGGTCTTGCCCAGCGGTTCGAGCCGCACGCCCAATGGGCCGATGGAACCGGCCACCCATGCGTCGACGGATTGTTTTTCGCGCAGGCGTTCGACGGCCTGGCGCGCAAGGCGAACGCCTGCGGCATTAATGTCGCGGACTTTGTCGCCAAGGCCGTGGCGAGTAAGGCGGAAGCGGTTAGCGCCGAAGGTATTGGTTTCAACAATCTCAGCGCCGGCCTGCAGGTATTCCTCATGAACGGAGAGGATAAGCGCGGGGTCAGAGAGGTTAAGTTCGTCGTAACAGCGGTTGATGAAAATGCCGCGGGAGTAGAGCACGGTGCCCATGGCACCGTCAGCAAGCAGGGGGCGTTCGGCGAAGATTTCGCTGAAGTTGCTCATTCGCTTCCAATGCTAACGCAACGGCGGCGGTGGGGTGTGCTTGGCCGGCACAGGAAGCTTTGCAGGGACGGCCGCGGGGCATGCCGTGGGCAGGGCCTGGCTTTGTTATACTTCGGGAGTCAACGCCTTGCTTGAAACTAGTTTCGGCCTCAAGGTTTTACGCCCGTATTTCGCGGACGAAAGGCTGTTTTATACGAGTGCAGAGCAGGTTGTTCCGTGATTCAAGGGCAATTCCAGGATTGCCTGTCATATCCCCGGTCCACTCGGCGCAGAGCGGCGGGTGGAGCAAAGCGGCAATGCCGCGCCGGGCCGGCGACCCGGGCCTGAACGGCGAGAGCAATACGGTAAACCGTACCAGGCCGACATA